>JANOSY010000014.1:0-127156 GCA_031416075.1 Tenderia sp. (SeqCode) | reverse complement strand
CCGTCGACGCAAATGGTTCACCCACTTTCGCAGGCACGGAGAACATCGTTGCCGATGCCTTCGTGAGCCTGGATGGCAATCATCAATGGCTTGACGTTGCACCGGCAAGACCCACCGCATTCGGTTTCCCTCCGCGTCGCTTCGATGGCCGTGACATGGGCTATGCGTCTCCCTCGGGCTATCGTTCTGTCGCCGGCTTTGTGCCGTGGCGACCCGCGGTCCGTGATGCGTTGTTCCGCGCGTTGTTCGTAGGGCCGATCAGTCCCGGCGTGGAAGGACCCTTTGAGATTGGTATGCCGGATATCCTGCCGCCAGGGTATTTGTATCGGCCCTGCAAGATCCATCCGTTTCCGAACGACGAGGCTGACACGACTTGCGTCGGGAGGTTGATACCGTGGTCCCCACCGGTCATCGCGCCGCCGCCACCGCCGCCACCCCTTCCATCGCCGATGATCGTCACCACAACGCCGCTGGTCCTTACGTGGTCCCGTGCCGGCAGCGGAGCAATCAGCGGCACCGCCACCGTAAGTGTGTCAGGCGGCGTTGCTCCGTTCGGTTTTAGTTGGGTCTGGCTCAGCGGCGACCCGACGGTTACGGTGTCCGGCGGCCAAACCGCCACGTTTAGCGCGCCGTTCGTGTTTGGCGGCACACAGTGTGAACCGGGCGAGCCGGCCGTGGCAACGTTCCGTTTGTCGGTCAGCAACTCCGCAGGCCAGACGCTCGTTCAGGATCGTGACGTGACGCTCCGCGGAAGGGCGAGGGCGAGCACATCCACTCAAATCTGCCCGTAGCGGATTTGGGCACGGTTCAAAAACGGTGTGTTTTGGGTACCAGTAGACGAGCCTATGCCAACCGGAAAACGGCAATTAATTGAAGGCGTTGAGTGGTAGGCAGCGGGCTATTACGGTATCTGAGTGGCACCCTGATTTGAACCGTGCCGGTATTTGATCATTAAAGTTGGTTTTGCCATTGGGATGGATGACTGTACTCAATCACCATTTAGTTAAAATTGCGAATAAATGGGGTCACGAATAAATGGGGTCAGACATAATAAATGGTAATAAATGGGGTCAGACACTAATAAATGGGGTAATAAATGGGGTCAGACACGATTATTTATGACAAGAAGAAGTAATGGGGTCAGAAGAAGTAATGGGGTCAGACACGAATGGCACTTACTTAACCACAACCACATGATTTAAAAGGATTAAAAAGGCTGATCCAAGGTGATAAGGTATGAGCTGCGAAACCAACACCCATCACCAAGGAACCAGCCAGAATGCATCCTAACCACAGTCCACGTGAGTATCAACAGCGGCGCGTCCACACTCGAGCTGCGAACACCGATTCTTATGACTTTTTCAATCTACTGACCAGCTCGCAATTGCTAAATGACATTGAATCATTACTGCCCGATCATCGTGAAAGACTGTTCCCACCCACAGAGACATTATCGATGTTTTTGGCGCAGGCCCTAAGCGCAGACCGTGCATGCCAGAAAGCTGTGAATGAAGCCGCCATCAAACGCTTGGCCGGTGGCTTGGCAGGTTGCAGTACTCATACAGGCGCTTATTGTCAGGCGAGGAAAAGGCTGCCGACGGAGATGGTGAGTGCACTGGTCCATCGCACAGGACAATTGATCACAAAGCAGGCGCCCAACGCTTGGCATTATCAAAATCACCCCGTACGACGGGTCGATGGCACGACGGTATCGTTGCCCGATACTCTCGCTAATCAAGAACGCTTCCCACAGCCGAATAGTCAAAAACCCGGATTGGGTTTTCCCTTATCCCGCCTTGTGGCGCTGATATGTCTGGGGAGTGGAGCCGTGCTCAATGCCGCCATCGGTAGTTGCCAGGGCACCAAAAGTAGGCGCCTCTAGGCGAGGGCAGTGATGAGCAATCTTTGTTGCGCACGATGCTCGACACACTCAACTCAGGTGACATTCTGTTGGGTGACGCCTATTACGCCAGCTATTTTTTGCTGTGTGAGCTGCAACGTCGAAACGTGAATGCAGTCTTTGAACAGCAAGGGGCACGGAAACGCAGCACCGACTTTCGCCGTGGCCAGCGATTGGGGCAGCACGACCCTCTGATTGTATTGTGCAAGCCAAAGATTAAACCTGACTGGATGTCCCAGGAGCATTATGAGAGCGCCCCAGAGACATTGACGGTAAGGGAGTTGAAAACGGGCAACAAAATTCTGGTGACAACGTTACTGTGTCCAAAACAGATGCCCAAGGCTGCACTTAAAGAGTTTTATCGTAACCGCTGGCATGTTGAACTGGATCTGCGCAACATCAAAACCACCTTGGGCATGGAGGTGTTGAGCTGCAAGACGCCAGAGATGGTCGTCAAGGAGATCTGGGTATATCTGCTGGCTGATAACCTGATCCGGCTAATCATGGCTCAATCCGCCTTATTGGCAGACAAGCTACCCCGTGAACTCAGCTTCAAACATACCCTTCAACTTTGGGTGGCATGGAATCAACGAGGCATGGGTTATGAGGATGACGTGCTTTCCGAACTGTTTGCATTGATTGCGCAACAACGGGTTGGAAATCGTCCAGGGCGTATTGAGCCACGTGCCATTAAACGACGACCGAAGCCTTACCCTTTGCTTACGAAACCACGTGATCAAGCCAGAGCTGAGGTGAAGAAAAATGGACATCCTCAGAAGCTTAAGTAAGTGCCATTCGGCAAAGACCCCTATTTTTAGCAACACTCTATCTCTCAAACCCAACCTCATTCCTTCACAAAAACAGTCTGGCATTCATAACACTCGGATGACATACTTCATATTAAACCCACAATATAGAAGCCAAACAGCCTCGTGCCATACTCACTTTTCAGCCGCCATGCCGGTCAACAGCCCCACTGCTCATTTCACGCACCCACTTTGAAAGCAGTTGTAATGTCGATGGCATTATTGCTTCTGCCATCACAGCAGACGAGCGCCGCCACTGATGAAGCCAGCACAAGCCAGCAACGCACCCTGTTTCAGGCCGCAAATGATGCATTAAAAAATGGCCGCATAGAGCAATACAACAAATTATCACCGCAGCTACAGGAGTACCCGCTCTACCCCTATCTGGAGTACTGGCAGATGACCCAGGACTTCAGTAAAAACGACAGCGCAACCATCACCCGCTTTATAAAAAAATACAGTGACACGCCACTGGCCAACCGCCTCAACAACAGATGGCTGGACCACCTCGCCAGCCAGGGAATGTGGTCACCCTTCATCGCCTTTTATACACCCAGCGACAATATCGGGCTGCAATGCAACTACCGCTATGCACTCTATAAAACTGGTGACAGAGAGGCTGCGTTTAAGGAGCTGGATAGACTCTGGCTCACCTCCAGCCCTTTGCCTAGTGACTGTGAACCACTCATCACAGCATGGCGTAGCGCTGGTTTTGTGGATCAGGCACTGACATGGAGTCGGCTTGTGCTGCTCATGCAGAGCGGGGAGACGTACGAAGCACGTGCCCTGGAACCATACCTCAGCAAAGAGCAGCAAAACTGGGCAGCACTCTGGCACGACACACACCTGCGCCCGGAAACAATTCTCACCAACCCACAGCTCAAAGATAATAGCCCTATCAACAGGACTATTATCGCCTACAGTATGCAGCGCTTAACCCGGCTCAACCCAAAAATGGCAGCGGACACCTGGCGCACACTGACAACCACTTACACCTTCGATAAAAACGATTCTGATCGTGTTGAAACCGATATTGCATTAACACTAGCCCGAGCAAAGGCCCCTGACGCAATGCAGTGGCTCAACAACCTCAAGAGCAGCGATAACGCTGCAGTGCGTGAATGGCGCGTTCTCACCGCCATTAACTCGGGCGACTGGAAAAGCGCCCTCTCCTGGATCAATCAACTCACCACCACAGAGCAGGAGAACGAACGCTGGCAATATTGGCGTGGCCGTGCCTACGAAGCCACTGGCAATACCGAACAGGCGCGCCAGGCATTTATTGCCGCCGCCAAAAACCGCGACTACTACGGATTCATGGCCGCTGACAGAATCGGCGTGGGCTACGCATTTGAACACCGGGCACTTCAGTTTTCAGAAGATGAGTTGGCAGCCGCACGTAAACTCCCCGCCATTCAACGTACGCGGGAGTTTTATGCCATGGGTGACATCAGTAATGCTCGACGCGAATGGTACCATTTAACACAATACAGCGATGCCAGCACACTGCTCAAGGCAGCCAAAATAGCTCACGAATGGGGTTGGCACGATCGCGCTATATCTGCTCTCATTCGTGCCAACTACATGGATGAAGTGGAGATTCGTTTTCCAGTCACCTATCGTGAGCAGGTCATGAAAAATGCCACCCTTCAGAAAATAGACCCCGCATGGGCATATGCCATCATCCGTCAGGAGAGCGCCTTTGCCAGCGATGCGCTCTCACCTAAAGGGGCCATGGGATTAATGCAGATTATGCCCGACACCGGCAAAATGATCGCCGAAGAGCTCTCCGTGCGCCTAAATAACAGCAATCAACTGCTTGATACCGATACCAACATTCGCTTTGGCATCAGCTACCTGAGCAAAGTATTAAATAGGTTTGATCAAAATACAGCACTCGCCAGTGCCGCATACAATGCGGGGAGCCACCGGGTAAAAAGCTGGCTCCCCAATGAAAAGATCGCCACCGATATCTGGATTGAGAACATCCCTTACAAGGAGACCCGGAACTATGTCAAACAGGTGCTGGCCTTTGCCACCATCTACGACGATCGACTGAACCGCACAGCCACTCCATTTAAAATGCGGATGCCCCCAATTGAACTGAAGCCAGCAGCAACAAAATAACCACTGACTCCCCGATATTAAGAGATAAAAAAGCCTGGTTCTCACGAACCAGGCCTCTTTTTCAATCTGCCAAACAGAAACAGTTAGGTGGTGTTTAAGCCACCATCTCCTTCACTTTCTTTAACGGCAGAATTTTAACTGCTGTCCGGGCTGGTTTAGCCTTAAACATCGTCTCTTCACCTGTAAACGGATTAGTACCCTTACGAGCCTTTGTAGCAGGCTTGCGGATTGTTTTGATTTTTAACAGTCCAGGCAGGGTGAACTGGCCAACAGCACCCTTTTTAATGTGCGACTCAATGACGTTAGCCAAGGCATCTAGCACGGCACTAACATCTTTTTTTGCCACACTACTGCTCTCGGCAATAGTATTCAACAGCTCAGATTTGGTAAACGCCTTGCTAACACTCTTAGGCTTGGCTGCTGGCTTAACAGCCACCTTTTTCACTGCTGCTTTTTTCACAACAGCTTTCTTAGGTACAGCTGCCTTCTTGGTTACAGCCTTCTTTACAGTTTTTTTCATTGCTATACTCGCCCCTGTGGTTGATAAACAAGAGTTGTTTTTCAAAATGAATGTATGTGATGACAAGAGTTTACCTTGTTGCCAACAACGACAAAACAGATTTTCCCTCTCCCTTGATCTTGTACCATCCATTAAAGAAAAAATCACTACTTTTACAGCATAAAAACCTCTTTTATACGAAAAAAATGGGTATCATCGATAAACATGATCCATTCCACACAACAAACCGGAACCATAACTACTCCAGGCTCAAATATATGAATCCCATTCTGAAAAAAAACCGACTCATTCTATTTGGATTACTCGCCCTGTTACTCACAGGCGCTGGCGTTGCCCTGTTTGTAGAAAACGAACCTGCCCCGCTGGAGTTTCAGGCACAAATGGGAGTGTCAATCATATCCCCTCCCATCACACTACCCGATACCAATCTGATAGACCAGGAGGGTTCCCCCTTTCATCTAAAAAGCCTTAAAGGGCACTGGAGCCTGCTCTTTTTTGGCTACACCCATTGCCCTGACATTTGCCCAACAACGCTGACAAACATGAATCAAGTCGCAAAAATGGCTGGAAATGAAGATATAAAATACGTTTTTGTCACTTTAGACCCACAGCGCGACACCCCAGAAAAGCTCAAAGAATACGTACATTACTTTAATACAGATTTCATTGCGCTCACTGGAGACAAAAAGAATATAGACCAGCTTGCCGAAGCTGTAGGTGTGATTTATGAGTTCAGCAACAACGACAGCAACAGTTATGAGGTTAATCACTACTCCGCCATTCTCGTAGTTGACCCCCAAGGCCGTCTACGCGCCCATATCTTACCCCCACACCCTGCTAGCAAAATGGTCAACGTCATTACAAAAATTCGTGACTA
Source organism: Tenderia sp. (SeqCode) (assembly GCA_031416075.1). GTDB lineage: Bacteria > Pseudomonadota > Gammaproteobacteria > Tenderiales > Tenderiaceae > JAKFXL01. The sequence continues at coordinate 120,926 of JANOSY010000014.1, read as the reverse complement.
TTACGGAGAGTAACTCAATGTTGAAGCACTACAAAAACAACCTTATCGCCATCACCAGCAGCATAATGATCATGGCAACCACTGCATGGGGGGCAGAACAGATCAATATCGAAAACCCCTGGATACGTAGCGCCCCACCGACAGCCACTGTACTGGCAGGCTACATGACCATTCACAACCGCTCCGGCAACAACATAGTATTCACCGCCGCCAGCAGCCCTTCATTCAGCACCGTACAACTACATCGCACCACACTACACAACGGAATGATGCACATGGAGACAGTAAAGACCCTCCCCATCAACGCAGGAGGCTCCGCAACGCTTGAACCTGGCAGTTACCATCTAATGCTAAGCAATCCCAAGCAGGCCATCAAAACTGGCGACTCCATCCCGCTGACGTTGCACTTCGAAAACATCACAAAATCAATCCATTTAATCGTCAAGCAAAATGATGAGGCAACAACAGACGCCAATTCTCACCAGCATCATTAACAGCTACTCTGCGGACAAAAAAAGCCGGAGTGATTTGATTAATCACTCCGGCTTCACTTTTATATGGTGGGTCGTCCGCGATTCGAACGCGGGACCAACGGATTAAAAGTCCGCTGCTCTACCGACTGAGCTAACGACCCATAAAAGAGGCGCTATTTTAGTCCAAAAACCACAATCAGACCAGCCCTAATTTCGCTTTTTTCTATATTTGGTTGGATCATTCACACCTGCCATACAAAATCCCTGCAAACGCAAACGACAAGAGTCACAACACCCACAAGCCAATCCAGCAATATCCGCATTATAACAAGAGACCGTAGAGCTATAGTCAACGCCCAGTGCAATGCCGCGCTGAATAATTTCAGCCTTGGTAAAATGAATAAGCGGAGTGTGAATCTGAAAAGGGTACCCCTCCACACCAGCTTTGGTCGCCAGATTAGCCATCTGTTCAAAGGCCGCAATAAACCCTGGGCGACAATCGGGATAGCCGGAGTAGTCCACCGCATTGACACCAATAAAGATATCCTGCGCCCCTAATACCTCTGCCCAGCCCAGTGCCAGCGCTAGAAATACCGTATTGCGCGCTGGTACATAGGTTACCGGTATACCATCAGCCTGTTCGGTAGGTACATCAATCGTCGAATCAGTAAGCGCTGAGCCACCAATATCACGCAAATCAAGTTGGATTACTTTATGCTCCAGCACACCCAACGCCTGACTAACACGTTGTGCTGCCGCCAACTCAGCGTGATGCCGCTGTCCATAATCGAAGCTCAGCGCATAACAGTCGTACCCCTCATCCCGCGCTATCGCAAGACAAGTAGCAGAGTCCAACCCTCCTGAAAGCAGCAATACCGCTTTCCGACGAGCGCCTGTATCAACGGCCAGGTTCATCATCCCACAATAATTTATGCAACTGCACCTGAAAGCGCACAGGCAGGCGATCCTCAAGCACCCAATCAGCCAACTCACGGGCACTGATCTCACCATAACTTGGCGATACCAGAACTTCACACCGGCCAGCCAACTCGTAACGAATAATCATCTCCCTACTCCAGAGATAATCATTACGATCACAAACAACAAATTTAATCTGATCGTTGGGGGTAATCTGCTCAATATTCTCTAGCAGATTACGCGGCTGCTCACCCGAGCCAGGGGTTTTAAGATCCATAACGCGCGAGACACGTATATCAACCGCACTAATATCCAGTGCGCCGCTGGTCTCAAGCGAGACTTGGTACCCCTTATCACAGAGTAACTTCAGCAGGGCAACACAATCAGGCTGAGCAAGCGGCTCACCTCCAGTAACTGTCACATAAGGCGTTTCATACTGTGCAATGCTATCAATGATCTCATCAAAAGAGACCCACTCACCACCTTGAAAGGCGTAAGTGGTATCACAATAGCTACAGCGTAATGGACACCCCGTCAGGCGAACAAAAACGGTGGGCATACCCACAGTCCGTGCCTCTCCTTGCAAGGAAAAGAAGATTTCACTGATTCGCAGACGTGGCAACGATACTTCAGAGGTTTTATCTGTCACGGTGGGCCTGCATCAAAAGAGGTGGGTTAACGCCCTTCCAGACGCATTTTTTGCAAACGGCTTTCAGATAACCGGGCCGCCGTTGTGTTTGCATATCGACTAACAACGTCAGTCAATACTTTACGTGCAGAGTCCCACTCAGCCAATTCATAATAGGCGTACCCAAGTTTCAACATCGCATCGGCCGCCTTAGTACTATTCGGACGTAGCTCAAGCAACTTACGAAACTCCTGAACAGCCACTTTGTAATGACGGGTAGCATAATTAGCCTCTCCCAACCAGTAAAGGGCATTGTCACTTAACTCACCCGCTGGATATTGAGTAATAAAGCTTTTAAATTCGGTGATGGCCTGCTCGTACTGACCATCTTTCATGGTATTAAATGCCTTCTGATACGCATCTCGCTCACGTGCCGGATCGCCACTACCTTGCGCCGATATAACCCCACCAACACCAGGCGCGACAGCCGCATTAGTATTCATGGTTTCTGCTGGCATAACTGCAGAAGATGTCGCAGCAACTGGCGACCGACTACCTGCATCTTCAAGCTTGCCCAAACGGCGATCAATATCGAGATATAGATCACGTTGGCGCTGCTTCATATTATTTAATTCGTGTGCCAATGCATCCATCTCACCTCGCAACACTTGGCTATCAGATTGCAAAGAGTTAAGACGCACTAACATATCAACCAGCGCCTGATTATCAACCAGCCGCTCGATACGGCCAAGACGCTCCTCTAGTGAAGGTGCCGGAGCTACGGCTGTACCAACAGGGCCTTTAACAATCACACGACCTGCAGAACCCGTTGAACGATCAACAACAGGGGGCAGATACTCCTGCGCCGAGGCAACAAAAGGGAGTGTGGCCAGCACAACAGCAGCCACACCCCCTATCCAGCTTTGTCTGGAGAGAATGACCATTAGCTTACCTTAGTAAACCAATTCAACGCGGCGATTCAACGCCCAAGCGCCTTCATCATGGCCCATAGCAGCAGGACGCTCTTCACCATAGCTCACCAATTCCAGCTGGCTAGAAGATACACCCATCAGCGTCATCACCTGCTGTACCGCGCGCGCGCGACGCTCGCCCAGACTCAAGTTGTACTCACGAGTACCACGCTCATCACCATGGCCTTGCAACACAATACGTGTATTGGCGTTAGCAGAAAGATACTTGGAGTGATGCTCAATAACCTGACGAGCTTCTGGTTTGATGTCACTCTTATCAAAATCAAAATATACAATGCGCTTAGCCAGCGGACTATTAGGATCAGACAGCTCATCCGTTGCCATACGTGCACCGGCATTCATGTCAGTATCATTCATTGTGGAGGTGGTCGGTGTTGATACCGGTGCAGTGGTCTGAGTACCTGCCACCGGGGCAGTTGTTGTTTTAGGTGTGCTAGAGCAACCCCACAACATCATTGACGACAGCAGCACAACCGTACCTTTTGCAAAAACGTTCATTATATATCTCCTAAAAACACATTAATTTAAAGCAACCATAAACAAAACCCAGAAAACAATTTTCCTGCTCAAACCGAATCCCCGGTTTGCACTCATCACTCGACATTATTTCTACTTAGTAAACGGTCCCCACACAGGCTCTCTGGCATCACCAGCCTCCTGCAACTGGATACGCTGCTGTACACGCCCATCCAACGATACTGCTGCTAAAACACCCCTGTTAGCATGTTCGGTTGCGTAGATGATCATACTACCATTTGGCGAAAAACTAGGCGACTCATCCAGGCGACTATTTGTCAATATCTGCATATTTCCCGTCGCCAGCTCCATCACCGCAACCTTAAATACGTTGCCATCGCCATTGATAAACGTAATACGCTTACCATCGGGGGAGAACGAGGCTCGTGCGTTATAACGACCATCAAACGTTACCCGCTCAGGCTTGCCACCATCGGCAGCAATCCTGTAAATCTGCGGTCTACCACCACGGTCCGATGTAAACACCAGCTTACGTCCATCAGGAGACCATGCCGGTTCCGTATCAATAGCCAAGTGCTCAGTCAGCCGTTGCAAACGTCCGCCAGCAACATGCATCACGTAAATTTCCGAATTCCCATCTTTGGAAAGCGACATCGCCAGCCGCGTACCATCGGGGGACCATGCAGGCGCACCATTTATTCCGCTAAACGCAGCTACTTTTTCTCGTTGAGCGGTAAAAACATCCTGAACCATTATCACTGGCCGCCGGCTCTCAAAAGAGACATACGCAAGCTTGCGGCCATCTGGTGACCACGCAGGCGACATCAGCGGCTCCTTCGAACGGATGATGAGCTGCGGGTTATAACCATCGATATCGGCAACATAAAGCGCGTAATAGCGCACATTATTGGCCTGCCATACAGTTGATGTCACATACGCTATACGGGTACCAAACGCCCCTTTTTCACCTGTAAGCGCCTCATAAATAATGTCGCTGATACGATGCGCTATGGCACGCAGCTCACCCTCCTTTACCTGAAAGGTATAACCGGTCTTTTGCGACTCTTTATAGACATCAAAAAGCTGGAACTGCACCGTATAGTTATCACCAACCGCACTAACCTTGCCCACCACCAGATGGGGAGCTCCCACCAAACGCCAGTCACGAAAATTAACCTGGGACCCATCTGTCGGGCGCGCCAATAGATCACGTGCGGCCACCGGATCAAAACGCCCACTGCGCTCAAGATCAGCAGTCACAATTTTAGCTATATCCTGCGGCGGCGTCATCCCGGCACCCTGCCAGCCAAAAGGCACAATGGCTATAGGTAAGCCGCCCTGCTGACCTTTGGTAATTTCAATCGTCAACTCAGCCCGAGCAACACCGCTCCATAGCAAGAGTATAAAAAGAGTTAATACCCACGTACGCAACGCATTCAACAGATTAATCCTTAGGGTTAAAGTCTAAAATAAATTCTCGAAACTCTCTGACCAGCTCCGGTGACGTTGGAAATGGCAGTGGCGAAGCACTATACACAGCACTCTCCACTGACTGGTCAAACAGCACCTGACCACAACTTGTCACCACATGCACATCAATCACCTGCGCCATCCCGGTGCCTGGCACTAATCGTACTCGCGCTTTACAACGAGTACCACTCGGCCAACCCGTCGGTTTACGCCACGCATTCTGCACCTTTTGCTGTATCTGATACATAATGTTGTTCTTTTCACTATTGAGCTGCCCCTGCCGCACCGATTGGCGTTGCGCCTGCTCTGCTGCAAACTCCTCATTACGGCGCTGCTCCTCTATCAAGCGGCGTTCTTCAGTCTCTTGGCGCTTACGTTCTTCGACAATCTTGCGCTCCAGATCCCGTTTACGCTCTTCAGAGGCCTTGCGCTCCTGCTCCTGCTGCCGTTTTTTAGCGGTGTCAGCCTCACTGGCCTGGCGCTGACGATCCTCCTCAGCCTTCCGTTGTTGTTCCGCTTCGGCGGATTTACGTTTACCTTCAGCCGCATCAGCTACTTTTTTTGCATCAGCCTCACGTTTCTGGCGCACTTCAGACTCACGTTTATTATCAATCTCACGTTGCTGACGCTCTTGTGTTAGCTGCTTTGTCTCCTTGTCGGCGCGACGACGCTCATTCTCTTGCTTCTGCTTCTGCGCCTCCAGAACCTTTTTCTGTTCTGCTTCAGCCTCACGCTGAATACGCTCTTCCTGCTTACGCTGCTGCTGTTCCTCTGTTTTTCGTTTTTGCGTTTGTTCTACCTTGAGCTGAGCATCATCGACCATCACCGCCTTTACCACATCCACATGAGGCGGAGTAATCGGCATTGACTGATTCCAGTCAAAATTGAAAAATAACACCCCAAACATCAACCCATGCAGCATTACAGCAACAGTAAAAGCCGTGGGGTTTTGGCGAATAAACTTAAACATGCTGATGTTGTTTACCCACTAGCGCTTGGGCAGATTTTCCGGCGGTGCCGTCATAATCCCTACGCTCGGGGCACCTGCCTTTTGCAACAACACCATTAACTCAACAACCCGGCCATAATCAACTGCTGTATCTCCACGGACCATTACCTGAGTCTCTGGCTGCCGACGCAAGACACTCTCAACCCGGCGACTCAACTCATCGTTGTCTACAATGGACTCATCTTTGGCACCGACATTCAGGTAGTAGCTCCCCTTCACATCCACCGATACAACCAGCGGCTCTTCTGTTTTTGTCTCCATCGGCTTTGCATTTGCCTTGGGCAGTTCCACATCAACCCCTTGGGATAGCAGTGGCGCTGTAATCATAAAAATAACCAATAACACCAACATAACATCAATGTAAGGGACAACATTGATCTCTGCCATGGGTGCACGACGTTGACGCTGCCGCTGCTGAGCCACGACTAGTGTGCCCCACCTTTATCGCCATGCACTTGCCGCTGCAGGATCGAGGTGAATTCATCAACAAAATTATCGTAATTACTCACCAGGCGCTCGGTATCGGTGCGGAAGCGATTGTAGGCAACCACCGCAGGAATCGCCGCAAACAACCCCATCGCCGTTGCAATAAGTGCCTCAGCAATCCCGGGGGCCACCATCGCCAACGTCGCTTGCTGCACATTACCCAACGCATGAAACGAATTCATAATCCCCCAGACAGTACCAAACAGGCCCACATAAGGACTGGTGGAGCCGACCGTGGCCAGGAATTGCAGGTTATCCTCCATCGCATCCGCCTCACGGTTAAGCTTGACCCGCATCATGCGCTGTGCGCCTTCGATCACAGCCATCGGCTCCGCATCCGCCTGCTTACGCAACCGCACAAACTCTTTAAAGCCCGCAACAAAGATACGCTCCATGCCACTGCTTTCACCGTTGGAGCTCACCTGCTCATAGAGCCGATTCAGGTCACCACCCGACCAAAACCGGTCTTCAAACGACGCCGTTGTACGCCGTGCACGAGACAGGCTTTTCCATTTATTGAAGATAACGGTCCAGGAAAGAACCGATATCAACAACAGTAACAGCATTACCAACTGCACCAGCAGGCTGGCTTCCGTTAGCAAAGTCATGATCGATAAATCAGATGACACCATCAATCTCCACTTGAATATAATTAGGGATGGCTCGGGGCCGCATAGTTGCAGCATCAATACAAGCGATTTTTACCTGCCCAGAACACAACACCACTGGCTCACCTTCAGCGTCAAGCAACACCCGCTGATCAAACGTGAGGCTGGCACGCCCCCGTTCCTGTACAGCCACAGTCACCTGCAGGGTGTCGTCAAAACGTGCTGGTTTGAGGTAGTTCAACTCAACATGGCGCACAACAAAAATCAACCCATCTCGTTCTATTAATTGGTTTTGCCCAATGCCCAAGCTACGCAACCACTCACTACGTGCCCGCTCCATAAAGCGCAAGTAGTTGGCATAATAAACCACACCACCACTATCGGTATCTTCGTAATAGACTCGGACTGGCCAGCAAAAAGTGTTCATTAAATCCAATTTAGTAGCACAACCGCCTACAGAGACAGACTTCAACACAGGAAGTGCCACATTGTACCTGAAAAAACTTTTAGCCTTTACAAAGTAGTATCAGCCCCTGTCAAATTCATCCAGCGCCTCTTGATATGACTCACCAGCCTGCAACTGATCCCCCGGAGGCGCAGGTGGTGTTAAACCAAAGTGCTGATACGCGGTGCGGGTCGCCACACGACCACGAGAGGTGCGCATCATAAACCCCTGTTGTATCAGATAGGGTTCCAGCACATCCTCTATAGTGCCGCGCTCCTCACCGATGGCGGCAGCCAAACTGTCCACCCCCACCGGGCCACCATCAAATTTCTGCAAGATCGCCAGCAGTAATTTGCGATCCATCATGTCAAAACCATGTACATCTACATCGAGCAGGTCGAGCGCACCCGCCGCCACTGTCGCCGTAATCCTGCCATCGGCCTTCACTTCGGCAAAATCACGCACCCGGCGCAACAGTCGATTGGTAATACGCGGTGTTCCACGCGAACGGCGTGCAATCTCAACCGCACCTTCATGATCGAGCGTTACATTAAGGATGTGTGCTGAACGTTTAACGATGGAGGTGAGATCAACGATATTATAGAACTCCAGACGCTGAACGATACCAAAACGGTCACGCAATGGAGACGTCAATAACCCGGCGCGCGTGGTTGCGCCCACCAGGGTAAAGGGCGGCAAATCGAGCTTGATTGAACGTGCCGCTGGCCCCTCACCAATCATAATATCGAGTTGATAATCTTCCATGGCGGGATAGAGCACCTCCTCCACCACCGGACTCAGTCGATGAATCTCATCCACAAACAGCACATCGTGTGGCTCAAGGTTGGTCAGTAGCGCTGCCAAATCACCCGGGCGCTCGAGCACTGGGCCTGACGTCTGTTTCATGCCCACCCCCATCTCGTTGGCTATAATGTGTGCCAGCGTGGTTTTACCCAAGCCTGGCGGACCAAATATGAGTGTGTGGTCAAGCGCCTCGCCACGTTTTTTGGCCGCTGCAATAAACACAGCCATCTGCTCCCGCACTGCCGGCTGACCAACATAATCGTCCAGTTTTTTTGGCCGGATGGCGCGGTCAATCGCCTCTTCTTCACGGGAGGCGGGCACCGCAACCCGGGTTAGACGATCAGTCTCAATCAAAGTCTCTTCTCAACATTAACCCGCTGCCGCCTTCAATGCCTGACGGATAATCTGCTCACTCGGCAAGTCACCCTCGGTGACAAGGCCTGCCCCACGCAGCACACTTTGGGCGTTGCGTGCCATCCGGCTCGCCTCAGGCGGTTTGTAACCCAGGGCCTCCAGCGCGCTGATTGCATCACCGAGCGAACTATTTTCGTTGCTGCCACTGCTCCGTTCCGCACTGACCACCGTCGATATCGCTGCCAATCCCGACACATGAGCATCCATTTTGTCGCGCATCTCAACGATCAGTCGTTCTGCGGTCTTTTTACCCACACCGGGCAGCCGTACCAGTACAGCGACATCGTTGTTGCGGATTGCCGCTGCAAACGCATCAACCGACATACCGGAGAGGATGGCCAACCCCATTTTTGCCCCCACACCATTAACCTTGATCAGCTCACGAAAAAAACTACGTTCAGCCTCTGTCGCAAAGCCAAATAGCAGATGGGCATCTTCACGCACCACCATATGGATCTGCACCACAATCTCCTTGCCAATATCAGGCAAGGCGTAAAAGGTGCTCGTGGGCATCTCAACCTCATACCCCACACCCGCCACATCCACCATCAGTAGCGGTGCCCGTTTATACACCAAGGTGCCACGTAGACGCCCAATCATTGCTGGGCCGCCCGCATTTGCAGCACTGAGTCACGGGTATTGCTATGGCAGAGGGCACAGGCCAGCGCGTCCGCCGCATCCTCTTGCGGCAGCCCCGGCAGGCTAAGTAACGCTCGCATCATAAACTGTACTTGGGTTTTATCTGCGTGGCCCTTGCCCACCACCGCTAGCTTGACCTGGGTGGCGGTATATTCAAAGACATCCAGTGTCTGCATCACTCCCGCGCAAATAGCCGCCCCTCTGGCTTGGCCCAGTTTAAGCGCTGAGGAGACATTATTGCGCATAAACACCTGCTCAACGGCCATCTCCGTAGGTGAAAACTCGGTGATGATCTCAGTCACACTTTCGAAAATCGATTTCAGCTTCTGCGGCAAACTTTTACCTTCAACACGAATACAGCCACTGGTGATATAAGAAAACTTGCCATGATTGACCTCAATCACACCAAAACCGGTAATCCTGGAGCCAGGATCAATGCCAAGGATACGAAGTGTCATCAGTTATCGAGCTGCGCCATCACTTCATCTGAAAAATCAGCGTTGCTATACACATTCTGCACATCATCCAGCTCTTCCAGCATATCAATCAACGCCATCACTTTTTGTGCATCCTCTAACTCCAGTGACACCGTTAAACTGGGGTTCATGGTGACATCCGCATGTTCCGGCACCAGTCCGGCAGCGGCCATTGCCGCTTTCACATCAATAAAAGACTCTGGTGAAGTGATGACATCAATTGAGCCATCATCATGGCTGGAGATATCCTCAGCACCGGCCTCCAGCGCCACCTCCATAATGCGCTCCTCATCGCTGCCTGATGCATAACTGAGTATGCCCTGCTTGGTAAAGAGGTATGCAACCGAGCCATCTGTCCCCAAGTTGCCACCACGTTTGGAAAAGGCGTGGCGCACATCGCTCACGGTGCGGTTACGGTTATCACTCATACACTCAACCATTAGCGCCACACCAGCGGGGCCGTACCCTTCATAAAGAATCTCTTCATAATCCCCACCCTCCAGGCCACCAGCGCCGCGCTTGACCGCCCGCTCGATGGTCTCTTTGGACATGTTATTGCCAAGGGCGTTATCTATCGCTGCACGCAAACGGGGATTGGCATCCGGATCAGCACCACCCAGACGGGCAGCCACGGTGGTTTCACGAATCAGACGGGTAAAAATTTTGCCCCGTTTGGCATCCGCACGCCCCTTACGGTGACGAATATTGGCCCATTTACTATGTCCTGCCATACATCCCTCGTTACGATGGTTCACAAGTAGGCGAAAGTTTACCATCATGGTGGAGCAGGCGGAAATGGCAATGGCACTACAAATTCATGGCTATAACAAAAACGAGACAGGACGGTATTAACACCCATACACCCCGCCATTGATAACGGGACATGGACAGACAGAGTGAGGCAGAGACGCCTGCCCCACCCTGCAAAGATTGGTTACTTCTTCTTTTTCGCCAGTGCTGCTTCCAGCTCCAGCTTGGCCGTTTCAAGCTCAGTTGTTATAACAGCAACCTGTGCAGTCGCCCGAGCTTCTGACTCTTTCACACTTTGCAGCTCACTCCGCAACGATGTCAACTCGCTCTCCTTGGCAGCCAATGCATTATTGGCTGTCACCAACTCCTGCTGCAATGAAGTCACTTGTCCTTTTAGGGCATCACGCTCTTTTGAGTCACAGCCGGTTAACAGACCCAAAACCAGAACGCCAGCAATCACTGGGGCAATGATTCTTTTCATGGGAAAACTCCTTGTGGAATAGATTAAGATAGACAAAAGCCACGCCTGTGCTGCAAAAAAGCGGCGTCAGGCGCGCGCATCTTATGCGACGTCTCGACCAAAATGCCAGTGAAATATTTTTGCATATCCCGCTTGATTTTTGCCTGCAAACAGGATGCAAGCCAAGCAGTAAAAAACGGCACCGACGGTGCCATTTTTTATCTGTCATCCCGATATCAGATATTCAGATCCAACATTCGCTGCAACGCCAACCGCGCCTGCTGCGCCACCTGCTGCGCCACCTTGACCTGATTCACCACCTTACCCTCAACCAGACTCTCCAGTACCCACAACAGGTGCTGAGGATCGACCCTGAACATAGTTGAACACATACATATGGTTGGCGACATAAAGTGTACATGGGTGCCCCTGGTGCGATTCTGTTCAGCAAGCCGCTTCACCAGATTCAGCTCGGTCCCTACCAGCCAGCGGGTACCGTCTGCCGACTCATTAATCGTACGGATGATGTACTCCGTTGAGCCGACAAAATCAGATTTCTGACACACCTCAAACGACGCTTCCGGGTGAGAGATCACCTTACCATCGGGGTATTTGGCACGAAAGGCATCGATATGATCAGGCTTGAACATCTGATGCACTGAACAGAACCCTTTCCAGAGAATCATCCGGGCATTTTTAATCTGCTCAACCGTCAAGCCGCCCTGCGGCTGATCAAAGTCCCACACCACCATCTGCTCCAGTGGGATGCCCATCTTAAAACCGGTATTACGCCCCAGATGCTGGTCAGGGAAAAAGAGGATCTTCTCACGTCGCTCAAACGCCCACTCCAGCACATGGCGGGCGTTGGTGGAGGTACAGACAATGCCGCCGTGCTCGCCACAAAACGACTTCAGATCAGCGGCAGAGTTAATATACGTGACCGGCGTCACTGACTCGTCCGGATTGATCACCGCGCTCAGCTCACGCCAGGCACGCTCAACCTTGGCAAGATTGGCCATGTCCGCCATAGCACAACCGGCGGCCAGATCAGGCAGGATGGCGATTTGATCCGGACGAGTCAGGATATCCGCCACCTCAGCCATAAAGTGCACGCCACAAAAGACGATGTATTCCGCTTTTGATGCCGCCGCTGCCCGCGAAAGCTTGAGGGAATCACCCGCCATGTCGGCGTGACGAAACACCTCTTCCCGCTGGTAGTGATGCCCGAGGATCAGTAACCGCTCACCCAGTTGCGCCTTCGCCGCTTCGATGCGCACCTGACACTCGTCATCGCTTAATTGTGAAAACTGTTGAATGGCCAGATTGCTTTGATTCATAGGCTCCCACCGTGCTAATTGCTACAAACACAATGTACATCGAAATGGGGGCTGAGGGTGGAGAAATCTACCCTCAGTCCGGTAAAGGCTACTCCGCTGCAGCAGGCGTTGCTACCTGACGCGGACGCAATCCTAACTCACGCATGTGCGCCAAACCGATATCAGACGGGGCGGACGTTAATGGGCAGGCGGCACTTTGGGTTTTGGGGAACGCCATCACATCACGGATCGACTGCGCGCCGGTCATCAACATGATCAGACGATCAAGGCCAAAGGCGAGACCACCGTGCGGGGGACAACCGTAACTCAAGGCATCCAGCAGGAAGCCAAACTTCTCCCGCGCCTCATCGGCACCAATGCCCAGCAGTGCCAATACCTGCTGCTGCATCTCGGGATTGTGGATACGAATTGAACCGCCGCCCACCTCTGTGCCGTTGAGCACCAAATCATAGGCGCGGGAAAGTGCGTTGCCAGGATCAGCAGCCACTTCATCCAGCGTCCCCACCGGGGCGGTAAAGGGGTGGTGAATAGCGGCCCAACGTTTATCCTTCTCATCAAACTCAAACATCGGGAAGTCAACCACCCACAGCGGCTGCCAGCCGTGCTGTACCAGGCCCCGGTCATGACCCAGCTTGATACGCAGTGCGCCCAGTGACTCATTCACAATCTTGGTTTTATCTGCACCAAAGAAGACCAGATCACCATTCTCGGCACCAGTGCGGCTCATAATACCCGCCACCACCTCATCCGGCAGGAACTTCAGGATCGGCGACTGCAGTCCATCACGCCCCTGCGCCACATCATTCACCTTGATGTAGGCCAACCCTTTGGCACCGTAGATGGCGACAAAGGCAGTATAGTCATCAATCTCTTTGCGGCTTAGTTCGCCACCCTTGGGGAGACGAATCGCGGCAATGCGTCCGTTGGAATCGTTGGCCGGACCGGAGAAGACCTTAAAGTCCACTGCCTTCATCAGGTCAGTCAGATCGATCAGCTCCAGGGGGATACGCAGATCCGGTTTATCCGAACCAAAACGGTACTGCGCCTCAGCAAACGTCATACGCGGGAAACTTTTTGGCAGAGCCACTTCCAGGATATGGGCAAATACATCACGAAACATCTCTTCCATCAGCCCCATGATCTGCTCTTCGTTAATGAAGGAGGCCTCGATATCGAGCTGGGTAAACTCTGGCTGACGGTCAGCACGCAGATCTTCATCACGGAAACAGCGCGCCACCTGGTAATAACGGTCCATACCACTCATCATCAGCAGCTGTTTGAAGAGCTGTGGCGACTGCGGCAGTGCAAAAAATTTACCCTGATGGGTACGGCTCGGCACCACATAGTCACGCGCCCCTTCCGGAGTCGCCTTGGTCAGAAAAGGGGTTTCGATCTCCAGAAAACCGTGATCATCCAGGAAGTTACGCAGGTGACGGGTCACCCGTGCGCGTAGCTTAAGCCGGTTACGCATCTCCGGACGGCGCAGATCAAGATAGCGGTAACGCAGGCGGACCTCTTCGCTGGCGTCACACTCATCATCGATCTGGAAGGGTGGCGGTTCGGAACGGTTGAGGATCTCCAGCTCGTGGCCGATGATTTCGATCTTGCCAGTCACCATGTTGCTGTTTTCAGTACCTGCCGGGCGAATACGAACCTTGCCCTTGGCACGCAACACGTACTCGTTGCGGACACGCTCAGCGCTCATAAATGTCTCGGCGCTGTCGGGATCGAAGACTACCTGCACAATCCCTTCACGATCGCGCAGATCAATAAAGATAACTCCACCATGGTCACGGCGGCGATGTACCCAGCCGCTAACCTCAACCTCCTGACCTTCCAGAGCTTCTGTGACTTGGCCGCAATAATGGCTACGCATTTTCTGTTTTGTATCCTTGTGCTTTAAATTTGGTTTAGTACATTCATTTAATATTGCGATCGCCACACCCTGGCAGCGACTCAGCTCGCCCATCGCCCGCCCATCGCCCGCCCATCGCCCGCCCATCGTCAGCCCCGCATGGCTATACCCGGAAAACCACCCAGCACCCACAGGCACCGGGAAACTCCCCAAAAATCAGAGGCCGCGATTGTACCATGGCAGTGAATCGCGGTGAAAATTGCGCTTTGCACCGCGCCTCTGTTAGCTTGATCCCCTTTGCCGCCCCGGAGCCAGAATGCATCACCATAGCGAATCCCCCGCCTCTACTGCTCCGCGCAACGACTGGAAGACCCTGCGCACCTTAATTCCCTTCCTGTGGGAGCACAAACCACGGGTAATCGCCGCGCTGATCTGCCTGATGCTGGCCAAAGGGGCCATGGTGGCAACCCCTTGGTTTCTTAAGGAGATTGTTGATCACCTCTCCGTAAAAGATGTGCTGCTGACACTCCCCCTGGCATTTTTATTGGGTTACGGGGCACTGCGTTTGACCAGCACACTGTTTAATGAGCTGCGCGACGCCATCTTTGCCAAGGTCACACAAAGCTCGATCCGCCGTGTCGCCATGCGGGTATTCCGCCACCTGCACGCCCTGTCATTGCGTTTTCACCTGGAGCGCCAGACCGGTGGCATGTCACGGGATATCGAACGTGGCAGTCGCGGCATCAGCTTCCTGCTCAACTTCATGCTCTTCAATATCCTGCCCACCCTTTTTGAGATCGGGCTGGTGGTCATCATCCTGTTTATCAACTACGACGCCTGGTTTGCCATCATCACCCTCATCAGCGTCGCTAGCTACATCGCCTTCTCGCTGATTGTCACCGAATGGCGCATGAACTTCCGCCGCACCATGAATGACCTCGACTCCAAGGCCAACAGCCGCGCCATCGACTCCCTGCTGAACTACGAAACGGTCAAATACTTCTGTAACGAAGAGTATGAGGCCAACCGTTACAACAGCAATATGAAAAAGTGGGAGGACGCCGCGGTTAAAAATCAGACCTCCCTCAGTCTGCTCAACGTTGGCCAAGGGGCCATCATCGCCGCCGGCATGACGGCGCTGCTGATCCTTGCCAGTGACGGTGTCACCAAAGGGACCATGACCATCGGCGATCTGGTGCTGATCAACGCCTATCTGTTCCAGCTCTTCATGCCACTCAACTTCCTCGGTTTTGTCTACCGCGAGATCAAACACTCACTGGCCGACATGGAGAAGATGTTCAGCCTGCTTGCCAACGACGCCGACGTCACAGACAAACCCAACGCAGCCGCACTAACCGTCACCAACAGCAGTGTCCGCTTTGACCACGTTAACTTCAGCTACAACGCCAGCCGCCCCATCCTCCACGACGTCGATTTTGAGATACCCACCGGTAAAAAAGTGGCTGTGGTGGGCCACAGCGGCGCGGGAAAATCAACGCTGTCACGGCTGTTATTCCGCTTCTATGAGGTCAATGGCGGGGCCATTTTCATCGATGGACAGGATATTCGTGACGTCACCCAAAAGAGCCTGCGCGCCGCCATCGGAATCGTGCCGCAAGACACTGTGCTTTTTAATGACACCATCCACTACAACATCGCCTACGGCAATCCCGAGGCTACGGAAGCGCAGATCATCCGCGCCGCCCAAACCGCTCACATCCATGAATTCATCACCTCGTTACCCGAGGGCTACCAGACAACCGTTGGTGAACGTGGCCTGAAACTCTCCGGCGGCGAAAAACAGCGCATCGCCATCGCTCGCACCGTATTAAAAGATCCAAAAATCCTGATCTTCGATGAAGCCACCTCCGCCCTCGACTCCAAATCCGAGCAGGCCATCCTGAAAGAGCTACGGGAAGTGGCACACAACCGTACCACCCTGGTTATCGCCCACCGTCTCTCCACCATCATCGATGCCGACCAGATACTCGTCATGGAACAGGGTCGCATCGTCGAACGTGGCAGCCATCGCCAACTGCTGGAACAGGGCAAACTATATGCACAAATGTGGACACTACAGCAGCAAGAGCGAACGCTGGAGTAACCAGACTGCGTAAAAAATTATCAACCCCCCCTCCGGCTACGTCATAATGGCCAGCCAGGCACTTAATGGCACCGACAAAGACAAGGTAAAGGCCGCTGGACCGCGCGCCGCCACCCGTGTGCCCGGCGTGCTGAATGAAGCAGGCCATGAACCGGACGTATGGCTGGTTAAATTTGGTGACAGCAGCCTGGACTTTGAACTGGTGCTCTGGGCAGGACCAGAACTAGTCGCCAAACCCGGCAGCACTCACGCACTGTTCATGTGGGTACTCGAAGACGAACTGCGCGATGCCGGTATCGGAATCCCCTTCCCACAACGCGATCTTCATGTGCGCTCCGGCACCCTGGAAGTCGCCTTGAAGGGTAAAACGCCTCCTAAACAGCCTTAACCTGAAGAGACCACTCATTAGCAATACAGAAACTCAACCACTCACCTAAAAACTCGTTCACACGCTGCTTCTCACGCCGCTGACACATCTCAGGGTTTGGATAATCGTAACGGGGCTGGAAACGGTAGTGATTTTGGTAAGAGAGCACCTCGGCCACACGGGCATCGTGATACACCCGGACCACCATCACCGGACTGGCCGCCAGCGTCAGCGGTACCGGCAACGTCTGGCTCAACCGCACAATCGTTGTGTACTTATGGGATTCCACCAGATCCACCGTCAACCCCCCAGCGGTGCCAACATACGACAATAACCGACGCTGTGGCCGCTGCAACTCCGGCAGCAACTCCGTCAAACAGTGAAAATTATATTCGTAAATCCAGCTCATCCAATCACACTATACCCATCCAGTAAACCAGTACACTCAAAACGGTTAATAATAGTATCGACGCCAATACCCACCTGGTTTACCCTTGCACACCACAAACAACCCTCCGGTCCCGCCAATGCAACCGCCCACCCCACCCCCAAACTCCAGTCGACAGGAACGCACCGCATGGTGTATGTACGACTTTGCCAACTCCGGCTACACCACTGTTATCCTAACCGCCATATTCAATAGCTACTTTGTGGGCGTAATTGCCGCCAGCAATACCGAACCGGGGCACTCCACCCTGCTCTGGACCATCACCATGGCAATCGCCAACGCCATCGTTTTGCTCTGCGCCCCCATCCTCGGGGCCATAGCCGACTATTCAGCGGCAAAAAAACGGTTTCTCCTGATCAGCACCCTAGGCTGTGTACTCTTCACCGCCACCCTCAGCCTCGTTGGCCCCGGCGACACCGTCCTGGCGATGATCCTCGTCATTTTAGCAACTATCATGTACGCCACCAGCGAAAATCTGATCGCCGCCTTCTTGCCAGAGCTCGTCCCACCAGAAAAGATGGGCAGACTCTCAGGGTACGGCTGGGGCATAGGCTATCTGGGTGGACTGCTTACACTAGGCTTATGCCTACTATATATAGCATGGGCAAAGGCAAGAGGGTACGATGCCAGCCACTACGTGCCCATCACCTGCCTGATTGTCGCAGCAGTCTTTGCCCTAGCCGCAACCCCCACCCTGCTCTGGCTACAAGAGAGGACCCGCGCCAAAAAAAAACTAACACCCCGTGGTTACATACACGCTGGCTATCAACGCCTACGCCACACCCTAAAACATGCACACCAGCACCCGGATCTATTCAGGTTTCTGCTCACCCTCATCGTCTACCACTCCGGCATCAATACCGTCGTCGTACTGGCCGCCATCTATGCCCAAGAGGTCATGGCATTCAAAATAGAGCAGACACTCATCCTGATACTCGTCGTCAACGCCACCGCAGCCATCGGCGCACTCATCTTTGGCCATCTGCAAGACCGCATCGGCTCCAAACAGGGCTTGGCACTCACACTAGTCATATGGATAATCGCCATCTCACTCGCCTACAGCGCCACAGAGCCACCCCAGTTCTGGCTATCCGCCAACCTCATTGGCCTAGCCCTCGGAGCCAGCCAATCTGCCGGGCGCGCCATGATCGGGCAACTCACGCCACCAGAACGGAGCGGGGAGTTTTTTGGCCTATGGGGCATGGCCATCCGGCTCGCCGCGATAATAGGCCCCCTCAGCTACGGCGGCATTACCTACTACACACACGGCAACCACCGCATCGCCTTACTTTCCACCCTGTTCTTCTTCATTACCGGATTATTAATGTTGATAACCGTCAACCAACAGCGCGGCAAACAGGCCATATGCGAAAAATCATGATAAATTCACGCCCCCGGCACAAATCGTACTTTCATTAATTAAATTTCTTTGGTATAAATAGCGGGTGAGAAAGTGTAGCTAAGATTTGGCAGCATTAAATATCAACTGGGGTAATTGTGGTATTTAGGGTAAGCGGTCATGGTGCAACAGTTCAAAAAGACCAGGGAGACTTAACAATGAAATCATATAGAATTGCAAGCTCAGTAGGAACAGTAGCATTGCTGCTGGCTGGAGCGGCGCAAGCAGAACCATCAAAGGCCCATTTTGATAACTGGACCGTAACCGGTGGTACTATCAGCGCAGGCTGCGCCACGGGGGCTGGAAACTTTACCTCTTGCGGTACAGCTATAAGCGAAAAAGGGTTTTTCAGCCGCTTAGTTGTTGATCAAGCCACTGGCAAACAGTTTTTCCAGACCATCGTCACCATGCCTGATGCCAATGCGGCAAATCCAGCGGCTTTAGAAAACCTCGCCTTTGCTAATGAAAACTTTGTTAGTTTCAGTGGTAGCAACGGTATTCTCGACAAACAGCGCATTTTTCAGGCGCAAGTTGTACCACCTGTAGGGACAGGTATCGCCCATACAGTTAATTTCACCAATGCCTCTACCATTGGAACCGGTTGGGCAAAGGACTTTGTCGAATTAAAGCAGGCCATTACTGCTCCTACAGTTACAGCTGGTGATGGCTTTGAAACCCATTTCCTTTACAAACAGGTCGGCTACAACGACCCAACCACCAGCAGAGTACCTACTGGAAAAGGGATGAAAATCACATCCTTCTCTCCTATTGGCTCAGTGCCTAGCGATGGACAAAACTTCGTTCTTGTTGATAAACAGGGTGATTACGTAGTGCAGCCGGCAACACCAAACACCATCGTCTTAACTGGGCCGACTGGCGGCACCCTCACTTGGGTAGGAGATAGCGCTCTAGGTGTTAACACCGGTACACGTGGTGCAAACATACAAGCCATTTACATAGGACAAGACTCTGCAACCGCCGGACTTGGATTTGGGTTTAGCACCTACGCTAACATGACTGTTAATCCGGTCAACAAAATAGCTATATTTGACTTAGTCAAGTCAGCTTCTGTGGGTTGGTCTGATGCAATATGGGGTAGCACCGTCACCAAAGGCCCGATCACAGATATATTCCTGCCTTAGTAATCGGTTTGTACTGTAACTGAGAGGGGCCTTGTGCCCCTCTTTTGTTTTGTGGTGTTTTATCTCGTGCCTATCAGGGCCAAATACCTAAAACTCTCTTTTTATTTAATGCCAACCACTGTAATGCCATAATCGGTGCAGCAGAATTTATACGCCCACTCTCAACCCACTCCAGCGCTTCTGATAGTCCAACCGTAAAAACCCGGATATCTTCATTCTCTTCAGCTAGACCATAAGTACCACCAATGGTGCTGGCATCTACGCGGCCACAAAACAGCATAATGGATTCACTGCTCCCGCCGGGGCTTGGGTAGAACCGGTAAATGGGTAACAACTCACCAATGTGGCAACCTGCCTCTTCCTGTGCCTCACGTTGAGCCACCCCTTCTGCTGTTTCATCAGCAGCCACCATGCCTGCGACGATCTCGGTTAACCAAGGGCCTTGTGAGTCATTCAGTGCGCCGATGCGAAACTGTTCTATCAGCACCACTCTGTCCAACACGGGGTCATAGGGCAGTACTGCCACAGCATGGCCGCGCTCAAAAAGCTCACGACTCATGGTTTGGCTCATGCCGCCGGCAAACAGGGTGTGGCGCAAGCGGAATTTTTCCAGGCGAAAAAACCCTTGAAAGCAGATTGTGCGGCTCTCTATTTCAACTTCACCATAATTCATTATTTTATCCATTAGTTTGGTGGCCATTCAATTTGCTGACTATACTGCCAGCTCATCGGCAGAAAAAACAAAAGTATTGCCTTTGTCAGCCGATGCAGTGAGTCAGGAACTCATTCAATATAAACACTATTTGACCAATATGGTCACACTGCACTCCATTGAAGAAAAACAGCCAGGGAATGACTATGCGTAAAGACCTTGATGATCTGCTCGAACCAGAACTTCTGCATAACGAGGAGGATATATTTTCATCAGACCTTGCTCTGACAAACCAGGCGCTGCCCCAGACACTCTACGTTTTACCGCTGGCGGAACGCCCTTTTTTCCCAGCACAAACACTGCCTGTTCTGATGGCCGAAGATCCCTGGTTAGATACGGTTAAAAAGATCGGAGAGACTCCCGCTCAGGTGGGGGGGCTGTTATTGGTGCGCCCTAACGAAGAGGAAGGTGCCAAGGCTGATGATTTTTACCCCATTGGCAGCGTGGTACGTCTACACCACCCGATGCGCTCCGATGGCAAAATCCAGTTTATTGCCGAAGGGTTGCAACGTTTTCAGGTGGTGGAGTGGCTCTCAATGACCCCCCCCTATCTGGCACGTGTTGAATATCCTGAAGACAAAAGACCTGCCAGTGGCCAAACCAAGGCCTATGCGATGGCCATCATCAATACCCTCAAGGAGCTGGTACCTCTCAACCCGCTGTATAGTGAGGAGTTACGTTATTTCCTTGACCGCTTTGGCCCTAATGAACCCTCACCACTGACCGACTTTGCTGCAGCACTCACCACGGCGGAGAAGGAGGAGCTACAGGACATTCTTGATACTGTGGATATCCGCCGCCGTATGCAGAAAGTCCTGATTCTGATTAAAAAGGAGCTGGATGTCGCCAAACTACAGGCGCAGATCCGGCAATCAGTGGAGCGCAAGATCAGCGACCATCAGCGCAAATTTTTCTTGCGTGAACAACTCAAGGTGATCCAGCAGGAGCTGGGGATCTCCAAGGATGATCGTCAGGCCGACATCGACAAATTCGGTGAGCGACTCAGCACGCTGAGAATACCCGTTAAAGCACGCAAGGTCATTGATGACGAGCTGGACAAATTACGGATTCTTGACTCAAGTTCGCCCGAATACGCGGTCACCCGCAACTATCTGGACTGGATAACCACCATCCCTTGGGGGGTCTACTCCAAAGACAAATTCAATCTAAAAGAGGCCCACGCCATTCTCGATGAAGACCATGACGGGCTGGCGGACGTTAAAGAGCGCATTATCGAGTTCTTGGCGGTGGGTAGCCTGAAAGGTGAGGTTTCCGGCTCTATTATCCTGCTGGTGGGCCCGCCCGGCGTTGGTAAAACCTCGATCGGTCGCAGCATTGCCCGCACCTTGGGGCGCAAGTTCTACCGTTTCTCCTTAGGCGGTATGCGCGATGAGGCGGAGATCAAAGGACATCGCCGCACCTATATTGGTGCTATGCCAGGCAAGATGGTACAGGCACTTAAGGATGTAGGCACCGCCAACCCCATCATTATGCTGGACGAAATAGACAAGGTTGGCAGCTCATATCGGGGCGATCCCGCCTCTGCCATGCTTGAGATGCTCGATCCGGAACAGAATGCCGAGTTCCTTGACCACTATCTGGACGTGCGTCTCGATCTCTCCAAGGTCCTGTTTATCTGCACAGCCAATACCCTCGACACCATTCCCGGTCCGTTGCTTGACCGCATGGAGATTATTCGTCTTGCCGGTTACATCACTGACGAGAAGGTGCAGATCGCCAAACATCACCTCTGGCCACGACAGCTGGAGAACGCCGGGCTGAAAAAAAATCAGCTAAAAATATCTGATGCCGCCCTCAGCTATGTGATCGAGGGATATGCCCGCGAGGCCGGGGTACGCAATCTGGAGAAAAAGCTGGGCCGAATGGTACGCAAGGCGGTGGTTGAGTTTGTCACCAAACCCAAAACAAAACGCCAAAAGAGCATCTCCATCAAAGATGTACAGAACTACCTTGGGCAGCCCTTTTTTAAACAGGAGAAACCACCCTCCGGTATTGGTATTGTCAACGGCCTGGCCTGGACCTCCATGGGAGGGGCCACACTCACCCTGGAGGCGAGCCAGATCCATAGTAACAACAGGGGCTTCAAGCTCACCGGCAACCTTGGTGATGTGATGAAGGAGTCGGCAGAGATTGCTTACAGCTTTATCGCCTCACATCTCAAGGAGTTTAAATGCAGCAGCGATCATTTTGACAAGGCCTTCATCCACGTCCACGTGCCCGAAGGCGCGACCCCCAAGGATGGCCCCAGTGCCGGAGTGACCATGGCCACCGCACTGCTCTCCCTGGCACGCAACCAGAAAATACCCCGACTGCTGGCGATGACGGGGGAGCTGACTCTCACCGGTCAGGTACTGGCCGTGGGCGGCATACGTGAAAAGGTGATTGCCGCCCGTCGCATCCGCATCATGGAGGTGATTCTGCCCGAGGCCAATCGCAAAGACTTTGATGAGTTGCCGGCCCATATCCGCACTGGCATGACTGTACATTTTGCCAAGCAATACAAAGATGTCGCTGCGGTTGTCTTTGGCTGATCAACGCCTGTTGTAACATCAGCAGAGTCTGTAGACTCTGCTGATGTTCACCACTTTGCAGTCAATACCATGTTTAAACAGTTTGCCGTCCCTGTTCTCGGCCTTGGCCTACTCATCCCCCTCATCATCTGGCTGGTCAGTGGCTCCTCAACCCAGCCCACCACTCAAGCGTGGCAAAGTGGCTGGAGCAGCGAAACCTCCTTTCACTACGCCCGCCGTGCACCTGCAGCGGTGGTATATAACAACCACCTCTATCTCATTGGCGGTATTGATGGCGATGGCCATTATGTACAGACGGTGGAGTACGCACACATCAATGGCAATGGTCGGCTTGGCCCGTGGCAACTCAGCAGCGACCTGAATCAGGGGCGTTTCTACAATGCTGCCGTCGCCACTAACGGCTATCTCTACACCCTTGGCGGTGGCAGTGGTGAGCGTGGCTATGAGAACTATCCACTCGACTCGATCGAACGTGCCTCCATCAACAGAGATGGCTCACTGGGGCCGTGGCAAGTGGTCAGCCATATGACCACCGCACGCCGTGGCCTCAAGCTGGTGTTGCACCAAAATATCCTCTACGCCACTGGCGGTTACGATGGCCAGTTTCTCAAATCCAGCGAACGTGCTGCGCTGAATGGGGATGGAACCATTGGTGAGTGGCAGAAGGAGCAGTACGAATCACTTATCGACCGCTACATCCATGCCGCCGCCCGCCACAAAAACAGACTCTACCTGCTCGGCGGCCATATGCGTGATCCAGGCCAGGCCAGCTATGGTGACGTGGAATCAAGCCAGATCCAGCCTGACCAGACCCTCTCGCCCTGGCAGATAGACCCCCATCCCCTGCTCACACCACGACTGGTCGCGGAGGCGTTTGTCATCAACCAGCACCTTTATATCGCCGGTGGACACACTGGCAACAGCCGACTCAACAGTGTTGAGGTCACACGCATCAACACCGATGGCACCTTAGCCCCGTGGCGTTATACCACGCCACTGCCACAACCGCGCAGCGCCTATGCCGTGGCCACCGATAAAAATCGCGTCTATGTACTGGGCGGTGGTGGTGATGAGTTACCGCTCAATACCGTCCTGATGGCCACAGCCAACCATCATGGCGAACTGGGCAAGCCCGATTAAAAATTTACATTTTTTCTGAAATACGACTCATGTTTGCCCCAACGCAGCCGTTACACCCAGTGAAGGTTGAATGATTTAACCACCTATTTACCCCCCCCTGAAGACGGGCCGACACAAGGATTGAGTCGCGCCCGTCTTCCCTTTATGCTCTACCCCATAAGAGTCGGCCTCCAGCCCCTACACAACGGGGCGCTGTATGGCTCCATCAGATCAAACATTGGCAAAGAGGTTAAATAACTATCGACCTTCCATACGGTGAGCTAATCCATACGCAGCAGACAGCTCTTCAAACAATCGATGTATATCAAAGTGGCACCCTGCGGCTACTACGAACTGACGCCCACGCCACACAGAGCGCCGTTGATCTGGCAGCCCCGTACACACTGCTGTTGCCTTACATGCCAGTGATGATGGCCAACCTGCTCTTTCAACCGGCACCACGGCGCTGCCTGCTGCTGGGGCTGGGGGGCGGGGATCTGGTCCGCTACCTCCATCACCAGCTACCCAGCTGCAACATCACAGCAGTGGAGCTGGACGCGGGGATGGTGGATATCAGTAAACACTATTTTGCCCTGCCAGAGGCCAATAACATCCAGTTGATCGTAGACGACGCTGGCCACTTTATCGCCGCCAGCAAACGCCCCGTCGATACGCTGCTAGTGGATATTTACAGCCACAACGGTATGCCGACGTTACTCCTGGAGGATGACTTCTACCGCCACTGTTATCGGGTGCTCACACGGGAAGGGGTCATGGTGATCAACCTGCTAATTAACCATAGCCAGGAGTTGCACACCCTTTTAAGAAAGATTCGTCAGCAATTTCAGCAACTGACACTCTGCCTGACGGTAACCGGATATAAAAATGTGATTGTGGTTGCCTTTTGCCAACCACCCAGCACGCTTGACCGGGCCGGGCTGATGCAACGGGCAGCAGAACTCAGCCCAAAGTTTGGGCTGAGTTTTGAGGCGCTGGTAGAGAACCTGTTTCGAACCAATCCATTGGCGGGGGGGGAGCTGTTTTTTTAACTATGCCTGAACATCCACGTTACTGCCAAGATGGGGGGCCAACTTCTCACGCGGAACCTCTTGTGTAGGGCTGGCAACGCTGTTGATCAACTCTTTAGCGGTTTTGGACTCAATATCGAGGGCCTTATTCAGGATCGCGATACTCACCTCCTCCCCCGTTTTGGCGCTACTGGCCTGAGTCACTGCTGTACTACTAATGCCACTGATATCCATTGGACACACTCCTATCGTCGAGGGGCCCAACACTCCTTATTGTCCCGTAGGTAAAAACTACACGTACATTGGGGTATCGGCAAAGGGCGCTAATACATTTAGTATTATCAACTCCACGGTAACGCTATGCGCACTGACGCACCGCCAATCTCGGCACGACGAATCTCCAGACGCCCATGGTAAAGCTCAACGATGTCACGAACCAGGGCCAGCCCCAAACCGTGGCCACTCACCTGCGTATCCAGCCGCCCGCCACGCGCCAATACGGTGGCAATCTTCTCCGGCTCAATGCCTGGGCCATCATCCTGCACCTCAATCAACAGCGCGGCACCAGGCAGGACAGTGATCACTTTGTCGATACGCACCACCACCTGCCCCACTGACCACTTAAAGGCGTTATCGATCACGTTGCCCAGCAGCTCCATCAGATCCCCTTCGTTGTAATGAAAATCCAGTGCTGGGGCCACCTCCACCCGGCTCCGCACCCCTTTTTCGGCATACACCTTATGCAGCGCCTTCACCACTTTTGCGGTGATCGCCGCCACATCCACAGGGGCCAGTAGCGCGGTACGCCCCGAAGTCGCGGCACGTTGTAACTGGTACTGGACAATCTGGTCCATACGCTGAACCTGCTCTTCCACCGTGGCACACAGACTTGGCAGTGACTGCCCCGACACCTCAATCACCCCCCGCAACACCGCCAACGGCGTCTTCAGGCTATGCGCCAGATCACCCAGGCTTGCCTGATAACGCTCTTCATGTTCACGATTACTGCGAATCAAGGCATTCAGGTTGTCCGTCAGTCCGCGCAACTCTTTAGGATAACGACCAAGCAGCTCCGAGTGACGCCCGGCCTCAATCTCTCGCAGATCCTCCGCCACCCGCCACAGTGGTGCCAGTCCCCAACGCAAAATAATGGTCAGCATCACCAGCAGCACAACGGTCACCCCCGCCAGCCAACCCCACAGATTTTGGCGAAACTGTAAAACCTGTTGATTCAACCGGTCCTGGCTCTCCGCCACAACAAAGGTATAACCACCTTTAATCTTATCGCTATCACCCCACGTCACCCCCAGGCTATAGGCAAGTACTGGGGCACCCTCGGAAGTTTTAAGATCCTCATACAGCGACTCACCACGTCCCAACCCGGCATACACCGGGATGGTCAGCTTCCCCATAGAGGGGGAGACCCAAAGAATATTGCCATTGTTGCCCAGAATTTTGGCATAGAGCCCAGAACCTTCAATAAAGAAGCGTGACTCTGGCAAGGCGTAAACCAGCTGCAGCGAGCCATCTTCACGAATATCGGCAGAAGCAATCACCGCCGTCAAATGGACCCGCAGCCGCTCTTTTAAGGCATCTTCGGCACTGGCAACAAAGGAGCGCTCCAGCGTCATCCCGGTAATACCTAAAAACCCCGCCAGAACAATGCCCGCAACAATCAACATACGGCTGTTAATGGAGATCACATTTCACTCCGCTGCAATATAAAGCGGTAACCTCGTCCACGCAGCGTCTCTATCGGTTGTAAAACATTATCAGGATCAAGCTTGCGCCGCAGACGCCCCACAAACACCTCGATCACATTGCTGTCCCGGTCAAAGTCCTGAGCATAAATATGATCCGTCAAGACACTCTTGGAGATCACCTGCCCGGCATTCAGTATCAAGTACTCCAACACCTTATACTCATACGCCGTCAACTCCAGCAGCGCCCCCGCCACGGAGACCTCTTGTGTCACCGTATTCAGGCAGATCGGCCCAGAACACAATATCGGTTGCGCCACCCCCGCCGCACGGCGCACCAGCGCCTTAATACGGGCCACCAGCTCTTCAATATGAAAAGGTTTCACCAGATAGTCATCCGCGCCAGCATCCAGCCCCGATACCTTATCCTGCCAGCGACCCCGAGCCGTCAATATCAGCACGGGAAAGGTTTTACCTGTCGCCCGCAACTGCTGCAACAGATCTATCCCTGACAGTTTGGGCAGCCCCACATCCACCACCGCGATATCAATGGGGTATTCAGTCGCAAAATAGAGTCCCTCTTTGCCATCAGCAACGGCATCTACTGCGTATCCTTCCTGGGTAAACCGCTCGCGCAACTGCTGCCGCAACTCATCCTCATCCTCAACAATCAATAAACGCATCACCACACCGGCCAATATTGGAAATATATGGCCGAACAGCATAACCGGAAATATCAGATGAAGGGATACAAACTACAAATCCTGGACGTAAAAAAGCCCGGGGGGTCGAGTGAACCTCGACACACCCCAGGCTACATAAGTACCTAACTACAACAGGTGATGCTTACAGGCCAAGAATGAAGTCAGCCAGCTTGCCGATATCGGCATCAGCAACACGTGGTGAGTACGGAGGCATTGGCACACCACCAGTCACCGCAGTCCAGCTACCCTTGCTACCCTTAGCAATAGAGTTCACCAGAGTGGCCTTGGCATCAGCCTTGCCTTTGTACTTGGCAGCAACATCTTTCCATGCTGGACCAACAACCTTGGCATCAACACTGTGGCAAGCCAAGCAGCCGCTCTTCTTGGCCAGATCCAGGTCGGCCATAGCAGGGGCAGCAACAAAGGCAGAAGCCATAACAGCAGCAGCAATAATACGTTTCATATTGAGTTCTCCTCTTTCAATTTCCTGATCAACCATCGCTGGTTGACCCCTCTCTATTTTCACTCGCACCAACAGGTTCGAATAAAAAATCTTTCCCACGGAGTTAACGTTACGCCAGTGAAACTGAATGAAAGCTGAATAATAAAGTGGTTTTTAGGCTATCAAGGGAGACTGGCGACCAGCACGGTCGCCAGAGATAGGGGGAAGAACTCAGGCGTTACGACGCAGCGCCTCAATGCGCTCATCCAGTGGCGGATGGCTCATAAACAGTTTTTTCAGGCCACCACCCATACCACCCGCGATACCAAAGGCCGCCAACCGATCGGGCAGCGGCTCCGTCACACCCTGTTTAAGGCGCTCCAGGGCCGAGATCATTTTCTGACGACCTGCCAAGCTGGCACCGCCGGCATCAGCACGGAATTCACGCTGGCGACTAAACCACATCACAATGGTGGAGGCCAAAATCCCCAAGACCAGCTCCGCTACAACAGTGGTAATCATGAAGCCGATGCCGTGGCCACGCTCATTTTTAAGGATGACACGGTCGACAAAGTGACCGATGACGCGGGCGAAGAAGATGACAAAGGTGTTCACCACCCCCTGGATCAGCGCCAGGGTGATCATGTCGCCATTGGCCACATGGCTGATCTCGTGGGCCAGCACCGCCTCAACCTCATCCTTGTCCATGGCACTCAACAGACCGGTGCTCACCGCCACCAGCGAGGCGTCACGACGGGCACCGGTAGCAAAGGCGTTGGGGGAAGGTGAATCAAAGATCGCCACTTCGGGCATGCCGATACCGGCCTTTTCCGCCTGACGGCGCACGGTATCCACCAGCCACTTCTCGGTGGCGTTGCTGGGCTGCTCGATCACACGGGCGCCCGTTGAACGTTTGGCAACCCATTTGGAGATCAACAGGGAGATAAATGAACCCCCCATGCCAAACACGGCGGCAAAGACCATCAGTGAGTTCATATTGAGGTTGCCACCCTGCTCATCAAGGATACTATCCACCCCCAGCAGCCTCAAGGTGATGCTCAGGACAACAATAATGGCCAGATTGGTGGCCAGGAATAGCAGTACACGTTTCATTTATCCTCCAAAATCACAGGTAACCATCTTGAGGCAGGGGCCTCGGCACATTAGATGTGGGGTCATTATTAAGAGTTCAAGGGGGGCAAAAGAAAAACCCTACACACCGCTTAAAACCAACTCCACACCCCCACCACAACCCACAGAGAACCCCTGTGAGCCAACCTACCAGAGGCTCACATCAACTACTTATCCCCAGGCACTGCCCGGTCAACCCGCTGAAACCCGCGTGGCAGTTTGTTGCCGCGAACACCACGCTCACCACGGTAGTGGTCAAGGTCGGTGGCCTTGAAGGTGGTGTGGCGCTGGCCGCAGTGGAGTGTCAGGCTCTCACCCTGGGCAACAGAACTGAGCGTCACCACATACTCTTCACGGCTGGCAACCCGCGCTGAAGGGATCGAGATGATCTTATTGCCCTTGCCCTTGCTCAGCTCCGGCAGGTCGGAGAGCATACAGACCAGCATCCGCCCTTCCGTTGTCACTGCCACTACGCTGCCAGTGGCAACATTGGCGATGGCGGCAGGCGGCAACACCTTGGCCCCAGCGGGCAGGGTCAGCAGGGTCTTGCCGTTTTTGTTGCGCGCCATCAGGTCACCGAGTTTGGCGACAAAGCCGTAACCGGCGTCGCTGGCGAGCAGGTAACGATCCTCTTCGTTGCCCATGATCACCGCCACAAACTCCGCCCCTGATGGGGGTGTCAGGCGGCCCGTCAGCGGCTCGCCTTGGCCGCGGGCCGAAGGCAGCGTGTGGGCCGGCACGGCGTAGCAACGACCTGTGGAGTCAAGGAATACCGCCAGTTGATTGCTGCGGCCATGGGCCAGGGCACGGTAGCCATCCCCCGCCTTGTAACTCAGCGCCAGTGGATCGATGTCATGGCCCTTGGCGGCACGCACCCAACCTTTATCAGAGAGTATGACGGTGATCGGCTCTGCCGGTGTCAGCGCCGTCTCATCCAGGGCGCTGGCGGCGCCACGGCTGACAATGGGTGAACGGCGCTCATCGCCATACTGCTCGGCATCGGCCAGCAGCTCGTTACGGATCAAGGACTTCAACCGCTGTTTGGAGCCGAGGATCTTCTCCAGCTGATCGCGCTCCTTGGCCAGCTCGTCCTGCTCGCCGCGAATTTTCATCTCTTCCAGCCGCGCCAACTGCCGCAGTTTGGTATCAAGGATGTAGTCGGTCTGCTCTTCGGTCAGCTCAAAGCGCTGCATCAGCACCGCCTTGGGCTCCTCCTCGGTGCGGATGATCTGGATCACCTCGTCAAGATTGAGGAAGGCAATCAGCAAACCTTCCAACAGATGCAGACGGCGATTGACCTTGCCAAGGCGATATTCCAGCCGCTTACGGACCGTCTCGGTGCGGAACTCCAGCCACTCGGTGAGCATATGACGCAGATTTTTCACCTGCGGTCGGCCATCGATGCCGATGACGTTAAAATTGACGCGGTAGCTACGCTCCAGATCGGTGGTGGCAAAGAGGTGCAACATCAGCGCCTCAATATCAACCCGGCTGGAACGTGGCGTGATCACCAGACGTGTGGGGTTTTCATGGTCCGACTCGTCACGCAGATCCTCCACCATCGGCAGCTTTTTGGCGTTCATCTGAGCAGCGATCTGCTCCAGGATCTTGGCACCGGAGACCTGATAAGGCAGCGCGGTGATGATGATATCGGCATCCTCACGCTCGTAGGTGGCGCGCATACGGACACTGCCGTTGCCACTTTCATACATCTTGATCAGGTCGGCCTTGGCGGTAATGATCTCGGCCTCGGTAGGATAATCAGGGCCAAGAATATGTTCACATAAGGCGCTGACAGAGGCGTTTGGCTCTTCCAGCAGGCGGATGCAGGCACTTACCACCTCGCGCATGTTGTGCGGCGGGATGTCGGTGGCCATGCCGACCGCAATGCCTGTCACACCGTTTAACAAGACATTGGGGACACGTGCCGGCAGTACCGCTGGCTCTTCCAGCGTACCGTCAAAATTGGGAACCCACTCCACCGTGCCGTGTGCGACCTCGCTTAGCAGCAGTTCCGCATAGGCGGTCAGACGCGATTCGGTATACCGCATCGCGGCGAAGGATTTGGGATCATCAGTCGAACCCCAGTTGCCCTGTCCGTCCACCAGCGGATAACGGAACGAAAAGGGCTGGGCCATGTGCACCATCGCCTCATAACAGGCGCTGTCGCCGTGGGGATGGAACTTACCCAGCACGTCACCGATGGTACGGGCCGACTTCTTGAACTTGGCCGTCGCCGAGAGTCCCAGCTCCGACATCGCGTAGACAATACGGCGCTGTACCGGCTTCATGCCATCGCCAATGTGTGGCAATGCCCGGTCGAGAATGACGTACATGGAGTATTCAAGGTAGGCCTTCTCAGAAAAACTCTTGAGAGGCAGGCGCTCGATGCCATCATCAGGGCGCGGTTGTGTATCGCTCATGGGGATTCCTACTGCTCGCTATCAACTCAAAGTGCTGCATTATAACCATGCCAGCGGCAGAAGCAGTAAAAAGAGAGGGCACGGAGACAATCTCCGCGCCCTCTCTTAGGGCAAACAAACGTCCGTTCTATTCTGTAGGGGGTACCACCAAAATGGTCCGAAGATAGGCCACCACATCATTAATCTCATCAGCGCCCAGCTGTTCGCCCCAGACCGGCATCACCTCTGAACGGCCCATTGCTGCACCACCCAGCGTGATGATCGAACGTTTATAATCATCGTTTTTGTTACTGCGTGTCAGGTTGGCTGGGGGTGGATCATACAGCTCTGAGGCACGCCCCTTACCATCACCATTCACCCCATGACAAAGGATACAGTTAGTTTTAAAGACCACCTCACCACGACGCACCGGATCGGTGACCAACGACAGGTAGATCACTACATCAGTGATCTGCTCGTCGGAGAGTTCATCATCCCAGGTGGGCATAAAACCGGAGCGTCCCACACCTTCACCGCCTTGACGAATAATCTTTTCATAGTAGGTATCGTCCTGTTTCCCAATCACCAGGTTTAATCCACTATGGAGTTTGGCAATCCTGGCAGAACCATCACCATGTAAACCGTGACACAACACACAGTAGGTTTTATAAACCAAACCACCACGTGTCGCCTGGCGGGTTTTGGCCTTTGCCTGTTTCATGGTGTCGCGCACCTCATTGCGACTTTCACGCTCCTCACTTGCATAAGCAGAACCCATAAGGTAGCTGAACACTGCCAGCACCAACACCAAATTTTTCAGTTTTTTCATCTGTGTTATCCCTGTCTTTTATTCTGCCACATGCCATGCAGAGCAGCGCCCTGTTGCACCAGAAGAACTAAAGGTCCATGACGATAGTGCGAAGATAAACAACCACATCATCTATCTCCTGCACTGTTAATTGTTTGCCCCATACGGGCATCACCTCAGAACGTCCCATTGCTTTACCACCCATCGTAATGATCGACCGCTTGTAATCATCATTTTTATCACTGCGTGTCAAATCGGCGGGTGGCGGGTCATAAAGCACGGCGGCCCGCCCCTTTCCATTGCCTTTAATTCCATGACAAAGAATGCAGTTAGTCTTAAAAACCGCCTCACCACGTTTTTCCGGTGAGCCAACAGCACTTAAATAGACCGCCACATCTTTTATCTGCTCATCCGTAAGCTCATCCTTCCAAGCTGGCATAAACTTCGACAACCCAACACCCAGCCCACCCACTCGAATGATCTTTTCATAAAACTCATCCGATCGCTCCATGATAACCAGGTTCATCTGTCCATAAAGCTTGGTCGCACGGGCCACTCCATCGCCCGCTTCACCATGACACATCACGCAGTATGATTTAAAAACAACAGCACCTCGGATTAACGGCTGCGTCCTTATCTCGTCCACATCCTAGCGCCGTTCCCTGGCAGCCTCTGCCACATTGACAAAACCAAACATCGCCAACAGAAATGCTATTCCGAACCAGGAACAGCACCAGTGCAACATTAATTAACCGTAACCTCCAGCAGCATGTCTGGGTGAATGGCGCACTCAATTTCCGCCACGCCCGGCTTGTCAAACTTGACTGACTTTGACTCACCTGCTGGGTATGAGCCCAAATCAAATGTTTTCAGGTCAGAGAGCGAAAAAATATTATGAAAAAATGGATCTTCATTTTTGAATGAAATTGAGTCGCCAGCTTTAACGCTTATTTTCTCAATTTTTGCACCATCTTTTTTAAAGCTTTTACTATTCTGCGCCACAATCACTTCCGCAGCACCTGCCGCCACCGAAAACATGACAACAACCAGACCAGCCACAACCGTCTTTGTATTCAACATAATGATCTCCTTTTCCTATCCAATCTTAGTTAACCGGCAGCTGTGGGAATGTAAGTGCCAATGGATCCCCGGTCAGCGCCTTCAAAAACTCAACCAGATCCTGCTGCTCTGCCTTGCTGAGATTCAGCGGTTTCATATTGGGGCTAAGATGACCAGGATTTTTGTCACCACCACGATTGTAGTGGGCTACCACATCTGCCAAGGTGCTGTACTGGCCGTTGTGCATATAGGGGGCAGTAAGGGCGACGTCACGCAGGGTTGGGGTCTTGAAGGCACCCTTCAGCACCTCAACCTTTTTAACCCGGTAGCGCCCATCATCCTTACTATCGGGTAGACCGATGTTGTGAAAGCCGTTGTCGCTGAAATTGAAGCCGCTGTGGCAAGCCGCGCAATTGGCCTTACCCTTGAAAAGGGTAAAGCCGCGTTTGGCAGAGTCACTCATCGCCGTATCGACCCCCTTCAACCAACGGTCGAAGCCGGAATCGGTTGAGACAATAGAACGCTCGAAGCTCGCGATCGCCTTGCCGATCCCCTCCTTGGTCACCCCTTCACCGGGATAGGCGGCTTCAAACATCACCGCATACTTGGAAATGGACTTGATCTCCGGGATCAGTTCAATCATCGGTTGTGCCATTTCGCCGCCATCCTGGATGGGGCCGAGGGCCTGCTCCTCCAGAGAACGGAAACGGCCATCCCACATCATCAGGGATTGATAGGCGGTATTCAGTATCGTTGGCGACGAACGCGCTAACTGTCCCATACCGTGACCAATCGCCGTCGGCTGGCCGTCAGACCATCCCATGGCAGGGTTATGACAGGTGGCGCAACTGATAAAATTAGAACCCGACAGGCGTGGATCAAAAAACAGAAATTTTCCCAACTCTATTCGTTCCGGTGTCATCATGTTGTCAGCGGGTTGTGGCACGGCCGCGGGGCGTAGATATTTTGTAATATCTTCCTCAGAGGGTTTGATAGTCCCGGCAGCAATGACACCAAACGCCATCGAAGCACCCATCACCGCTACGGCAATCTGTGTTGTTAATCTTTTTACAGCAAAAGGTCCCATTTTCATTATCAA
Organism: Tenderia sp. (SeqCode); assembly: GCA_031416075.1. Lineage (GTDB taxonomy): Bacteria > Pseudomonadota > Gammaproteobacteria > Tenderiales > Tenderiaceae > JAKFXL01. The sequence continues at coordinate 86,469 of JANOSY010000014.1, read as the reverse complement.
AGTCTCCTGTACATTACAAAATATTGTTTAACTGTTAATAGTTGGTATCACAGCTTGAACTTATCCACGATCTGACCCAAATCGGCTGCGGCCTCATTAAGACTGGCGGATAAAGAGTGCAATATCTCCGTCTGTTTGCTGGTTTCAGCACTCAAATCAAACAGCCCGTTTACCGATTTATTAATTCCACCCACTGCCTGCTCCTGCTCACCCATCATCCTTACAACCTGGTGCATTACATCACGCAGATAAACTGCCTGATCACGATTATGTACGGTCTCCTGCACCACCTGTTTTAACCCCGAAATATTTTCACTGGATTCGGCCACTGAACGGTCTAGCAACTCCACAGCATTGTTCACACTGGACGAGATGGTTTCGACCAGTGTCGATATTTCTGAAGTGGCTGATTCAGTGCGGGTAGCCAGCTGCCTGACCTCATCCGCCACCACGGCAAAACCACGCCCTTGTTCACCGGCACGGGCCGCCTCAATCGCTGCGTTCAGTGCTAATAAATTGGTTTGTGATGAGATGTCACGAATAGTTTTGGTGATGGCGGTAATATTTTCCGCTTTTCGTGCAAGGTCGCGGGTCACTTCCGCCGTGCTTTCCATCTGATTTTGGAAACGCTCAAAACCTGCCGTTGTTTTGCTGAGTGTACCAACGGTTGATTCAGAACTGTCTGCTGTCTGTTGAGCACGCTCAGCCGCCTGCTCCAACTCATGCGCCGCGTTATTGGTGGTTGACATCACCATGTCGGCATCGTTTTTAATGCCTTTTACACCTTTATGTAAATTATTAGAGACGCTGTGGATTTTATCGGCAGCACTGGCCACACGACCCGCCTCACTGCTCAACGTATTGGTACCACCCTGTATTTTTGTCACGATGGCATGCAGATCTTCGACCGTACTATTCATAGCCTTGACCATACGCCCCACTTCATCGCGACCGGCATCACCCAGTTTTACCTGTAGATCACCGGTTGCCAGTGCAGCCATCGCCCGTTCCAATACAAACATCGGTTTCACCGCAAATCTTGCCAAGATCAGACTCAGAATAATGCTAACAAACAGGCCGACACCCACAAAAATCATTAATACATAAACCGTCTGTTTGCCCTGCTCTTCAATATCCACCAGATACTGTTTTGTCACCAGCCGCTGCTCATCAACAATGGTGGTGGCCAACTCATCAACACGTTTAAATACAGGCACCATCACCTCAAGGGCTCCCAGCGCTTCATCGTCACGGTCACGCCGTGCCAGGATAATCACCTGCATACGCCGTGGTTTAAGGTCTTGCACCAGCTTCTGTAACTCCTTCACATTGGTATCATCTGGCAATGCTTCATGCAGGTTATGCAGCTTTTCTTCCAGGTCAGCGGCCGCTTTGATGGCGGTGACTGAGGCTTTTTTAATCTCGGCCACATCGACATGTGCAATCACCTCAGCCTGCGCTGTCCCCATTCTCAGCAGCGCAAACTGCGCCTCTTCGATGATTTGCGTCCGCGCTGTCGATTTGGCGTTCTGTTCTTTAACATCCTGACTCAGTTTGAGAATGGAGTAGGCACCCATGGCACCCACTGCCAGTGTGCCAAGAGCAAAAATACTGGCTAAGCCTAATATTTTGGCCCTCCAGCTATACATCCCCAGTAACTTCTCAAACGACTTAACCATCCTTGCTTCCTCTTCAACCACAAAACAGATGAAAACTTAGCTTTCACCAATACCCTTGCAACTAAAATTCTATTGGTGCTGCACCACTGCTCCCCCTAGACAACGGCACTAATTTAAAACTCTTTAGAGAAGGGAGAGAACCTGCATATAACCATTAAGCTCACACCATACGATTAACCAGGAGGCCATCAGTTATCAAACAAAGTGCCGTCATACTATCGGTAAGATATTGAATAGATTCCTGATGACTTTGAAATAAACCACTGTGGACCAGGATTTTACAATGCTGCAACAGACGTCTATGGCGGTTAATTACTGGAGACTTATCAAGGCAATGTCCCTCCCCCCCGCCACAGAGGCCACGCACTATCAACTGCAGCCACTAACGTCTGGAGGGGTTGTATTACAGCTAATGGGAGAGTGGCTTTTACAGCGGGGGATACCCAGTATCCAGCCACTTTTAGAACAGCTCAGCGATTACCGCTCGCTCCATTTCAATACCCAATCCATGGGCTCTTGGGACTCATCACTGACTGCTTTTTTATTACAACTCCAGAGATACTGTCTGGCAAATGGGGTGAGTGTGAACTACCAGGGGTTGCCATCAGGTGTACAGCGACTACTGTCACTGGCGATGACGACCCACCAACGTGATGACCCGAATCTCAACACTGCACCGGGGTCACTGCTCAATCAGGTGGGCGAAAGCACTTTAAATTTATGGTATGACGCACCACAGACGCTACGCTTCATTGGTGGTAGCGCAGTTGCCCTGGCGAATACAGTGCGTGGCCGTGCCCATTTTCGCCGTGAAGACATTGGCCTGCTGCTGCAGGATGCTGGCCCTCGGGCGCTACCCATTGTCTCTTTGATCAGCTTTTTGGTCGGCATGATCCTCGCCTATATGGGGGCGAGCCAGCTGGCGCTGTTTGGGGCGGAGATCTATATCGCCGATCTGGTCGGCATCGGCATGGTGCGTGAGGTGGGGGCGCTGATGACGGCGATCATCATCGCCGGACGTACCGGTGCCTCATACGCCGCAGAGATCGGCACCATGCAGGTGAATGAGGAGATAGACGCCCTGCGTACACTTGGAATATCACCCATTGAATATCTGGTATTACCCCGGCTGATCACACTCATCATCATGGTGCCACTGCTGACGCTATATGCCGATCTGGTAGGCATTCTGGCCGGCATGATGGTTGCCGTCACCGCGTTTAATATCAGTATCTTTGAGTATTACGTACAAACACTGCACATTATGGATATCAACCACATACTGGTGGGGCTAAGCAAGGCACTGGTCTACGGCATCTGCATCGCCATTGCCGGTTGCCTGCGTGGCATTCAGTGCGGACGAAGCGCCGCCGCCGTTGGCCAAGCCACCACCTCCGCCGTGGTGACCAGTATCATCTATGTTGTGGTGAGCGCCTCTGTGATGACCATCCTCTACCAAAAGCTGGGGATCTGAGATGGACACATATGTGGAGCAACCGCCACACATCCAGGTACGTCACCTCAGCGCATCTTACGGTGAGCATATTGTTCAGCAAGACCTTAACTTTACCGTTCAGCGTGGTGATATTTTTATCATCATGGGTGGGAGTGGCTGTGGCAAAACCACACTGTTACGCCATCTTATCGGACTCAAGCCCCCCCTTCAGGGGGAAGTAGTGATTAATAACATCAACTTCACAGACGCTGCCGCAGAACAGCAGCGCCAGATCAAACGCACTATGGGGGTGTTATTCCAGAGTGGAGCGCTCTTCAGCTCCATGACACTGGCAGAGAACATCGCCCTGCCGTTAAAAGAGCATACAACGCTGAGTGATGGTGAGATGTCAGATCTGATTGCCTACAAACTGGCCTTGGTCGGGCTGGCCGGCTGTGAGGAGCTATACCCCGCCGAGATCAGTGGTGGTATGCAAAAGCGGGCCGGACTCGCCCGCGCCATGGCCCTTGATCCAGAGATACTCTTTTTTGATGAACCGAGCGCCGGGCTGGACCCGCTCAACTCACGCCGACTGGATGAGCTGATACTGGAGCTGAGAGAGAACCTCGGCACCACCATTGTAATCGTCTCCCACGAACTGGCCAGCATCCTTGCCATTGGCAACAACGGCATATTTCTCGATGCCGAAAGCAAAACCATGATCGCCAGCGGCGGCCCGGCTCATCTCAAACAGCACTCTAGCGACAAACGGGTACGTGCCTTTCTTAACCGGGGGGAGGATTAAACGATGGCACGCCGCTCCAATACCACCCTGATTGGCCTCTTCATCGTCGGTGCCGTCGCACTCGCCGTGGGGGCTGCACTGCTGTTTGGCAGCGGCATGCTGCGCGAAAAGTCACGCTTTGTCATGTTTTTTAGTGGCTCGGTGAAAGGGCTTGCCGTGGGTGCCCCGGTCAACTTTCGGGGGGTTAAAATAGGCAGTGTCACCGACATTCGCCTGCTGCTTGATCCCGATACCCAACGGGTACAGATTCCCGTCTATGTTGAACTTGAACCCGACAGCATCTCGCTTATCAGTGGCGAGGAGATGAATGCACTCAAGATGAGGACCATGAGCGACATGGTGCAGAACGGACTACGTGCCCAGTTACAGATGCAGAGCCTGTTGACCGGCCAGCTCGCCGTGCAGCTCGACATGTACCCGGACAAACCGGCCACACTGATCGGCGGGGGCAAACACATTACGGAAATCCCCACCATCCCCACCCCCATCCAGGAGTTCACACGCAAACTGGAGGAGTTCCCCATCGACCTGCTGCTGTATGACCTGGCCAGCGCTGCTGCCGGGGTCGACAAACTGTTTAACGGACCCGAACTGCTGCAAGCAATCAAACAGTTTGACCAGACCCTGCAGGACTATTCCAGACTCAGTCACCAGTACAACGGCCTGGCCGACAAATTCGACCAGCGCAGCCAACAGATCACCCAGGATCTCAATACCACCCTCACCACGCTGAATACCACACTCCAGTCAACACAGCGGTTGGTCAACAGCGGTACCCAACTGGTGGGCAACTCCAACGAGCTGATACAGCAGCTGCGTGCCAACGCCGATCAGATCACCACAACCACTACCGAAACACTCAACGCCATAAAAACCACCAGCCACAGCGCCAACCAGCTCATGGCCGAAGACTCACCCTTCCAGCACCAGCTCAACAAAACCTTGCAAGAGATGGCCAGCAGCGCCCGCGCCCTGCGCATCCTCGCCAACACCCTGGAAGAGAATCCGGAATCACTGCTCAAAGGCAAACCACAAGAGAGGGACCACTGATGCAACTCCGCTACCCCTGGCCACTGCTCCTGACACTACTGTTAACCATCAGCGGTTGCGGTACCAGCCAACCCTCAAAATTCTACCTGCTCAACGCCAGTAACAACGCCGTTCAGAGTAGCGGCCCCTCACTCACACTGGGCGTGGGCCTTGGCCCGATTAAATTCCCCACCTACCTGGAGCGCAATAAAATATTGGTTCGCACCAGTAACAACAGCTTCAAAGCCGCTGAGTACCACCGCTGGGCAGAACCGCTCGACACCAACTTCACCCGAGTACTGGCACAAGAGTTAAACAGCGCCCTGCCCAACGCCAGCATCACCATCTACCCCTGGCGCAGCGGTAAAAAGATCGAGACCCAAATTGTATTAGAGGTGCTCAGCTTCGACAGCGACAACCAAAACCAAGCCAGCCTGACCGTACGCTGGGAGTTAATCGACGCCAATAAAAACAGCGTAGTCCCCCCCAAACAGTACACCTATACCCAGCATGCCAATAAAAGCGATTATGATGCACGGGTGGCCGCGATGAGTGGTTGCGTTACCCAGCTGGGGCAGGCGTTGGCGCAGGAAATTGTCCGAATCCACACGCCATAAAAACCGTTACCCCACTCACTAACCACATCCCAAACACCACAGCTCACGGCACACGTAAATCATTCACATACCCCAACAACGCCCCGTCGCGTCGTACCTCAAGGGTGGCTGGCAGCCGGGGCGGCGGGCAGATATTACCGGGAATGCCCACTTCAAAGTCAGCGTCTCCCTTTTCACCGATCCAGCGGGTTGTCCACTCCGGCTCATGGTAATAGAGTGCCGCCTCCGGCGCGCCGCACAAACGGATACGCCACGGCTGGTGCAGTGCCGCCTCCCCTCCGCTATCACGTAAGTACTGTTTAAGGGCGATGTAAAGTTCACGCTGGGAGGTGCTCCAATAGTCCAGTTCAAACCGTTTGTCCGCCCCCTTAACCCCACCAACCAGTGGGTTGTAATAGATGTACTCATAGGGGTGAAGCCGAATCAGGGTAGCCACATGGAGACCGAGATAGATCACCACCATCAACAAAACCGCTACGCGCTGTATGGGAGCACGACGTTGCAGGTACCCCCACACAAGATCGCCCCCCACCCCTGCCAATATCGCCAGCGGTGGCAACAGAAACAGAAAATGACGCATCTCGTTATACATGCCTGGAGAACTGACTATCGCGTAGAGCAGTGGCAAAAAGAGCGCAATCACCACCACCGCCCACGACAACCAGGGTGTATCACCGGCAGACTCAGGCTGCCGTGCCCCATGCACAATACGCCCGGCAAAGAGTGGTAACACCGCCAGCAACAGCAGCTGTAACAGGGGTAATTTAATCGCCATCATCAACGGCAGATAAAAAATCGGCAGGGCGTCAGAGTTGATCCACACCCCATCTATCTGGGTTGGAATAATCACCGGAAAATGGGAGAAGGTTGTCATCGCCTCATAGGGGTGGCGCAGCGGCGAGCTAAGTGCCCATGGCCAGACCGCCACCATCACACCATACGCCACAACACCGGCCAGCAGCAGTTTTGGCAACAACGCCACGCTCTCATGCAGCAGTGAGTGGCGCGCTGTGGGTCGGCAGAATGTCGCCAAAAACCAGAGCATCAATGTCAGTCCCAGGTAACCAACAATCAACACACCACCAATACGCATCCCCATTGCCATGCCGCCACACACCCCAAAAAAGAGCCATTCACGCCAACTGGAATCAGGCAGACGGCGCGCCAGCCGCGCCAACGCATAGCTGGCCCAGACCATCGTTGTGGCAAAAGGGATATCTTTTGGGTTGATAAACAGGTGGCCATACCAGCCCGGCATAGTGATCAATAACAACGCCGCAAAAAAACCGGCACGTGGTCCCGCCAGCAGCCGCGCCAACCGCCACGTGCCCACCAGCCCCAGCAGGCCGGTGGTCGCAATCAGCAGATGGCGACTCTCCGCCAGCTCAAACGGCAACCACTGTGCCAGCAGCGCCACCGGGGCATCAAACAGACCGCCGTAGAGATAGAGGTTGATATAACTGAAGGCCGAGCTATCCGCCCCGCCACTGGTGTAGTAACGCAATAGCCGCTCACCATATTCGATATGAAACGGCTCATCCCAGCTCAGGCCGTAATCACGAAAAGTCAGGGCAATCAATGCCGCAACCAGGATAAAAAGTAGATACGTGAGACGATCCCAGATCTGGGTCATGATGGGTGTGACATCGTAAGGGTTAAAAACATAGGGGCGGAATGCCATAAAAAGCCCGCACATGGCGGGCCCATACTATATATATTGGGTCACGACTGTTCTGAGACAGAGAAGCGGTTCAACGCCTCAAAGTCTGTGGCATGTTTATCCACCTTCAGATAGGCAACGCCATCTTCGGGGATCACCACCGCCTCGGCCACCCCTTTGATCTGGGTCAGCTGTGTCACCAGATGGCGGGCCTCAGCCTCTGTCATATCCCCTACATTCAGCATGTGGCTGCTCAGATAACGTGGATTTTTCATCGTCACTGCCAGCAGCACCCAGATGGCCGCCGCGATAGAGCCAAACAGAAAGACACTCTCGCTGCCCACATGTTGATAGAGCCAACCGCCACTCACACCGCCAACAAAGGCCCCCATAAACTGGGAGCTGCTATAGACCCCCATGGCAGTCCCTTTTTTATCAGGCGGCGCAATCTTGGAGACCAAAGATGGCAACGACGCTTCCAGCAGATTAAAGGCCAGAAAAAAGAAGAAGAGGCCAATCACCATGCCAGTCAGCGTACTCTCCATGTAGGCCATCTCCCACAGCGCCAGCATCAGCACCACAATAGCGCCACTAAAGATCTGTTTCATGCGGCGCTTTTTCTCAGCGATGATGATAAACGGGATCATCACGATAAAGGCCAGCACCATCACCCCCAGGTAGACCATCCAGTGGTCCACCGCCGGCAGGCCAATCTTCTGCACCAATACCAGCGGCACCGCAACAAAGCTGGCCGTCAGGATAAGATGCAGGGCAAAGACGCCAAAATTCAACCGCAGCAGTTCACCGTCCGCCAGCACCTGTTTGAACTGTGCAGGGACAGGCTGGGTATCGCGGTGGTGCCGACTGACCACCGGCGTGGGCACAGCCACCGCCAGCAATACCATCGCTAGCAGTGCCATGCCCGCAGTGATCCAGAAGATACCGTGAATACCAACCCAACTATTAAATACCGGACCAATAATCAGCGACAGGGTGAACGACACCCCCATGCTCATCCCCATAATCGCCATCGCCTTCAGGCGGTGCTCTTCACGGGTCAAATCCGCTGCCAACGCCATCACTACCGCAGCAATTGCCCCGGCCCCCTGCAAGGCACGACCGATAATAATCCCGGTGATGCTGTCAGACATCGCTGCCACCGCACTACCGAAGGCAAACATCACCAAACCACCATAGATCACCGGCTTGCGACCGATGCGGTCTGAGAGCATACCCAGAGGAATCTGCAAAATCGCCTGCGTCAAACCGTAGATGCCAATGGCCAGGCCAATCAGCATCGGCGTCGCCCCCGGCAGATGCTCCGCATAGAGGGCAAACACCGGCAATATCATAAACAGCCCGAGCATCCGGGTACTGAAAATCCCCGCCAGTGAGAAGGCGGCACGTTTTTCAGTAGCGGTCATGCCCTGACCAAAGCCAGGACGGTCTGCAGATTGTTTCATCGCTTAAATCGCTTTTGCTTGGAGTGGTAAAAACGCCGTATAGTAGCAGGTTCGATAACAGACATAAAAAGTAAAGAATTATGGATACCATCCAGATCCGCGGTGCCCGCACCCACAACCTCAAAAACATCGATCTTGACCTGCCCCGTGACAAGCTGATTGTCATCACCGGCCTCTCAGGCTCAGGCAAATCATCACTTGCCTTCGATACCATCTACGCCGAGGGGCAACGCCGCTACGTTGAATCACTCTCCAGCTATGCACGGCAGTTCCTCGCCATTATGGAGAAACCCGATGTTGACCACATTGAGGGGCTATCACCCGCCATCTCCATCGAGCAGAAATCAACCTCCCACAACCCCCGCTCCACCGTCGGTACCGTCACCGAGATATACGACTACCTGCGGCTACTCTTTGCCCGGGCTGGCGAACCACGCTGTCCAGAGCACGATGTGGTGCTGGAGGCACAGACCGTCAGCCAGATGGTTGACCATGTGCTGGCCCTGCCCGAAGGCAGCAAGCTGATGTTGTTGGCACCGGTGATTGATGGCCGCAAAGGCGAACATCTGCAGACACTGGCCGAACTACGCAGCCAGGGGTTTGTGCGGGCCCGTATCAACGGCCAGATTATTGAGCTGGATCAGGTACCGGAGCTGGATAAAAAGAAGAAACATACCATCGAAGCAGTGGTCGACCGTTTCAAGGTACGCACCGACATGGCGCAGCGACTGGCAGAGTCCTTTGAAACCGCCCTCAATCTGGCCGACGGTGTTGTCCGCGTCGCCTGGATGGACGATGAGACAAACACAAACAACAACGACATGGTCTTCTCCGCCAAATTTGCCTGCCCCCACTGCGGCTACAGTATTGCTGAGCTGGAACCACGCCTCTTCTCCTTCAACAATCCGTTTGGTGCCTGCCCCAGCTGCGATGGACTGGGCGTCAAACAGTTTTTTGATCCGGCAAGGGTGGTACACAATAGCGACCTCAGTCTGGCCAGCGGGGCCATTCGCGGTTGGGATCGCCGCAACGCCTACTATTTTCAGCTCCTGCAATCCCTCGCCACCCATTTCAAATTTGATCTCGACACCCCCTTCAACGAGCTCTCGGAAAAACTGCAAACAACACTTCTGTATGGCAGCGGTGATGAAACGCTTGAGATCAGCTTTTTTAATGATCGCGGCGTACCCAAGACCAAAACCACCCCCTTTGAAGGGATCATCCCCAACATGGAGCGGCGCTACCGCGAGACCGAATCCAACGTTGTGCGTGAAGAGCTGGCCAAATACCTCAGCACCCAATCGTGCCCAAGCTGCAACGGTAACCGGCTGCGTATCGAGGCGCGCAATGTTTTTATCGCCGACCATACACTGCCCCAGATCACCTCCATGGCCGTCGGCCGTGCCCACGACTTTTTTGGGGAGTTGAAACTGCCCGGCAAACGTGGGCAGATTGCCGACAAGATCGTTAAAGAGGTTCAGGCACGACTTAAATTTCTGGTCAATGTCGGGCTCGATTACCTGAGTCTTAACCGCAGTGCCGATACACTCTCGGGGGGCGAGGCACAACGCATCCGCCTTGCCAGCCAGATCGGTGCCGGACTGGTTGGCGTCATGTACGTGCTTGACGAACCCTCCATCGGCCTGCACCAGCGCGACAACGAACGGCTGCTCGAAACCCTCACCTACCTGCGTGATCTCGGCAACACCGTGATTGTGGTGGAGCACGATGAAGATGCCATTCGGATGGCCGACTATGTGCTCGACATCGGCCCCGGTGCTGGCGTACATGGCGGCAACGTCGTCGCCGCCGGCACCCCCGAGCAGGTGATCAACAACCCCGCCTCTATCACCGGCCAATACCTCAACGGCACACGGGCGATTGAGATCCCGGCACAACGTACCGCCAACGATCCAGAGCGGCAGCTCCGCATCTGTGGTGCCAGTGGCAACAATCTCAAAAAGGTAGATGTCAACATCCCCATCGGCCTGATGACCTGTGTCACCGGGGTCTCTGGTTCCGGCAAATCCACCCTGATCAACGACACCCTGTACCGCAACGCCGCCATCATCATCAACGGTGCCGGTGAAGATCCCGCCCCCTGCACCGAACTGATTGGTCTCGACCAGTTCGACAAGGTGGTGGATATCGACCAGAGCCCGATTGGCCGCACACCCCGCTCCAATCCTGCCACCTATACCGGACTGTTTACTCCGATTCGTGATCTGTTTTGCGGCACACAAGAGGCCCGCACCCGCGGTTATGGACCGGGCCGATTCAGTTTTAATGTCAAGGGTGGGCGCTGTGAAGCGTGTCAGGGGGATGGGGTCATCAAGGTTGAAATGCACTTTCTGCCTGACATCTATGTGCCATGTGATGTCTGCAAGGGTAAACGTTATAACCGCGAAACCCTCGACATCAAATATAAAGGCAAAAACATCTTTGAAATCCTGGCCATGACGGTGGAAGATGCGTTGGAGTTTTTCAGCGCCGTGCCCGCGCTCAAACGCAAACTGCAAACCTTGATGGATGTTGGCCTGAGTTACATCACCCTCGGCCAGAACGCCACAACCCTCTCGGGCGGTGAGGCACAACGGGTCAAACTATCACGCGAGCTGAGCAAACGCGACACCGGCAAAACACTCTATATCCTTGACGAACCCACCACCGGCCTGCACTTTCACGACATCGAACAGCTGCTGCGGGTGCTGCATCAACTGCGTGACCACGGCAATACCATCGTCATCATCGAACACAATCTCGATGTCATCAAAACCGCCGACTGGCTCATCGATGTCGGTCCTGAGGGTGGTGACAAAGGTGGTGCCATCGTCGCCATTGGCACCCCGGAAGCGGTGGCCGAGAACCCCGACTCACACACCGGACGCTTCCTCAAACCACTGCTGGAGAGGACCGCACTACGCAATGCACAACGGGCCTCGTAACGGGGGCCGTGTCTCTCTGATGCTCATCGGATCAAAAACATCGCCCACCCAGTGCTGTGCGCCTAGTCTCGGCACGGCTCCTATAAAAAAGGCCGCTCATTGAGCGGCCCGGAGATAGGTCTATCTTCGCTAAGTTAGAAGCCGTAAACCAGCATCACGCCCGTTTCACGATCAACCTTTTCTATACCTACCGGCACATCTGAAGTATGTTTGATAGCGTGTGCAATCTTCATCGACAAACTGCCGTTGATCTGTGTTTTCAGGCCCGTCACAGATTTAGAGATGGTGGTATCACTGCCAATTTCAGAGGTCAGCACCTGAGAAAAACTTGAGGTATCGCTCACCTTCCAGTCAAGATTACCCGCAACGCGGAACATGCCTTCATTATCTCTGGTGCCATTATTCAAACGGCTTTGACGCGCACCAGGACCCGCTTCCAGATCCAGTGTCAAATCCGACTCTTCTATCGCACGATAACCGTAACCCAATACTTCACTGGCACGCCAATCATAACCACTGAAACGATCATCCTCATAGGCAGCCAGACCAAAAACATAGTGACGTGGCTTAAATTTATAGTTGGTCTGTCCTGACAACAGATAACGTTCACCCGTCGTGATATCGCTGGTTTCAGTATTAAGCGCCTCAATAGCCGCCGAATGACGCCACATATCACGCTCATTCACCGCTTTTGCCTTGGCATTAATCGACTGCGTTTCGGTATTACCGGACGTCATCACAAAACCCAGGGCAGCTTCACCCGTCCAACCGTTTTTGTCTGCCGCCATTGCCGTCCCTGCCAACAGCCCACCGATTACAAGTGCGACTGCTTTTGCCATATTTTTATTTTGTTTCATCATGCGTCTCCTGTGAATAACAGGGGACCATACTACTGACTAACACAGCGGGCTGACAACCCACGATGGCTGATGAATCTGAAATTAGACGATTTTTTACAATTCAACCGCCTATACAACCCTACACAATACGGCCCTATTTATCATAATTTATGGTGGCACATGATCAATCATTCCAGCTCTCCGCTCCCAATACTCTAATTTCGTTCTCGGCATAAGAGCCTTCATTTGCTTTCTGATGACACAACTCACACTGGCCGAGACTCTTTATCTTTTCATTACCTCTTACTCTGTTGGCCACCTCACGATGTTCACGAATAAAATAGGGCACTTGGGAAATTCGCACCGGGGTATCCACTTTACGGATCGAGTGGAGCATCTGTGCTGAACGTTTATAGTTAGCTCGCTCAGCCGAGTTGTTCACCAGATACTCAACCAGCGCCTGCTGATCGGTCGTCGGCAGCTCCGCATTATCACCAAAATGGTCATGTAAATTTTCCATCACTTTGCGCCATGACCGCTCCGGCAACAGCCCCGGCTGATAGGCCAGATGGCAGGCACCACACTCTTTGGTATATTTAGTATTTGTCACCGCTGCAAAATCGGTGTTAGGTGCACTTGCCAATACATAACCACTATTTACCAACAACCATGCAATCCCGGCAATCCCGGCAATCATTGCCCATATTCTATTTTTCATCACCATTCCCCGTCTCGACAAAATATTTGGAACGCTATTGATCCTTCAAGTATTCAAGAAAGTCACCTTTCTCCTGAGGTGTACACTCACGACCTAATACCTGTTTACAGTTACGCAAAAACCATTTATTAACAAATTTGATGTCTGTCAGTCGCTCTTTATTGACCGAGGGTGCCAACGGATCAATCACCTTGCCGGTCTTTTCATGTTTGCCCGATTTTTTCAAATCGTCTGTATGACAAGTCTGGCAGCTGAACTCTTTGCCGGACTCAGCATCTTTATGTTTTTCAACCCACATTTTCTGTCCTTTAGCGGCACTGAAAGGACCCGCGCCTGCCGTTTTGTACTCCTGCTGGAGTGGCTCAACCACGCTCGCCTGGGCAAGCCCAGCCAACGTTGTCATACACCCCATTAAAATCACCGCTAAAAGTCTCAACTTCATGACACTGCTCCTTGAACAATATTATTTATCTTTACCGCCTAAAATGGATTTCAACCACTCAATGCTATCAAAAGCATTCTCTCCTGGAATGCGCATATCAGCATCTTCAAAGGTGCCCTGTTTGGCATCGAAATGACAAGCCCCACAATTGGCCTTGTTTTTAATCTCATTACGTTTCCAAACCTCAGTGTCTATCTCTTCATGTTTACGTTCCCAGTAGCTCACGTCAGTAATACGCAATGGGGTCTCACTGCTGGGAATGTTGCTGTTCATTCGCCAGGCGGGTTCCGTCTGCTCTAAATCAGCAGAATTTTTCTGGGCATATGCCAGCAACTCATTTACGGTATCCCCATCCAGGGCCAGATCATCGCCAAAATGGTCCGCTTGCTGTTTCAATATCTGTTGCCATGAACGCAGTGGTAATAGCGAAGGATGGAAAGCAAGGTGGCACTCACTACACGCCTCAGTCCAGGGATTATTCATCACCAGATGCGGCCCCTGAAACGGCAGATAGGGCTGCTCTTTAGTCGCCGTCAGATAACCACCAAAGGTAGCAACCACATAAGCGGCCACCACCGCAATAATGGCGGCACCGACCAGACGGTGAGGGCGAACACCCGGTATTGCAGTGGCAACCGACTTAGTTCCTCTAAACATGGAACCAACCAGATTTTCACGATGAAAAAAACTCTCAACCAACACACCGCACACATGTACAAATACCAGCAGCAGCAACGTGTAAGCGACAAACTCATGTGTCTCGCGGAACGGCACACTCTGACGAAAACCCACAATTCCCGCCAAGGGTCCGTGGCGCTCCTCCCCGCCCAAGACAAAAAGCCCGGATACAGTTAATACCAACCCCATGGCAATCAGGGCAAAAATCGCCCACGCCCCGGCGGGGTTGTGACCCACGTAACGACGCATATCGTCGCCAAAGAGTCCTTTGATATAAGCGATCGCGTCACCAGGCCCGTAGCTAAACTCACGAAAGCGTGCGTAATGTGTGCCAAAAATACCCCATACCAATCGGAAAACTAACAATCCCAAAAAGGTATAACCGGCAAATATATGTACATCCAGATAACGATTATCTTCGTAACTCAACCACGCCATCACAAACGCCGTCACCAACAGCCAGTGGAAGAGTCGCACCGGCAGATCCCATACCAGCACAGATCGACCACTTTTTTGATTCTTGTCTACCATGCCCTGATCCAGACCCTATCGCACACCATTACTTGCTACTGTAGTCGACAACTCTTAAACAATCCTGAATCAGACAGCACTCACCCTGCCCGTCGTCTATCACCAATGTTTTGTTACGGTTTGATCAAAAGCGTTCCAACTCTCCCTACACCTAAAAACAGACAACAACACTTTTACCACCCATGTCCCAATATTTACCAAAAATTGTGTAAGTGCTAGCATCCACCCATGACAAAAGATCACGTAGATTTAGTAATAGAGCAGTGGCATGACGAACGACCGGATATCGATCCTTCACCGATGGCCGTTATCGGGCGACTGGTACGCCTAAATGCCATCATCAGCAACGAGCTACAGCAGGTTTTCTCACAATATGAACTCAACATGGGTGAGTTTGATGTACTCGCCACCCTGTTACGTTCCGGCAAACCGTATGCGCTAATGCCCAACAACCTGTTCAAAAGCCTAATGCTCTCTTCAGGGGCCATGACCAACCGAATTGACCGGCTCGAGTCAAAAAACCTGGTGCAACGCACACCAGATTCAACCGACCGCCGCAGCATTATTGTGTCGTTGACACCCGAGGGGCTGGATTTAATCAATATTATGATTTCACATCACGTCAACAAGGGCAGTGAGCTATTAAGCGGGCTATCCAAAGACGAACAAGAGACCATCGCCGGACTACTGAAAAAACTGTTGCTTCAACACTCACAAAATTAACGTCTGACATCCGTACCATCAGATCTTGCAACCGCCACCTCTGTTTTTATCCACTGGGCCAATACAATGGATATCACAATCACGACCCCGCCCAACATCTGCAGATAGGTAAAACCTTCACCCAAAATAGCAAACCCCAACACCGCCGCAGCCAAAGGGCTAAACAGCGCCAAAAACGAAACGGTGACCGCAGGCAATCGACCAATCCCCCTGAACCAGATCATATACGCCAACAGCGTGCCCACCAAGCTCAAGTAACCAAAACCAATCCAGTTGGCCACGGTGAACGGGGCAGGAAAGGGTTCCGTCATTAACGCTACAGGAACGAGCATAAGACCCCCGGCAGTGAGCTGCCAACCCGTAAATGTCACTATCGACACCCCTTCAGAACGCCCCCAGCGTTTGGTTAAGACAATCCCGGCTGCCATGCTAATTGCCCCCGCCAGTCCCGCCAAAATGCCTAACATATTCAACTTAACAGAGAGCTGTAATACCAGCAGTGCAATACCCACCATTGCCAGCACACACGCCACGACTTGAGACACCTTGATCTGCTGACGCAACAGCAACAACCCAAGCAGTAGAACCACCAAGGGCTGACACGACATCACAAGGGCGGCAACACCGCCGGGGAGCAGATACGCCGCAACAAACAGAAAATAGAAAAATGCCCCAATATTCAGCCCCCCCAACAGCACGCCCTTAAACCACCAGCCCCCTTGCGGCAATTTAGGGTGAAACAGGAGCAGAATGATGCCCGCAGGCAATGCCCTGATGACCGCCGCCCACAACGGGCTATCAGGCGGCAATAGCTCCGTTGTCACCACGTAAGTGCTGCCCCAAACAATAGGGGCAAGGGCCGTCAATAAAAGATCCTCCACCGTTCCATGAGTCTTCATAACAGAGGCCCAACAACTATAGAGCCATCGTTACTTAGAACAAAACCATCCATAGCCACCCATCCTTGTAAAAAAACATCATCGTCAAAACGTTATAAATCAGCCTAATTTGCAGAGAAAAATTATCTTTATATGAAGATACTTTTTGAAAAGATAGTTTCATAAAAACTTGAGGTCAAGAATATTCATATTAAATATTTGTCATCTATTAAATCTAAATGCAAATAACAATAATTATCACTTGTATCCTAATGTCTCGCCTTGTAACATAAGCATCAATCAATAATGATTCTCATTAACAAAGATAGGAGCTTTCCCGTGTTCAAGAAAAAACCCTTAGTCATCAGCATGATTACCGCCCTGCTCAGCACCCCGGCGTTGGCCAATACTGATATCGAGTCACTGCAACAACAGCTCAAAACCCTGCAATTACAACTCGAACAGACCAGCAGCAGTGTGGATGGCCTGATGCAAAAGGGTTCGGGCCAGAGTGCCACCTCCATCGGCGGTTACGGTGAGCTGCACTACAACAACCTCGACAGTAGCAAAGAGATCGACTTCCACCGCTTTGTGCTGTTTTTCAACCATGAGTTTTCTGACCGCCTGCGCTTCTTCTCAGAGCTGGAGCTGGAACACTCACTGAGCGGCGAAGGCAAACCCGGCGAGGTAGAACTGGAACAGGCCGCCATCCAGTTTGACATCAATAACAATCTGGCTGTCACTGGCGGTCTCTTCCTGCTGCCTGTTGGCATTATCAACGAGACCCACGAACCCGCCACTTTCTATGGTGTTGAGCGCAACCCGGTTGAGAAGAACATCATCCCTACCACTTGGTGGGAAGGCGGCGCGATGATTTCGGGCAAACCCGCCCCAGCCTGGAGTTATGACGTCTCTGTCACCTCCGGCCTGAGTGTGCCGACCAGCGGCAGCAAGGCCTACAAGATTCGCGATGGCCGTCAGAAGGTGGCATCAGCGCCCGCTGAAGCGCTGGCCGTTACCGCCCGCCTGCAATGGCAACCACAGGCTGGCACACAGATTGGAGTGACGGCGCAGCAGCAGGACGACATCACCCAGGGCACCACAACAAAAGCCAGCGCCACCCTACTGGAGGCCCATGCAGTCATCCAGCAGGGACCCTTTGGTCTGCGTGCCCTCTACGCTGCCTGGGATATCGACAGCAGTGCCGCCAAGGCAATTGGCCGCAATAAACAGAGCGGCTGGTATGTCGAACCCTCCTACAAACTCTCGGAACAGTGGGGGGTATTTGCCCGCTACAACGCTTGGGATAACGAGGCCGGCGATAGCAGTGAGAGCGTCCAGAAACAGACCGACATCGGCATTAATTACTGGCCCCACCCCAGCGTGGTGGTCAAGGCCGATCTTCAAAACCAGCACGGCACCATAGGCAATGATGGTTTTAACCTGGGCCTTGGCTACCAGTTCTGATGCCGACAGTGTCACCAAAATCATCACTGGCGATGCTGTTGCTCGCCCTGGCGTGGCTGCTTGCCGCCACGCCAGCGACGGCACGCGGCACCTATCTGCCACCCGCCGACTTCATTCAACAGAGCTTTGCCAACCAGCCACCCGCACCAAAACTGCTATGGCTGGATAAAGAGCTGCAAAAATCGGTAAACGCCATTCTCGGCCATGACTATCCAGCACTACGGCTACGTTATTGGCGTCAGCAGCAGCGTAGCGTCTGGGTACTGGAGGAGATCGGCAAGGAACAGCCGATCACACTCGGCATCGTAGTCAACGCGGACGCCATCGAGGCACTGGAAGTGCTGATCTTTCGGGAGAGCCGTGGCAGCGAAATCCACCACCCCTTTTTCACCCGCCAGTTCGACAAGCTTACGTTGGATAGAGACGGCCAACTGAGTAGCACGGTTGATGGCATCTCCGGCGCCACACTCTCCGTCCGGGCCGCCACCCGTCTAGCGCGTCTGGCGCTGCTGTTCCATCAACAGGTGATCAACCGGCCATGAGACGCCGCCCCCCTTTCCGGGCGCAGCTGCGCCCCGCCTCACTGCACCGCCGCGTTGGCATCGGGGCAGCGCTCTTTATTATGGTACTGGCGGTAAGCGGTCTGCTGCTCAACCATACCGATACCCTGAAACTGGACCAACGCCAGGTCGATTCCAGCCTGCTGTTGCAGTGGTATGGCATCGACATGCCCGACCAGATCAGCCACTTCGAGAGTGGCAGCCACCGCGTCAGTCAGCTTGGCGAACAGCTCTACTTCAACAGCCAGCCGCTGTTAAGCAGTAAACAGCCGCTGATCGGCATCACCAGTAATGAGCAGCTGACGATAGTTGCCCTCAGCAACACTCTGCTGCTGCTTTCCCACGAAGGTGAACTGGTGGAACGGCTCGACACCCTGCCACAAGGCATGGATAAGATCGACGCCATTGGCAGCGATGCTGACGGCAACGTCGCGATCCGTCAGGGAGCACAGATTGTGGTGGCCGACCAGGAGTTGCTCCGCTGGCAGGCGGCAGACCCGCACCTGAACATCCAGTGGTCACAAGCCAGCCAGGTGGATGCCACCTACAGCGAAAGCCTGCTCTCAAACTATCGCCAACAGACACTCGATTACGAACGGGTACTGCTCGACCTGCACAGCGGCCGACTCTTTGGCCAATGGGGCCCCTATGTGATGGATGGTGCGGCCGTAGCCATGGTGCTGCTGGCACTCACCGGCCTCTGGCGCAGCCTTAAAGGCCGCGCCAGAAAACGGCGCTAAAGGCATCCACTGATTGACTACTCCGTTCATGGTTCGACAGGCTCACCACGAACGGAGGCGTCGATCAGCTTTTCTAAGTCATGCGTTTACGCATAAAAGCGTAAAACATCACCGGAATCACCACCAGCGTCAGCAGGGTGGAGACCAGGATGCCAAAGATCATTGAGATCGCCAGGCCGTTAAAGATTGGGTCATCAAGGATAAAGAAGGCTCCGATCATCGCTGCCAGCCCGGTGAGGATGATGGGCTTGGCGCGCACTGCCGCCGCGCGGATCACCGCCTCTTCAAACGCCATTCCTTCCCTGAGCTGCTGATTAATGAAGTCCACCAGCAGGATCGAATTACGAACGATGATGCCCGCCAGCGCGATCATGCCGATCATCGAGGTGGCGGTAAAGTTGGCGCCCAGCAGCGCATGGCCGGGCATAACGCCAATAATCGTCAGCGGTATCGGCGCCATGATGATGATCGGCACCAGATAAGAACGGAACTGCGCCACCACCAGCAGGTAGATCAGGATCATACCGACGCCATAGGCGATGCCCATGTCGCGGAAGGTCTCGTAGGTGACCTGCCACTCACCATCCCACTTAAGGCTGTAGAGATAGGGGTTTTCCGGCTGGCTGATCAAGGTCTGCTGCACCCGCTCGCCATTGATCGGTGTCTCTTTCAACTGGCTGAAGATATCAAACATGCCGTAGAGCGGGCTGTCGGTATGACCCGCCACGTCGGCGGTGACAAAAACGACCGGCAACAGATCCTTATGATAGATGCTGTACTCAATGCGACTCTGCTCGATGGTGACAATCTCAGAGAGCCGCACCAGCCCCTTATGGCCCCGCACCTTAAGATCAAGCAGCTGCTGCACGTCGGCCTTGTTGGCCACCGGCAGTTCAATGCGTAATGGCAACGGATACTTCACGGTAGTGCCGTGCAGATAGCCGATATCCTCACCCCCCAGCGCTGCGGCCAGGGTCGCCACCACCGTCTCCTGCGCCACGCCGAGCAGGGCAGCACGCTGGCGATCGACCTGCATGATCAGGCGCTGGGCAGGGTGTTCGACACTGTCATCCACATCCACCACCTCAGCAGTCTTTTCGAAGAGGTTACGCACCTGTTTGGCAACGGCAATCTGCCCGACATAATCGAGACCATAGATCTCCGCCACCAGTGGTGACTGCACCGGCGGACCGGGCGGTACTTCAACCACTTTGACGTTGGCACCAAACGGACGACCAATCTCCTGCAACCTGGCGCGCACCGAGCTGGCGATTTCGTGGCTCTTGCGATCACGCGCATGTTTGTCGACCAGATTAACCTGGATATCACCGACATTGGCACCGCTGCGCAGATAGTACTGACGCACCAGACCATTGAAATTGATCGGCGCGGCGGTACCGGCGTAGATCTGGTAGTCGGTTACTTCGGGCACAGTGGCGATGTGCACCGCCAGCGCCTGCAACACGCGATTGGTCTGTTCGATGCTCGCCCCCTCTGGCATGTCGACCACAATCTGGAATTCAGATTTATTGTCGAAGGGGAGCATCTTCATGACCACCAGTTTGAAACCGGCGAGGCTCACCGCCAGCAGGATCAGTACCATGATGCCGCCAAACAGCAGCCAGCGTGGCTTGCGGCCACCATCGCCTTGCAGCAGCGGGTCCATGATGCGATGGAAGAAACGATGAAGCCCCCCCTCTCCCTCAGCCCCCCCCTTTGAAAAAGGGGGGTTGGGGGGGATTTGCGAGTCAGTGCCACCCACTAAATCCCCCCCCGCCCCCCTTTGAGAAAGGGGGGAGTGATCGTGCTTCTTGAAGACGGCATAAGTGAGCCACGGCGTGACAACAAACGCCACCGCCAGCGAGATGAGCATGCCCATGCTGGCATTGATCGGGATGGGACTCATGTACGGTCCCATCAGACCACTGACAAAGGCCATCGGCAACAGTGCGGCGATGACGGTGAAGGTGGCGAGAATGGTCGGACCACCGACCTCATCCACTGCCACCGGAATCGCTTCGAGCAGATTGGTCTTGCCCATCTGCATGTGACGGTGGATGTTCTCCACCACCACGATGGCGTCATCCACCAGGATGCCGATGGAGAAGATCAGCGCAAACAGCGAAACACGATTCAACGTAAAGCCCCACGCCCACGAGGCGAAGAGTGTGATGGTGAGTGTAATCACCACTGCTGAACCGACGATAAATGCCTCGCGTTTGCCCAAGGCAAAGAAGACCAGCAAGACAACAGCAGAGGTGGCAAAGATCAGCTTTTTGATCAACGTCATCGCCTTGTCGGTAGCGGTCTGGCCGTAGTTGCGGGTTACCGTGACGTTGACGCCATCGGGGATAAAGGTGCCACGCAGCTGTTCGATACGTTCGATCACCTGATCAGCAATAGTGGCAGCGTTGGTGCCCGGCTGTTTGGCGATAGCGATGGTCACCGCTGGGAACTCTCCCTTCACTGTTTGAGTGGTGGCAGGACCGGTGCCAAACCAGACAAACTGCTCCGGCTGATCGGCACCACGTGTCACCTTGGCGACATCCTGCAGATAGACTGGTCTGCCGTTGTGCATGCCAACAATCAGCTGCGCCACCTGCTCCGGGCTGGTGAGAAAAGTGCCGGCCTGAACCTCGATCTCACTGTTATTGGCGACTAGTTTGCCCGCCTCACGGGTCGAGTTGGCCGCCATCAGCGAAGCACGTAGCTCATCAAAGCTGATGTTATAACCGGCCATGCGCTGCGGGTCGAGCAGCAGATGGACCACCTGGTCGGGGCCGCCGATGGTGTAGATGTCGCGGGTACCCTTGACCCGTTTCAACTCGGCTTCAAGGGCATGGGCCACCTGTTGCAACTCAAGACTACCTTTCTGCTGATCCTCACTCCAGAGCGTCAGGCTGACGATGGGCACATCGTCGATCCCTTTGGGTTTGATGATCGGCTGACCGACACCGAGATTCTGTGGCAGCCAATCCTGGTTGGAGTAGATCTGGTTGTAGAGGTTGACGATGCTCGGGGTGCGCTGCTCGCCCACCAAAAACTGCACGGTGAGGATCGACATGCCGGGGCGCGACACCGAGTAGACATGCTCCACCCCCTTGATCTCGGAGAGCACCTGTTCGGCCGGGGTGCTAACAAGGTTCTCCACCTCCACCGCCGTGGCGCCGGGGTAAGGGATGAAGATGTTGGCGAAGGTGACATCGATCTGCGGCTCCTCCTCGCGCGGGGTGACCAACACCGCAAAGATACCCATCAGGATGCCGACCAGAGCCAGCAGCGGCGTGATCTCGCTACGCAAAAACTTCTTAGCGATGGTGCCAGAGATGCCCAACCGTGCGTCACTCATCTCAGCGGGCCTGCTGCTTCAGTGCAATCCCGGCAGCGATCGGATCGCGCGCCACCTTTTCGCCACTCTCCAGACCGGCCAGCACCTCGACCTGGTCGCCGCTGACCTCGCCCAGGCGCAGCTGTCTGAAGCTGACGCGGCCATCCTTGTTGACGACATAGACCGCCGTCAGCTCGCTGCGGTGGACCACCACCACCGCCGGAATGAGCAGCCCCTCTTGCTCGCCAGTGACAAAGCCAACCTTCACAAACATACCGGGATAAATGCCGAAATCGCCGACAGGCAGATTGACGCGGACATTCACTGCATGGCTGTTCTCATCGGCGTAGGGGAAGATACGCATGGAGGTGGCGTTGACACGCTCGCCGCCGGGCAGCTCAACGGTCGCCTTGCCGTGGGCGCGCATCGCCTTGACGAAGGATTGCGGCACACTCACGGCGGCACGCAGCTGCTCCAGTGACATTCCCGCCACCAACGGTTGACCGGCGGTAACACTCTCACCCAACTCAACAAAACGTTTGGTGAGCACACCACTGTAGGGGGCGCGAATCACAGTGTAACCCTGCTGCTCCTGAGTCTCTCTTACTCGCGCCTTGGCCTGCTCCAGCCGCGCCTTGGCGGCATTGAAGGCAGCCTCGGCGCGGTCCAGATCAGACTTCGCCACCAACCGCTGGGCATAGATCTCTTTAATACGGCTGTGCTCCGCCTCGGCCTCTTTGTAACGCGCCTCGGCCTCGTTCAATCCAGCTTGGGACTGCTGCGAACGGGAACGCTGTTCGGTATCACGGATGCGCAGGATCACCGCCCCCTTGGGCACAACATCATCAACATCAAAGTTGATCTCGGTGACACGACCACTGGTCTGGGCTGAGACCGTTGACTGGTTGACCGCCTCAATCACCCCATCAAACAGCCGCTGCTGCGGCACTGCCTGCTTTTGCACCGTCACAGATGCCAGCTCGGCAGCGCCCGTGGCAGATATTACGACCAAAATCACTCCAAACCACCACCGATATAAACCACTATTCATACTGAGCCCCCTTGCCTTCATACGATATCAGCCAATGTTGTCAATCATTATATTAGCAATCTCTAATATATCAACCCTTTAAAAACCCCCTTGCGGGGGTCCAGCGCTCACACTTAAGGCCACCAACAGACTCATCACACATACAGCGTGATATCAGCACTGCCTGCAAACTCCAGAAAAGAGGCGGCACCGGCATACTCAACACCTTCGATAAAATCCTCTTTGGCAAAATCAAACAGATCAACCGTCATCTGGCAGCCGATCATCTTCACACCACACTCCATACTAATCTCACGCAGCTGTTCGATACTTGCTACCCCTTTGGATTTCATCTTTTTTTTCATCATCATGGTCATCATGCCCTGCATACCGGGCATTGCCTGAAGGATCACCGGCATGGGAATCGGCATCGGCATGCCAGGATTACCAAGCGAAGTGACCTGAAGATCCAGCTCCTTACGCAGCAGTTGCAGGCCGTAAAAAGTAAAGAAGATACGGGCGTCATAACCCAGCGCCGCTGCGGTTGAGGCCAGGATAAAGGGCGGATAGGCCCAGTCCAGAGCGCCTTTGGTGGCGATAATAGCGATTTTTTTATCCGCCATTACCGTTTCTCAACCACATAGATAAACTTGCCACCCTCAACCTGAGACTCCACCAGACGGTGGCCGGTCTGTGCCGCAAAGGCAGCAAAATCGGACTGCGAACCGGGATCGGTAGCGATCACCCGCAGGCGTTGGCCACTCTCAATCGTGCCCAATGTCTGCTTCAAGCGCAGAATGGGCATGGGACAACTCATGCCCGAGGTATCTAACTCTTTTACAACGTCACTCATGTTCAATTACCCTTATCCAGACTACTTCAATCCCAACCAGAGGGGTGGCGATGATACCATTACTCGCTGGAACTCCCTACTCACTCCCATGTCTGAGCAGCCGTGAAAACCATAAAAACGACCCGAAATCTCCCCATACTTCTGCTCTCGCTGGCACTCATTGTCAGCACCGCCGCTAACAGTGCCAACAGCAACCTCAACCTGCCCGAGATGGGTGACACTTCTGCCACCATATTGTCCGCCGATGAGGATAAAAGACTCGGTCAGGCCTTTATGCGTAATGTTCGCAGTCAGGCAGAGATTGTTGAATCCCCCGAAATCAACTCCTATATCAATGCATTAGGGTACAAACTGCTAGGCAGTGCCGACAGCCAGCAGCCGTACACCTTTTTTGTGGTCAGTGACCCCGCCATCAACGCCTTTGCCGGTCCGGGGGGCTACATTGGTATTCATACAGGATTGATACTAGCCGCCGAATCTGAAGGAGAGCTGGCCGCAGTGGTGGCCCATGAGATTGCCCATGTCAGCCAACGCCATCTGGCCCGCGCCTTCCAAAAAGCATCCACTGGAAATCTGCAGACCGCCGCCGCCATTCTTGCCGCCATCATCATCGGCAACCCCGCCGTCACCCAGGCGGCCATAGCCCTCTCCACTGCCGGCAGCATCCAGCAACAGCTCAACTTCACCCGCGATCATGAACGTGAGGCAGACCGGGTCGGCATTGAGACCCTGGCCCAGGCCGGTTACGACCCACGCCAGATGCCCGCCTTTTTCACCCGGCTGCAACAGTCAACCCGTTATATGCAGAGTGACCTGCCGGAGCTGCTACGGACTCACCCTGTCACCCCCTCACGGATTGCCGACTCCAGCAATCGCGCCGAGCAGTTCCCCCCGGTCAAACCACGGGAGAATGACGACTTTTATCTGATCCAGGCCCAGCTACAGACACTGCATGGTGAACGCCAGGAGCGACTTAAAATACTCGACGCATATACCCCCCCCTCAACCGCACAACAGTACGAACAGGCACTCTGGCAGCTCGATAGCGCCAATCTGCAACAGGCCGAACGGTTAAGCCAGGCGCTGCTCAAAAAAGCCCCCGAGAAAGATCTCTTTATCGCACTACAAACCAGGGTTGAGTTAGAGCAGAACATGCTGGAACAGGCCCACACACGGCTGGCAGAGGCACTTAACCTCTACCCCAACCACCCCCTGCTGACCCTGTTGCAGGTCGAGACCGAATTACGTTTAAACAGGGCCGAACAGGCGGTGACGCTGCTGCGGCAGCTCATTCTGCAACAGGGGCGCTTTCTACTCCCCAGCTACTATCAGCTTCTGGCCCAGGCCGAAATGGCAAACGGACGTGAAAGCGACTCCTATCAAGCGATAGCTGAATATTACTACCTGATTGGCCATACCCGCAGCGCTGTTGATCAGCTGAAAATCGCACTTGATCGAACCGACAAAGAGGACAACTTCCGCTGGCAACGGCTGAACAGCCGACTCACAGAGCTGCAAAATGAGGTATTAGAGCTGGAGGGGAAGATGGCTAAGGAGCGCTCTCACGCCAACCACAGCCACCCCTGAGCAAGAGCCTTTTATATAGATAAAACCGTCACTCGCCACTGGCCCGCGCCCGCAGCCGCACAAAGTCCTGATGTGTTACGTAGATCAGATCACAGACACGGCGAATCAGATGCTCTTCGTACTTATCTTTATCCAGATCCACCAGGGCCACCCGCCACAGATTCTCCACCACCCTCAACTTCTCTTGATGGTCAAAGTGGTCATTCACCAGGCGCGTAAATTCAAACAGGCAGGTGGCATTCTCCATCTCACCCTCCGCCAGCGCCACAAGCTCAGCCGTCTCAACGGTGGAGAGTTCAAACATCTGCTGAATCGCACCGTTAATCGCCCGCCGCTCATCTTCCGCAACGTGAAAATCGGCACGGGCCACCTCCAGCAACAGCGCGGCGGTTGCCAACTGCAGCGCCCGCTCCGGCACCGCCTGTTTCGTACCACCGCTCACTGACTGGATATGGGTATTAAAAAACTGTTGTATTCCTTTGATCATGACCTACCTACCTGCTCATCGACCACTGCCCTGTGCAGCTGTCATCGTATTATCAACATTAAAAAGCTGCACAACATCCTCATACCCGTTGTCGCGGGCCTCATCCACTGCCCGTTTACCGTTTGCATTAGTCACTGTCGCCTGGGCACCCGCCTTCAATAACAGCTCTACCGCCGCCTGATGGCCACCACGGGCGGCAAACATCAAGGCCGTCATGCCTAAGCTGCCACCGCCATCGCGGGCGTACCCCAATTCGGGGCGCTCGATAACGTTGACATCGGCCCCCTTGTCCAGCAGCGCCTGCATCAAACGGTGGCTGCCACTTTTAGCGGCCTGCATCATAGGGGTAATGCCCGCAGCAGCGGCCTGATTGGCGTTAGCCCCGGCGCTCAGCAGGACATCAACCACATTCAGACGCCCCTGCTCAACCGCACCATAGAGTGCACTTTTACCCATAAAACCACGATAGTTAAGATCTGCACCCGATTCAACCAGCAGCCGCACCACATCCACGTGCCCCTGCTGGCTCGCCTGGATCAACACACTGTCGCGCCCCATGGCACTTTTGATCTGCGACTGCTGGCCACTGCGTCCCTCATGCTCAAGGGTGTTTACATCCGCGCCATGGGCGAGCAGTTTTTTCACCAACAGATGGTCACCACGGCCCGCAGCCATAAACATCAGCAACTCACCCTGACGGTTGGCAACATCAAACCGGCCATTGTGGTTCAACAGATAATCAACCACGTCGATATGTTCCGCTCGACCCGCTGCAATCAGGGCGGTATCACCGCGTGAAGCGGCGGCCATCACCTCGCGCTCACTCATCGGTGCGGAGGTACGGCTCATGGCAAACTCGCGCAACCCCAGCGGCACAAAATTAACCTCAGCCCCCGCAACCACCAGCTGCTCGACCATCGATAACCACCCTTCATGGGCAGCGGCCAACAGCGGTGTCACACCATTGCGATCGACGTAGTTGACATTGGCACCACTGCCCAGCAGCCGCGTTCCCTTATCCACATCCCCCAGACGGGCAGCCTTGATCAAGGCATCATCAGGCCCCAACCCTACGTAGGCCTGTTCATCCTTGGCCCCCGCTTTTTTCAACATCGCCACAATCACGCCATCCTGCCGTTTATTTGCAAACACCAATGCCGATTCGCCATGGCTATTATTGAGATTGGGATTGGCACCATTCTCCAGCAGCAGCTGGGCAATCCCCGGCCAGTCAACCGGCTCACGCGTCAACCCATGGGTGGCGGCATACATTAATGGCGTAAACCCGCTGTTGGCCTTGTTGGCCGGAATAGTGTTCTGCAAATTAGGATTGGCCGCGGCGTTCAGCAATACCTTGACCGTGGTCAGATGGCCATACTGGGTTGCCAGGAACAGCGCGGTTTCACCCTGGTTGTTTTTGATATCAACGGTGGCCCCGGCCTTAATCAAGGTATGGACTAGCTGGTAGTCGCCACGCGCCGCCGCACTCATCAGCGCGGTATGTGCCTCGCCGTTGGTCAGATTGATCTTTGCGTCACGCCCCAGCAGCAGCTCCACAATGGCGCTTTGGCCATTGCCTGCCGCCGCAATCAGCGCTGTATCACCGTAAGGGTCCTTACTGTTGATATCCATGCCACCGTCAAGCAGATATTTAAGCACCCGCTCCTCACCGTAACGTGCCGCCAATACCAGCCGTTTAGGCGTGGCATCCACCAGGTTGGAGGCCACCGCTAACTCTTCAACCGGTTTGGTGGCCTCGGCAACAGGCAGCGGTTCCACCACCTGTTGCGCCACCGGGCCGGGAGCAGCGCACCCCGCCAAAAACAGCACCACACCACCAAACACACACCAGCGGCCCAACGGAATAAAGACCAGTGGAATAGAGACCAGCGGGATAAACTTAATTAAATGTTGCATACAAACTCCCCTCACACATCGCACACCCACCGTCACGTCAACCACTCTTTGGGGTCATCCATAACGGCAGGCGGGCACGATAACCAGCCAATCACCCTCCCCGGGCCATGCTACACCATCCCCACTCGGGCGCAAGAGAGGACCACCCTTTCTACCACGTATCAAAAACAGTGCTCACATCAGGGCCAAAAATTTGCCAGCCCCACTGCCAAACAATGAAACAGGGTAGGCGATGTTACCCCCCCCTCATATGTACGGGCGTCTCTCGACAACCCCTGACCTGGCAGCATCTGCAGCCCTTTGCCACCAACAACAAAAAGGCCACCCTGCTAAACAAGGTGGCCTTTCAATAATCACATGCGATCAACAGGCTTAAGCGAGCGCCGCCTTTACCATCTTCTCCAACTCACCCTGCTGTAACAGCTCAAGGGTAATATCGCAACCACCAATCAGCTCACCCTTAATGTAGAGCTGTGGAAAGGTTGGCCAGTTGGCGTACCGTGGCAGATTCTGAAAGACCTCAGGATCCTCCAGAACATTGTATGCATCAAACTTGGCATCCACAGCGTTTAACGCCTGTACCACCCGTGCAGAAAAACCACACATCGGAAACTGTGCGGTCCCCTTGATGTACAGCACAATAGGCGCGCCCTCTACCTGCTGTTTGATCTTTTCCAGAATATCCATACCTACACCTCTCTACTCAAATGAAACCACAACATAAAGTTGACCATCATACTCGGAAATCAACCCCAATCAAAATGACTGCACCCAACACCGTTGCCATCAACCCGTTTCACCCCCCCAGCCACCGCCCCCGGGTGTCGCCACCGACAGTCTGTCGCCCGATTGTGCTTCAAAACAGACCTTTCCAGGCAGCACCTGACCATTCAATCTGTTGATGCCCACCTGACCAGACAGCCCCCCCGCCAAGCCCCACGGGGCATGCACACGGCGCTCCGTCAGCAGGGTCACCACGGTCGGTGCCAAAAACTCAAACTCACGTATCAGCCCATCACCGCCAGAGTATAACCCCGCACCCCCCGAACCACGCCGCACCTGATAACGGTGAATGCGTAACGGGTAGTGCATTTCCAGACTCTCAACAGGGGTATTAAGTGTATTGGTCATATGCGTCTGCACCGCACTCAAACCGCCACCCTGGGATCCTGCGCCCATGCCACCGCCCAAGGTTTCATAATAGTCCCAGGCACGCGCGCCACGCCGACTGCCCATGGCAACGTTATTCATGGTGCCATGGCTGGCGGCCGGGATCTGCTCAGGGATCGCCCGCGCCAGCGCCCCCATGATCAGATCAACAATACGGCTACTGGTCTCAACATTACCCGCCGCCACCGCCGCTGGGCGCTGCGCATTCACCAGCGACCCTTCCGGTGCACTCAGGGTGATATCACGAAAAGTGCCCGCACAGGCGGGTGTCTGGGTCGGCATCAAACAGCGAAAAACATAATAGACTGCCGCCGCTGCCACCGACAGTGGACAGTTAATATTGCCTTGCACCTGCCCGGCGGTACCACTGAAATCAACATGGACCCGCCCCTGCCGTATCGTCAACAACACCCGAAGGGGGATATCAAAGCCGCCCACACCATCATCATCCATCAGATCAGTAAACGCATATTCACCGTCCGGTATCTGGATCAACGCGCTGGCCGCAAGCCGCTCACCGTACCCATTCAGCTGCGCCAACGCCGCATCAAACCCACACACACCCAGACCCTCGATCAGCGTGAGCAGGCGCTGCACACCCACATGGTTGGCGCTGATCTGCGCCGAGAAATCACCGCGACTCTGCTCAACATACCCCATCGTGGTCACAATCCCCTCAAAAAAAGACTGATCTAGACTCCCACCTCGCAACAGATGGGTTGGCGGAATAATCACACCCTCTTCATCGAGGCTGCGGGAGATCGGCATGGAACCAGGTGTGCTGGCACCAATATCCGCATGATGGGCGCGGTTAACCACAAAAGCCACCCGCTGCTGCGCCACAAAGACCGGTGCAATCAACGTCACATCAGGCAGGTGCGTCCCGCCAAGAAAGGGGTCATTGACAATCACCATATCCCCAGGCGACCAGTTCAGATGTCCCACAATGCCCGCCATCGCATAGGCCATGCTCCCCAGATGGACTGGAATATGGGCCGCCTGGGCACACAACCCTCCATTTGTATCAAAAACCGCACATGAAAAATCGAGCCGGTCCTTGATATTGGGTGACAGTGCGGCGCAACGCAACATTACCCCCATCTCATCACAGACGGCGGCAATACGACTGGCAAACAGCGAAAGTTGAATTGAGTCCATATCGAGCCATAGTATCAAAGTTCATAAAATAGACTACACTGCTGCACAATGGCCAGCGGGGGTGCTTCTTGCATTACCGCTGGTGCTCGTTTAGACTGAATCCAACGATTTTTGTCAACCCTGTACCCAAATCAGCTAGGAGCATAAATACCATGGCACATGAACTGCCTGCACTGCCTTACGCCAAAGACGCACTGGCCCCACACCTGAGCGCTGAAACATTTGATTACCACTACGGCAAGCACCATCAAGCCTATGTTACCAACCTGAACAACCTGATCCCCGGTACCGAGTTTGAGAACCTGTCACTCGAAGATATCGTCAAAAAAGCCTCTGGTGGCATCTACAACAATGCCGCTCAGGTCTGGAACCACACCTTCTTCTGGAGCTGCATGAAACCCAACGGCGGCGGCACACCTACCGGCGCGCTGGCAGCCGCCATCGACAAAAAATGGGGCAGCATCGATGAGTTCAAAAAAGCCTTCCAAACCTCCGCTGTAGGCAACTTTGGCTCCGGCTGGACATGGCTGGTGAAAAAAGCGGATGGCTCACTCGACATCGTCAACATGGGTGCTGCTGGCAACCCACTGACCACCGCTGACAAGCCCCTGCTCTGCGTTGATGTATGGGAACACGCCTACTACATCGACTACCGCAATATGCGCCCAAAGTTTGTTGAGACATTCCTTGGTAACTTGGTCAACTGGGAGTTTGTGACCAAAAATTTCGCCGCATAACGGCACAGAGGGGCCAAACACGGTCCCGCCAGATTTAGCTGTTATTTGCTTGGCAGCATAAATCACAGTAATATCAGCTTTTTGCTGTGAGCAGCCCGTTACTGGGCTGCTTTTGTTTTTGGGGATCGAAAGATGACAAACGCACTGATGTCCACCTACAAACGCCTGCCGGTGACCTTTACCCGTGGCGAAGGGGTCTGGTTATGGGACACAGAAGGCAAACGGTATCTGGATGCGCTCAGCGGAATCGCTGTCTGCAGCCTGGGGCATGCCAATGTCAAAGTGGCTGACGCCATCTGTGCCCAGGCACGGACACTGGTCCATACCTCCAACGTCTATGGCATCGGCAATCAGGCCAAACTGGCCGATGCGCTAACACGCATTTCTGGCATGGATAACGTCTTTTTCGGCAACTCCGGTGCCGAGGCCAACGAAGCCGCCATCAAACTGGCCCGGCTTTATGGTCACAACAAAGGCGTTGCCAACCCTACTGTTATCGTGATGGAAAACAGCTTCCATGGTCGCACCCTGGCAACACTCACAGCCACGGGCAACCGCAAGGTACAGGCCGGTTTTGAACCCCTGGTACAAGGCTTTGTACGGGCACCCTTTAATGATATCGAAGCGCTTGAGAAGATCGCTATCCACAACAAGGATATCGTCGCTATCCTGGTGGAGCCGGTGCAAGGCGAAGGTGGTGTATACATCCCCGCAGACGACTATTTGGATAAAATTCGCGCCCTCTGCGACAAAAATGGGTGGCTGATGATGCTCGACGAGATTCAAACCGGCATGTGCCGGACCGGCAAATGGTTTGCCCACCAGCACGGCAACAGCCAACCCGATGTGATGACCCTGGCCAAGGCACTGGGCAATGGCATGCCCATCGGGGCCTGTTTGGCACGGGGTAACGCCGCCACCCTTTTCCAACCGGGCAACCATGGCTCCACCTTTGGTGGCAATCCACTTGCCTGTGCTGCTGCTTTGGCCGTCATCAGTGAAATGGAGGGGCTCCACCTGTCCAGCAATGCTAAGACAATGGGTGAGCGGCTGACAACCGGCCTGAGAGATGCACTCAGCGACTCTGCACACGTCAAAACAGTACGCGGCCTTGGACTGATAGTTGGCATTGAGCTAACCGAGCCTTGTGCCGATCTAGTACCCAAAGCCCTGGAGAAGGGGCTGCTGATCAACGTCACCGCCGAGCGGGTTATTCGCCTGCTGCCGCCTCTGGTGATTGAAGCCACCGAAATCGACACTATTGTCGATACCCTTGCCACACTTATCAAGCAAAGGGATTAACGTTTTTTAAGGTTTTTTCATGACTACCCGTCACTTTTTAACCCTGATGGATTTTACCCCCGCTGAACTGCGGGGATTGATCAAGCGCGCCATTGAGATGAAAGCCATCCAACGCTCTGGCCAGCTCTTTGAGCCGCTCAAAAACAGGGTGCTTGGCATGATCTTCGAAAAATCATCCACCCGCACCCGTGTTGCCTTTGAAACGGCCATGGCCCAAAGCGGTGGTCACGCCATATTTCTTTCGCCACGCGACACCCAGTTGGGCCGCGGTGAACCGGTTGAGGATACCGCCCGGGTGCTCTCACGGATGGTTGATATCATCATGATCCGTACGTTCGAACATGAGAAGATTGAGCAGTTTGCGGCACACTCCAAGGTACCGGTGATCAATGCCCTCACCGACTCTCATCACCCTTGCCAACTGCTTGCTGACATGCAGACCTTTTTTGAGCTACGTGGCGATATCCAGGGCAAAACAGTGGCCTGGATCGGCGATGGCCACAACATGTGCCACTCTTATATCAATGCAGCGTGCCAGTTTGGCTTCCACTTAAAAATAGCCACCCCCAAAGGTTATGAGCCAGATGGTGCGGTGATACACGCTTCCGCAGGTGCTGCCACCCTCACTGACACACCAGAAGAGGCCGCCCACAACGCCGATCTAATCGTGACAGATGTCTGGAGCAGTATGGGGCAAGAGGAGGAGATGGCGCTCAGGCGACGTGCCTTTGCCGACTATCAAGTAACGGGAAAACTGATGAAACTGGCCAAACCCGACTGCCTCTTTATGCACTGCCTACCCGCCCATCGAGGTGAAGAGGTCAGTGACGAGGTATTGGAAGGACCACAGAGCGTCGTCTGGGACGAAGCTGGAAACCGGCTTCACTCACAAAAGGCGTTGCTGGAGTTTTTACTGGCCGTAAACCCACGCAATTAAACAGCCACACCCGTTTATAAAAAAGACAAATAAAAAAACGGGCCATTTAATGGCCCGCTTTTTTATTATCTAGGGACAAACGTTAAAGCTGACCAGAAAGATACTCAGACAGCGCCTGAATCTCCTTGTCTGTCAGATTTTTAGCCACACCTGACATCATCCCGGCAGGATCATTAGCCCGTGCGCCGTCACGAAACTCGGTCAACTGCTTAATCAGATAGTCACGATGCTGACCGCCAATGACCGGGAAGGCAGAAACCGATGCTGATTTTCCTTTGCCAGACTCACCATGGCAATTTATGCAGCCATATACTCCGCTCTTCGCATTACCTTCACGGAAGAGCTTCTCACCCGCCGCAATATTTTCTTTGGTAGGTTTGGTCAGCGCACCCTTCATCTTCTGTTTGGCAAAATAGGAACCTATATCTTTTGCATCTTCATCAGAGGCAACCGTCGCCGCCATGCCAGTCATCGTCTCATTGTTGGTACGGTGTCCCTTTTGAAAGTCCTTAATCTGCTTAACAATGTACCCGGCATACTGCCCAGCTAACCGTGGGTATGTCGCATCTTCACTATTACCATCCGCGCCATGACAACCGGCACACAAGCCGGCCTTTGCTTCACCGGCCGCGGCGTCGCCAATCGGCTCTGCCTGCAGGGTGGCAGCATAACCACCCATCATCATGACTACCGCTACTGCGGCAAAACGTGCCTTTGCTGTTACAAACTTCATATTTTCTCCCCTTAGAGGTATCTCGAAACAGATCCATTACCCGATTGGATATGTGAATTTTGTGTGTTTAATAAATTCGTTCATCAACCCCTCCCCAGGGGCCAATTACCGGGTTGATGATATCACTATGACCCATTTTTGCCATACCACCGGGGCAATAAATGGCTAAAATCGGGCTATTATTGAACAATTCACCCCCATTAACCATGAGCCGTTTGTGGGCTTTAGCCAAAAACAGGGCCATTATTACCAACACCCATCACCGTTACTCCGTGGTCACCCCAGAATCTATCATCAACTGTTTTATGTACTGCACGGGGATTGCGTAGGAGATCCCACTCGGTTTTTCAATCACACTCTCTTTGGTATCTTTCACAAATACGCTATTTAATATCCCCACCACCTCGCCAGTCTCAACGTTGTAAACGGGACTACCACTATTGCCGGGATAGGCGATGGCATCAAGCTGAAAGACTTTAAACTCCGTCAACATCCGTTTAACCATCCGTGGGTTGATCTGGCTTGCATTATCCACCGGCTGCACCACAGGGGTAATAGCCGATACCATCGATTTATGTGTCACTGCGTGGTAACCCAAAACACTACCGATAGGAAACCCTGTGATCAGGTACTCTTGTCCCTCTTTAACCTTTGCAGAGTCGCCAAGCTTTAGTGCTGGCAATGGTGCATCTGCAAACTTCAGGATGGCCACATCATGCAGTTTGTCCTGCCTGACCAGGATCGCCAAACGGACACTTTTATCATCACCATCCACCCCCGGGATCACAATCATCAAACTCTCTTTTTTATCGGAGTCAAGGTAAGCGGGAATGTTGTGGGCATTGGTCACAACATGTCGACCATCTGCCACTATAAACCCGGTGCCTATAAAACTTAACGCTGGCTGCCTTAATGGTTGATGGCTGGCAATCGCCACAATGCTGGGTTTGACGACGGCAACAGCCTCAGAGTAATCCGCCGCCCAAAGCGGTGCCGCCACACCACAGCCAAGCATGAATAGCCACAAATGACGCAGGTAGTTTCTGATGTTCGTTTTCAAGATTCCCTCCATTAATAAGCTCATCGCTCAAGAAGAGCCTATTCGAACCGACACACCCCTCTGACGGGATATAGTTTTTTTCGCCCAACAGCATAGCCTATAATGGCAGCCACGCCTGATTATGGTCCAACAACTCACATGGAATGCGGCACCCATATTGTATGACTGACCTACTCCACAACCTGATTATAAACTCCGCCACGCAGCGCCCCGAACAGGTGGCGCTGCAACATAAAAACAGCCGGTACAGTTACGCAACGCTGGCACTTGAGGTGGAGTCTATTGCCCAGGCGTTGCTCGATATCGGTCTGGGGCGCGACGAGCGGGTGGCCATCTATCTGCCTAAGCTGCCCGAGAGTGTCATCTCATTTTTTGCCATCAGCCAGGCAGGCGGGGTATTTGTACCGATCAATCCACTGCTCAAAAGCCCACAGGTTGGTTACATCCTGGCCGATTGTAATGTCCGTATACTGATCACCGCCAAAGAACGTTATGAACAGCTGAAAGAGATGTTGCCACAGTGCCACGATCTGCACACTATTATCGTGGTCAACTGTGCGGCTGCCAACCTGCCAGAGGGCGCTCCCGTGAACTGCCTCGCCTGGGATGTGCTACGCGGAATAGGTACGGGCAGACGGCCACACCGCCGGATTGACGCCGATATGGCCGCTATCCTCTACACCTCTGGCAGTACCGGTAAACCCAAAGGGGTGGTGCTCTCTCACAAAAACATGGTGGCGGGGGCAAAAAGTGTGGCGGAGTATCTGCACAACAGCCCGGAAGACCGCCTGCTCGCCGTATTGCCCTTCAGTTTTGATTACGGTTTCAGCCAGCTGAGTACCGCCTTTTATACCGGCGCAACCACGGTACTGATGGACTATCTGCTGCCACGGGATGTGGTGAAGATGGTGGCCAATGCACAGATCACCGGTCTGGCCGGGGTACCACCGCTCTGGAACCAGCTGGCGGAGCTGGAGTGGCCAGCAGAGGCGATTAGTTCTCTGCGTTACATGACCAACTCTGGTGGCGCAATGCCTAAAACCACCTTGGCCAGATTACGTACCTCCTTGCCCAACAGCCGGTTTTTCCTCATGTATGGCCTGACCGAAGCGTTCCGCTCCACCTATCTGCCGCCGGAGGAGATCGACAACCGCCCTGACTCCATGGGCAAGGCGATCCCCAATGCTGAGATTATGGTCGTGCGTGAAGATGGCAGTGGCTGTGCGCCGGGTGAGCCGGGCGAGCTGGTACATCGGGGGGCACTGGTGGCCATGGGCTACTGGAATGATCCGGCCAAAACCGCCGAACGTTTTAAACCGCTGCCCGGGCAAAATCCGGCGCTCACCCTCACCGAAATTGCGGTCTGGTCGGGTGATACCGTCAAAATGGATGATGAGGGGTATCTCTATTTTGTGGCGCGCCGTGACGAAATGATCAAAACCTCCGGCTATCGTGTCAGCCCAACCGAGGTGGAAGAGGTGATCTACGCCAGCCAGCTGGTGGGCGAAGTGGTAGCCTTGGGCATCCCCCACCCCACCCTCGGCCAAGCCATTCTGTTGGTGGCCACCGCCAATCAGGCCGGCGAGCTGGAGCCTGACAAAATCATCAGCCACTGCAAACAGCAGTTGCCTAACTTTATGGTGCCCCACGCCATTGAGCAACGCAACGCCCTACCTCGCAACCCCAACGGTAAGATCGACCGCAAACTGCTCAGCGGCGAATACCAGAATCTGTTTGACTGATGTAAGGATGAGTGACCTGTGAAAGAGAGACCCATACACGCGCCGATGGAACAGTTCCCCACTATCAACGGCGAACTCCAGGTGGGGGGCATGCCCATCACACAGCTGGCGGAACGGGTTGGGCAGACCCCCTTTTACGCCTACGACCGCCGTCTGATCAGCGAACGTATCCAGTACCTACGTGATGCCCTGCCAACAGCACTGAAACTCCACTACGCCATCAAGGCCAATCCCATGCCCGCCGTTGTACAACACCTGGCAACACTGGTGGATGGTTTTGACCTCGCCTCTGCTGGCGAGATGCAAACGGCCCTTGATACCACCATGACGGCAGAAAAAATCAGCATCGCCGGTCCCGGCAAAACTGACCGTGAGCTGCGCCAGGCCATCGCCGCAACCATCACCATCAACCTTGAGTCGGTCACCGAGATGCGCCGCGCCACACAGATAGGCATGGCGCTGGGCATTACACCCCGCGTGGCAGTACGGGTAAACCCCGATTACGACCTGAAATCTTCCGGCATGAAGATGGGCGGCGGCCCCAAACCTTTTGGTGTGGATGCGGAACAGGTACCCGCCATGTTGCGGGAGATGGCAGGGATGGCGCTGGAGTTTCGCGGCTTTCACCTCTTCTGGGGATCACAAAACCTCAATCCTGAAGCGATTATGGAAGCCCACGAAAAGACACTGGCACTGGCGTTGCGCCTCAGCAACACAGCACCGCAGCCGCCGCACCACTTAAACATAGGTGGCGGCCTAGGCATCCCCTACTTTCCCGGTGAAAAGCGACTTGATCTGCGCCCCATTGGTGAGAACCTCGAACGTTTAATGGCAACCTTCAGCAAGTCACTACCCGAAACAGCACTCATCACTGAGCTGGGACGGTTTATTGTCGGCGAGGCGGGACTCTATATCTGTCGGGTGATCGATATCAAAGAGTCCCGTGGGGAGCGGTTTATTGTGACCGATGGCGGCCTGCACCACCACCTTGCCGCCTCGGGCAACTTTGGCCAGGTCATCCGCAAAAACTACCCCGTCGCCATCGCCAACCGCATGGATTGCACGGAGCATGAAAACGTTACGGTTGTGGGACCACTCTGTACACCACTCGATCTGCTGGCCAGCAAAATGGAGCTGCCCAAAACGGAAGTTGGTGATCTGGTGGCTATTTATCAGTCAGGGGCCTATGGCCTGAGCGCTAGCCCGGAGAGGTTTTTGAGTCACCCGCCTGCCAGCGAACTGCTGCTTTAGGGCCTGTTACAGACCCTGGCAATCGCGCTAACGGTACTCCAGCGCGCCAATATCCAACCCCTTGCCCAGGGGTTTGCGAGTACCCACAACACTGGCAATGGTCTGCCGGAGTGGTAACAGCGCCTCGCCACGCAGATCAACCACCGGCACAGCCATGTCGATAACCTTGGATGCCACAAGACCGCTTAAGGTGACCCCTTGGGGGGAGAAACTACCGTAGGGCATCTTCTCCTGCACATTATTTTCAATCCGCGCACTGCTTTTATCACCCAAAAACAGCTCTGCAATACCGCCAAAAATATTATTGATAATCTTCACGTCCGCCTTATCTGCGGCCTTCACAAAGACACCAGCACCGGCACGTTCACTCAAAAAGGTGTTGTAAACCACCTCCAGCTTGTTCTCAGGATAGCTCAGCCCCTCTGGACCAAACGTCACCAGCGTCCAGTTTTCAGTATCCTTCCCCTGATAAAGAATATTCCCCATCACCAAGCCATAGCCGCCGTTTGAGAGGTCCACCGCATAACTGGTTGTCCCTTCAAACAGCCGGTTGTAGAGGATGTAGTTCTCTTTCGCCCGTGACTTTACATTCTGGCCCACCAACGCATTGTGGGAGTAGCTGTCACGCAGGGTAAACTTACCCACCTCACCAATGTAGATATTATGGGTATATCCATCACCCGCACCGTTAAAGGCAAATTCACAGCGCTCAATTAACACTTCACTGTCGGGTTGGCGTATGCCAGCGAGAATACCGTTTTGGTTACTATGGATTAAACAGTCGGACAGGTGGAAATTCTCCCCCTCCAGGCGGATAGCCGCGCCATTACCATCTTTCACCTTGGCACCGGAGATCTCGACATTGGTCACAGTCACACCGTTCCCCTGAATGACCCATACCCCCTTCTGGTTCGGGATCAAACCAAAGCTCTTCAAATGTGGACGACCATTCACACCCTTGATGGTGATATTGTTCTGCGGCCAGACCACATGGTCATTTTGATAGAGTCCCGCTGCGTCAATCTCAATCAGATCACCATCCTCGGCAAACTGGGCCGCCACACTGGGAAACAGGAACTGCTTGCCAGGTCCCACCTGCAGCGTACGCGCTTCGGCCACTCCGGCCACAATCAGTAATATTCCGAGCCACCACCGCACAGAACTCATTCCGTATCTATCCATTCGAGACTCCATTCCGCCACTTGGTCACGCCACTGCTGAGTTGAAAAGGTGTGGTTGGCCCCGTCCAGAGACTTAAAATCAACCCGCCGCTTTTTTAATATCTTACGCCAACCCTTTGACGATTTTACCAAATCCATAAACTCAGCCGCCGTCAGATCATCACCACTGATGATAATCCGCACCTTGCCTTCAAAACGGCCCAACCCCTCCAGCATCCGCTCAGGCAGCGGTAATGGTGGCGCTGGCCGATGGTTATCCGCTTCAACACGCTCTACCGCACCCCCTTGGCGACTGGTTCTGATAAAGCTCAAAATTGAACGTAGGGAGGCACGAAAATCAAACCTGCCAGAGAACAGTTTTGCCCAGAACTCCCTATCCATCACACGCTGCAGATAGTAGTGGCGCAAATAGGCTTTGGCCTGCCCCGCCTCTGTCCTGACCCAAGGGTTGAGCAACAACAAATGACTGATACGTCGATCCTGGTGGGCATAAAAGAGCGCGGCAGAGGCGGCATCACACAACCCCCATAACATCACCTGCTCTACACCCGGCGCGTTGGCCATAAAGGTATCCACAGCCGCCTTTATGTCATCATCCACCGTCTCAAAACTACCGATCTCCCCCTCGCTATCTCCCATACCCCGGTAATCAAAACGAAAGACGGCA
Organism: Tenderia sp. (SeqCode); assembly: GCA_031416075.1. Taxonomy (GTDB): domain Bacteria; phylum Pseudomonadota; class Gammaproteobacteria; order Tenderiales; family Tenderiaceae; genus JAKFXL01. Next base: position 46,120 of record JANOSY010000014.1, on the reverse strand, counting down.
ACACCCTGCCGAGAGAGGAAGCGTGCTAAAAGCAGAAATTGACGGTGCGATCCAACCCGGTACTGCGGCCCACCCACCACCACCACCACACCGGTACGCTGAGGCTGCTGGGGCAGATGCAACATACCCAACAACTCTTTATCACCACACCTGAACAGCAGTGGAGTCTCGGCAACCGTGGCCATCACTGCAGAAATATCCGCCGCGTGGTCTCTTGTAACATGGGCAGATCCTCAATCTCTGTCGCCCCCCAAAAGGGGTGCCCAACCACCTTGTGTAATTCACAATGAACGCCACCGGCCTGAAGTGCATCCAGCGCACGTTGTGTCACTGCCGTTACCGCCCGGTCAGCGGTTGCTACCAGCTCACACCAGTGCAACTCACCGGCAAAACAGCCAGCAGGAAACTCCATGCGGCTATCACCTAACGGCAACGCCAGATGCTGTGAAAGTGTATAACCGGCCACCTCAACCACCCCTTTTTCCTCCAGTTCCGCTCTAATCTGGGACACACTGGATCTCCCAGCTACACCTTTAGCCATCTCTGCCGCCAGGCGCAACCGTAAAAACTGGGTCAGAAACATATCCCCGGAGACAACCGGCTGCCACAAAACCAGCCGGTTCAACGTGACGCCCTTCTCACGCACCAGCGCTGTCACCAGAAGCGCCCCCGTACGCTGCGCCAATACTGACACCGTATCGACACCACGCTCCCGCAACCAGCGATAGCCACACACCAGATCTTCACACCAACCGGTCCAGCTGGCATCACTAAACTCACCGTCACTCTCTCCCGTCCCATAAAGGTCAGGCATAAGGGTTAAATACCCCTCCTCCGCCAGCAGCCGTGCCTGCTGCGACAACATGCGGCGTGACTTATTCATCTCCTCCGCAAACGGCGGAACAATCAACACACCATGGCGGCGCGTTAATAGCTGGGGGGGGTGGTAACTCAGCGCAAACAGGCGGCCCTGCGCCCCGTTAAGAAAGAGTGGCTGGCACCCAATCCCTCTTAAAGACATCAGCCGAGCTTCCGCTCTACAAAACGGGCCAAGCTCCCTATCGACTCAAACACCTCGGCGTCGATCTCATCATCATCCACCACAAAACCGTAATTCTCTTCAATTGCCGTAATGACAGAGACCACCGCCATCGAGTCAAACTCAGGCATACTACCCAGCAACAGGGTGCTTTCAGACATGGTGTCACCCTTGTCTCCCAACTGCAGAACATCGCCAAGAATCTGTTTAACTTCATCGATCAACGCCATTTTCTTACCTTCTCAGACAATTACAAACCCATAAAACACGCGGCTCACACACAAAACCAACCCGCAAAACTTAACATTACAGCGGCAAACCCGATAAAAACAACAACACAAATCACCGCAACATTGCGCTACTCACCGCCAAGAGTCGCAATATTAGGTAGAAAATGGTAACAGATTACCCGATAATAAGACCTTATTTTTAATGGCAAAACCACTATAGACAATGAGATGACAAGCACCCACCCTACCGCCCATTTTTCTGATCTTACCAAGCCGGAAGACTCCAACTCTCTGGCACTAATCTACGACGATCCGCAGACACACCTGACCTACAAAGCACGTGGTGCCATCTATAGAGCGCTATTATCCAGCAGATCGAGTCCGGCAAAAACCGTACTGGCCCCCAGCTTTCACTGCCCAACCGTGATCCACCCTATTCTGGATGCCGGATTAAATGTTCAATATTACCGAATCAATGCCGATCTAAGTATCGATAATCAGGATCTGATCAGCCAACTATCAGCTACTATCGCCGCCGTTATCGTCATCAACTACTACGGTTTTGAACAGGAGATTACGGAAATCAAGGCCGTCTGCGACACATTGGGGATCCCCATCATTGACGACTGGTCACACTCGTTTTTGAAAACTGCCCCATTAGAACTAACAGGGAAACGGGCAGAGTTTTCTGTCTACTCATTTTGGAAACTTGCACCATGTCATGAGGGTGGCGGCTTTCGGCACGACGGTAATCTCGTATCAGCCATCGAAAAAAATGGCATCACCCTCAGCACCACAACCAAACTAAAAAATATCAAACATATTGTTGAATACTCAATCAACAACATGTCAGACGGCATCATCAAACACAGTCTTCAGAAACTTGAACAGATCCGTGTAAACAGCAGGAACAAACAGCAGGGCCAGATTGAAACAGACGCGCCCGCTGAAAGCAGCGCCTACAGGGCAGAGATGGAACATTATGCCGATAAGATCCCCGCCATCTGCTCACATATCTTAAAACGTAGCAATCTCGCCCAGATTTCAGCCATCCGGCGTAAAAACTACGAAGCCTTGGCCGAACAGATTGCCCATCACCCAGCAGCAAAAACACTGTTCCCAACACTCCCAAAACGCTGTTGCCCATGGGCTTATCCAGTATTAATCCACAACCGCAGCGACTACGACCATCTCATAAAAAAATCCGGAGGTGTGCTTTTTACCTTTGGTGAAGAGCTACACAGCAGCATTAATAAATGCAGCTCCACTGAAACCATTGAAACAGCCCAATACCTATCAAAATCACTACTAAGCCTATCTGTGCACCAAAATATAACGCCACAACAAATTAACAAAACCGCCATGGCAATAAAAACGGTATTAGGCTAAATATTTAATGAATATCGAAATAAAAACCTTGGAGGCATGCAGAGAATTACGTGACACATGGAACGCCTTGTTATCACATGACAGTCCCCATATTCAAACACCGGGTATATCAATGACCTATGAATGGACTGAATCGTTGGCAGAGACCCGCCTGAAAAATGAACTGATACACGTGTATATTGCCCGAGATAAAAACGAAATAACAGCCATTCTACCCGTGTATAAAAAACAGAAAAACAGATACCTATATCAGGAAAAAAATCTGTCGCAAGTAGCCGAACTATATGCAACTCGCAACGGACTCATCAGAAAATCAACAGCCTCCTCTATTAATATAATCTCTTCAATAATAGAAAAAAATGACATCGCATCATTTAAATTGACCACTTGCAATCCAGAAGACAACGAAGCTATCACAAACTATCTAACCCAATCAGGCACATCTTATACCAGCACACAACACATTATATCTGCCTGGAAAAAACTCCCTGAAAATAGAGATGACATTTTAAACACCTTAGAGAAAAAATTCAGATACACCATCAGAACAAGCATAAAAAGTCTCGAACAGACTGGGCGGTTAACATTCAAGACCATTACTCATGAAAACGAAAGTGCCGATTTTCTAAGTGATGTCTATGAAATAGAACGCGCATCGTGGAAAGAAGAAGCGGGCACTTCTATTACTAAAAATCAGTACCAGCAAGATTTTTATAACTCTTTCATACCAAAATCAGCCAAACGGGGCTGGTTAAGAGGCGCAATTATTTATCTAGATAACGAACCCTTTGCACATAGTATAAACATCGTGTTTAACGGGGTTTGTGAGTGCCTTAAAACCAGTTTCAAAGAGAAATACAAACAGTATAGCCCGGGGCATCTTATAGACTATATGGTTTTTTTGGACCTACATGATAACAAATTAATGCTATTTGATTATCTTGGCATTATTGAGCCGTCAAAACGAAAATGGACTAAAGACAGCTATATACAAACGCAACATACCATTTACAGCAGCAGCATCACTGGAAAGCTCGCCAGCACCTACTCAGTACTGGAAAAATACCGAGCAGAAAAGACCAGGTCATTTACATGAGTAAAAAAATTCTAATGATCGCTTTCCACTACCCACCCTTTGCAGGCAGCAGTGGTGTACAACGGACCCTACGATTCAGCCAGTATTTACCCAACGATGGATGGCTTCCAGTTGTATTAAGCGCCCATCCACGAGCATACGAAAAAACATCGAACGATCTTATCTCAGAGATACCCAAAGAGGTTGAAACTATCAGGGCATTTGCCCTCGACTCAGCCCGCCACCTATCAATCAAAGGTCGACACACTCAATTACTTGCCATTCCAGATCGATGGATTAGTTGGATTATCGGAGCAATACCTGCGGGAATACGGGCAATTAAACACCACAAACCAGAACTTATCTGGTCAACCTACCCACTCGCCACCACGCACCTAATCGCCTACTGCCTTCACAAAATAACAGGCGTGCCATGGATAGCTGATTTCCGAGACCCTATGATTGAGCAAGACCCTAAAACAGGCGAATGGGCACCCCGCAACAAATTAGTCAGAAAAGCCCGACTATTCATCGAAGAGAGCGTTGTAAAACACGCCATACGCGTTATCTTTTGCACCGAAGGGGCAAAAGAGATATGCATGAAACGCTACCCAAAAGAAAACCATACGCAGTGGCATGTTATACCTAACGGTTTCGATGAAGAGACCTTTCAAGAGGCCGAAAAAAATCTCCCCGAAAAAGTTCAAGAGAAAAAAATCCGTCTACTTCATAGTGGTCTGATATACAACACCAGCGACAGAGACCCCAGCCATTTTTTTGAGGCCGTTTCACAACTAAAACATGAAAGAAAGATTAGCTCAGAGAGCCTCGTTATTACCTTACGTGCATGCGGCCATGAGAATGACTATAAAAAAATGGTCGCCGATAAAGACATCGCAGACATAATCGAATTCAAACCACCTATCCCCTACAGCGAAGCAATCAAAGAGATGCTATTGACTGACGGGTTATTAATATTTCAAGGCTACACATCAAATCCAGCCATCCCCGCAAAATTATATGAATATCTGCGCGCAAAACGCCCCATTCTTGCTCTCGCAGACCACCATGGCGATACTGCAAAATTACTTGCAAAATTAGGCATGAAACACATTGCGGCCCTGGATGATCACGACGAAATAAAAAAACATATAGAGGACTTTATCACTTCAATAAATAATGGAGCAATAGTAACCTTGGAACAATGCGTCATTAACAACTATTCTCGAAGAAACACAGCACATTTATTATCAGAAGTTTGCAACGAAGCCTCTAGAACATAAATGACTATACGCCTAGAAAATATGGCCGGAAAAAACAAAAATCTGCTATCTTGCAACCATATTCAGACTATTATCTTTAAAATAATTCGTAAAACAAACAAAATCCCTCTAATAAACTCAGCCAAAAAACTCGGGCACAACAGAAAAGAAAATAGTTATTCTACAATAATTTTTATAAACAACACGCATTCACCAACACCATGCCAACAATAAAAATCAAAACAATACACGATTGCGAAGAAATAAAAAAAACATGGAACAGTATTGCCTCATCAGCCCATCCACACATAAAAAACACTGGGGTATCATCCACTTATGAATGGACAAGCGCAATTATAAAAAGCCATTCACTCCACGATAAAAGTGGCGTATTTACAAGCGAAAAGAACTGCGAAATTAAATTTATCTTTCCATACTCCAAGAGAATTAAAACTCACTTAAAAATAATTAAATTAGAATCAATTGAACAAATTCAAGAAATATATTCTTCAAGGAATGGATTGATACTGGCAGATAATGAATATCTCCATTTTGATAATTTTATAAAATTTTTACACAACAATACTGATCAATGGGATACCTTGGCTTTTAGCGTCACATCAAACAATTATCACGAAGAAAATGTCAATAAGACACTCGAAAAATACAACTTATCGTATACAAATGATGAATATATTGAATCTCCATATATTCATCTCCCCGAATCTCACGAAACTTTTATCAGCAGACTCGACAAAAAATTTAGATACAATGTTATTTCCCGGCTAAAAAAATTTGACCTTCAAAAAGAAACTCACTTAAAAATATACAAGTCCATTGAAAACCACAATGAATTCATTGAACACATACACTATATAGAAAAAAAATCGTGGAAAGAGCAAGCAGGAACATCGATCACAACCAATAAACTTCAAGAAAAATTCTATAACGATTTCACAGAGATGGCAGCCATCAATAACTGGCTAATGGGATTTGTTATCTTTGATAAAGATATCCCTATTGCTTACAGCTACGGAATTTTATTCAATGGGGTATTCGAAAGTCTAAAATCAAGTTTCTCTGGCGACTACAAAGAATATAGCCCAGGGAACATTATAAAGTTTGAAATAACAAAATATCTCTGCGCACATGGAATAAAATATTACGATTTACTTGGCGTAAAAGACCCCATGAAAATGAGATGGGCGACTAGCACTTACACTCAAAAGCGCTATACCATATTTAACAAAAAAATAAGGTCTAGAATCGCATACAGTGCAACGCGATCCAAAAATATTATAAAATGTATTTTTCGCCATACAAAAGGATAGAAGATGAATTATTTTTCAAAGAGCCATTGTTTATTCACCGCCGCATCAAAAGGCACCATATGAGCGTTAACGAATCAATACATTCAACAATAAAAATTACATATTGGTAGAAGTGATTGTGACATCGCATTCAGAACCATACGAAACATCAGAAATATCGTTCAAAAATGCTGTTATCAGCATGGATTCGGCATGGTCAAATATCATTAGAAATGAAAATATAAATCCATCACTTTCTCTAGGATGGTTAAAATGCGCCTGCGATGCATTCAGTATCAGCGATGATATAAAAGTGTTTGTTATTTATAAAGATAGCGAGGTGGCTAGCGTTATCCCCTACTATTTCGTAGAAAAAAATATTGCCGGAATAACCGCAAAGTGCATTGAGTTAGCGACCAACCTTGTTACATACCATCAAGAACTGATTACACAACTCACCATAAAAGAGACAATGGAAATATTCATTTCTCACCTTAGAAAAACAACTTCGTGGGACGCCATCCTATTTAAAGATTTGCAGATAGGTGGAAAGACATATGAAGCATTAACCAGCAGCTTATTATCAACCACATACCTTAGCGAATCATCACCTTATCTGGACTTATCAGATAATTGGGAACAACTTATCGCCTCAAAACCGAAAAAATTCCGTTACAAAGTCAACAAACGCGAAAAAGAGCTGGCCAACAATCACTCCCTGGAAAGTATTTGGTTTAGAGGTGGCGATAATTATGATGATCTCATTAATGACATACTACACATTGAGCAACGTAGCTGGAAAGTTCAAGACAGCATGGATATAACCAGCCGCCCAATAGAAACTCTTTACTACAAACATCTCATCCCCTACCTCAGCAAGCACAATCTCCTCATCGCCAATGTATTAAAATTCGAGGGGATTGCGATAGCTTATAATTTATGTTATCAAGTAAATGGCCATGTTGGCCAAATTAAAACATCATTCGACAACTCTTATCAGGAACTATCACCAGGGGCAATGATAATAGAAGAGGCATTACGCCAATATTATCAAGAGGGTTATATCGAATTTGATTTTTTAGGTGATGTAATGCCGCATAAGATGGCATGGACAAAAAAATTAAGACCACATGAAACAGTGATCGTATATAACCCCCATTCAAAAGGCTATCTAATTTATATTTTCTCAAAACTACGAAAAGCCGTAAAAAATTCATTGTTAACCGTGTCAACCAAAATACGTGCCAAACAAACCATATGAACATTAAAAAAAACATAAAAAGAATTTATACCACTCTATTTAGCTTGAGCATATGCCTCATAGCGCCTACAAATGCTGAGGCAATCGGTTGGTTTGGCATGTCTATTGACGGCATCACGTGTGACGGCAATGCACAATCCCACGGCCCTTATGATTACATTGATATTATCAATTCAACAGACAAGGTTTTGGTAGACAATGCAAGGCTATGGGAAGTTGATAAAATTCACTATGGAAGAGCAGCAGAAAGATTACGCGGCGGACTTAATCCCATCACAATCAATCTAGCTTGGGGCGATTACGACTACACCTTAAGGGCATTCCCAAATCACGTGTTGGCATTAAGAGACATTATCACACTGGAAATAGAGCGGCTAAAAGCAAACAAAAGAGGTGAGTACAATTTTCAACCCTTTTCTACACCGCCAGAATGCTACTTACAACGCGCCGAGAGATACAGACCTAACCAGGAGCACATTCCACTTTTACATGGAATTTACCTCTATCGTATAGGGAAGTACAAAGAAGCGGAGATTCAGTACAAAAAAGCTATCAATATTAATCCCGAAAATGCTGAGTCTCACTATAACATTGGCCTGCTCCTGCTTCGCATGAAACGCCCTAACGATGCTTTAATTCACGCACAAAAGGCATACGCACTGAAATACCCGCTCAATTCACTTAAACAACAATTAATTGATGCCGGTGTGTGGAAAAACACCAATGAAGGCAGCTCCTCCAACGTGAAGCAAAAGCAGTAACTCACCGCTATGGATATCATCTCAATAGAAAAACAAAAAACAGGTGCCTGGGATGAATATGTCAGAAAATCGCCCCTTGGCGGCATCTATCATTTATCATGCTGGGTGACGATAATAAAAAATGTGTTCAATCACAATTCTATTCAAATAGCTGCCGTTGAGAATGGGGAGATTATAGGCGTTTTACAACTCATACGACTGAAAAGTCCCCTTTTTGGTGATTTTTTTGTCTCCATGCCATACTTCAATTATGGCGGTGCGCTTGGTAATACTCCAGAAATTGAAAACTCTCTAATGGAATACGCAAATATAATGTGCAATAAACTCAATGTCAGCCACATTGAGTATCGTGACAGCCAACAGCGTGATAACTTGCCCGTCAAGCACGATAAAATAACTATGTTTCTTGAGCTTCCTGATAATGAAGAGATGTTATGGAAATCATTTTCATCAAAGTTACGCGCTCAAATCAAACGCCCCCTGAAAGAAGGTGTTCAAACCATTGTCGGAGGTATCGAACTGCTTGGCGATTTTTATAGTGTATTCTCAAAAAACATGCGTGATCTCGGCACACCTGTTTATCCAATTAGTTTTTTCCGGGAGATCATCTCTACCTTTGCACAGAATAGCCATATTATTGTTATACAACATCAGAAACAACCGATTGCCGCAGCTTTTTTAATTGGTTTCAACGGCACTCTTGAGATTCCCTGGGCATCGTCCCTTAAAGAATATAATCACATCAGCGCTAACATGGCACTCTACTGGGACACACTTCGACTCGCTATTACCCATGGTTATCACACATTCGACTTTGGCCGATGCTCCAGAGATAGCGGAACGTATAAGTTCAAGCGTCAGTGGGGCGCCAGTGAGAAACAACTGTATTGGCATTATTGGTTGAAGGCTGATAATGAATCACTACCAGCCCTTAATCCAAATAATCCAAAATACCGGCTGGCAATTCAACTTTGGCAGAAACTTCCATTAAAAATAGCCAATTTCATCGGGCCTAAGATTGTAAAATACTTACCATGAAATATATAAATATTAGGACCGATTACAATAGTACTCATATGGTAACGTCATGAATAAGTTCATTTTCTGGTGCAATATTGATAACAATACTGTAATGAATTCGCTTCATAGTAAAAACATACTATCGCCAACAATATCCCCCATAAACTCAAGAGCCGGGATTGCCTATCATAACCAGCTTCTTAACCCTATTCTTATAGCGGACAATAACGATGCAGTGGTTATTCTATCCAATGACCTAGTCTTTTATAAAGGTGAATCTGGACAGAAAGCTGCCAATATCATATTAGATGAATATATTTATAATAATATTAACTTATCTGATATCTCTGAAGGGGTGTCTCTTGTTGCCTTCAACAAAAAATCTGGTGCTGTTTTAATCAGTACTGATAAATTTTCGTCCGCACAAATTTTTTATACTCAAAATTCAGAACAGATAATAATCGGAAACCAGCTTACGCTATTAACCGCATCAATGCAGGCCACACCCGTCATAAACGACCAAGCAATTTTTAATTTTATTGATTCACATGTCATATCAAGCCCGATGACAATTTATAAAAACATATACAAACTTGAGCCCGCACAATCAGTGCATTTTTTCGGTGGTTCACAGACTAAATCACTATATTGGATGCCCGCTTTTGATGAATCCAATCATAGCTCATTAGAGATATTAAAAGAACAAACGAGAGCAGCGCTCTATCAATCAGTTATAAAACACGATATTTCCGCAACCACTGGGACATTTCTTAGTGGGGGGCTTGATAGTTCAACGGTCACTGGTTACTTATCACAACATGCAGACCGCACAATCAGTGCATACAGCATGGGCTTTGAAGAGTCCGGCTATGACGAAACTGAATACGCAAAAATTGCCGCAAAACATTTTGGTATTAACCTGAGAAGTTACTACGTAACTCCTGATGATGTGGCGGCAGCATTTTCTACGGTGGTCAGAGGATACGATGAGCCATTTGGTAACTCATCGGCCATACCTACCTATCTATGCGCCAAGGTAGCAAAGGAAGATGGAATCACCACTCTGTTAGCAGGCGATGGTGGTGATGAACTATTTGCTGGAAATGCCCGTTATGCCAAACAATATCTCTTCGAACCCTACAAAAAAGTACCCAATCTACTCAGAAAACATCTGTTCGAGCCGTTGTTATTAAATGATATGGCCTACAACAAATACCAGCCCTTTGCCAAACTCAAGAGTTACATTGAACAGGCTAATACCCCTATGCCCGATAGAATGGAGCGCTACAGTTTCATTAACTACTTTTCCTCTGAGAAAATATTTCATAAAGACTTTCTCAGCGCTATCGATCAACAATACCCGGTTAACGAAAAACGGCTTAGCTATAACAGGCCAACCGATGCCAGCATGCTAAATCGCATGCTCTACATGGAATGGAAATCGACACTCGCGGATAACGACCTGGTAAAAGTGAACCGCGCCTGCGCAATGGCCGGCATGAATGTACGTTATCCGATGCTCAGTGATGAACTGCTCCATATATCCACCAAAATACCCTCAACATTAAAGCTCAAAGGGCAAAGTCTTCGTTATTTTTATAAAGAGTGTCTTACCGGGTTTTTACCTGAGCAGATCATCAATAAAACCAAACATGGTTTTGGCTTGCCATTTGGTGAATGGCTAAAAAAATCACCCGCTATGCAAGAACATATATATGATAACTTGGCTGACCTTAAAAAGCGCCGTTATATAAAACCAGACTTTATTGACCATATCATCGATATTCATAGAACTAAAAACTCAGCATCATACTACGGCACCATGGTTTGGATACTTGCCGTACTGAACGAGTGGTTAGAGTCCAGGCACCATTAAGCCATGACAAAAGAGAACCCACTCGATATCAGCGTTGTAATACTCAGTTACAACTCTGCCCGCTATCTAGACAAGTGTATAAATTCAATCATTGAGGCGATTCCAACCAGTCGATACTCTTTTGACATCTATATCATCGACAATGGCTCAAAGGATGGCAGCACAGAGAAGCTCAACGCCTTTCAATCACGTTACCCCGACATAATCAAGCTCAAATTCTTCAGTGAAAACACCGGCACTACACGCTCAAGAAACCACGCATTAAATCAAATCAGCAGCCGTTATGTGCTTGTGCTTGATTCAGATGCCTATATAAACAGCAATGCGGTTGATCATCTATACGAAGTATTAAATAGCAATCCTGGTATCGGTATGATTGTGCCTAAAGTGCTTTATCCATCAGGGAGTTTTCAGAAATCAACTGATGCATTTCCCACGCTCACCAATAAATTTATGCGCTATTTCTTTCTAAAAACAGAAGAAAAAAACAGCCATCTGAAAGAGTTAATTAACCCCATAGATGTCGACTATGCAATCTCTGCCTTCTGGCTGTTTCGAGGTGACTTAATTCAAAAAATAGGCGTATTAGATGAAAATATATTTTATTCTCCAGAAGATGTGGATTATTGTATCCGCATCAAAAAACAGGGGTACCGAATAGTATATGACCCAACCGTCTGTATTATTCACGATGCACAGGAAATTTCCAGAAGAAAATTAAACACTTTTTTCTTTAGTCATCTCAAAGGGTTGTTATATCTCTTCAAAAAGCATCATTATGGCATTATCAGAAAGTCACCCATCTAAAAAAATTCGCGTACTTACGTTTACCTCTCTATATCCCAACCGAGAGCAGCAACGCCACGGCATATTTGTGGAAACACGAATGAAAGAGCTTATACAAAACTATCCCGTAGAGATTACCGTCATTGCGCCAATACCATGGTTTCCTATTAAACATAAGATATTTGGCCAATACGGTGTTTACGCAGCCATCCCAAAAAGAGAAATACGCCATGGTATGACTATTCATCACCCACGCTATCTTGTTATACCCAAGATTGGAATGAATCTGGCACCACTATTAATGGCTCTATCACTCTGGCCTACGATGAAAAAATTACAGCAACAAAATTTTGATCTTATTGATGCACATTTCATCTATCCTGATGGCGTGGTGGCGGTACTGTTTTCAAAAATACTCAAGCTCCCTTCCATCATTACTGCACGTGGCAATGACATCACTCTATATCCTCATTATTGGTTGCCACGCCGGTTGATCATCTGGGCTGTCAATCAGTGTTCTGCTGTGATTAGCGTTTGCCGCTACCTCTCAGAAGAGATAAAAAAACTAGGCGTTATGCAAAATAACAACCTTGTAATGCGTAACGGGGTCGATCTGGAGCGATTTAGCCCACGCAATCGTGATGAAATACGTGCCAAATTAAAACTGAATTCATTCACGCTTATCTCTGTTGGCCACTTTATAGAACGTAAAGGACACCACTTTATCATTGAGGCACTGACGCAGCTGCCTGACGTCAAGCTGATATTGATTGGCGATGGCCCGATGGATAAAGAGCTGCGCGCATTAGCCATATTTCACCAAGTAGAAGAGCGCGTCATATTTACCGGTGCTATAAAACAAGAGCAGCTAGCTGATTACTATAGTGCTGCAGACTGCATGGTGCTCGCCTCAAGCCGTGAAGGCTGGGCCAATGTATTACTTGAGTCGATGGCGTGTGGTACACCTGTGGTCGCCACTGCGGTATCGGGCACACCCGAGGTTGTTCTCAATGAAACAGCCGGCCAATTAATTAGTGATAGAAGTGCAGCTGGCATAACCTCTGGCATTCAGGCGTTACGCCAACATTATCCTGACAGAGGCGCGGTGAGAGAGTATGCCAATAATTTTGACTGGCAAGAGACAACAACCCATTTATATGAACTTATTCACCGTATTCATACCGAACATAAACCAAAATGATTACAATGTTCTCATGCAAAACCTGACTACACCATTAACCATGGAGTTCACCCATTAACCATGGACGATAATGTTGGCACTCGTGCTGTCCGCGGAGCCGCATGGCTTGGTAGTGGGCAAATGTTCCGGCAAGTGCTTGCCTTTGCAACCAACATAATCCTTGCCCGCACACTTTTTCCTGATGATTTTGGCCTGTTTGCATTGGCATTTGCTGCTGCTGAGATTGCACAAATATTAACTGACTTCGGGCTTGGTGCGGCCATCATTCAACGTCAAGAGAAGTCACAGGTCGCTCTGACAACTTGTTTCTGGCTGACCATGGGTATAGGCATGCTCATCGCCGCTCTACTTATGCTGGGTGGTCCACTGCTCGCCAGTTTTTACGGCCGTCCGGAAGTGATTTTCCTTGTTATACCACTCGCCATCAACATGCTCATTTGTGCGGGGCTAGTGGTGCCTCAAGCTGTACTCACACAAGATTTGAAGTTTCGTGAAATCACCATCGCTCAAATAATCGGAAGTATTGTTGCATCCATCGGCGCAATATCACTGGCTGTTGCTGGCACAGGCGTATGGGCACTGGCATCACAGCCTGCCATTGGCAATATTATTACCGGTGCCATGCTGTTCTATTTTTCACGCTGGCGACCAACAGGATCCCCTGTATTGCAAAGCATACAAGGGATGATAAATTTCTCCTGGAAGATGCTCAGTGTCAGTCTAATCTCCTGCATCGGTCGTAATCTGCATGCATTTATATTAGGCAAACAGCTCAGCGCATCGGCACTGGGCCATTACAATCTGGCATCAGGTATCACCGGTAGCATACTGTTTCAAATCAGCTCTGTGATCGTCAAAGTAATGTTCCCAACCTTGGCCAGTCTACGTGATGATCCAACACGATTACCCGCTATTTGGCTTAAAGCCAGCTCCGTCATCGCCATTGTCAGTCTTCCTGCCATGACAGGAGTTATTGCTGTTGCACCTGACCTAGTCCCCGTTGTATTTGGTGCACAGTGGATTCCGGCAACTGATGTACTGAGAATACTCTGCGTGGTCATGGCGATACAGAGTGTACTCACCACTGCCAGCACCGTATTAATGGTCTTGGGCAGAGTAGACATTCTCCTGCGCATTACACTCACAACGGTTCCAGCCATTGGTCTGGCACTTTGGTACGGTGTTATGTACGGTATCGAAGGTGCTGCCATCGGTTATGCATTAGTCAACATAATCGCTTATGTCGTGACCAGCATATTGGCCTGTCGTGAAATTAAAATCGCACCTTCGCGATTTTTTCTTGAGCTTGCACCCTGGGCAATCGCCTCTGTTGTCATGGCAATTGCGGTGGCTAGCATAGCCCCTTGGCTCAGCGACTATTCACCCTGGGCGAGATTAGTTATTAGCATTCTAATAGGAGTAGTGCTATATGGCACAATTTTGCTACTAATAGCAAGAAAACAGGCCATCACACTCATTGGCGATATCACCAGCCGGTTAAGACGCTCATGATGGATCAGACACCCTTGAGACAACGCGGCACTCTATAAAAATCAGACTAAACTATGAAGGTGCAAGGGCACCAAACATTTCATCAGCCATTAGCTATTTCATGCTCAAATAGCGGCACATTAGCACACGCACTCGAAAAATTACTCTGGCCAATTGTTATGAAATCAGGCTACCGCATCATATCCATGTAAACGTTCACACAACAGCGTGTTACACAGATTCAAGTGCCTTTAGATATTCAGCAGGGGCGTTCCCCTTCAACACCTCTTTTTGGTATGCCTTTAACATCTCAGCCTTATTTTTCATGACAAAATGTGCGCAGCTAAACTTCCAGCGTTGCCAGGTAGTTAGCCCTCCTGCGTTCCTCAACTCATCAGGAAACATCATAAACCACGTTTGCCAAACTGCCATATCAAGTCTTTTGGCGAAATAGTATGCCGCGACGTCCTCAACCACCACATCAACACTTTTCAACAGTGCCACCATCGACTCTTTCTCTATCATCGTGACTATTTTTTGTACCGCCGATGCCCTAAAAAAATAGCACCCTCCCTGGCAATATTTAAAATCCACAAAGTGCCCATCGCCAATAAAATCGGCTTCACTTTTGGCAACCGCATGAAATATTCTGTCATTAAAAAAGAAGACATCGGAGTCAATCCGGGCAATATAATCATTTTCGCGCACACCCACAGCGGCATGTTCATAGGCCTTCCAGATCCAGCCAATCTGCTCCGCACCCCAGCCCATGCTTTTAGGCCACAGAATAACTTCAGCATTAGGTATGAGTTCCAAAATAGTATCAACCTGTACGGGGGATAGAGGTTGATCGGTATCGCTAAATATAATCACCCTGAACGATACCCCGTGCAGATGTTTAACCAGACTATGCAGTGAGCAATACAGATAACTAAAATATGAGTGGCAACTGAAAAAACAGAGATGGAACGTAGTATCAGCGGGGGGGGCACGCCTTAAAACAACACTACGCTCATAGGTCTGCTTAACCAACTGGGGAAACTGTTTAATGCGAATTGGAATCATCAAAATACTCCATATAAACAGCTAAGAGGCACAACACACCCCACAATGTAACGACTATCACAGTGTTCAAAAAGAGATGTCACACATAATCCTCAGATCTGAGAAATAAGCTGTCTGGAGAGATTCATGTAGACCCCCCGCTTATAACGACTGCCACCAATAAAGTGCACAAAGGCAGCCCCATCCAGATTCAAACCAACCTCATAATACGGATATTTCGAAAATGGCAAAATAAGGGCATGGGGTGTATTTGCAATCACATAATTTGAGGCCACCTGCTCACTCCCCCACTGGTTCCACTCTTTTTTACCGATGGCTGCCTCAAGCTCCCTGTTGAAATCAATCAGCGCCTCCAGCACAGCAGAACCTTTTGCAAAGCCTGCAAATCCTGCACAGCCGCGCACATACAATCTTGTATTCGGCGTGGCAAGTTTCGAAAATGATTTTTCTGCCCGCAGTTGAACATGGTCGCCTTTAATACTTGCTATCTTGTCAGCGGTCTCTGTTAACGTCCATATCTCCTGTCCCATTTTAGTGGGCAACGTAAAACTTCTGTTGCCGTTAATAGCCGCCACTACCTCATCCGGGTATTGAAGTGTGATTGTGTCAGCATCTAGCTGCACCACGTAATTATTGTCTATTAACTTATGTATCGATATCAATCGCTCCCAACAGCCACCTGATGGCAAATCTTCACAACCTGCTTCAGCAATAGGTATGATATGAATACCCTCGATACACTGAGCAAGCAGCGCTACTTCATCACTAGTCAATCTGTCGGCAACCACTATTACTTTTTGTGGCACAACAAACCGGCAGAACGATGCCATAGCAATGAGATACATATTGATATCAGACGAACATAATTGCGTCAGTATGGTGAAATTTGAGTCACCCTTCGGTTTTATTCGGAGCTTTTTCTTGATATCTTTTGTCATCAAGTTAAAAAACTCTCTGTTAAACTCCCTCCGAATATTAAATAACATTTACATACCTACCTGCAATCGAGTGTATAAAATGGCCAGCTCTACCGAAGCCCCGCATATAAAAGACCGCGAGTATTATTAAGTGGCACACAACCATCTGCCACTACCCTTTCATCATCATGTAAATATTTCTTGCCATAAATTTTGCTAGGCTCACATCCCACGGCGTAAATCTAGGTAACTCATACAAAGAGCTATCCTTGGCTGCTATGCCATGATTAGTTGAGACCGCAAATTCAAAGCCCAACTTCTCAACAAGTTCCGTATGGCGTTTATCATAGTCACGTCCATAGCGACCATTTGGATAGGCAAATGATGTCACTGATTCACCCAATACAGCCTCAAGATCGCATTTACTACTACTGATCTCACGTCTTGACTCAACATCATCCAGAGTGGCCAAAATTGGATGGCTTTGTGTATGGGCACCTATCAACACACCCTTTTTACGGAGCGCCCTGATCTCCTCTTCACACATCATCATCCGCTCTTTTTGTACAAACCCCGTTAATGACTCAATATCAGTGACCGATCCGAGACGTGCTTCAGGCGACATGTATTTAACTTTGTCAATCAACGCATGTATAACATCGCGTTTACAAGAAATACTGGAACAGTCCATTTTTTTTATGCCTAGCTCAGGCAGTTCAAACACTCCCGCAAAAGACCTCACTGCTTCAATAATACGATCATTCCACATAATCTCCCCCTGCATAAAACGGGTAGCGATAAAGATGGTTGCAGGTGCTTTATATTTCTGAAGTATGGGAAAGGCATTCAGATAGTTATCAAGATAACCATCATCAAACGTTATACATGCTGCACGGTCAGGCAGCGTTCCATTCTGCAGGCGCACAACAGCATCATCTAGTGACAACAGATTATAGACGGCGGATATCGCCTTTACTATTCTGTCAAAACGATAAATATCAGGCTCTGCATCTGGAAACAGTACATCAGGACTATCCAGCACCCGGTGAAAAATAAATATCTGAAAACGCCCCGCCGTCCCGCCAGGCATTGCATATTTTGCAGCCACTCTGAATGGGAAACTAATCATATCTCTGTTTGTTCGTTTTTTTCAAAAAACCATACCATACCGGTTAACCGTCGATAGTTTTCACACTACCCGTTTGGAATCTTTTAAATTTATTTGCCGGAAACTCTTTTTGATGTTTTCTTAAAAGCATACCTGAGAGCACAATCAGACACATCAAGTGGTACGGCAAATCAAAAAAGGCCAGCCCTAAAAATGCACCACCAGACAAATAGGCCAACAACCCCACCTGGGACATTTTAGCCAAGTCTGCCAACCATTTAAGCTCTTCATCCTTTTTTGCCCATTTATAGACATAACGCGACTCTAAAAACACTAAAAACCATAACATCAGGAACAAAAACAGGCCTACATATCCCATCTCACCCAGCACTTCAAAATAGATACTATGTACATCATGCACATCTTCCGAATCAGGTGCATATTTTTTAAAGTTCTCTGGCGTAAATGAGCGGAACCCGCCCCCGGTCAATGGCCTGTCATTGGCCAGTCGAACCGCCATATACCAGGCATTAATCCGCCCTTGCGCTGATTCATCATCACTATATGATTCAATGGTATTCATTCTGATATACCACTGTTCAGGTATAAATGGGGCAATTGCCACTCCCAATGACAATATAACAACCACAGTGAGCAGTTTACGTTTCATTCCAAACCACAAAAATATCAGTGTCACACCGCCGGCAAGCAGCGCTCCCCGTGAATATGAACCGATCACGGCAATTGCACAAAGCACCATACTTCCCAACAAAGCCAAACCGATATACTTGTTTTTGGTGTGCAACTTAAGAAAGTACATTAGCGGTATAACCATCAATATCGCCAAAGCAATCTCATTATTGCCCGATATAAATGATTCCGGCGGACCATTCACTCTGAATTGAAGACCATGTGCAATTGAAAAAACACCACCCTTCACACCAAAAAAACCAATGGAGACAACGATCACCCAGACCAACTGAATTAACCGCTCCTTGTTGGTCATCAACAATAGTGTGCACAACACCGCAAACTGTATTTTTGAGAAACGATTTAACTCTACAATTGAATTATCTATATTAGTAGCAAATAGTGTCGAGATGAGCGCCCATGCTAAAAACAGCATCCAAATGATTGTAATGCCATTAATAGGTAGACTTTTCTTTTCTTTACTAAAAAGCATACCTATCAATAATGCAATGGCCGTAATCATTGCAAATGGCATGGTGTACGCAAACCCCCAACCATAACGGTGTGGATTCATATAACCAATCCACGACCACATCAAGATTCCAACATGTGGTCGTTGAAGGATGTAAGGGATAGCCCCTAATATAAACAGCGTAATTAAAAGATCCCTCATGACTGATTTCTATCTAGCATGAGGTTCTATAAGCGCGTGAGCATGGTTAACAATCCTTCGGGCATTGTCATCCCAGGTATACCCTGCCGACTCAATGAGTGCCTGTCCCGCAGTGGCTATCTGCGCTCTCAGCACACTCTCCTGTACCAGATGACGTAGTTTTTCAGTCAACTGCTGTACCTGATCTTTTTCAAACAGCAATGCGGTTTCACCGCTCACTAATATTTCACGAATATTTTCACTGTCTGGCGCGATCACCGCACACTGCATGGCCATATATTCAAAGAGCTTCAGTGGCGATGAATACCGCACCACATTAGGCAGGATCGCTATATCAAGTGCGGCAATATAACCGGGCATCTCATCCCTCTCAACAATGCCTGTAATATGGACCCGGTCACCAATCCCCAGACTTTCTGCCAACTGTTGCAGCTCAACCTTGCCCGGACCATCACCAATAATCAGCAAAGTTGCATCACTGCCCAAAGTTGCCTTGGAAAATGACTCCAGCAGATACTCCAGTTTATGCCACCCACGCAAAAAACCGACAAAGCCAATCGTGAGACGCTCGGGTAGTTTCAACGATTTTCGATAACCCTGCTTACTGCCTGCATAGACAAACGTCTCTGTATTAATGCCGTTGTGGATCACATCTATTTTACTGTCAGGCACATCATATGTTTTAACAATACTGGCCATCACTCCCGTGACTGGCAACAACCTATCGGCATGTTTAAAGGTATAGCACTGAGTCCAACGGGCAAATTTGTTGAGTGAAATAACCAGATCTTCAGAGCGCTCTTCGTAAAGTGGCGCATTGATTTCGAGAATAAGCGGAATACCGAGTAACCGCTTAGCTAGCACTCCGGCAATCATGTAAAGGCTAAACCGTTCATATATAAAATCCGGTTTATGTTTTTTGGCAGCCCGCATAATTTTAATCAATGCGATGAAAGAGTAAAAAAACTCCGCCACCTCATAGAGAAACTGTGGCAACCTCTTTTTGAGCATTGCTACAAGAGGTGTCTCACCACCAAATGCATTATTTTTTAACATTTCTGGCTCGACAATAACGACCTCGTGCCCCTGCTTACGCAGTGAATTCACGATCTCCGTGACATGTACATATTGGCCATCTTTTGAACCGAGACGATGGTGATAGAGGATTTTCATGCTCACCTGCTACTGAAGATGTCTTTCAACAAACCGCTCGAACATCAAAAGCGTCCAGAGCGGCGTACTATGATCTTTAATGCCACTCGCATGTTCAGCCACCATGGTGTTCAATGTTTTTTCATTAAACAGCCCTGTGCTCATTAACGTTCCGGCTGTAATCCGCTGTTTCACCATGCCACTTAACGGCCCCCTGAACCACTCTGCCAACGGCACAGAGAATCCCATCTTTTGACGATAGAGCACATCATTTGGCAGATGAGGCTCCATCGCCTTTTTAAGAATGTATTTTCCCTGCTGACCACGCAATTTCAGATCAGGATTTAAGCCTGAGACCCATTCGATTAATTTATGATCCAGCAAAGGGGCTCTCACCTCCAGTGAGTTAGCCATGCTGGCACGGTCAACTTTAGTGAGAATGTCACCACTCAGGTAAGTTTTAAGATCAAGGTACTGAATCAGCGACAGTGGGTGGTCACTGGGAGAACGGGCAGCCACCTTACGAAATACTTCAATGCCACGGTAACCCGCCAGACTCTTTTTAAATGTATCGGAATAGATCTTTTCCCGCAGCTCATCAGAAATAACCCCTACTGTATGAAAGTAAGCCGATGCGCTTTCCCGTGCCAACCCTTGAAATGTTGTTTTGGCACGCAAATAACGGGGTGCCCAATCCATTTTTGGATAACAACGGCCTAAAAACCCAAACAGCGGCTTACGTAGTGCATAAGGCATCAAACCTCTGATCTTCTCTTCATTCATGTGCCAACGATGGCGACGATAACCTGAAAAGTACTCATCTGCACCATCCCCCGAAAGCGCTACAGCCACTTTTTTTCTGGCCAGCTCACATACACGAAAGGTAGGAATGGCCGAGCTGTCAGCGAACGGTTCATCATAAACATCGATGAGCGAATCGAGCAGCGAGAAATCATCCGCACCGACTGTTTCCACCAAATGGTTGGTGTGATAACGCTCCGCCACCATACGTGCAAACTCTGATTCGTTATATTTTGGATCGGGGAAGGCAATGGAACAGGTGTTAACAGCTGAAGTTGACTCTTGCGCCATCATCGCAACCACAGCACTTGAATCGACGCCCCCTGAAAGAAATGCACCCAGCGGTACTTCAGACATCATACGAATAGAGACTGCCTCTTTAAAGCGCCGGGTTAACTCATACACAACTTCATCTTCCGACGAGAAACTGATAGGCGTAAACGGAATATCCCAATACTCTTTAGGGGCTGGCAGCCGTTCCCCCTGCTGCAGCAGCAATGTGTGCGCTGGTGGCAACTTTTGAATGCTGGTAAATATGCTGCGTGGGTCAGGGATATAACCCAGGGCAAAGTACTCTTCCACCGCCAAAAGATCCAGCTGCTTGTGTAACAGGGGGTGAATGTAGAGGGCCTTCATCTCTGATGCAAATATAACCTCACCATTTGGCAGCAGTGAGTAGTGCAACGGTTTTTTACCTAACCTGTCACGGGCCAGAAAAAGCGTTTTTTTATTACGGTCCCAAATAGCAAAGGCAAACATGCCGCGAAAACGCAATACACACGCCTCTCCCCACTCTTCCCAGGCATGAACGATGACCTCAGTATCACTATGAGTCTTAAACTGGTGGCCAGCCACTTTGAGTTCTTCACTCAATTCAGGAAAGTTATAAATCTCTCCATTAAACGTGACGATCACTGAGCCATCTTCATTTTCCATCGGCTGCTGGCCACTGGAAAGATCAATGATCGAGAGTCGCCTGTGTCCCAGCCCCACTCCCGGCTCTACATGCAGACCATCCGCATCCGGACCACGGTGGTACTGTACATCATTCATGCGTTGAAGCAGATCACGGTCAATTTCGCCGCTACCCGTCAGGTTAAATATTCCAACGATGCCACACATATTTAGCCTTTCATCCTTCTATTGATAAGCGGGGTGAACAAATCAGGGTTGCACTGCATCGTAAGTTTCCATGTAACGATTCACCATCGCCACAATACTGAATTTTTCCTCAACCACTTCACGCCCTGCTGTACCATGCGCTATCAACAATTCTGGCGATTTGAGATACACAGCAATAGCATCGGCCATCGCCTGCTCATCTGCAGCATTTACCAACAAACCTGTGACCCCATGCTCAACAAGTTCTGGATTACCACCAACACGGGTGGCCACCACTGGCAAGGCTGACGCCATCGCCTCAAGAATGGTATTCGAGATCCCTTCACCCAGAGAGGGCAAAACAAACAGATCCAACATACCGAGCATGCTGGCCACATCATCTCGCGCACCCAAAAACAGTACTTTATCGGCTATACCAAGATCCATGGCCAGTGCTTCAAGGGTGCTGCGCTCCGGCCCATCGCCAATCATCAACAGTTTGAGCGAAGCCAGATCCGACAGCTCTGTATGTAATTTAGAGAAAGCCTTAATCAAGGTCGCCTGATCTTTTTCACCTTGCAATCTGCCCACGGTGCCAATCACAAAATCATGTTTGTACAGACCAAAGTCACTGCGCTGATATAGTGTTGGGCTATCAAACCGCTGCACATCAACACCATTATAGAGTTGCGTTACCTTACGAACGGGGATCCCCACCAGATCAATCAACCACTGTTCAAGATCGCGAGACATTGTGATAAAACGGCTAACAAAAGGTGCGTATAACCGCCGCATCAATATATATTTCTGATGACTGCCATCAATGTCGAGCATGTCCCGGCCATGTTCGCCGTGAATACGATGTTTTACACCGGCCAGTAATGCGGGAATGACATATTCGATAGTACCCATATTTCGGGTATGGACAATGGTGGGGGTTAATTGGCGAAGCAGCTTCCAGAAACGGTATTGGGCACGCAGATCATTGCCCGGCCGTTTATTCAGTGCATACACCTCAACATCAGGGCGAGTTATTCTTTTAACAAAGTCGGTGTAATCTGTCGCACAGATAATTGCATGTCGGTACCGCTCTGGTGGCATATGGTTAATAATATTCACCACACCATTCTCCAACCCGCCAATACCAAACCGGTAGACCACGTGCACCACCAGTGGCGCACTACTCTCCATGCGCGGCCCTGATTTTTCCCGCTACCGCATCTGCCGCCGCCTCTGCAAAGGCACTATTCAACGCCACTGCCTCTTGACTGTAAGGGGAAATCACCGTGACTAAAGCACCGTATGTTGGCAACCCACGTAACCGTAACGTCGCCTCCGCCAGTTTTGTCCGCGTATCACCGGCAACAAATCCGCTCTCCATATAATTAAAATAGAGCAGTGACAATCTCTCTGATTCAGATTTCACCACCATGCGTGATACATCAACCTCTTTACCCGCTAATGTCAAAGTGACAACACCGTGTTCTACCACATGCCAAGCTGTATCATGCTCATCCAGCATTGAGTTGTGATAATTGACCAGCTCATGATCCTGGTGCTGCGAGTTGTAATAGGCGATGTAGAGTTTCACCACGCCCTGTTCCGTACGGTAATTTCCTGCACCATCGGCATCAAAGTTTCTATAAGCGGGAATCCAGTCAGTCACTATCGGCTCACCACCTGCCCACCCAGGGACATCAGGCATTGCTACAGAGTAGTCTTTCCCGTTCAGTTGTGGCTGCTCAGACGAGTAGTGGTAGTAAAGTGGCCACACCACTGACAGCGTTAACGCCAGCAGCAAAACGGTAACCGCTTTTCTGGAGGAACCACCGCGATTTGTATTGCTATCAAGTGCAAATGAGAGCGGCGACTCATTCGGTACAGGATCAGCAAAAAATGATCCCAGATAAAACATGGCACCAATCACTATGCCAAAAAATACCCATCCATAGATCAGATGATCAACACCTACGGCTAATGTCATGTCACTGTAATGGCCAAGCAATACAATCATTGATGCACGCATGCCATTGGCAATTACGGGCACAATCAGCGATATGGCAATAAATAGTAGACGTTTCCAAAGCTTAGTGTAATTCAGGTAGGCATAAAGAAATCCCAGCATAAACGAAGCTATCAGATAACGTACACCACTACACTGCTTAACCACTGACCAGGTGCTAGTGGGCAAAAAAAGTAACTGCCCCTCCTGATATACCGGCACCCCCACCATTCTGACGGCTGCAACGGTAAAGTTGGCAGTAAAATCGATGAGATAGGGAATAAGTTCATCGCCCGCTGGCACTAAGAAATAGAGCAGCAGCAGTGGAAAGATGATTTTCTTTGTCACCTGCCAGCCCAGCACACTCAATACAATCACCAAGAATAGCGTGACCACTGCCAGCTGTTTAAATAACAATATGTCAATATAGGTTGCAAACAGCCAAGCCAATCCCACCACTACCAAAAGTGGCAAAAAAAGATATGTAGATGTCGGTCGTAACGGTTTTAATACTCGCCGCTCACGCCAAACAAGCCACGCACTTAAAGGGGCAACAAAGAAGCAGTGGGTAAAAGTTTGTGAATTTGCCCAGGTTGCATACATAGTGGTGAAGGTTGTCCAGAATGCCCCAACAATCACCAGCGCACTCACGGCAATCATCATGATGGATGTACGCCACTTTATCTCCATGTCAATTCCATTTACACTTTACCTTCACGCTCTATAATCTCCAGCATCCTGTTGGCATTTAGCTGCCAATCATACTGCTCCAGGCCACGACAAACAGGCGCTGATCTGCGTCGTGCTGACCGTGGCTGATGTAAAATTTTCTGTAATAACTGACACCATGACTGTTCGCCACTTGCCACGTAAAGATTATCGCACTCAATATCAATCCCCTCCATTGCCTTGTGAGATGCGATACAGGGCGCACCTGCCACCAACGCCTCTAATACTTTATTCTGAACGCCACGGGCCACCCGCAATGGTGCAACCGCAACGTCTGCATACAGGAAATAAGGTTTGACATCAGCGACATTGGCCACTATTCGCACACCACCGATGCGCTCAAGCGCTTGAATCTGTGACGTCGGATTGCTACCCACCACGTAAAATCGAATACTGGTGTCGCTTTTAACAATAACGCTATATACCTTGTTTACAAACCACAATACTGCATCTTCATTTGGCCAGTAATCCAAGGTCCCCACAAAAACAATATTATAACCATCACCGTCGCCCTCAAACGGGTTACCCGCATTGGCATGGCCAGCAGCGGGCATATCAACACCATTATTCACATGTTCTATCCAATGGTGCTCTCCGCTCGTTTTATCTGCAAACAACCGGGCCTCTTCCCTGGAGACAAAAAATACTTTGCGAAACGCGGCGCTGATATGACGCTCATAATTAAACAGCCGCTGTGCTTCACGTCTATAAACCCATGATAGAGGCCATGGTTTGAATTTTGCGTACTGTTGCCATTTATCTGAATCCACATCTACAAAATCGATTACACGATTCAACTGCCCATAACGTTCACTGTCCACATATTGAGCCATGGATGACGAAAATACCAACACATCCTCTATCTGATGCTGTTCAACCACCCGACTCACCCACGTGGCTATCTTTTCATGCTGATAACACAGGGTTGTTATCGGCTGCTCTGTCAGGAAGGTCAGTCCTGCACGCCACAACAACCGCTGGCGCGACAATTCTACAATACAGACATCCTGACAGTAGTGTTTCACTACATCAACATATTGCCAATCGGCATCGTGGTCGACAAATGTTGCCAGAAACACTCGATACCGTTGTGACAAAGCACTCAGCCAATGAAACGACCTGATCTTGTCACCTTTATTAGGTGGATAGGGGATGCGATGGACCAAAAATAGCAGGGGCGGACGGCTATCAACCGCTATTTCAACACTAGACACCAAAGACCTTATCCATTCGATTCCATGCAAAATCGTGAAGCAATCTGGAGAGCCGATTATGCATTTTCCCGAGGTTTAAGTAGTGTCTAAACCGGGTCTTCATGCCAATATTACGCTGCTGTGGCTGGGCCACGTCGATCTCCCATGGGTGAAAATAGAAAATACCTGGCTGCCCATCCTGCTGATTGATTCGATTGATCGCCCAACGCGAAAACGGGTAAGGGTAGAGTCTAAAAAAACCGCCGCCACCACAGGGCAGTTTTTTTCCAAACAGCTCAATAGTGGTAATCGGTATTTCAAGGATTCCACTATCACCATGAGGCCTAAATGAAAAACGTGGCGCATCAGGCACACCGTATAGATCATGCTTTACCGGGTAGATGCTAGAGCTATACACATGCCCCGTCTCCTCCAGAATCTTCAACGCCCACATATTGGACTCATTGATGGAGTAGCTGGCTGCACGATACCCTTTAATCACAACGCCTGAGAGATCCTCCAGCAGCATTTTTGTCTTAATCACATCCGCCCGAAACTCAGCGGGGGTCTGTTGGGTCACGCGCACATGGGAATAACCGTGGCTGGCAAGTTCATGGCCTTCATTCACCATCCGTTTTATCAGGTCAGGATAACGCTCCGCTACCCAACCCAAGGTAAAAAAAGTAGCCTTAACATCATGCTCATTAAACAGATCGAGAATACGGTGGGTGTTTTGTTCAACCCGATGAGGCAAACGGTCCCAGTCGGCACGGTCAATATGTTTTTCAAACGCGGAGACTTGAAAGTAATCCTCTACATCTACCGTCATTGCATTACGCAGCGCCACTGTCATACCTGTCCGGCGAAACGTTGCTCTAAAAATGTCACAATACGTTCCGCCGCACGACCATCCCAATACTCAGGCACGCAACCTCGCTTACCACCGTGTGCAATGATTTCATAAGCAACATCCACAATACGTTGGGCATCTGTACCCACAATAGTGTTTGTCCCTTCATCAACCGTAATAGGGCGCTCAGTATTTTCACGCAACGTAATACATGGCACACCTAACGCCGTGGTCTCCTCCTGAATACCGCCCGAATCGGTCAATACCAACTTCGCCTCCGCCATGATACCGAGCAGATCGAGGTACCCTAGAGGGGGCAGCTGCTGGATACGTGCCACATTAAACAAGGATTGCAAACCAAACTGTTCAATTTTCGCGGCCGTTCGTGGGTGCACAGGAAACAGAATGGGGAGGTCATGGCTGATCTTCCCTACCGCCGTTAACAGCCGCTCCAAGACAACCCCATCATCAACATTAGAGGGGCGATGCATGGTTAACAGACCAAAACCATCACAATAGAGTGTTTTGTCTTTAACATACTTAGCCAATGTTTTGTCAAAGGGGGTAGCCCGTTTCAAATTGCTCAGCAAGGTATCAATCATGACGTTGCCAACAAACTGAACCCGCTCACCGCCAATGCCTTCACGTGCCAAGTTATCCGCCGCCGCACGCTCAGTGGTAAAAAGATAATCAGAGATCTGATCCGTCAAGATGCGATTAATCTCTTCCGGCATAGTGCGGTCAAAACTACGCAGCCCAGCCTCAACATGAATAAC
The DNA here is from genome assembly GCA_031416075.1 of Tenderia sp. (SeqCode). GTDB lineage: Bacteria > Pseudomonadota > Gammaproteobacteria > Tenderiales > Tenderiaceae > JAKFXL01. The sequence continues at coordinate 18,362 of JANOSY010000014.1, read as the reverse complement.
CGGTACACCTTTTTTAACCGCCACCAGCGCACAGGCAATGGTTGAGTTTACATCGCCCACAACGAGGATCGCGGCCGGTTGCTGCTCATCCAATACAGGCTCAAAACGACGCATCACCTCTGCCGTTTGCACAGCATGGCTGCCTGACCCCACTCCCAGATCAACATTCGGCTCAGGAATACCCAGCTGCTCAAAGAAACTATGTTTCATCTCTTTGTCATAATGCTGTCCGGTGTGCACCAGATAGGGCATTAACCGGCTCTCCTGACGCTGCATTTGGCTAATGATTGGCGCAATTTTCATGAAATTGGGCCGTGCTCCCACAACACAGACTATTTTGACCCTGTTATTGTCATGCATCACAGCTGCCGTCCCATTCAACCTAACGTCGCCCCGTTTCGAGCAGTCGGCGGAAAGCCTTTTCCAAGATGTCTATACGACCCTCAAGAATACTGACACGATCTTCCAGCCCATCGCGCTGCTCTCTCTCCTGCGAATAGGAGAATCCAACCGGCGTGGTTGGTGTGTCCACAGGCCGACCAAGCACCGCCTCCATCACAGGGCTCTCCTGCCGCAGCTCTGCTATCACCTCGCGCACCTGCTCAATATCGAGCTTATGCAGCTCTTCCAGGTAACCAAATAACATCAACCGATCGCAAAAAGTATTTATCTTGCGTGGCACACCCGTGGTATAGGTAAATATTTCACCATAAGCAGCGGCAGTAATTTCAGGATCGCGATTCCAGCCAACCAGTTTGAGGCGATGTTCAATATACTCTCGTGACTCCTCTGCCGATAATGGCTCAAGGTGATAGGCGGCAATCACTCGCTGGCGCAACTGCTCCAGCCCGTCAAGCTGCAGGGTTGCTTTAAACTCTTCTTGACCCAATAAAAAACTTTGCAACAATGCCCGACCATCTTCCTGAAAGTTGGAGAGCATACGCAACTCTTCAAGCGAAGCCACCGGCAGGTTTTGCGCCTCATCAATCACCAGCAGAACACGCTTGCCTTCGCGCGTCCGTGCTAACAAAAATGTCTCCAGGTTTTTAAGAATCGCCGCCTTACTTGCCCCCTCATGGGCAAGTCCAAACGAAGCCGCTGCCATCCGTAAGGTATCATCCGCTTCAAGATGGGTTGTGACCAACTGTGCAGCAACCACATTCTCTTTAGCCAGATCTTCAAACAAAGCTCTAACCAGCGTGGTTTTACCCGTCCCCACACCACCAGTGATTATAATAAACCCCTCGCCCTGAGAGAGTCCGTAACGCAAATAGGACATCGCCCGCTTATGACCCTGGCTCCCAAAAAAGAAACGGGGATCCGGACTAAGCTGGAAAGGTTTGGCATTCAGTTTATAAAATGACTCATACATAATCAGAAAATCACTCTTGCATTAGCAGAGAGACGGTTTTCGCTGCGGTTTACGTTTGCCACACCACCATCAATCTCAATTGTTCTCATTTCAAGCCCGGCGCTGATCTGTTTTCCAAATGAACGCTTCAGTGACCACGCCAGACTCACTGTCTCAATGTCATTACCACCACTATTTCCCGTGGAGCGATCCACGCGGTATTTCAAATCCGAGCTGGCTTTGGCTGACAACTTAAATCCCCACCCCAGATAGCCACCATGCAACTGAGACTGACGACCACTCAACTGATAGTCACGTTGTTCACTATTGATCCCTAAGCTAAAGTCATTTCTTCTAGCCCCATACATCACGCTCCCCTCACTGCTGGTGCGGGCAAAACTCTCTTCTGTAATGCCAAAGTAACTAATAATCCTCAAATAACTCTCTCCACGAATCAGATCGCCATTAACATCCACAATCGCCAGAGTGGCATCGTTTGTTATCTCTTTAAAGCGGGTAAACAGCCAGCGTGTGCGGCGTGTTGTGTGTTGAAATGTGGCGGTCCAGATATCACTGACACGCACACCAACATCACGATTCAAATAACTGACATTCACGGAGGTTCTAATACTTGGGATCCACGACAAGCGCGCCTGCTGATCCTTGTCACCACTCGCTGCCTCCAGTGAAAAGTGGGGCGATGGATCCCAACGAAGACCTGCGCTCCAGTAAGCGCCCTCTTGATAGTTTCTGGAGTTACTAATACGGCCCTCCTCCCGACCACCATTAGCAACCAGACTGACAGAGTCAAAGGCAGGATATCGAAATGTAGCCGCGCTCTGTTGGCGCTCAACACTCAATGTATCCGTCACCCACTGCTCTGATTGACTGTACCTTAGCTGCCAATCCAGCTTTGTTGAATCCTGGCTACGTCCCAGCAACAACTTAGTCTCCTCTAGTCGCCCATCAGCAATGGAGTCACTGTCATAATTAATCCGCCCCTCTGAATAAGAGAGATCAAACTCAACAAACTTGCCCAGCCTACGCTTGATTCTAGGTTCAATACGAGTGGTCACCACATCACCACGCCCGGAGTTAACGTTCAGATTGTCCGCCACTACACCGCCTGCCGTTAACTGCTGCTGGACAATTTGAGCGCTGGCAGAGAGATAAAAAAACTGATCAATTAACTCTGCGTCCGTCGCCAAATGAAATTGATTATGGCTCTGATTACGGTCAGAGTCCTTAGCGTAATAGAGATTTTGTAACGTATAACGGGAGTCCAAGGTTAGCCTGCTCCCCTTACCCTTAACAGCTATACTTGGCGCTATCTGAGTAACATAATCCTCACTGGCAATAGCGGTATCAGGTGCCAGAGTGATGTTGTCACTGTAAGTTTCAGCAACGTCAACCTGCGGTGCGACCTGCCACTCAATAGCAAGCGCAGTTTCACCGTGCGCCAACCCTACAACACACAATGCCAAAAACCATCCTGGTTTATCCCACGTCCCCATCACAGGCAACTCAACTTTTCACTCACCGTACTTACCGTAATAGCCGTAATAATCGGTGCCAAATGAGCCACGGGCCTTGTTTAATATCAACCCCAGTACCTTATTTTCCGCAATGAGACTCAGCGCCTCCCGCACCTCGTCACTAGAGGTCTGCTCCGCCTCAACCACCATGACAATCTGCCCCACCAGCTCCGCCACCACCGATGCCTCGCTGGTGGCCAATAATGGAGGGGAATCAAAAATCACAACACGATCAGGATAACGTGTGGCCAACTCCTCCGTCAGCTGTTTCATGTTTTCACTCGTAAGCAACTCAGTCGAGTGAATATGTCGCTTGCCCGCGGGAATAAATCGCAGATTAGGGACGTTGGTTCGCATCATAACATCAGGAATAGACAAGGTATCATCGAGCAAATAGTCAACCAGACCCTTGGCTGATTCCATATTCAAAACACGCGTGACACCCGGCTTGGCAACATCCGCATCAACCAACAACACCGTTTTATCACGCTCTTTAGCAATGCTCATCGCCAGATTTAACGAGGTATAGGTCTTCCCCTCCCCCGGCCTCGAGCTGGTAACCATAATTAGATTGAGATTATTGCTGCCAAAGTCGACATGATCACCAAACGCGTTCAACAATAACGGACGTTTAATATGGCGCATCTCCTCGGCAAGCTGACTCCTGCCAGACTCCGGCGTAAGAAATCCCATTTTCTCAAGTCGAAGCAGATCCAATACCATCCGATGACTATTCTTCGCTGCACTGCTAGATGGTGCAGTTTCGGCAGAGTGCTGAGCTGAAGCGCTGTTACCAGACGGATCTGGCATAACCGCTGGGGCACCGGCTGCTTTTGCTGGGGTAGCCGCCACCTTGCCGGCTAGCTGGCCGGAACTTTGCCTGAGTTTTTCCAGTGCCTTTTCTATCGTGCTCATATCCGCCCCACTAAGCCCGCAAGCTTCTCCTGCAACAATAGGACCACTACAAACACTAGCAGGAGAAATGAGCTAACACCCATAAACACGGCTGTTTCAATTCGCAAACGCATTCGCTGCGCCGGAGTCCACTCCATTGAGACACTGCCAAGCACCGGCAAGCCCGTTGCCTCTCGCAGAGTCGCTCGTGTATCAAACGTCTGTTTTACCTGAGACATAAACAGCGCCAATCCAATGCCAGCCCCTAAACCAACCAGCAGCACCACACTTACAAATAACCTACGATTTGGCCCTGTTGGCTCCAGCGGCACACGTGGTGGGTCAACCACCTTAAATTTAACACTGTCCCCTGACGCTTCAGCATCCTGCCCCACACGTGCCGATTCACGCCGGGAGAGCAGTTGCTCATAATTGGATTTAACAATGCTGTAATCTCGATTAAGACGCTGGAACTCTGCCTCTACTGACGGAATGGTATCAACCAAACGCTCCAGTTGAGCCAGAGACTCACGAGCCTGTCTGACACGCACATTAAGAGATGCCGCCTCCGCCTCCGCCTGCCCCAGGGATATTTTCATCTGTTGATACACCGGATTCTGTTGCAGTGCTGGCCCCGCATCCATCAACTCCGGCATCTTTTTTCTCGCCTCATCCAGCTCACGCTGACGCTGCTGCTTTAAACGCTGTACCGTATCTTTCAGTGACACCACATCCGGGTGCTTACTGGTATATTTTAATAGCAGCTCATCTATCTGTTTTTCCATCTCGGCGATCCGCCCATCCAGCGGATGGGAGACCCCTCCCGAGAAAATATTGGCCGAAGGTGCCAGCCCAAAAGTAGGCTCCTCGCCCAGGATCTGGCGTTTAATCTCATCACGGCGCCTCATTACCTCTTCCAGCCGTTGCAGCGCCGCATCATAACTGGCCCGCTCAGCGGTCAGTCTGGAAAAATAGTCCCCACCTGATGTCGCAGGCACCATGCCGACATTCTTCTGTTTAAACTCCTTAACCCGATCTTCCGCCTCCAACAAACGGGTTTCATACTCCTGAATTTGAGCATCAATAAACTTTTGGGCAACGTCACCATCTTTGCGCGTGGTACCTAAAGAACTCTCCACAAAAATCGTCAAAAACGCCTGAACTACCTTTTTGGCCATCTCAGGGTTTTCATCAACATAACCAATAGTGAATATATTCTGCCGCCCGCCACCATCCAGAGTCACCCGTTTCTTAATAGACTCCAGCAGCTCATCATTCTCTAACTCATTTTTTGCCTGCAGGTCCAGATCTGTCATACGTGCAACCTGCTCAAGGTTGGGGCGGGAAAAGAGTGTTTTGGTGATCAACTCAATCTGCTCACCCATATTGCTTTCAACAGCAATGCCACGCAGCAATGGTTGCAACATCGAGCCGGTATCGACATATACCTTTGCCGATGCCTCGTATTGATCGGGCATTTTCAGTACAAAGCCCCAGCCAATAAGACAAACAAACCATGCCATGAGCAACATCGGCCAACGTCTCCGCCAGATACCACGGAGGTAACCATACATTTGGACCAGAATTTCCTGCATACGCCCCTCTAGGTGCCCACGTCAATCTTTAGTCTTAGCGGCACTAGAGCCATGATTCCGGAATGATTAATACATCACCGGGCAACATATAAACATTGGCACCTATATCCCCGTCCTTAATCAGATCATTAACACGGACCTGATACTTCTGCTCCTGGCCATTAATACGACGCACCAACGTTGTACGATTACCTGCTGCAAACTCAGTTAAACCACCCACCGCAATCATAACGTCAAGCAACGTCATGCGTGTCCGGTAAGCCAGCGCCTGCGGTTTAGTCGCCTCACCCACAACACGGACCTGCTGATCGTAAGGGCCAATAAACCCCGTCACTATCACAGTCACCGCCGGGTCCTTAATATACGCAGAGAGTACTTTTTCTATATCACGCGCAAGCGCTGCGGGGGTTTTACCACTGGCCTGCAAATCCTCCACCAAAGGTGTGGTGATCTTGCCGTCAGGGCGAACCGGCACGGACATGGAGACCTCTTGATTGCGCCAGACAAAGATATTGACATTATCACCCGGCCCAATAATATAGTTGTAATCATTAACCTTGCTTAACTCTTCATCCATCAAGGGCACGCCAGTGGTAGCACAGCCACTTAGTCCCCAGACGCCAACAACCAAACAAAAGATACAGGCCATAGCCTTGTGACGGTAATTTTGCACGTTGTTTTCCTTATACACAGACACGTTCAATGTGTTTTCGACAAACCGGGAGAGTACTTTAACAACTAATTGTTTTTAGCCGCAAATTGTAACAGTTTGCAACCATCCATGAATAGGGAAGATAAACTCCGTCTCCCTTTAATTCTCGCCGCAGCAGCCCCCATATACACAGAGACAAATATAGGTTACCTATTTCCGTACGGATACATTCAAGCCCCCATACCCGAACAATTTAACTCTCCAAAACAACCATTAACAGCATCAAGGCTGGGAGGCTCAATGAACGAACGGGAAAAAGACCGATAGGCCTCCTTGCGGGAAAACATCATGGACAGCTCAGAAGGAGCGGACAATATGCGGTCAAAGCAACTGGAGACCTCACCATAGTAGGGACGCCTGATGCCACGATAATCAACCTCCGGACCACAGCAGAAAAGGTCAATACCTAAACGTTGGATACTCCGAGCCAACCCTGGCTCCACCAAAAAGTACCAACTTTTCAAACCGTTATGTAACCCAAACGAACGGGCAGCCCGGATCAGTCCGAGCATTACCTCAAAATAAGAGGCTGACGTACGTTTTTTCACCGCGGAAACCTCGCCATAACGGCGGCCACCGCGGTAATCAGGCAAAACAAACAGACGGGAAACCTCAACACAATGGCTTTGATCAAACTCGATGCCAGCAATGCGGTCAAGTTGACTCACCCGCGCCAGAGGCAACTCATTAAAACCCGAGACAACCAGACGCATCCCCCCTGCCCACTCACGAGTTAATCGATCACGCACCAGAAAATGCTTGGAAAAGGCATCATATTTATCTCGTTCAAGCTTACCGCCAACCAGATGTTTATCTGACTCCCAACCTGTTTCAACGTGATAGACCTGATACCTCAAGTGATAGTGAAGGCTCATTGCCTCCCTTGTATCCGCAAGAAAGACCTCATAACGGTCATCAAAAATCACCCCATTACTCCCTTTATACGAGACTATTATTTAGCAGCACGGAAAAGCGAGACATCATCCTGACCCCCTCTTAACACAACCACACCGCCTGAATCACCGGGCATTATATACCCAATAATCCCCCTCCCTGCAACCCACCAAACCGGCGAGCAATTACCACACCACCCCTATTTAAACTTTTAATATATACTCTTCGCGAGCCACCTTCTATTAACCCATCACCAGCAGGCAGAGTTGCACATCACCATGACCGCACCCACCATTGCGACACTCTTTGATGGCTATTTCAGTGTCATCCCGGCCAGCAACGAAGACCTCATAAAAAAGGTATATACAATACGCCACCAGGTCTATTGCGAAGAGCTTGGGTATGAGGCGCAACGGGCCAACCATCTGGAGTTTGACGATTACGACTTGCGTTCAATCCACTGCCTACTATTCCACAAGCCAAGCCAAACCTACGCTGGCTGCATTCGGCTGATCCTAGCCGACAGCCATGACCCTAACGCCAAATTTCCACTAGAAAATGCCTGCAATGAGAAGCTCAAATGGGCGTTCGACGGCCCATCAGGCAACGAACGAAGCCAATATGGTGAAATATCACGACTGGCCATCACCGCAAACTTCCGCCGCCGTCGCGGCGAATCCCAATACCCCGATGGTGGTAGCGAATCCATCGATAACCAAGACGATGATGCACGCCGCCGCTTCCCCTCCGTCGCGCTAGGACTCTACGTCGCAATCACCGCCATGGGCCTCAACCAAGGACTGGACGGTGTATTTGCCATGATGGAACCCCGCCTTGCGCGGCAACTGCGCCGCTTTGGCATCCTGTTTGAACAGACCGGCGATACTATCGAGCACCGTGGTACACGAGCGCCGTTTTACATCAGCCGCGCTAGTCTATTCAGCAACCTCAAACCCGATCTGGTTGAGCTGCTGCACAACATTCAGCGCCAGCTGGAAATCACATCCCAACAGGCAACCCCACAAAAATGAGCCTGTTTGACTATACCCATGCATTTTCACGCAATACCGGCTGGGTCACCGCAGAAGAGCAGCAAACCCTACGCAACAAACGTATCGCTATTGGCGGAATGGGTGGCGTTGGTGGCAGCCATCTGTTAACACTGACACGCCTTGGGATCGGCAACTTTCACATAGCCGATTTTGACAATTTTGAACTTGCCAACTTCAACCGGCAGGCGGGCGCGAACATCAGCAACCTCAACCGCCCCAAGGTTGATGCAATGGCAGAAGCGGCACTGGATATCAATCCTGAGCTCAATATCACCCGGTTTGCAGGCGGTGTCTTGCCTGACAATATCAACGAATTCATGGCCGGGGTCGACCTGTATGTCGATGGACTAGACTTTTTTGCCATATCCGCCCGCCGCATGGTGTTTGAGGCATGTGCCCAGAAACAGATCCCCGCCATCACCGCAGCACCACTAGGAATGGGGGCCGCACTGCTCAACTTTCTGCCCGGCAAAATGACCTTTGAAGAGTACTTCCGCCTGGATGGGCTGCCAGAAAAGGAGCAGCTACTCAACTTTCTGGTTGGCCTCTCCCCAGCAATGTTACAACGCACCTACCTTGCCGACCCATCCACGGTGGACTTTGAGCAGCACCGCGGTCCCTCCACCCCCATGGCCTGCGAACTCTGCGCCGGACTGGCCGCCACCGAAGCGCTCAAAATCCTGCTCAACAGGGGTGGCGTCCGCAGCGCCCCCCACGGACTCCAGTTTGACGCTTATCGCAACAAATTGGTCCACACCTGGCGCCCTGGTGGGGTACGTAATCCAACACTTATCATCGCCAAGATGATTGCCCGCCGCATCCTGAGCAAGCTGGCAACCCCCGAATAGAGCGACAACCACCATGGACGAACAGACCCGGCAACTACTCATAGAGGCAGCGATACTCGCCCCCTCAGCAGACAACTCACAGCCTTGGCTCTACCGCTGGAACAACGAAGCCCTCGAAATCTGGATCGACGAAAGCAGAAGTGGTGGTTTCTCCGATCAACGCTTCGTCTTGAGCGACCTTGCCATCGGCGCCTGCATCGAAAACATCGTCATGCGCGCCCACTCATTCGGCTACGACAGCCAGATCGAGTATCTGCCGGATCCAGAACAAACCCCGCTTTGGGCTGCCAGAATCAACTTCTCCCCCGCTCCCAAACAATACGAGGCGCTGGCTCAATTCATTCCGGAACGTCACACAGACCGCAGCTTCCCCTGGAAAGGCCCCATCACCACTGCCACAGAACAGTTCCTCAGCGATGAAGCAGCGAAAATTCAGGGGGTAACACTCATATGGATCGATGGCACACCAAACTACAAAGCCGCCCTCAAGGCCATGTGGCTGGCCGAAAGCCTGCGCTTTAGCAACAAAGAACTTCATCACGAACTCTTCTCCAGCATCCGCTTTGAAGTTGGAAACAGAGCCTCCTGCACAGAAGGCCTGGCTCCTGCCACTCTCGCAATAGAACCGCCCCTGCGCCTCGCATTCAAACTACTCCGTCACTGGCCTGTGATGAAGGCGCTAAACTGGTTGGGGGGCAACTACCTCATCGGCTTCCGCTCGGCGGTACTGCCAACCCTGCTGTCGCCAGCTCTTTGCCTGCTCAGCGTAGAACAGACAGACCGGGCAAGCATCATCCGGGCAGGGCAAGCGCTGCAGCGCACGTGGCTAAGCGCCACGGCACAGGGAATCTCACTGCAACCTTTTGCCGCAGCTGGTGTTTTTTCGCTGAGATTTATACAGCCCCACCCCACACTAATACCCGCCTGTCGCAAAATCAGCCAACTACTGAAGGCAATATCAAACAACAATCAGGGGTTGCTGCTCCTCCGTCTTGGTATCGCGGCACCTGCCCCAGCGCATAACTATCGTCGCGCCCCCAGCAGTTTTTCACACAGCACCCCACACTGTCAGGATTCTTTACAACACCAATTAACCCCATGCTCTCCTAGCAAGTCAAAACAAAATATATTTCAAAAATAACAATGCGTTAGGAATTAAAATTGATCATGGCACGACTTGTGCTTTTAATTAAATGAGAAACAGTATTTGGAACTATAGGAAGTTTTTTCCAGTAGCACTTAACTAAAGAACACCCGTTTTTAGGAGCTAGATAAAATGGCAAATTACAAAAACATCTTCAAAACTGCGGCAATGACTGCTGCGCTGGCGTGTGCGGTTCAGGCCCAGGCAGCAAACATAAACGTAGGCGGCGTTGTTTGGGATCCAAACAATTTCGACGATTTCTTTGCAACTGATACTTTATATGAATCAGTGGCAACTCCAACTGGTGCTGTTTTCAACAGCATAACACCTGATGGTTACACCAAGTTCGACTTCACCGGCAGTACCGAACTCAAGGGTTATGGCAAAATAACAAACATCAATAACGACACCACTACCTTCTGCCCAGGCTGTGAGCTTACCTATCAGTTTGGTGGCTATTTCCTAAACCAGTGGCTTGATGTAAACACGAATGGTATTGCTGATGCTGGCGACCACGTCTCCTTCAAAGATGGCTGGAGCAAGTTTTATGTCGATGGCTCACCGGACTTCAATGGGACTTCTTCTGCCTCTGGCGGTGATGAAGCAGGTGCCAATCCCCTTTGGTTGAGTCTGGTTGGCCACACATTGACCGCCACCTACTCACTCAGCACTTTGAATGGCACACTCTTCTCTACTCTCATCACTGGTTCATTGGGAACGGGTACTGAGGGTGGTAACGGCTTAGGCAATATGGATGTAATTGGTGGCGCTGCAGCCACCAATTTCAATACCGACAGCCAAGCTGGGGGCAGCGATTTCCGCTTCACCTCACAGTTCAATCCGCGTAATTGCGCGGCTACCGCCACCTGCCCAGAAGGTCTTTCTCTGACCGGTGGCAACACCTACCGTGCAGACTCTGTTCCTGAGCCAACTTCGCTGGCCCTGTTGGGTGCTGGCCTGTTAGGAATGGGAATTAGCGCAGCACGTCGTCGCAAGGCAAAAGTAGCATAAAACGCTAGCAGCATTGCTGTAGAGAGGGCTGTACTTTTTAAGTACAGCCCTTTTTCATTTTTAGCACTATTAAATTCAGAGTCCTACACCATGACTTTAAAAAATGTTTCAGCTTGGCTTTTATGCGCATCTCTACTGCCCTCCATCACCTATGGTGCAGACAGCAATAATGCCTACGCCATAAAAGGTGCCGGGATTGCAAAATGCTCAAAATTTATAGAGTTTCACCAAAAAAAAGATGACGCGTATTTAATTTTCGGTGGCTGGCTGGAAGGTTATCTCACCGCAATCAACCAACAGCAGGCCGGCACCTTTGACCTGGCCCCGTGGCAATCAACCCAGCTGCTTCTAATAGCGGCCGAGTCACTTTGTAAACAGAAGCCTGAGCTGCAATTTCAAACAGCCATTCAGATCCTAATTAACGAACTAGCGCCGCAGAAGATCGCTCAAGGTGGTAAATTTATCACCGTTGATAAATACATCTATCAAGAGGAGGTGATTAAGCGCATGAAAAACGCCCTGAAGTCTCGCGGTCTCTATAGTGGCAATATCAGTGACGCCCAGTATGATGACAGACTTAAGACTGCCATGAAGCAGTTCCAGAAGGGTATCAAGCAGACGGAGACAGGACTTCCGGATCAGGGCACTCTTTACGAGCTGTTCAAACCACAGAAATAACAGGCGACCACACCTAAATGAGTCCACTCCCATTGAGCTTGTCGAAGGGTTAATGTATCAACTTCAGAGTTATCCCCCGTTCATGGTTCGACAGGCTTACCACTAACAGAGAACTTATTCAGAGGCTTCCTGGTGGAGTAACGCGAATCAGGGGAGCTACCTCCCGGGTTTCGCCATCTTTCTCTTCGGTTATGCATTAACGCCCTTGCAGTTTAACGATTTCGGCGAGGGTATCTTTAACCGCCTTACTACCAGGTGCCAACTCACTGGCTTTTTTGGCATACTCTCTGGCCATTACCAAGTCACTATCCTTCAACAGCCAAGCCAGATTATTCAGGGCGGCAACATTCTTTCCATCCAGGTTGATGGCTGCTTTGTATGATTCGATCGCATGCTCTGTATCACCCATCCCCTGATAGGCGGTTGCCAAAGCATATTGCAGCTTGGTGCTATTCGGTTGTTTATTGGCAGCATCCGTCAGCACGGAGAGTGCCGCCTTCTTGTCGCCACTTGTCCAATAGGCCTGTCCCAACTTCTGCGCCAAGTCGGCATTGGAGCTGCGCTTATAGAGTTCGCCATAAAGGGTGATCGCCTGCGGGAACCGCTTCTCTCGCATAGCCAGATCAGCCTTGAGCAGCGCTACGGCATCACTCTTGGGCGTCAGGGTTTCGAGTTTTTTCAGCTTCTCTCTGGCCTCGGCTAATGCGTTATTATTCAATGCCATACCTGCAACGGAGATCAGCGAGGGCACGTGTTTACCATCGTGCTGCAACGCAACATTCAAGGCGCTATTCGCCTCCTTGACTTCACCCAGCGCCAAGTGGGCCATAGAAAGCAGGTAATATGCCAGCGCCGACTTAGGTTCAGCCTCTACCAGCTTATTGTATGAATCCTTGGCATTGACATACTCCTTCAGCATCATCTGGGCATTACCCATCTCGGCCAGTACGGCTGCATTTTTTGCATCGCCTACGGCACGCAACTCCGACAACGCACCGGTGGGGTTATTTTGTTTTAGATTGACCCGTGCCAATAGTACTGCACTCCTAATCTTGTTCTTGTCTTGCGCCTGAGCCTTTTTCACCAGCTCCTCGGCATGTTTATATTGCCCCGCCCCCATCTCCAGCTGCGCATAGTCGTAGAGAACAGTGAACTCTTCGGGTGACTCTTTGAGAACAGCCTCGTAGAGTTGTTTGGCAACAGCATTGTTACCTGCGCGCAGTTCAAACAGCGCCAGACTTCTGGCCGCCGGCCCATAACCAGGCTTCACTTTCAGGGCACGCTGAAACTCCGCTTTTGCCTTGGCCTCATCGCCCATCAACGAATAGACTGTGGCTTGCAAACTAATGGGCAGTGGGTTGGCTTTATCACTCTGCTCAAGCGCCTTGAGACTCTCGAGCGCAGCCGGATATTTTTTTTCTTTGATACGTGCTTCTGAGATCGCTAATTCGGCAGCAAAGAAATGGCCATCCTCACCTTTGACTTTATTCAACTCCGATACAGCCCTATCAAACTCCCTCATACCAATATAGCTTTGCGCCAACCCAAGACGAAGATTGCTATTCCCTGCATTATCATTAAGCGCTTGCTGATAATATTCGGCACTTTTCTCAGGGTCCCCCGCCCGCAGTGAAGCACCGGCAATCAAAGCCAAAATCTCGGGATCAGGCTTCCCCCCTTTTACAATAGGGCTTAGAGTGTTTACCACGTCAGCGGCATGACCGCTGCTCATCTGCGCATAAGCCAATAGCTTGCGTGCCATTATGTTATTAGGTAACTTGCTAAGGTAGGCTTCAGCCTGTTCCGACTGGCCCTTAATCGTGCTAATCGCCCCCATCAACAGGGTGGCGCCAAGATGGTTTTCATTAACCATGAGCACTTTACCCGCCAAATCAGCTGCCACATCATATTTTTTCTGTCCATATGCCAAAGTAGCGCGAATCTGATTCAGTTCAGGATCATCAGGAAACTGTTCTGCATTGTACGATTTTTTAAGAAGGCCAAGCTCTACCTCAGCCTTCTCTAGATTGTTCTGTTGTAGATATTCAGTAATCAAACCGCGCATTGCAATACGGTAAAAATAGTCCTGTTTGTTTTTTGAGAGTTCGATAGCCTGTTTATAGGCAGCGATGATCTCTTCTGGACTATTTTGGGCACGCTTCAAGTCTACCAACGTCAACCATGCTTTTTGGCTTTGCTTACCGACACCACTAATCACTGAATTAATGAGCGTCTGAGCATAATCATAATCTCGCTCTAAAATCGCTATTCGGGCAAGCCCTAGAGTTGCTCGTTCATTTTCAGCTGAAAGTGATTGCGCCGTTGTGAACCACTCTTTCGCAGCGGCAAAATCGCGCTTCTGGAAATAGGCCTCGGCAAGCACAATGCTGTTACTCAGCTTGATCTGAGCTGGGTCTGTCTCCTTGACCTGATAGCTTTTTATCACATCATCCGCCTTGCCCTGCTGCAACAGCGCATCGCCCATCAGTGGCACAATCGCATCACCCGCCACCCCCAGCTCGGCGGCCCGTTGCAGCTCCTTTTCAGCAGCGGCACCATTACCCATATTCACATAGAGTTCACCTAGTAGGTAACGCCCCTCGCTACTGCTGGGGTTAATGTTGACGGCATTCTTCAGCTGGATTACGGCCTCGTTATACCTACCCTGATCCAGAGCATCCTTTGCATGCGCCAGATACTCTTGCTCCGAAAGCAGCTTATCGCTCCGGCTACAACCGAACAGCAGCAACGCACTCAATCCTATTACCACAAAAAAACGTTTATTCATTTCATCCCCTATAAATAACTTTGCGACTGAATATCTTGTCGATATCTTCCGCCAATTATCCCACAATGCAGGTTATCTCTCTTCGTCGCAGAAATATCACGACTATTTGACTTACCGTAGACAAGCTGCCAGTCGATATCCAGCAAGTGGAGTGCATTTATGCCAATTATGAATATCCACACTCATCTCACTCACTCACTCAGTCTTAACCAACGCCAAGTAGACCTCCATTTCCAACGAACGTTATATTGTCATAGCTAATTGGCCATCTACTTAAAAGTTTTACCACAACTCTTAAATTCAGCCGGGACTATTTAGCACGCGTAATTTTGCTAGTGCTGTGACAACACCTCCAAAGGGTTCACCTCATTCAGACGTTGACGATAAAACTCTGCCTGACCCGCATCCTCCTCTGCCACACTCAGTTGCCACAATTCACGCAGCGCGTCGACGTGATCGGGACGAATGGTGATAATTGTTTCTAATATTTGGCGCTTATCTAGCCCGCGCACATCCATCTGCGCAATACTTGCATACATACGATCAGCAATGGTGCCCGTGACCCAGCGGTCTTGTGGATTGGCCTGATAGGCGAGACGCAACAATTTTTGCCCTTGCTGTTCATCGCCCTTGAGTGTTGCTATCCATGAGCGTATTGATAACTCTGTAGCGACATAACCACGCTCAAACAGTTCGACACTCTCTGCGTTCACCGCCAATGCTTGCTGCGCTTGTGTAACATGAGGGCGCTGCTGCAATAACCACTCAAGCAATTTCACCAGATCCATATCACCCCGATAACGCGCCCGTGGCAGAGAAAACTCAATCACAGGCGACCACTCATCCTGTATTGCGCCCGCCGGGATGTGTATCCCCCCCCAATAGCGCCCAAGCCAACTCCACTCACCCTCGCCACCCGTTGCCTGTTGTTGCTGCTTAGGGGTGAGCTGTTGCAGATTATGTTGCATTGCCTGAACAGTCGGTTGCCATCCATTACCACCTACCAGCGCCAGGCGAAAACCATCCACAAAAATCACGGCATCAGGAAATGCTTGCTGAAACGTACGCATCACTACTTGTAATGAATGTGGATCGAACTGGTTCAGCGCCAGCCACTGTACAAAAATACCCTTTTCCGTCAACGACGCACGGGCACGTTCAAACTGCTGCAGTGACAGCAGAGAACTGCGTCCCACTAAATCAGGATGGAACAGATCGCCAATAATCACATCGTAGTTCTGTTGCGAGGTTCTTAGGTAACGGCGTGCATCATCGCGTGCCACCCGCATCTGTGCGGTTACACCGCCATTTACCGGGACAAAGTAATCGCCCGCCGCCAAAATTGACCCTTGCGATAACTCTACTGCCGTACGTTGCAATGTTGTCCACGGGGCCGATGCAGCAGCGGATATTCCTGTCCCCAAACCAAGAAAGAGTACCGTTTTGGGCGACGGGTGCAGCAGCAGTGGCAGTCGTACCTGATTCTGTTGTGAAACAACTGCAAGCGGTTCAGATGAAGCATCCATCCGCTGCAGATCTGCCAATAACAGGCGCTGCCCATCCCGGGTTGCCACCACATGGGTGATGGACAGGGCATCTTCATGAACCATAAGATCGTGGCTGCCCTTCTGAGTTTCGGGCAATAGTTGGCTCACCGGTGGCAACTCGTATACCGGCCAGGCGATCACTACAAGCACCGGCAGTAACAGCCAGAGACGTGGGCGCGCCCAAACCATTCCTGCCATAAAAAGCATAAGTGCTGCCAGTACTAACGCCCCCGTTGTGCCCAACCAAGGGATTAAAACAAATCCAGCCAGCAGCGCCCCCAGCGCCGCACCAATAGAGTTGGCACCATAGAGCCACGCTCCATTCGACTTTACTCCACCCAACCGCAAATTCAGTAGTGGCAACCACGCACCCAGCAACAAAGTCACTGGCAACGTCAAGAGGGCAACCGCTCCTCCCTGAATCAACATGGCACTAAAAAGCGAGCCGAAATGGGCACGCTCAACCCACGCTGCTAATAGAGGGATCGCCCATAAACTTAACAGGGCAAACAGTGCCGATAACAGCGGCAGCAACTCCAACCAGTAACGTGCACGCATGTACTGCGCCAGCAGGCTACCTCCGCCAATACCAAGAAGGAATGTCGCCAGAATGACTGCCATCACATATTCAGTGCGCAACAACAACATACCAAACAGCCGGGTCCAGGCAATTTCTAGCATTAAAGCCGAAGCACCAACGATGGCGTAAGCCACTATTGTTGAAAGAGGGATATTACTGACAGGATTTGCTGCAACTCTGGAAACCGCTAACGCTGGCATCACAACAGAGAGTCGCCACGCAAAAAGAGCTACAGCAGCACCAAGCGATGCAACCACAAGCACGGAGTTACTCCAACCGATTACCGGTAACAGCCATAAGGGCAGCAGCGCGCCCAACGCACCACCGAGGGTGTTCATGCCGTATACACGGCCAAGTGATACCTGCTGAGACTCCAATGATCGCAATACCATCGGAAACCCAATCCCCAAAGCCGTCGCTGGCAACGCAATCAACAGTAACGCCGCACAGAACTGCAAACTATACCAACCTGCCAAACTGCCAGGCGCAACAGCAGCAATGCCGCCATCAAGCAACGATAACAATAGCGGCAGCAATAATGCGTAAAGCGCCACCCCCCCTTCAAGCATCGCAAAGAAACGTAACGGTTTTGCATTAAGGCGACTGAGTGGCCCGCCCAGAAAAGAGCCAAGCCCCAGGCCAACCATAAAAGCAGCAGCCGTAATCACAACACCAAAAATGCTAACACCAAACTGAAGCGATAACATCCGCGCCCACAAAACCTGATAAGCGAGCCCAACAACACCTGAAAAAAAGTAGAAGTGCACAATGCGCCTGCCATAATCATCAGACGTCTGTTTTAATACTGCGGTATCTGTAATATGGGGAGGAGTTGACATGATGACCCGTTCTTATCTGTCAGGCAACCACATGAACTGTAACGTCAATAACAGAACAACGTGCCATCACAATTTATATGGAGTACAAGCCCTGAAATAGGAATCCGTCTGAATAACAAGAATTAAAAAGGAAAAAACCAGACCACTGCCGTCACCGCATGCACTAGGCCGAGTGTCACAGTAAGACCCGCGGAGACCATATGGGCAACAAAGACCTCTTTATTAAACATCACCATAGAAATGCCAAGATAGGCCGTTGTGCACAGCAAAATAAGCAGTGTGATGCCCATAAAAAAGAGGACTTGATGTTTCTTCTTATCAGCAACCGCGTACGCCTTTGCATCCTCAAGCGCGTTATCATTAAAACTCTGCATAACCTCAATCGAACCATTCGCGGGTGGGTTCTGCTCACTTGCATACAGACTCAGAGGGGCAACAAGAAACAACAGCACAGCGCAGCAGAGACGGAGTATTCTCATCCGCTACTCCTCAGGCTTGCCACTAACATCAGACTTTGCCGCCCGAATATCATCTTCAGCATTACGACGAAAAGCGGTGCGCCAATAAAGAATGGCCATCAAAATAAATGGCATCATTACCGCGCCAAACAGAAACAGGAATATCATCCAGGGAGTATCAATGGTGACATGCATATAACGATAGGTATCGGCTGATACATGTGGAGTAAACAGCAGCAATATCATCGCCAGAAGGTGTTTAGTATATGAAGTCATCCTAATAGTAATCTCTGATTAAATTAAGTTACCCCCGGCAAAGCCGGGGGTTTATCTTTATTAGCCCCTCAAAGGGGCAAAAACATGAAGCGCCTGAAGGCGCTGACTCACATACCTAACTTGAGCTGATCGTAATGAGCATCTTCTTTGTCTTGATTTC
>JANOSY010000013.1:0-6873 GCA_031416075.1 Tenderia sp. (SeqCode) | reverse complement strand
CGACAACAGCGATGAAATTCTTGGCGTTCTTCTTCTGTGAGTGAGATAGCAACGGGGACAGGCATAGTCAGCGCACCAGAAAATAAGGAAGGAGTAGCGCTATTATATATGATCACACTATTTGTTACAGTACACTAGCATGACCCGCGATTACTTGCAGAGACCCGCTTGAAGTGGCCGCCCAAATACGTGTATAGCGAATGCTGAAATCAATGGGTGTGCGCTCGTAGGCCCCCAGCAAATGCATCAAAACCGAGACAACTACAAAACCATGGTTGATCTGAATACGTTGCTCCGATGGCGTAAAGGCCTGCAGCTGGAGCGTACCCGATTGATAAAAGGCAATATCATCTTGCTTCGTGATGAGTTGGCCAAGGTGATTGGTGAAGATCAGTCCAGGGGCAATGAGTTCGTCAAGAACGCTCACGTCAGAACGAAGCATTGCCTGCCTTAGACGCTCCTCTAATTCAACAACTTTGGATTGAAGCCCTGAGCTCATGTGCTCCCCCGTTTAAGGCACCCAACATCATATCCACCAACGCCGCCAGCTCTGCATATAGATAATTGCACGCCAGATGGCCCCCAGCATTGATGGAAAGATTCCTGGGGAAAATAGCGCAACGGCCATAAAAAATACCATGCAACCCCAAAACAGCGACGACCCCAGAAACAGATCCCACGATAATAGTGATGCATTAATATAGAGCCACAAAACAGCCGCTGTAGGCACGGAAAAGAGCATGGAGGCCAACAGCCCCATCAAACGCTCTTCAATAAACCCAGGCTCACGAGCCCTATTTTGATACTTTATGTTTTTCATCTGCCCAGGGGTTAATCATGCACACTTTATTGTTAATACCCAGCAACCACAGACCGGTCCACCGTTGCCATTTTAGCGTGCAGCATACACGCCTGACGCAGCAGGGGCACTGCCATCGCCGCCCCGCTCCCCTCCCCCAGCCCCACCCCCAGATTCAGTAGTGGTTTAGCATTCAGTACTTTAAGGATATGGTGGTGGCACGGCTCCGCAGAGGTGTGGCCATAAAACCACCATGTGCTACTCCCGGCATGAATTCGGCTGGCCAGCAGCGCTGCCACACTGGAGACAAAGCCATCCACCAATACCGGCAGCCCCTGCTGTGCAGCGGCGATATAGGCCCCGGTAATCGCCGCAATTTCAAAACCACCCAGAGACTGCAACAAATCAAGGGGGGAGTGGGAGTTGCTGGCGGACAGATGCAGATCAAGGGCACACTGCACCACGGCGGCCTTATATACCGTACTGGCACGGTCGATGTCACCACCAAAGCTCTCCACTTCGCGTGCCGACCGGTTCAACAATCCACAGGCCAACGCTGTTGCTGACATAGCATTGGCACTGCCAACATCACCGGCAATAAACAGCCGCATACCACGCTCCACTGCCCGTGTCACCGAGCGCTGCCCCGCCAGCAATGCTGCCCGCAGCTGCGCCGGTGTCATCGCCGGGCCATACCTGAAGTTCGCCGTTCCTTGTGCCACCCGTGCACGTACCACCCCCGGCACCCCAACAATATTATGGCAGACCCCAACATCCACCATTTCCAGATCCGCCCCCAGATATTTGGCCAGCACTGAAATGGCGGCACCACCACTGGCAATGTCGCGCAACATTGCCAGCGTGGCCGCTTGTGAAAAGCCCACAGCTTCTTCCGCGGCGATGCCGTGGTCTGCTGCAAAAATAGAGATCTGAATCCGGTTTAAATGGGGTCTATTGCTATTCTGCATACCACACAGACGCACAACAACCTCCTCCAGCACCCCCAGTGAACCCGGTTTTGCCAGCCGCAACTGTTGATCCAAGGCATGCTGGTAAGCGGCCATTGCAATCGGCTTGACAGGTTTATGCACCCATTCCAACACCTACACAGACTCCCCTTTCAAGACCAACGGCAATCCAGCCACAGTCAATGTAACCCGCTGACACTGCTGGGCTAACGCCTGATGCAACCAGCCAGCCTCATCACAAAAACGACGACTCAACGCCCCCAGCGGCACCACCCCCATATTCACCTCATTACTCACCAAAATAATGTGGCCGGGCAACTGTGGCAACAGTGTCAGTAGCGCCTGACGCTGATCATGGAACCGCTGTTCAAACGTCGGTCCGCTACCGCCCAGCAGATTGCTGAGCCAGAGTGTCAGGCAATCCACCAGCAGACAACGATCCGGGGCAGCACTCTGCTGCAAGGCATCCGCCAGCGTAATGGGTTCTTCAATCAATGCCCACTCATCACCCCGCTCAAGCCGGTGGCGCTGAATACGGGCGGCCATCGCCTCATCACCCGCAGTGGCAGTGGCGATATAGGTCAACTGCAAGCCAGATTCATGGGCACGACGCTGCGCCAGCGCGCTTTTGCCCGATCGAACACCACCAAGAATCAGCTCTTTCACCCCGTGCCCCCCTAAGAAAGCAGGCACTCTAACAAGGGAGCTACTCTTTTACTACTACTGGCTCTGTTAAAGAGCCAGAGCCTTGACGTTTTTTAACCGCTTTACGAACCAGATGGGGAAACAACAGATGAAACGGCATCCGCAAATAGTGTGACCTTATATATAACATCCACCGCGCCAGTGCAGTCCATTGGCTATCACAGCTGACATGGCTCGGGCGCAAGGCCCGTGCAAACAGACAATCCATCAAAGACGAAATCAGGGCAGGTGGCCGCCCCAACTTGTCCAGCGCCTTGACAACAAACGGCGGAATCGGTGTTGCCACCATCTGAGCCGTGTAACGCAACGCGTAATAGAGTGGCCGGACCAGATCAAGCGCCACAGCGCGCTCCACCAGCTGCTCCCAAAACCCACTCTGCTCACCAAAGTGACGTAACAGTGCATCCAGATCCACCAGATCACGCAACCCATGTTCCAGCTCCCCCTCATGAAAAAGATGGGTGGCACTGTGCAACACCATATCCACGGGGCTAAATACACAAACCCCCGGCTCTGCCGCCAATGCAACCGCTGCCGCCAGCATCTTGGAAGAGTCAGGCTTTAAACGCGCCGTAGGTGGCAAAATAGCGTGATGCACATCAATCACCGTCCCCCTCACACCATGTTTCATGGGGGGAATCTCATGCATCCACTGACGGTAGTAGGTTTGATCATATTCATCATGGTGTGTCGTACGCCAACCGTAGAGCAATAACCCGTTTTCCACCTGCTCCATAGACAGCTTCGGCACCAGAATATCGATATCAGAGAGCAGCCGCCCCGGCGCAGCGGGCAGACCCGCCATGATGTATGCCGCCCCTTTGAGCAGCACAACAGGAATACCCAGATCACTGAGCGCTTTTTGAATACTGACAACCTCATAACGTACCGATTGGGCCTGGCGTTGAGCAAAGGTCCGTGCCGAATCAAGATGACGTTGCGCCGCTGCGGGCACACCGCTCTGTCCCTCCAGCAGATAGGCCAACCGGGCCAGCAGATCCGCATGGCGCGCCTGTCGGATCAACAGATCCCACTGCTGCAGACTCAACCCCTTGGCCCGTTCAGGGTCAATCAACACCTCACAGAGCAGCGGTTGCGCCATCATTGCAGCCACTCCAGCGCATCAAACATCCGCACCGCGTCATCGAGTCGGCTATAGGTAAACTCAAGGCACTCAGCACCATCCACCAGATCAGCCAACAACTGAAAGCCACGGGCACCCGTCACGCTGTAATTAAAAGAGTTATCTGCCAGATAGAGCCCCGTCTGCGCCTTTGATCGGGACGTCATCAACGCCTCCGCACCGGACTGATAACGGGGGAAGATAATGCCCCCCACACGGGCCGTCTCATCCGCACGCCCAATGCTCTCAGACGGGGCCTTCATCAACGCTACTGTCCCCTTGCGGGTATCACGAGACTCACGACTGATCACCGCCTGCGGCTCATAGTCACGCATAATCTGGATCGACTCGTTTTTCAGTCCAATTGGCCTAGGACAAGGCACAACAGAACCATCCACCATAGAGATAATCGCCAGCTCATCAGAAAATAGCCGCCAGCCACGGCTGACCAGACCCGCACACAGCGTGCTTTTACCCGACCCCGGCGGGGCGGGCAGAATAATCGCCACCCCATTACGCTCAACCACCGCCGCATGAATCAAAAGATAACTATGCATCTGGCTTGCCACACACCAGTTCAATCCCCACTCAAAAAGTGGTAACGCCTGACTTAACGGCAACGGTTTAAACGGCTGCAAACCATCGTAAATAAAATGGACCTGGGGATGGTACCAACGCCGTACACCCCGACCGTGCGCCAGCGAGAGGTAATAGTCGACAAACCGGTCTGCCCCTTCAGCAGCCAGCGGATATTCACCATACAACTGATAAATCCCCTCAGCCACGCTGGTTATCGATGAGGTCAGAGAGACTACAAACGGCCCCACACTAAACGCCACCCCAGCATCAGCGAGCTGAGAGGCAAAACGGGCCAAAGAGATTGAATTCAGGGGTATTACGTGGGGCATTGCAGGATATTCAACTGAACCAGCGCCGCCAGCCGCTGTTGCACAACGAGGTCAAGATCAATCCCTGAGCCAACATCAAGGCATTGAACAATCTCTTTCAGGATCAGCACCTCAGAGAGAGGCCCTTTTGCAAGCAGTTCAATAATCGCCATACACACATCATCCAAAACATGGGTATCGCCAGAGAACCGATCATATAATAAGGTCTCACCAGACCACCCCTTGTGGATAGGATCAAAACCCGATGCCAGACGCCAACCGGAAGGAGACATGGCTGTCACCCTGCGGCTGGCAATGGTTGATGGATAGAAGGTGGGCAAAACACTATGGGTTAGGGATGGTAATACCAAACTGTGAAATCGCGGTCTTATAATTCAATCTTGATGTCGCATTATCTTGATTCCATATCTCAAAAAGCGCCTTCAACTCCTGCGGCTTACTGGTGTAATAGGTGCTGTACAGCGTGATCACCTGACTAGGTGTCAACCCATATTCAAGCCCACCACCAAACGGGCTGGTCCCCAGTTCAGCCGCTTTAGCGTTCAGCAATGCCGCCACCGTATGCGCGCCGAGCTGATGGTGATCATGGGTTCCAGTCAGGCGCATCACCTCTTCCAAGGTATAACTTTTGGATTGGCCATTTGCAAAATATACAAAACCATTCCCCGCAAACACCCCGCCAAAACTGGAGTGGAAAGGGGTTGTTGGCAACAACGGAGATGGCCATCCACCACTGTAGGTCTTGGGATTGCCGCCGGAAAAGAAGTTGCCGCCAGACCAGAAGCCTGGGGTTCGTCCCAAACAATCGCTAATATTACCCGGGTGAGAGAGGTTGCCAGACAGCATGCCCGAGACTGTACAACGGTAATTCATACCCAGAGCCGATTTGCTGCTCAAAGTCATAATGAGCGGCGCAGCAATCAGACCGGCGGTGGAGAATTTACGGCGTGACTGATTAATCGGCTGATCCTGCTCCGCCACCGTGTTGGCATCATTGACCTCAGAATCATTCTGATTGGGTCCGCGGTCACTTTTCATCTCTACTCTCCTAACCAAGTTTCATACGGGCAAGGCACCTGTTCCCGATATGGGAATTATACCCGTCCACGCTCTATCGCGCCCACCTTACAGAAAATCATTACGCAATAACAGACCGCAAGGTTATGCAATAAACGTTCCCGAACAGGCCAACGCTTTGTAATGATAGTTTTTTTACACAAAATACCTACGTTCAGTGGAACATCTAGTGGCAAACATGTAAAAAACACCGACATTAAGGTTTTTCATCAGGACAACCTAATGCAGGGGCACACATCGTATATTTTAAGAATATCGGCAATATGAACAGACTCAACACCTGACCACAGACACGGTGTAGCGCAGCCAGCCCCATTTTTCAACCGCGTCACGATATAATCCCACAAAACGCTCTATGCAAGCAGGCACCAAGTAAAGGAGTTGACAGGGTGAAAAAGCAGATTGTGATTATCGGCGTCGGTGAGATGGCAGGGGTGTTTGCCCGTGGTTTTCTCCGCTGCGGTTACCCGGTCTACCCCATCCTCAGGGAAACCGATTTAGCGGCAGCGGCAGACGCTTTACCAGACCCCGAATTGGTACTGCTGGCCGTAGGTGAGAGCGACCTTGATCTGACTCTATCCCAAATCCCGCCAGTTTGGCGCGCCCGGCTGGCCCTGCTCCAGAATGAACTGCTGCCTCCAGCATGGCAACGCCATGGTATCGACGAACCCACTGTCATCTCGGTCTGGTTTGAAAAAAAGCGGGGGCAGGATGTCAAGGTGCTGATCTCCTCGCCTATTCACGGCCCGCTGGCCCACTGCCTGTCCACTGCACTACAGAGCCTTGGTATCCCCAATCACACGGCATCCAGTGCACAGGAGATGCTCTTTGAGCTGGTATGTAAAAACCTCTATATCGTCACCACCAACGTTGCCGGACTGGTAGTGGGCGGCACTGTTTCCGAGTTATGGAGTCAGCACGAACAGCTGGCACGGGATATTGCCGATGAAGCCTTGGCTATCCAGCAATGGCTGACCCAATCCGAGTTACCCCGAGAACCCCTCATCGACGGGATGCTAAAGGCATTTGCAGGCGATCCCGACCACCGCTGCATGGGGCGTTCGGCCCCTGCCAGGCTGGAACGCGCCATTCATCAGGCAGCCATAGCCAACCTTAATGTGCCGACGCTGAAAAAAGTTGCCGCCAGCACCTGCTAGTGTACTGTAACAAATAGTGTGATCATATATAATAGCGCTACTCCTTCCTTATTTTCTGGTGCGCTGACTATGCCTGTCCCCGTTGCTATCTCACTCACAGAAGAAGAACGCCAAGAATTTCATCGCTGTTGTCGTA
>JANOSY010000012.1:0-26737 GCA_031416075.1 Tenderia sp. (SeqCode) | reverse complement strand
TGTTCTTCGTCTCCCGGCGGGGATCAGCCAATACTTCAAAATACGGTCGTGGGTCGGGTAGCATTTGACTTCCTGTCAAATCCTTAACCCATACCTCATTTAATCCTGATCGGCAAGAGATTTATAGCGCGATTGCCCTGGTGGTTCTACCCCCCCATCCCCCCACACCGCACATCTCCCGTATAATAGCGCCCCACTACGCCGACTAAACCCGGCTGTTAAGCTCAAAAAACAAGCCGTAGAAAGGACACGCCTCATGCTCACCCTGCCCAGCATCGAACAACGCATCGCCCAGGAACTCAACGCCCGCGAGGCCCAGGTCATCGCCGCCATCGGCCTGCTCGATGAAGGTGCCACCGTGCCCTTCATCTCCCGTTACCGTAAAGAGGTGACGGGCGGCCTGGATGATACCCAGATGCGCAACCTCGAAGAGCGCCTTGGCTACCTGCGCGAGCTGGAAGAGCGCCGCCTCGCGGTAATCAACTCCATCGAAGAGCAGGGCAAGATGACCGACCCGCTCAAACAGTCGATCCTGCTGGCCGACAGCAAAACCCGTCTCGAAGACCTCTACCTGCCCTACAAACAGAAGCGCCGCACCAAGGCCCAGATCGCCATCGAGGCGGGGCTGCAACCACTGGCCGACTCTTTATATAATGATCCTACCCTCAACCCTGAGGCCGAGGCCGCCAAGTTCATCAACGCCGACAAGGGTGTTGCCGACGCGGCCGCCGCCCTCGACGGCGCACGCCAGATCCTGATGGAGCGTTTTGCCGAGGATGCCGAACTGATCGGCCAGCTGCGCAGCCACTTCTGGGAAAACGGGCTGCTGTGCGCCAAGGTGGTGGAGGGCAAGGAGAACGATGGGGCCAAGTTCTCTGACTACTTCGACAAGAGCGAGGCGATCAAGGCGGTGCCATCACACCGCGCCCTGGCGATGTTCCGTGGTCGTGGCGAAGGCATTCTCAACCTGACGCTGGCGCTGGTGGAAGATGCCGAGGCCGAAGCCAACCGCACACCAACAAAAGGCGAGCGCATGATCGCCGCCCGTTTCGGCATCCTCGACCAGAAACGGGCCGCTGACAAATGGCTGCTCGACACCGTGCGCTGGACCTGGCGGGTCAAGATGGCCATGCATCTCGACCTGGAACTCAAGCGCCAACTGCGCGAACAGGGCGAGCTGGAGGCGATCAAGATCTTCGCCTCAAATCTGAAAGACCTGCTGCTCGCCGCCCCGGCTGGCCCCCGCGCCACCCTCGGTCTCGACCCTGGCCTGCGCACCGGCGTCAAGGTCGCCGTGGTCGACAACACCGGCAAGCTGGTCGACTACGCCACCATCTACCCCCATCAGCCCAAAAACCAGTGGGACCAGTCGCTGCATGTGCTGGGCGAGCTGTGCAAAAAACATAAGGTCGACCTGATCAGCATCGGCAACGGCACCGCCTCACGCGAGACCGACAAACTCGCCGCCGACCTCATCAAGTTGCATCCCGCGCTGCGCCTCACCAAGGTGATGGTCAGCGAGGCGGGCGCTTCCGTTTACTCCGCCTCCGAACTGGCGGCAAAAGAGTTCCCCGACCTCGACGTCTCCATCCGTGGTGCCGTCTCCATCGCCCGCCGTCTGCAAGACCCACTCGCCGAGCTGGTCAAGATCGAACCCAAGGCGATCGGCGTCGGCCAGTACCAGCACGACGTCAACCAGTCGCAACTCGCCAAGTCACTCACCGCCGTGATCGAGGATTGTGTCAACGCCGTCGGTGTCGACGTCAACACCGCCTCCGCCGCACTGCTGGCCAACATCGCCGGTTTGAACAGCACGCTGGCGCAGAACATCGTTGAACACCGCGACCAGAACGGCGCCTTCAAAAACCGCAAGGCGCTGCTCAAAGTCGCCCGCCTCGGCCCCAAGGCCTTCGAACAGGCCGCCGGCTTCCTGCGCATCATGAACGGCGACAACCCACTCGACGCCTCAGCGGTGCACCCCGAGGCCTACCCCGTGGTACAGCGCATCGCCGAGGCATCGAGCCGCGACCTGCGCGAACTGATCGGCGACAGCGACTTCCTCAAAAAACTCGAGCCGAAAAAATTCACCGACGAAAAGTTCGGCGAACCGACCATCCGCGACATCCTCAGCGAACTCGACAAACCGGGCCGTGATCCACGCCCCGGATTCACCACCGCCACCTTCCAGGAGGGGATCGAAAAGCTCAGCGACCTCAAACCCGGCATGATGCTCGAAGGAGTCGTCACCAACGTCACCGCCTTTGGCGCCTTCATCGACATCGGCGTGCATCAGGATGGCCTGGCACACATCTCCGAACTCGCCGACAAATATGTCAGCGACCCGCGTGAAGTGGTCAAAGCCGGAGACGTCGTCAAGGTGCGGGTGCTGGATGTAGACCTAAAACGCAACCGCGTCGCCCTCACCCTGAAAAAACAGAGCGACGGTGGCGAACGCATCAAAGAAGAGCGCGCCGCCAATATGGGCAATCCGGGCGGTAACAAAGGGCGGGCAGTGCCGAAGCAGAAGGAGCAGCCTAAGCAGGAGTCGGCGCTAGCAGCGGCGTTTGCAAATCTCAAACGTTAACTATCAAAACAGACCAAAGGTTGGCGTGGTCTCACACCACGCCAACCTCTGCACTCAACTCTTTTTGTCCAACAGCTCCATCAATAGAACCTCAAAATGCTGAACACCAAGTTTTGCATCAATCGCATGGAACAAATCCAAGCTCTTGCGATACATCGCCTCGGCTTGATCCAGATCACCCCGCGCTTGGTAGACATTCCCTAAATTGCCGTAATCGCCAGCCACCCCCTCTTTGCACCCCAGCGCTTCATTGATCTCCAGGCTCTTGTGATGCATCGACTCGGCCTGCTCCAGATCACCCCTCGCTTTGTAGACAATCCCTAAATTGCCATAATTGCTGGCCATCCCCGCCTTGTGCCCCAGCACCTCATTGATCTCTAGGCTCTTGCGATGCATCGACTCGGCCTGCGCCAGATCACCCCGCGCTTTGTAGACAATCCCTAAATTGCCATATTGATTCGCCATCCCCTCCTTGCACCCCAGCACCTCATCGATCTCCAGACTCTTGCGATACATTGCCTCAGCCTGATCCAGATCACCCCGCGTTTGGTAGAGATTCCCTAAATTGCCGTATTGATTCGCCATCCCCTCCTTGCGCCCCAGCACCTCATTAATCGCCAGGCTCTTGCGATACATCGCCTCGGCCCGATCCAGATCAGACCGCGTTTCGTAGACAACTCCTAAATTGCCGTATTGATTCGCCATCCCCTCTTTGTGTCCCAGCGCCTCACAGATCGCCAGGCTCTTGTGATACATCACCTCGGCCTGCGCCAGATCACCCCGTCTTTGGTAGACAGTCCCTAAATTACCGTAAGAAGCTGCAAGCCAGCTTCGATCATCCGCCGCCTGAGCCAACTCCTGACAGCGCTCATACATCGCCTCTGCCTGAGCCAAACGTCCAATGCGACTTAAAAAGTGACCATAGGCGTTAATCGCCTCCAGGCTATTGCCACTTACTGCGGCACGGGCATACAACACCTCAGCCTCCGTAAGACGACCCGCATCGGCAAGGGCATCCGCCTCTGTCAACATGCCGGTGTGTCTGTTTGTATCTTCCGTAGCAGGCCTGGAGTCGCTCACATCCAGCGTGACATCGTCAGAAATCACCAATGGTTGCGCCGATGGATTTTCAGCATCACGCACCCACCGGGCAAGGTGAGCCCTGAGTCTTTTTTCATACGTGGCCATTTCATCAAAGGTGAAAAAGTACAGCTGCTTTTCCCGTTCAAGTTTTTTCTTGAACTCCAGCACCTGGGTCAACTGTGGCCCCGGATCACTCAACTTGCCGGGGTCTACCGCCTTGAAAAACACCACCATCTGCCGCAGCGGTTTTTCCGGATCGTTAATGCACTCCAGGGCGACGTGATACTCCTCTTCCGTGCCTGAGCTGTATTTGGATTGCCCCTCCACACCTGTGGGTGAACCCCAGCGATCCCACAGCAACAGCACAAAGTAGTCGCACTCACAGATGGCTTCATTAATTAACGCCTGTGGCCGCCCCATGCCCGCCAGCGTTACCTCCCACCCTTTTGGGATAAACAACTTGCCGCGATGCAGGGCATCGGTTTCGTTGTAATCATTCAGAGTACAGGCAAAGGCCTTGCGCTCCTTTTCAAGCCCGCCCGGACTTGCGATAAATACTTTGTATCCGTCTATCTCTACGACCATTCCCCACCCCCAACATGACATGACCACCAACCAGCGACCCTATCACAACCGACATGTATAAAACGCCTGGCCGAGTTTGTCCGAGCGGGATAGGGGGAGCAGTTAAATCCTGAAAAAGTTTACAATCAACAAACAAAATGTTTACTATTTACCCTCATCCCGACTAAAAAAGTTTACAAAGACCATGTACTCACCCCTAGGCAAAACCCAAAAAGCGACCGAGGCACGGTATTTCCTGCTGGAGGCCATCAAGGCTGGGCGGCTCGACTACATCCAGACGGCGACCGCACAGTTCGGCGTCACTCGCCAGGCCATACATCGCCATCTGAGCTATCTGGTTGAACATGGTTATCTTGTCGCCGAGGGGAGCACACGGGCGCGGCGCTATTCGATTGGCCCGAATCGCTGGTATGCCGCCAGTTATGACCCGAGCATTGCGGATGAATCGAGCGCCTATCGCCGTGACTTCCATTTTGTATTTGCCGATCTGCCGAAAAACATCGAAGAGATCTGCCACTACGGCTTTACGGAGATCTTCAACAACGCCATTGACCACTCCGAGGGGACGGAGATCGACGTCTCTGCCGAACGGACGGATTCCCATGTTGCCATCTCCATCTCCGACAATGGCGAGGGGATATTTCTGCGTATCGCCCGGCTGTTGAAACTTCCCGATCCCCGCGAATCACTGCTGGAGTTGAGCAAAGGCAAGCTGACTACCGACCCCGCCAACCACACGGGAGAGGGGATCTTTTTCACCTCTCGGGCCTTTGATCAGTTTTTTATCCTCTCCGATGATCTGGCGTTTACCCATGTGGACCATCACGACAATGACTTTCTGTTTCACGGTGAGAAGGTGACAGCAGGGACTACGGTCATTATGGAAATATCCACACACAGTCAAAAGAGCCTGAAACAGATATTTGATGCCTACAGCAGCGGCCCCGACGATTACCATTTCGACAAAACCATCGTGCCCGTCAAACTCGCCCTGTATGAAGGTGAACGACTGGTCTCACGCTCTCAAGCCAAACGGATATTGAACCGTGTAGAACGTTTCAGTCGTGTGGTGCTGGACTTTGAGGGGGTAGACTCCATCGGCCAGGCCTTTGCTGATGAGGTGTTTCGTGTTTTCAAAAATGCCCATCCTGATATCGATCTGCGACACGACAACGCCAATGAAGAGGTTTTAAAGATGATCCGGCGCGCCTACTCCAACGGTTAGGGAATCTCTAAATGACCCCTCCGTTCGTAGTGAGCTTGTCGAACCATGAATGGAGGGCCAGGTACAATCAGAGAGTTACATCAGCCTTTCGACAGGCTCAAGGCGAACGGAGTTAATGGGTTACACCGCCATCTTGATCAGCAGCAACAATAGCGGACTGGCAAAACTGCTCTGCACCTTCCTTAAAACGCACGAGCGGGGGGACCATATCGTCAGACGCCGGATGATCTCGACAGGCTGCCGACAACTGGCGTGAGGCGATTCTGTTCCAGCTACATGATACTGAGGCCACCATTCGCCGGGCAGAGAAACTCAGCAAGATACTGGCTGAAGAGTGCACATGGCCAAGGGAGTGTACTCAACTTTTGGCCGAGCTTGTGCGCGTGGAATGGAGTCGGTGGCGGCGTTTGCAAATTTGAAGCATTAATACCAAAAATATGGTGGGTTAGGAGTGATTGCCAACCCACCACCGCGATTTTTTGACTATTTCAAACACATGCAATACTCTTCAATTCTGTTTTCATGAAAAAATAAAGTTACATGTAACCCAATGTTTTAAATGAAATATCATTTTCATAAAGGTTTCATATAAATTTCACAGGGCTTTCAAATGCTGAAAATAGAGACGTTTAGTTCAGGCCCCTTCACCTTTCAACTGGGCTTTGCCCTAAACACCCTTCAGGCGTATACCAGCCAGATTGAACTTGGCCACCGGATGCTCACCCGGCTGCCCGCCTATTCACGTATTGCCGCCAAACTGGAAAAGGATGTACTGGTCAGTGGCGTAACCAGCACCGATACCATCGAAGGGGGAGATATCACTGACGAAGAGGCGTCTGATCTGATCGAGAACGCCGATGCGGCCAGCGATAACCGGGAATTGCGTATCGCCAATCTGGTCAAGGCCTATGAATACCTGGATCAATATGTGACCTCCTTCAAGGATGCCGCCGCACTCCCCATCACCGAGGCGCTGATGCGCCAACTCCACATTATGGCGACCACCGGCCTGACAGACAGCGACTACCAACCCGGCCTCTATCGTGACAATCCACCAGGCATAACAACCAACGTGGGGGATCAAGCCCATGGCGGCACCTACAAACCGCCTCAAGCTCGGAGTGACATTGCAATGCTGATGCAGGCACTAACGCAGTGGAACTCATCCGAAGAGATGGCGACTGTTCCAGCCTACATCCGCGCAGCACTGCTCCACTACTACTTCGAACGCATCCATCCATTTAATGATGGCAATGGTCGCATTGGTCGCCTGTTGGAGAAGGCGGTACTCATGCACGCCGGTTATCGCGGCTGGGCACGCGGCCTGGATAAGTACTATCTGGACCACATCGACGACTACTACACACTCTTCAACCAGTGCCGGAAAGCTGAAAAGTCAACACCGGAGAGCTGCAATGAGCCATTCATCAAGTTCGCCCTGCTAGGCATGACCGATACCATTGAGCGCATTCATGAGCGCGCCAGCCAAATTGCCGGTCAGATGTTGGCCCTCGCCTACCTGGGCGATCTGCTGCGCGAAAAAAAGATCAATGCCCGGCAACACGAAATCCTCGAATACCTGGGGGCGCAGCGGACAAAAACGGTCTCCATGCATAAACTCAATACACAACGCTGGTACCGAGCACTCTATTCTGTCCTATCCCCCGCCACCAAGAGCCGCGACTGGGCCGGGATCGAAGCGCTGGGATTTGCCTCAAGGGAAAAAGATCAAATAACTATTCACAAATAACGGGTTACCACACGCTACTGCTTCTCTACACCGCACTAACTGTGGCAAACTTTTACCATGACCCCACCCCCAACAGACCCACGACTACACAAACAGCTGAATCAGGCGATTACTGCGCACCAGGAGGGCCGACTTGCCCGCGCCCTGGAGCTCTATCGTCAGGTGCTGAAGGCTGATCCCAAGAATCTTAACGCCTTGCAGAATCTGGGCATTCTTTACGGCCAGAGCGGGCGGTTTGAAGAGGCGCTGACCCAGTTCACCAAGGCGTCTGCTGTGGAGCCACACAATGTCTCCATGCACTACAACCGCGCCAAGGCGCTGCAGGAGCTGGACCGTTATGAGCAGGCGTTGGCGAGTTACAACCAGGCGCTGGCCCTCAACAGCCACTACCCTGACGCCCACAACAATCGTGGTGTGGTACTGAACAAGCTGCGCCGTTATGAGGAGTCGCTGGCGAGTTATGACAGGGCGTTACAGCTGGACCCCGGTTTTGTGGCCGCCCATATCAATCGTGGCTCTGTACTGACCGATCTGCACCGTTACCATGATGCCCTCGCCTGTTATGAACGGGCGCTGGCGATCGACAGTACGATGGCAGAGGCGTTTAACAATCGCGGGCTGGCGCTGGCGGCGCTGGGGCAGACAACCGAGGCGCTGGCCGCTTACGACCGGGCGATTGCCCTGACCCCCGACTACGCCGCCGCGCACAAAAACCGAGCGGAGTTGCTGACAGCGCTCCAGCAACCGGAAGAGGCGCTGGCCAGTTACGACCGGGCGATTGCCCTCGACCCAACGCTGCCCTATATCCAGGGCAGCCGACTCCACGCCCAGATGGCGATGGGTGACTGGCAGGGGTTTGACGAACGGGTTAAGCAGATCAGCACCCAGATTAAACGCGGGGCAACGGTGGCAATTCCGTTTGGCCTGATGGCCACTGCCATCGATGCCACCCTGTTAAAACAGGCGGCTGAGTGCTGCACCGCCGATCAGTACCCGGCGCTGGGGCCACCGCTCTGGACCGCGCCAGCTACCCCCCATGAGCGCATTCGCATCGGCTATTTTTCGGCCGACTTTCACAACCATGCTACCGCCCACCTGATGGTACAGATGTTTGAACAGCACGATGCCCAACGCTTTGAAACCTTTGCCTTCTCCTTTGGCCCTGCCCATCACGACCCGATGCAGCAGCGGCTGCGGGCCGCCTTTGACCACTTTTTTGATGTTCAGGATAACAGCGACCAGCAGATTGCAACATTGGCGCAACGGCAGCAGATCGATATCGCTATTGATCTGAAGGGGTATACCCACGACTCGCGCCCCGCCATTTTTGCCCAGCGCCCCGCCCCGATCCAGGTGAGCTATCTCGGCTTTCCCGGCACCATGGGAGCTACTTACATCGATTACCTCATCGCCGATCCGGTGGTGGTGCCCACGGACCATTTTAATCTCTACAGTGAGAAGGTGGTGCAGCTGCCACACTGCTATCAGGTGAATGATAACCAGCGCCCCATTGCCACAAATACACCCTCCCGGGCAGCACTGGGGCTGCCGGAGACGGGTTTTGTCTTCTGCTGTTTTAACAATAACTTCAAGATCACCCCCGATCTGTTTACTGTCTGGATGGGGCTGCTGGCAGAGGTGGAGGGGAGCGTGCTCTGGCTCTATCAGGGGAATTCGGCAATCTGCCATAACCTGCGCCGCGAGGCAGAGCAGCGCGGCATCGATCCGGCACGGCTCATCTTTGCCCCACGGCTGGCACTGGCTGAACATCTGGCCCGCCACCGGCAGGCGGATCTGTTCCTCGACACCTTTTATTACAATGCCCATACCACCAGCAGTGATGCCCTGTGGGCCGGGCTGCCGCTGCTCACCTGCATCGGCAGTACCTTTGCCAGCCGGGTGGCCGCCAGTCTGTTGCAGGCGGTGGGTCTGCCCGAGCTGATCACCCAGAGCCATGAAGACTATGCGGCGCGGGCCTTAACCCTGGCCAGAGAGCCGGCCACCCTGGCCGCCATCAGGGACAAACTGGAGCGCAACCGTCTGACCCAACCGCTCTTTGATACCCCCCTATTCACTCGCCACATTGAAGCGGCCTACAGCGCCATGTGGCAGCGCCATCAGGCGGGGTTGGCACCGGAACATCTGACCATTCCCGCCTGAACCTACCGGTTAATAACCCAGCGTGCGCCCCCCATCAACGCTGATGATCTGGCCGGTGATGTAATCCGCATCAGCAATCAAAAACAGCGCGGTACGGGCAATGTCACGGGGGGAACCCTGGCGCTTAAGGGCGGTACGCTCAAGGATCGTCCCCTTGGTCTCATCATCCATTGCCTGTTCGGGCCAGAGAATGGCACCGGGGGCAACACCGTTGACCCGCACCTCCGGCCCCAGCTCCCGCGCCAGGGACTGGGTCAACATCGCCAGCCCGGCCTTGGCCGCACAGTAGATGGGGTGCCCCTTCATGGGGCGCTGGGCGTGGATATCAACAATATTGATGATGCAGCCGTGTTTCTGTTTGAGGTGTGGCAACGCCGCCTGCGCCAGAAAAAAGGGAGCTTTAAGGTTGGTGCCGATCAGGTCGTCCCACTGCGCCGCGCTACTCTGCCCAACAACGGTGGGGTAGAAGCTGGAGGCGTTATTCACCAGCACATCAAGGCGTTGCCAGTGGTCTGCCGCCTCATCCACAATCCGTTGCAGATCCGCCATATTCAACAGGTCCCCCTGAAGCAGGATTACCGAGTCGGCACGCTGCTGGTTCAGCTGCTCCGCCAATGCCATCGCCGCATCGGCAGAGCTGCGATAGTGCAGCGCGATATTCATACCATTGGCATGCAGCTGCTGCACCAGTTCGGCACCAATACGCTGGGCACCGCCCGTGATCAGCGCCACTTTAAACCCTTGTTGATCAGTGCTGTTCATACCCTGAATAGTGCTCCTGAATGGTGATTGGAGGTGTGATTAGCTACACTGTGGCCCACTCTAACTGATTGACTGGTAAACATGAACCGAATGAACGCCAATCCCGCCAACGGCCTGCCCACCGCCACCGCTGATGAGCTGGCCCACAGCAAAAAGCTGGAGACGCTGATCTGCACCGAAATCGCCGCCGCCAATGGCTTGATCACCTTCGCCCGCTTTATGGAGCTGGCACTCTACGCACCGGGGTTAGGTTACTACGCCGCCGGGGCGCGTAAATTTGGCGAAGCCGGGGACTTTGTCACTGCGCCCGAGATATCACCACTCTTTTCACACTGTCTAGCACAACAGTGTCAGCAGATTTTGCAGGGGCTTAATGGTGGCAACCTGCTGGAGTTTGGCGCGGGCACGGGGGCCATGGCCCGCGACATCCTGCTGGAGCTGGAGCGGCTGGAGAGCCTGCCGGTGCGTTATCTCATACTGGAGCTGAGTGCCGACTTGCGCCAGCGCCAGCAGGAGACACTACGCCGCCACGTGCCCCACCTGTTTGAACGGATTGAGTGGCTGGATCAGCTGCCCGCCCCCGGTTTCATAGGGGTGGTACTGGCCAACGAGGTGGTCGATGCGATGCCGGTCCACCTGATCCGTTTTGAAGAGAAGGGGGTGCGGGAAGGGTTTGTTGCCTGGCAGGAGGGACGTTTTGTCTGGTGCGACAGGCCGCTCAGCACTCCGGAACTACAGCAGCGCATCCCCCCCCTGCAACAGACATTGGATAACGAGACCTTCTGCCCCGGCTATACCACCGAGATCAATCTGGCCCAACAAGGGTGGATAAAAAGTCTGGCCGGTTTTATGAAGCAGGGGGTGGCGCTGATCATCGACTACGGCTTTCCACGCCACGAGTACTACCACGCCGAACGCACCGGCGGTACCCTGATGTGCCACTACCGCCACCGCGCCCATGGCGACCCACTCATCCTCGTCGGCCTGCAGGATATCACTGCCCATGTCGACTTCACCGCACTGGCAGAGACGGCACTGAAGTCCGGGCTGGAGGTGCTGGGTTATACCGCTCAAGCGCAGTTTTTGATTGCCTCAGGCCTGGGTCAACGTCTAGCAACGGTGGATCAAAACGATACCCGCCACTATCTGGAGATCACCCAGCAGGTGAAAAAGCTGACACTGCCCAATGAGATGGGAGAACTGTTCAAGGTATTGGCGTTAGGCAAAGGGTACGACGGCCTGCTGGAGGGGTTTATGCTCCAGGACCGCCGTCACGCACTTTAGGTAAGTAAACCCCGGCAGCTCGTAGCCAGAATTAGATATCTATCAGCCTGTTAGCTGTTTTTGGCTGGCGTCACTGGCGCGCTTTTGCGCTGCTTTTTCTGCTTCTCTTTGTCCGTTACGGTCACAGCAGGGGCATGACAGGGGTAGCAATACTCACCATAAAGGTCGCAGCACTCTTCCTTACCTGGGTGTTGATGGTCCGTTGAACTGATAAATGAATCTCTCATGATTGCTCTCCTCGGTTTTCCACATCCTCACTTAGGCTATCGGCCCACCATCACCATTAGTGAAGGGCAGCCATCCCCTCCCGAAAACCCCACACACTTTAATACTAGTCCAACAGTGGGGTAATGCCACTGCCCGTGCTAACAACCAAAAGGCCACCCCAACGTACGCCGGAGTGGCCTTTTATCACAATAGAGCACCTAAAAAGTTTAGCTAACCCGAACCGATTTCCAATAACGGCTCTGCCAGTAGGGGTGTGTCATGCTGGAGACCATCACACCACGACTGGTGGAGGCGTGCAGAAATTTGCTCTCCTCAAGATAGATGCCGACGTGCTGCGTCCGTTTATTGATTTTAAAAAAGACTAGATCGCCACTCTGCAAATCAGCAACATTCACATCAATACCCGCCTTGACCTGTTGATGGGTGCTACGTGGCAGCTCAAGATCAAACAGAGAGGCAAATGTCAGCTTCACAAAACCGGAGCAATCAGTGCCACTTTTGCTCATGCCACCCATTCTGTATTTCACCCCACGCCACTCATCATGCTGTTTATAGAGTCGGGCCAGCAGCCTGTTTGGGGCCTGCTCATCACCACTCACCGCGACCTCCTCTGGCTCCTCCACTCCCTCCGGAGTCATCGGTGCTTCAATATAGCGCGCCGGATAGTCAGGCATTAAGCTACAACCGCTGCTCAAGAGGATGAGCGCTGGCAACAAAAGAGTACGAAGGGTGAGCTGGGCAAGGGACGCCATGTTATTCCATTAACACCTTGTCTTAATGAGCCTCAGAAGTGAGGTGGGAGGATCATACCAACGGATGACGGCGCTGGACAGTAAAACCTCTCAAGCTACAAAAACGGCGAAATTGCCACGTTACTCCAACAGATTAACGGTAAAGAACCATGTGCCGCCCGGAATAAAGGCGCGACGATAGTTGGGCATATGCCGTTTTCCATTCGTTTGATCAGCTGGTGACTATTTTACATGCGTCCGATTACGCAGGGCTAATCGGACCTACGGGTTCCGCCAGCGATGTGACCACCAACCATCCTGACCACAATCGCCATGTGACTTGTTTGCTACAATCCGGTCAAGTAACGGCAGATGGAGTGAGAGGACAATGGATAAAGATTACATTCAAGCAGCAGTCAGGGCGCAGTCGCAACTGTCCACCCCGCCAGCGGGGTTTGCATGGAAGTTGTACGGCGATGCCACCTTTCTCAAACCAGTATCGTGGTACGAACGTGAGCGTATTGAAACCGGCAACCCCTTTCCGGTCACTAGCTACTCCGCCAGTCCCGAGTGGTTTTCTGAAACCCAGCAATTTGAGATGGGATTTACGCTTCAGGTTATCCGCGACACGCAGAAGATTATCGGAGTGGATGCAAAACAGATGGTTGATGTCTACCTGAATCCCCACCTGAATGAACGCACAAAAAAGATAATTTTTCTTGAACAGGATACGGACGGCTATTTCGACCGTACATTTCTGAGGTATAAAGACGCCCCGTCCGGACAAAAGCCGATCATTGTCCACAAGTTCATCATGGCCAGTACCGACATAGATACTCTCCACGTCTTTATTTTTGAAAGCCCGGTAAAAACCTGGGATAAAAATTGGGCCAAATATGGCACGCCGATTTTAAGCAATGTGAGAATCGATACGACCGTCAGTGTTGATGAAGAGACCGCCAAACAGTTCAGCAATCAAAAACTTCAGTAACAGATTAAGGAGCGACAGAGATGTCTCAGATAGGAGAAGCGTCCTACACCCCACCAGAACCCGAGGTGGAGAACGACGGTAAAGAGCACATTAAAATCCGTTTTGACATCTTCAACGACGGCACCCTGAACAACCGCAGCAACATCGAGGCGCGGCTGGTGACCATGCTGGAAAAAGAGGCGCTAGACAATAAGCAGTACCTGACGGACGAAGAGCGCAAAGCCGCCCTGGATTTGCAAAGCAAGATGTCAGCGGATCAGCGCCAGACGGCCGTCAAAGCCTATCAAAAACATGGCGCGCCGCCGCCCAGCAAGAGTGAAAACAGCTACGAAGGGTATTACACCAATATCGTCCGAATGGAACGTAATGTGAAAGCCATCGCTGCTGGTGGTGATTATAAGTATAGATTAAAAGCCTACATCGAAGGGGTGGGCAGTGAGGATCTAGCGGGTGACGAAATGGCCGGTTACGCCCTGGGCACCTCCATTCTGATCTGGCGCGCAGGCATTCTCGATAAGGTGGAGAAAGGGATTCTCGAAATGATGAAACAGATCATCGAGCAGGTCAAAAAGAGCAAGCGTCTGATCATCGACGAGATCGTCATCGGGGTCTACGGCTTCAGTCGTGGCGCCGCCGCAGCGCGTAAACTTATTCACGAACTGCTGTTTGGTGGCGGGGATGAGGAGCGATGTCTCCAGGCGCGTCTGGAGGCTAAAGGTTACACCGTCATCAAGGTCACTATCTGTTTTGCCGGGCTGTTTGACACCGTCTCCACCTACGCCTCTGACCTTAAAGGGGTGAATAATATCAGGCGCGGCATCGCCAACAACGTCCAGGAGCTGCACCTGTACGCCGTTGCCCACGCCGAAGCGACGCTGCAGCTGGCCGCTGCCGATGAACACCGCTTCCATTTTTCACTCACTACGATCGAGAGTGCCTGCGGCAAGGGCAAACAGTTTTTTCTGCCGGGTTCGCATTCAGATATTGGGGGGGGTTACCGCGATGCCGGCAGTGAAAAGAATTACCTGCTTGGCAATGTCGGCCTGATCGGTTTTGTGCTCCAGGGCAGCGATCTCTCCCTGCAGGAGATGGAGGCTGATAGGCAGCAGCTTATTGCCGCTGGCTGGTATCGGGCTGGCGTGCCGGGCGGGGAGGATGAGATAAAAATAGAAAACAATGACTATTACATTCACGCCGAAAGCGGGGGCCCACAGCTTGTCGAGCGCCGGGCGCTACGGGCAGAGCGCAGTAACATCGGCAATGGCTACAGCCAGATTCCGCTGCAGATCATGGCCCGCCATGCCCGTGACAAGGGGCTTCTGTTCATACCAGAGTTCGATAGAGATGAAGCGGTGCCAGAGCCGTTGCATGAGGTGCGGGACCGGATTGAGGCCTATATCGCCTCCACATATATATCCAGAGCCAGCGACTGGCGCCACAATGAACCCTGGCTGCGCGAGTTGCGTCATCGCTACCTACACTTCTCTGCCCGCATGGAGCCTGGCTATGCTCCACGCATCAGCGGCGGCAAACGTACCAGGATGACCTACGATGGCTAAAATTATGCGCTGGGCAATTGGATCGACACTCCTGTTTTTAACCACGGCAGGCTGTACTTTAGGGGCAAAAATGGACAGGTTTACAAACAAGTTTGACTGGCAGGCCAGCGAAAGCGCGCCGTTTAACTATGCTAGCTATCTCATCGGCGGC
This sequence comes from Tenderia sp. (SeqCode), assembly GCA_031416075.1. Classification (GTDB taxonomy): domain Bacteria; phylum Pseudomonadota; class Gammaproteobacteria; order Tenderiales; family Tenderiaceae; genus JAKFXL01. The sequence goes on along the minus strand of JANOSY010000012.1, from coordinate 11,644 downwards.
AGCCTTGCTTATCATGACGGCAGCGGGGGACTCTCCGTGCCGGACCACAGAAGAGTCGACGGCGGCTGGGGCCGGGGCGTCTCCGGGCATGTGGTGGGGCCCGACCGCAAGCCGCTGCCCAACCGGCTGGCTATCAGCTTTTTCTCCTACACCGAAAACCAGTTTTATCAGGGCATCTTTGAGCTGCCCTATGACAAGATCCTCAGACTGTTTAAAGAGGGGTACTACAGCCCTTCAAAGGCTAATTGGAAAACAGAGAGTGACAATGGCCGTACCACCTACAGCACCGTTATCGTTGGCGTTGCCCCCGGCGGTGCGGTGGCGGTGTGGCTGAGGGGCATCGATAAAACCACCGAGGTCTTTTTTGGCCACGCCGAGAAGGTAGAGAAGGATTGGGAGATCGTGACTCGTTCCACGAGCCTCACACGGGAGCAGTATATCCGCATGGTTATCCTCGATTCCTTCGTCACCCCCGACGGCGAAATGATCGAGGGTCCACAGAAAGAGCAAAAACAGCAGGAGGCCCTGGAGGCACTGCTCAAAAATGGCGTTCCCTTCGGTCTATGGGAGAGCTACCGCACGCAGTACCACTGGCAGCCGCTGTTTACCGGGATGTTGGTGGAAGATGGGCTGATCGAGGACATCACCTATTTCAACGGCGAGAGTGACTATCTCTACACCCCACTGGCCCCCGCCCTCGCCGCGACTACCCGCCCCGTGCCCAAAGAGTTGAGTTACATCTGGATGCCGCCCAACGGGGCTCGGGGGCGCTCAATGACGCTGAATTTTAACGAAGGTGAAATAGTCGCCGCCTTTAAAAAACTCGGCAGCCACAACCAGCCGCTGCAACTGGAGATGCGCATGGTTAAAAACGACGCCGGCCACGACTTCACGGTGTGGTTGCGCAACGACAAAGTGGCTGTCGAACTCAAACTCACTACCTTTAAGATTTACAATATAAACTGACAACACCCACGAAGGAGGGCACCCCAAGGGCAGTGCCGGTGACTCAATGTATGGCCCTGCCTTCGGTGCCTTCCCGTCATCAGTCAGTGGTGTATTTACGGTTGAATATTTTTTGCCGGTCCTTATGCCGTGCCAGTGGGCGTGGCAGCGATAAAATCACCTTGCCTATCCGGTTGTCACCCACACCCACTAGGGGTAGCCCGTAGGATGGGTGGAGACCAGCGCAACCCATCATTCCCAAAATCGGCCGAGACAACCATCATCGACCATGGAATTTCAATCCTCATCCACCTTTCATATTTTGTCATTAGTATTGATGGGTTCCATTTCATTTCACCCATCTACATTTATTGCTGCGACGGCGCCACCAGTAAAGCCCCGACAGCGCCAGGAGCATGGATGCAGAAGTGCTGCCGCCACCGCCGCCGCCTCCATCGCTTGTCGGAACGGGTTCGGCAGCGGTGGGCATTACGCTGTTTGAAGCGCCCGAAGCCGCACTCGGGCCTACCGCGTTGCTGGCTGTTACGGTGAACGTGTAGGCCGTACCGTTGGTCAGACCCGTCACCGTGATCGGCGATGCCGCGCCGGTGGCGGTGATGCCGCCGGGGGATGAGGTGACAGTGTAGCTGGTGATCGCCGACCCGCCGTTACTGGCCGGGGCAGTGAAGCTCACGGTGGCCTGGGCATTACCTGCGCTGGCGGTGCCGATCACGGGCGCGCCGGGGACAGTCGATGCAGGGGTGTCAACGAGGGCAAGTGAGCGTGAGATGCGAGTGACAAAGGCATCGTTACTAGCCAAGCTCGTGCCCCCCGCGTAAACCGTCTGCGCACCACCGGAGATGGCGGGAAAGATGGTCGAACTGGTTCCACCCGCAACATACATATCTCCGCTGGCGGGGTGTATGGCAAGGGCGTAGGCGGCATCCTTCTCCGAGCCGCCCAGATAAGTGGATTGCGCGAGCGTCGTGAGACTGGTGTTGAAGCGGCTGATAAAGGCATTAGTACAGCTGATTAACGTACAGTCCTGCGCCCCAGCCCCGCCAGCGGTACCGGGGAAGGTGGGTGAGCCGGTTGAACCCGCCACATACACCTCGCCGCTGGTGGGGTGTATGGCAAGGGCGTAGGCGGCATCACCACCCGCGCCGCCCAGATATGTGGATTGCGTGAGCATGGTGAGACTGGTGTTGAAGCGGCTGACGAAGGCATCCTCAGGGAAAGTACCGCCAGCATGGGCTGGCTGCGCCCCGCCAGCGGTGCCGGGGAATGTGGTCGATGCGGTATTCCCCGCCACATACACCTCTCCGCTGGTGGGGTGAATCACAAGGGCGTAGGCGGTGTCGCTCACCACACCCCCCAGATAAGTGGACTGTGCGAGCATCGTGAGACTGGCGTTGAAACGGCTAACAAAGGCATCATCGCCCAACGCATAGACGGGCTGCGCCCCACCCAGGGTAGCGGGAAATATGGGCGAGCCTGTCTCACCCGCCACATACACTTCGCCGCTGGTGGGGTGGATGGCAAGTGCCCAGGCGTAGTCATTCCCCGCACCGCCCAGATAAGTGGATTGCACGAGCGTCGTGAGGCTGGTGTTGAAGCGGCTGATAAAGGCATCATCACCGAGAACAGACCCACCAGCAGAGGCTGGCTGCGCCCCGCCGCCCGTGCCGGGGAAGGTGGTCGAATCGGTATTGCCCGCGACATACACCTCGCCGCTGGTGGGGTGGATGGCAAGGGCGGAGGCGTTGTTATACCCCGCGCCGCCCAGATAAGTGGATTGCACGAGCGTCGTGAGGCTGGCGTTGAAGCGGCTGACAAAGGCATCCGCGTCACCCACATGGGCTGGCTGCGCGCCGCCGACAGTACCGGGGAAGGTGGACGAATAGGTACTGCCCGCGACATACACGTCGCCGCTGGTGGGGTGTATGGCAAGGGCGCTGACGTAGTCATCCTCCGCACCGCCCAGATAAGTGGATTGCACGAGCGTCGTGAGGCTGGCGTTGAAGCGACTGACAAAAACATCCCCCTCCTCAGTGCCGCCAGCCTGGGCGGGCTGCGCCCCACCGCCCGTGCCAGGGAAGGCAGTCGAGGCGGTACTGCCCGCCACATACACGTCACCGCTGGCAGGGTGAATGGCCAGAGCCGCAGCGAAATCAGTCCCCGCGCCACCCAGATAAGTGGATTGCAACAGCGGATCAATTACCAATGCCTGGCCGGGGTTGTAATCACCCACCTTAAAGCCATAGCTGTGGGTGGCGGTGTTGAGCGCATAAGCCACTTTAATTTCGCTGCGCTTGCCGTTCGCGTCTTCCTGATAGGCAATCGGCGCGGTGTAGGTGACTGGCCCGTTACCGGTCTGAACGATCAGTTCGCCGCGCTTGCCCAGCGCCAATTTGTTTGCGCCCGCCACACGCAGGCGAATTTGTTTGGGGTCCTGGTGCGGCTTGACGGTGAAGATTTTTTCGACATTGCTGCCGGTGGCGCGTAACTCAACTTCCACGCCCTTGAACACCTCGCCCAGACGCACCCGCTCAAAACTATCGAGGGGTTTTGTATGGCGGCTGCCTTGGGGATTATTGGCACCAATCATGTAACTGGCTTTGGCCTGCGCGGGACGATAGCCCGCAGGCTTGACCGCGAGCGGCTGGTGGTTAGTGCCGATGAAAGTTTCGGTCAGCACCCAGCCGGGGGTGGTTTGCTTGCGGAGGTGTTTGCCTGCGTTTTTATCTCTGTCAGCGGTACCTCTGTCAGCGGAACCCTTCATCTTGGGCTGATCTGGCTGAGACTGATCTGCCTGGGGCTTGCCGGGTAGGCTGTACACCAGCTTGCCCTCGGTAGTGACAAACAGTGTTCCGGCAAAAGTGTGCGCTGCGAACGCGGCTTGTTTATCCCACTGTCCGCCGTTGGGTATAAACGGCACTTGCATGGTGGCGAGCCTGGATGAGACTTCGGCTAGCGTAGGTGCGGGTGGGGTAGAAGCAGCGGCGGCGAGCGAAAACAGCATGGTCATGAATGAAGCAGCGTATCGGGTAATGGTTAACATGGAGCACTCCCTGAGCGTGAGAATTAAATTTGTCTTCGGGTTTGATTCCCCGCAGCTCGCCTGTAGTGGATGGGGTCAAACACGATCTTAGAGTATAGGACTCAAGGGTGGGTACATCAGTCACAGCGGTATTGCCAGTGGCCGTAAGCTTGTCAACGATGCATGAGGAGATGAGGCTGCCCGTGGTCTTGTTGTCCTTGTCAGGCATGAAAGAGTATCCCTACAGCTGCCAAGTCTAGACTGGCTTGGCGGGAAATCAAGGTACGGATGTAGTTTCGAAATCCTCCAAATATTTTTTGGTGTTCGCCATCGCTTTCCAAGAGTCACGGCCTGGGATGATCGGGGCCGTGCTGGATAATTCAACGTAGCGCGTTGAGTGACCGTTACGCCTGGATATCAGCCGTTCACGGTGGTGCCCGCGCTGACCGCCAGAATCCCGGCCGCAACCGCCGTTGTTGCCGACAAGGGGTATGACAGCGAGAAGCAGCGAGAGCAGATCAGCGCCAACGGCTCAGTGGCCGTCATCCCAAGACGGCGTAAGTCGACGAAAGGCAATGCGGAGATGGACGGGGGTTTATATAACTACCGCCATCTGGTTGAAAATGCCTTTGCCAAACTCAAACATTTCCGGGCAATCGCGACGAGGCATGACAAATTGAAAAGAAACCACCTTTCCTATCCGGTTGTCACCCACACCCACACCCACTAGGGGCAGCCCGTAGGAGGGGTGGAGAGCAGCGCAACCCATCATTCCCAAAATCGGCCGAGACAACCATCGACCATGGAATTTCAATCCTCATCCACCTTTCATATTTTGTCATTGGTATTGATGGATTCCATTTCATTTCACCCATCCTACGCGCTATTAGTTTGATCAGATGGTAGCTATTTACATGCGTCCGATTACGCTGCGCTAATCGGACCTACGGGCCTGTGAGCCGTTTGCAATTTGACCAAATTCCCTAGAAAGTATTTTAGTTGTGGCTAGGCCTCGGGCGACCCTAATCTCCAATTCGAGCAATGATTTCATGCCTTCAGGAAAGTTGCAGAGGGCGGGGAGCATAATGCTTGTGAATAAATCTCCGACACCTTTAGGTTCCGAAGTCTTTTCTGTTGACTCACGCGCCTTAGTGCTGGGAGTCCGTAAAGAGCCTAATGTTTCACACAGTGGACGAGAGATTAGTAGAACCCAGTTTAGGTAGTCACGCCTCTCCTTTGCTAACTGCTTTAGGTCGTTTGTAGCAAGTTCAGCGCCATTGGCAGAACGCTCCGCTGCCTGTAGGAACTGTGCTTTGTGTTCTGGCCGAAGGCTATCAAATACCTGTAGGGATATCACCTTCTCGCGAAGACACTTTGAAATCGAGAACTCTCTTTCAATCTCGAGAGAGCAAAGAGTCTTACCCATCAATTGTGCGTCAGCCGTGAGCTGTGTAAGCATCAATAGATACTGAGTGTTCGACACCGCCTCTAGTCTTGCGAGTTCACCGAAGGCTACCTTGGCTCGAGCTTCTGCTGTCTTGGCAGTCGCTCTCGCTGTATCTACTTCAAGCGCGAGTTCCTGAAGCAACTGAGTCTGCTTATGCAAGTCAATCTTGCGAATTTGGATATCTTGATTCAGCCTAGAGATTTCAATGGTCAGCCCACGAGTAAGCTCGGCAGATCGCTCCTCAATGGCTAGTAGCTCCGTCCTAGCTACCTTGAGACGATTTTCGGATCTACGAATATCCGTATCCTTCTTGACGGACTCCTCAGTAAGCCTTGCCAATTGGTAGCTCGGAAGCACTGTGTAGAAATACCCGAACACTGCCAGTGCTAATAACCCAAGTTGAGCCGCTTGCGAAAGTCTTTGGAGAGTGACGTCAATGGCGCTTGAACTCTTCGCAAGTTCTGGCACTGCAATTTCGGAAGCGCGGTACCGCCGTAAATAAAGTCTGCGTTTCATCGCATCGAGAGTTCCAGGGAAGTCATCTGAGGCCTAACATTAAATGGACCCCAACCTGGGGCAATCAAACACCCAACTCTGGGGCATTTCCTTCCTGACGATTTATACACGCTCTCCGGCGGATTTACAAAATCTGGATTTCATTGATACGTATTTGTTATGTGGTTCACCGGATTACAGAAATGGGCGCATTTTCTGAGGCGCCCCTTCCGATCGAACATCAGCCCGTAGGATGGGTGGAGAGCAGCGCAACCCATCACTCCAAAAATCAGTCACGAAAACCATCGGCCATGGAATTTCAATACTCCCCCACCTTTCATATTTTGTCATCAGTGTTGATGGGGTCCATTTCATTTTACCCATCCTACACACTATTAGTTTTATCAGATGGTAGCTATTTACATCCGTCCGATTACGCTGCGCTAATCGGACCTACGGGCTAATAATTCCTCAACAATTTTGACTATTTCTGCTTCAATTTTATCTGATCCAGATAAGTGCGTCATTTCGGATAGCGCAACGTAGATGCTGAGTTGAATTACATGGAGTAGGTACGATGCTTCTGAATCAGGAATGTTTGGTTCAATGTGTCCACTACCTCCCAACTGACCTAATGGGTTTTGTGACCCACCATGAATATAGCTGTGTAATATATCCTGGATTTTCGATTTCTCACTCGCAAAAATATCAATTATCGAATTTTTTCCTGCGATTAATTCATGGATTTTTTTTGTTTTTGGCCACTTATCATTCTCCATTGCCAGGACAATTTCGTTTTTATCAGCGATTCTATTTAGCCAATATGAACGAAATACGTACTCAAGCAATGAACGGAACAGTATATTGGCAGACACGAAGTTTCTTTTTTGAATGAGCATTTGCATCGCATCGCAAATGTTCAAAATAGAGTAGAACATTGCCCCTTTAAATTGGGTGGTAATTTCACTGTCAATACTGATTTTTTCAGCTATATTCCAAGCTTTTTCTATGTACTCTCTAGTATCAAATACAATCTTCATTACCTATCATTTAACTCTGTTTCATCCAGCCTACGCTGGTACTAATCAGATGATCGCTAAACATTACATACAGAACCTTTTAATCAACCCTTCCAAAATATCCAGTGTCGGCTTTAACCGATCAAGCGCCAGATACTCATCCGGTTGATGCGCCTGGGCGATGTCGCCGGGACCGAGGATAATGGATTCGATGCCGATGCTGGCGAGGTAGGGGCCTTCGGTGCAGAAGGGCACGGCTTCGCAGGTGTGGTGGGTGAGTAGTTCACTACTCTGCACGATGGCAGCGTCGGCTCTGGTGTGCAGTGGTGGTGTGCCGGTGGAGAGTGAGAATAGCTCCCAGCCGACGGGTGAGTTATTAAAGAGTCGATCAAGGCGCTGGCGCAGGATGCCACGCAGCTCTTCCAGTTCCATGCCCGGCAGTGGCCGCAGATCGAAGTGTAGTTCGCAAGCGCCGCAGATGCGGTTGGGGTTGTCGCCGCCGTGGATGTGGCCGAGGTTAAGTGTTGGCACACTTACCGCAAAACGGTTGTCACGGTTGTTGCGTTGCAGCTCTTCGCGCCACTGGCTGATGTCGCCGATGACTTTGTGCATGGCGTCGATGGCGTTGATGCCCAACGACGGATCGCTGGAGTGGCCGCTGTGGCCGGTGAGGCGGATCGCCTCCATCATGATGCCTTTGTGGGCGTTGACCGGGCGCAGGTTGGTCGGTTCGCCGATAACGGCGTGGCGCACATAAGGACACCCCTGTTCGCTGACCAGTATCGCGCCGTCCATGGAGCTCTCTTCATCGGCGGTGGCCAGAATGACCAGCGGCTGTTTTAGATCCTTGGCATTAAAACGCCGTGCTGCTTCGATGGCGAGGGCAAAAAAACTCTTCATGTCGGAGGTGCCAAGACCGTAGAGGCGGTTGTCGGCCTCGGTCAGTTTGAACGGGTCAAAGCGCCATAGCGCTGCGTCGTAGGGAACGGTGTCGGTGTGACCTGCCAGCATCAGCCCGGCGCTGTCGGGGCGCACCTCACCGAGGGTGGCGATCAGATTGGCTTTGTGCGGTTGAGTTGGCAGCGGCGTGATCTCAACTTGAAACCCTTCGGCTTCAAGCCAGCCGGCCAGCAGGTCGATAACCGCGCGGTTGCTGCAATCAAAGGCGGGGCTGACGCTGCTCATCGATGGCACGGCGATCAGGTCGTGCACCATTTTCAGGAGTGTGGGGGCGTGTGTTTTCATGTCCTAGATGATGAAAGGGCGACGGCGGTAATACAAGTGAAAATTTTCTGCTGGGAGTGAGCGCCTCATGCTAAGGTCAACCGCATATGACCCCATCGGTAGCAAGTTGTGACCGCCATGATTCGTGATGCCAGGCTTGAGGATATCGACGCCTTGGTGGCGCTTGAAGAGCGCTGTTTTGAGAGCGACCGGCTGTCGCGACGCAATTTTCGCCACCTCATTGCCAGGGGTAAGGCAGTCACCCTGCTGGAAGAGGACGAAGGCAGTGTGACCGGTTATGTGCTGGTGCTGTTCCACCGGGGCACCTCGCTGGCGCGGCTCTACTCCATTGCGGTGGACCCCGCCCTGCACCGCTCCGGCCTGGGTCGACAGCTGACCGACGCAGCAGAAAACGCGGCCCGCGCCCGTGATTGCGTCACCATGCGGCTGGAGATCCGTACCGATAACCACGCCTCTATCGGGCTTTTTAAGGGCATGGGGTATCGGGAGTTTGGCACCTATACCGATTACTACGAAGATCACATGAGCGCACTGCGGATGGAGAAGCGCTTGGTCGCCAATCTGGAGCAGAGCCTTGCCCATGTTCCCTACTATCAACAAACACTGGAGTTCACCTGCGGTCCGGCCACCTTGATGATGGCGATGAAGACGGTGGACGACTCCCTGGTATTGGGGCGACGCCTGGAGCTACGGCTCTGGCGCGAAGCCACCACCATCTTCATGACGGCTGGACACGGTGGCTGTGGCCCCTATGGCATGGCACTGTCCGCCTACCAGCGCGATTTTCCGCTGGAGGTTTTTGTGAACGATTTGGGCACTATGTTTGTCGACAGTGTGCGAAGTGAGGAGAAAAAAGAGGTGATGCGCCTGGTGGAGGAGGATTTTCTTGCCGAGATCGAACAGGCGCAGATCCCGCTTCACTATCGCCCGATTCGGGTGCCGGAGATGATCAGCAAAATGGCCCTCGGGGGGATACCGGTCATTTTGATCAGTTCGTATCGTATATATAAGGAGAAGTTTCCACACTGGGTAGTGGTCACCGGCTATGACGACCGGTTTATCTATGTACATGACTCATTTGTGGATGTAGACAAAGGCAAGAGTGTTACCGATTGCATCAATATGCCTATCCTGAAACACGAGTTTGAGCAGATGGCACGTTACGGAAGAAGCGGCCAGCGCGCCGCACTGATTATCTACCCTAAGGGCCAACAGATTGTGGCCACGACCCATGGAGAGCCAATATGACCACCCAGATCATTGTGACTGAAGATCCAAGTAACACTATTTTTACGGATGTTGAGTGCCCGGTGGTGGATATTGATGATTACCTGACGGCGGAGCACTACTGCAAGCTCAAGGGGGCCCAGGTGATCAACCTCTGCCACGACTACCGCTATCTGAGTGTTGGTTACTACTGCTCACTGCTGGCCGAGGCCCGTAACCACCGGATTATCCCGACGGTTAAATGTATGCTCGACCTCAGTAGCAAGTCGATGTACAGCCTGGATGCCGCCACTCTGGACGAGAGTGTGCAGAAGGCGTTCAAAAAATATGGTGAGAGCCACAGCACCGAGGTCAGTGCCGATGGGGCGGCCCCCCTCTTTGAGTTTAAAATATTTTTTGGCCGTTGCCGTTATGAGGAGCTCAGCAGCCTGGCACGTCAGATCTTTGAGACCTTCTCTGCACCGCTGCTGAAAGTGACCTTTAAACGGCTCGACAAGTGGTATATCAGCGCCATCAAACAACAGTCGGTGCGCCAGCTGAAGGGAGAGAGTCGTGAGGAGTTCACCTCTGCACTCAACCACTACCTGAAAAAGCGGTGGCGTGAGCCGCGCAGCCGTGTGCCCGCCCGCTACGATCTGGCCATCCTGCACGACCCGGAAGACCCCCTCTCCCCGTCTGACAAAAAGGCGCTACAGCTCTTCATCAAGGCGGGGCGACAGCTGGGGGTTGATGTCGATTTGATCGAAAAGCGTGACTACTCACGTCTGGCGGAGTATGACGCGCTCTTTATCCGTGTTACCACCAACATTAACCACTACACCTACCGCTTTGCCAAAAAGGCCGAGAGTGAAGGCATGGTAGTGATGGACGATCCCACCTCCATCATGCGTTGCACCAACAAGGTCTATCTGGCCGAGCTGCTGCGTAACAACCGTATCAATACCCCCAAGACCATCATCATCGGTAAAAATGATCTCGATGCCGCTGAAAAGCAGATCAGTTTTCCGATTGTGCTCAAAGTACCAGACGGCGCCTTCTCCAGTGGGGTGTTTAAAGCAGAGAGTTCAGAAAAACTGCGGGAGATCTCCGCCCGCCTCTTCAAGAGTTCTGAGCTAATCCTGGCCCAGGAGTATATCTATACCGAGTTTGACTGGCGTATAGGTGTACTCAACCGCAAACCCTTTTTTGCCAGCCAATACTTTATGAGCAAAAAACATTGGCAGATTGTCCGGTATGACAACGACGGCAACCCCGTGCATGGCGGTTTTAAAACCTGTGCGGTGGAGGATGCGCCGCCAGAGGTGGTCGAAACAGCCCTGAAAGCGGCCAACCTGATTGGCGATGGCCTGTATGGTGTTGATATGAAACAGACCGCCCAAGGTGTCTATGTCATTGAAGTCAACGACAATCCGAGCTTGGAGCAGGGGGTAGAAGATCTCGTCCTCAAAGAAAAACTCTATCAGATCGTCATGGGCGAATTTGTCCGCCGTCTTGACCTGCGTCACGGCCGCATCCCCCAATCTGAAAAGGGGGGACAAACACTGCTACCGGCATAAATAGTGGCCTGCTTGACCTCAGCGATCAAAACAACATTAGCCATCGAACCGGCAACCATGCTGTTTTTTTACATAACAGCACTGACATAATCATGGTGTTTCGGTGTCATGCCGATAACCCTGATGCAAAAAGAAGTTGTCTATCGTTCGGTTTTGCCTTATAAGGTGGCGAAAATCCCACGTTATTAAAACCCCCGCTGCCTCGGCAGACCGGGGTTAAAAATGGCGCTGTTGTACATAGAGGTTGAGTATGCGTGACGAAAAAGATGAGCCGATAGTCCCTGATGACGATGACGATGAGATTGAGGTCGCGTTTGACAATGAAGACATCCAGGTAAATACCAGTACTGGCAGCGAAAAAACCAAAAGCAGTATGGCTGCACGGCGCAAACTGGAGTTACTGCGTGAGCGCAAAGAGTTGCGCGCCCGCCTGGGTGATGACTGGAGCGACGACGTACTCGACGATAACAACTGATTTTATTGATGATTTGGGTGGGCACAACGTGTCCGCTCACACCCGCACCTACCCCGCTAGTGTACTGTAACAAATAGTGTGATCATATATAATAGCGCTACTCCTTCCTTATTTTCTGGTGCGCTGACTATGCCTGTCCCCGTTGCTATCTCACTCACAGAAGAAGAACGCCAAGAATTTCATCGCTGTTGTCGT
>JANOSY010000011.1:0-6182 GCA_031416075.1 Tenderia sp. (SeqCode) | reverse complement strand
TACGACAACAGCGATGAAATTCTTGGCGTTCTTCTTCTGTGAGTGAGATAGCAACGGGGACAGGCATAGTCAGCGCACCAGAAAATAAGGAAGGAGTAGCGCTATTATATATGATCACACTATTTGTTACAGTACACTAGCTGCCAACGGTTGCACGCTGTTCGCTGGAAAAAGCCTCACGCTCTTTTACAGCCTAGGCTAGGTCGTATGCGGATGGGCGCGCTCGTGCATGATTCTTGTCACATCCTTGCCCACGCCGCGATAACCGATAAAGCGGCCAGAGGCCTCGAACATCGGCTCTCCGCTCACCTGAAAATATTGCTGCAGGCCATCGGTATTGGTCCGGCTGGAGACGAAATCCAGGAACGGCCGCCGCGCCGCTATCGTCGCAACCAGCGACGCATGCTCAGCCTCATTCCAGCGCGCCAACTGAGCCCCCTTGGTTCCACCACCAAGCAAGGCATCAACCGGGATACCGAGCATCTCCTGCACCGGGCCGTAAGCCTTGGTGAAATGCCCACTCTCGTCCTGCTCCCAGTACCAGTCGGATGCCAATTCCGTCAAACTACGAAAACGCGCTTCGCTTTTGCGCAGTTCTGCGGTGCGCTCCAACACTGTCTGTTCCAGCACCTGGTTGTACTGTTCGAGTTGTTTGTACAATAAACGTACCTCCAGCATGTTGTGAATGCGCGTCTTGATTTCGATCAAGTCAAACGGCTTGGCGATGAAATCTTTCGCGCCGGAGGCGAGTGCACGCAGCTTGTGGCCCGGTTGGGCCGTGATCACGAGTATCGGTACATAGCCATCGGGTTCTATCTCCTTCAACCCATCCATTACCTGAAAGCCATCCATGCCAGGCATTTGCAGATCGAGCAGAATCAAATCGTAGTGGTTGTCGCGATGCAGCGCGCAGACGGCGTGTGGATCCATCGTCGTGGTAATAAAGCGATAACCGACTTCACGCAGCATCTGTTCCAACAGCAGCACATTGGCTTCCTGGTCGTCTACAATCAAAATGCTGGCATTCAGGATTTTTTGTTCGTTTATCATTATGTTTTCCAGTTTTTTAATCTGCACTGAGATTCAATCTACTAATCCACTGCGCACCATCGCCAACATCATGTCAGGATGCACTGCGACGCAGTAACTGTTTTTGCCTGCACGCTTCGCCTCATACAAAGCCGAGTCCGCGCTCTTCATTAGCATTTCTACCTTGTCGCCATGCGTGGGATAGATAGCGACACCGATACTGACCGTCATCGCCACGCAGCGCCCTTCAATGTTATAGGGTTGTGACAAGGCCTGTATCACTTTTATCGCCAGTTTTCCTGCGCCGTCGGCATTATTTAATTCCCACAGCGCGATCACAAACTCGTCGCCACCTATGCGTGCCACCGTGTCCTCCTGACGCACTGCGGCCACCAGACGAGTAGCTATCATTTTCAGCAGCGCGTCGCCCACATCGTGGCCAAAGTTGTCGTTGACCTGCTTAAACCCGTCCAGATCCAGATACATCACTGCCATCGTACCCTTGTTCCTGCGTGCATGAGCGATGGCCAGCAAAAGTCTATCCATTAAAAGCCGTCTATTTGGCAGCCCGGTCAATTCGTCATGCAGTGCCAAACCCTCCAATGTGTAGTTGTAATGTTCGAGTTGTTTGTACAGCAGGCGCACCTCCAACATGTTGTGAATGCGCATCTTGATCTCCATTAACTCAAATGGTTTAGCAATGAAATCCTTCGCGCCAGAATTCCATGCCCGCAGCTTGTGGTCCAGCTGGGCCGTGATCGCGAGTACGGGAAGGTAGCCATTGGTTTCGATCTCCTTCAGCCCGTCCATCACCCGGAAGCCATCCATGCCAGGCATCTCCAGATCGAGAAGAATCAGATCATAACGGTTGGCTCGATGAAGTTCACAAACGACATGCGGGTCCAGCGTCGAGGCAATGCAGCGGTAGCCGGATTCACTCAGTATCTGCTCCAGCAACTGCACATTGGCGTGCTGATCGTCGACGATCAGAATGCTGGCGTTAAGAATATCGTTGCGACTAATCATCACGAAAACTCTGACATCACTGCGCCGCCTGGTTCTCTCTCTGCAAGTTTCAGAGCACTATCCAGCGCCGCCATAAACTCGTTAACCTTGATCGGCTTGGTGAGGTAGCGGAAGAATCCAGCCTCCAACCCCTTCTCGATATCACGAGGCATGGCATTGGCACTGATGGCAAGCACCGGGATACGCGCCGTGTCCGGATATGCACGCAGTATTTTCAGCGTTTGGAAACCATTGATACCAGGCAGATTGATGTCCATCAGGATCACATCCGGGAGATGGGCGCGCGCCAGTGTGATGCCGTGATTGCCATCACGCGCGCTCAACATGAGTAGCTGCGAGTGGCCCGCAATGATCTGCTCGACCAGCATCAGGTTGGCCGGATTATCTTCCACATAGAGCAGAGTGCGCCGTGCCGCGACCCCCTCTGTTTTTGCCTGGTCTTGCGGCGCGAGTTCTGCGGGCATAGCCTTTCCAGCAATAAGGTGTGGCGTAACATCCTGGATCAGTTCAAACCAGAATTCGCTACCCACACCGACGGTACTTTTCACGCCGATTGTGCCGCCCATCTGTTCTATCAATCGTTTGGTGACGACCAAACCAATGCCCGTTCCCTCCTCGGTGCCGATCTCTTGTCCGAGACGATTGAACGGCTGAAAGAGCTGCGACAGCTTTTTTGGGGGCAATCCCGCACCGCTATCCTTGATGCTGATGCGGATGCGTTCCGGGGTGCTCGCGCTGCACCTCACTTCGACCGTTCCATGCTCGCGGTTGTATTTGATGGCATTGGTGAGCAGGTTGATCAGAATCTGCTTGACGCGGGTTTGATCGGCGTTGACAAACCAGCTGCTGTCGAATGGGTGGAAGTTGATACGGATACCGCGTTTTTGTGCCTGCGGTTCGATCATCGCTTGGCATTCGCGCATGACATTGATCAGCGACACTGGTTCTCGCGACAGCGATAATTTGCCGGACTCGATCAGCGCGAGATCGAGGATTTCATCAATCAGTTCCAGCAGATACCACCCTGCTTTGGTAATCTGGTGCAGCCTGACAAACTGGGCGTCCGTAGGGGGCGGTGAACCCGCCTCCAGCAACTGGGTGAAGCCGAGGATGGCATTGAGCGGGGTGCGTAGCTCGTGGCTCATACTGGACAAGAAATCTGATTTCGCGAGGTTGGCTTTTTCAGCAACAAAACGGGCGCTTTCCAGCTCGTTGTTATTATCTTGCAGCACCTGGTCCAGGCGCTTGCGTTCGGTAACGTCTCGCGCAGCAGCGAATACCCCCTGTAGCTTGCCATTGGCATTGTAGAAGGTGGCCGCGTTATAAGAGACCGCTGTTTCCCCGCCGTGTTTGTGGCGTGCGGTCAGTTCGTAGTCACTCACTTTTTTTTCGAGCAGCACCTGTTTGATGCCTGCCTCGGCCCGCTCTGGATCGGTGAAGTATCTCTTGAACGGCGTACCGATCAGCTCGTCACGTGTGCAACCGGTAAGCGCCACCATCTGTTGATTGACGTCGGTAATGATGCCGGACGGATCGGTCGTCATCAGCGCATCGATGTTGGATTCGATGAGCGAGCGCGTGTAGAACTGCTGGTCGCGCAAGGCCTGCTGCACGGCATATTCACCGGTGACATCGCGGAATACCAGCACGGCTCCGATGACTTGGCCGTCGCGGTCGCGAATCGGTGCGCAACTGTCGGCGATATCGCACTCGCTGCCATCGCGTGCAATCAGTACGGTGTGATTGGACAGGCCTTGTATCGTGCCATGCGCCAAGGTTTCCATGACCGGGATAGCGGCGGGCTGACGGGTTTCTTTGTTGACAATGTGAAAAATCTCAGCCACCAGACGACCGGTGGCTGAACTCTGCGTCCAACCGGTGAGCTGTTCGGCAAGGGGATTCAGGAGTGTCACACGCGCTTGGACATCGGTGGCAATCACTGCATCGCCGATAGAATGGAGTGTAACGGCGAGCTTCTCCTCGCTGACCTGTAAGGTAACGTTGGTCTGCTGCAGTTGTCTGTTTGTCTCTTCCTGAACCTCAAGCAAGTGCTGTCGCTCTGCTTCAACCTGCTTGCGCGCAGTATTGTCCGTGCCGATCAATAGATAACCGATGATGGCGTTTTGATCGTCGCGCAGTGCGGTGACCGATACAACTGCCGAGAAGCGGCTGCCGTCCTTGCGGATATAGGTCAGCTCGTAGATGTCTTCGATGCCACGCGAGGCCTTGAACACCAATGCCTCGAAGCCTGGCTCAATCTGGGTGCCAAGTTCAACGCTGAGTGCTTTCGCCCGAGTAATCACCTCTTGTGGATCGGAAATATCAGCCGGGGTGATCTTGTTCAGGACATCAGCAGCCGTGTAACCCAACATGCGCTCGGCACCGACATTGAATATTTGAATGACGCCCCTCTCGTCGGTGGCGATACTCGAAAAATTGGCGCTATTGAGAATCGCGTTCTGCAGGGCCCCGGTTTTAAGCAAAGTCTCCTGGCGCCGGACCTCGGTGATGCTTTCCGTCGTGCCAACGATAGGGTTGAGAGTGGCGGGATCGCAGATTTTTTCAACCATGGAGACCTCTGTTAGAACGCGAATTAACCAGCGGATCGCATGGCCGATGGTGCGGGCAGCGCCCCACCTGCTTATACGCCTATCCTGCACTAAATTTGCGTGATTTTACTTATTGGCTTCGCCGAAGCAATGCATCCGTGGACCATTATCATAGCAATCGACCCCGCTGCGGTCCGTGCGTCATCACACATAAGGCGGAGGTTTTATGCCCCGCCAAGAATTAACTGTGACTGGAAGAGAGAAGCTCCTGACGATTTCGTACATCACACAGCAAACGATGGTGCTCTTTTTTGACAACCGCATAACATTCACACGCACGTGTCTCCAGACCCGATCGGTCAAGTACGCTGATATGGCCACGGCGGTAACTAATAAAGCCTGCCTGCTGCATACGCCCGGCAGCCTCGGTAATGCCTTCACGCCGCACGCCGAGCATGTTGGCGATCAGTTCTTGCGTCATGACCAGCTCATTCGAGGGCAAGCGGTCCAGGGTCAGCAACAGCCAGCGACACAGCTGCTGCTCCACCGAATGATGACGATTGCATACCGCCGTTTGGGATATTTGTGTCATCAGCGCTTGAGCGTATCGCAGCAGCAAACGCTGCATGATGTCGGCGCGATTGAACTCCTGCATCAGCAACCGCGCCTTCAGTCGGTAGCCATAACCACCGGTATAGACGACGGCCCGGCTAGGCGTAGTATTGCCGCCCATAAAAAGCGAAATGCCGAGTACACCCTCATTGCCTACCCCCGCGATCTCGGACGAAGCACCGTTCTCCATCACATAGTGCATGGAGACAATGGCAGTCGTCGGAAAATAGACATGCTGCAACTGACCGCTAGATTCATAAAGAACTTCGCCCAGTGGCATCGCGACCAACTCCAGATGGGGGGCGATGCGATGAAATTCAGCCGTGGGCAGGGCTGCGAGAAGATGGTTTTGATTGGGACCCTGTGAGCTATCCATGCGCAGTCTCCGAAGGATTGTCTGAGCGGCATAACTACCGCACAAACAGTTTATATGCTTACATGCTTTACAGCATACGAGGGTTACCGCACATAGCAGGCAAATAACCCCAAAAACCGCAGTTACCAGTGTGCACTGGGGCGCGGGCTTAGGCAAGTTATGGTTTTCATGTACGCGAAAGGATTCACCCAATGGGTTAATCGAAACGAGAAGCAACCCTACTGACCTCTAGCGGAGTTCAGACGGTAGCGGGTAAGGCGCAGGCCTGCTGGGAGTCGTCGAGTACGGCTACGCTGATGGGGCGGCTTTTCTAAACCTGGCGGGACCGTGGTCGCGCTAACAGGAGATCTGCGTCAGCCCCAGGCACCTGGATGTTATCGATACTCTCTGACCACAAGGGCTATTTGCATGTTACCGCCAGCCGTTGTGACGGGGTCAACCCCGTGCTTTTTGTAGTGGCATAGTTAATTTGGCCACCTGATTATGGGTGATAACATCACCCTCACGTAAAACAGGTGACGAAATGACAAAGAGCAGACGGACATTCAGCCCGGAATTCAAATTGGAATCCGCGCAGCTGGTGTTGGACC
>JANOSY010000010.1:0-18337 GCA_031416075.1 Tenderia sp. (SeqCode) | reverse complement strand
CTACGACAACAGCGATGAAATTCTTGGCGTTCTTCTTCTGTGAGTGAGATAGCAACGGGGACAGGCATAGTCAGCGCACCAGAAAATAAGGAAGGAGTAGCGCTATTATATATGATCACACTATTTGTTACAGTACACTAGGTGTTTTTATGTCGACCTAGGTGACCGAAAATACCTTTCTTCTCGACTTGGTCAATTTCATTAAACGTACCGCCAGTCCGAGTGAGACTAAAAATGGCGATGATTGTAAAGCTCCCCCTCCTTAATGATCCCCCCATTTTAAAAGACGTCAGCTATGCCATACCAGTGGATTTGTATTTCCGAATCGTGGTGACTTTGTTACCCAGGCCTTTACCTGAGTATGCAAATGGGCTGGAATAGAATAGCTATGGTTTCATGGTTTGCACCATGAAGTCATCAGTTGGTTGTTTAAGATAGGGGGTTTGGTGAAAAGACTAGGGTATCTATCAATCATGTGCTATAGGTGAAGAAAAATATTAGTGTGATGGGGGGGGCGATGGAATCAGTAGAAATATTAGAACTTTCTAATGATATGCCTATGCTAGCCAAAAAAACTGGTATCAACGCTGTATATTTGTCGAAATTTAATCTGGCGCTCTACCAAAACTCCGTGCCTGTGTTATTGGAATTGGCGATGGTTAATAATAGTGATCGGGATCTGAATGAACTGACGCTAACGCTCTCCTCTTCTCCTCCCTTCATAAAAATTAAAAGCTGGCATATCGATACAATTGTTTCCGGACAAAAGCTTAATATATCTGATAGGGATCTCCAGTTAGATGGTGCATTACTGGGACGGTTGAATGAGTCTGAGGTTGTACAACTCTCCTTGGTGCTGATGAGCGATGGTGAGTCGGTTGCCTATTATGAGCAGACGATTGAATTATTTCCGCGTAATCACTGGAGCACCAACATGTTAGGGCAAAGCCTGTTCCATAAAGCCGATCCTGCCACCGTGGTAACGGCCATCAATCCCGAAGCCTTTTTCGATGCAAGCTACGATGCAACACTAAACACCATGATCGCCTACGTCATCAACACCGAAGGCCCGGTGCGTGAAGATGTGCTCGCCAAACGCATCGCCCGCGCCCACGGCTGGGCACGTACTGGCAAACGCATCCGCGACCGCGTTTATCTGTTGGCAGAAGCGCAATACCCCAGCACCACCGAAGAGGTTGGGGAGTTCTTTTGGCCAGAGGAGAGTGATACCAGTGAATGGCCAGCGTTTCGTTATTCAGAAAATAGTAGTCGACCGGTGGATGAGATAGCGATGCAGGAGTTGAGGGCATTGGCTACGGTTGTGCCCCATGAAAGTCAATCTGCGGATGAACGAGTAGCAGTTATGGCAAGGTTGGTTGGGATTCGGCGTGTTACGGAAGAGGTTAGGTTGAGGCTTATGGGATATTTTGATGTGGTATAGATTGTTTTGAGCGCCTTCAGAAGCTTATGGCGCTTGAAATAGAAATAATGTCGATGCCTGTATAGTCCAAAACTAATGTAGTGAACAAAAATCAAGGAATCTGGATGAGTGACAAGGGACTAAGTTTTGTATATGAAAACCCATTTAATGAAGCTATCCAGAAGTTAGAGGAGCTTTTATCACAAAGTGGCCGAGCGTTCTTACTCGGCGCTGGCTGTAGCAAATGCGCTAATCTTCCACTGACAGCAGAACTTACACAAAAGGCACTGGAAAGTCAGTTGCTAAGCATAAATTCAAAAAGCATTTTATCTGCAATTCAAGCTCACTTTATCGATGCAATACCTCCTGCACATATCGAGGATTATTTAAGTGAGCTAGTGGACTGGCTAGCAATTGCTAACCGGCGTTTTGCACGAAAATCAACATCACAGATATTATCATTGGGTGGGAAGAATTACTCTGAAATAGAGTTATCTGTTGCTGTAGAGGAAATAAAATTAGCAGTTGCTGATGTAATTGATCAAAAAGTATCAATTACAACTCATAAGCTTTTTATTGAGGCTATTCATCGCCCTTTACGACCAGGTAAGGCATCAATGGGCCAGTTGGTAGATTACTTGGTGCTTAATTACGACACATTAATAGAGGATGCGCTGGCGCTTGCCAGAGTACCATTTTCTGATGGTATGGATGGTGGTGTTAGTGGCTGGTGGAATCCTGCTACATTTGATCGTAATGATTTAGGCGCGCGTGTATATAAATTACATGGATCAATTAATTGGCATGAATTACCAGGGAGTACTTTGCCACATAGGATTGCTTCAAATATAGATCTCTCAGGGCATGAAAAGCGAAGAATTCTTATTTGGCCTGCTTCAACAAAATATCGTGAAACTCAATTAGACCCATACGCACAGCTTATTGAGCGTGCTCGACGTGTATTTAATCCATGCCCAGGTACACAGCGGGTCTTAGTGATTTGTGGGTATAGTTTTGGCGATTCTCATATTAATATTGAGATTGAACGTGGATTAAGAAAATCTGCTGGTGACCTAACTGTTATAGCATTCACTAATGAAAATGAGCCCACTGGAAAACTTAAGGAGTGGTATGAAGACCCTGTTATTACAGGTCAAGTACTGGTCTTTGCAAATAGAGGTTTTTTTCACAACAAAGATGTACGCAGATCACAATACGATCTGCCTTGGTGGAAATTTGAGCACATAACCACCATATTGGAGGGAGGGCTATGATTCATGCAAATGCTGTTTATGGGCATCCAATAGAAAATCTAGCCATTGGAAAAATCATTGAAGTTGATGGTTTGCGGTTAATTGCTGAAATTAACCAAGATATTTCTGAGTTGTCTCGTGTATATGCTGGTGAAACTTATCCGATAGGTCAATTTGGTTCAATTATTCGTGTGCACTTCGGGCGGCGTTCAATCTATGGCTTGGTTTGCCGCTTACGAATGAAGTCGGATTTTGAAGCAGAAAGGGGCGTGATTGCATCAACATCAAAAGATGAACGTATTATTGAAGCAGACCTTTTCGGTGAAGGCGAGTGGGTTAAAGATGCTAATGGTAATGTAAAACTTCAATTTGAGCGTGGTATAGCAACATATCCATTACCTCAGCAAACTGTTTACATCACACCAAAATCTGAATTACGGTTTATTTATGGTGAGGCAACAGGGTCTGTAATTCGTCTTGGTGAGCACGTTGGTTCTGGTGGCGCACCTTGTTATGCTGAAATGAACGAATTGCTTGGTAAGCATACTGCTGTTTTAGGCTCAACAGGGGCGGGTAAGTCGGGGACTGTCGCTGCGATTATTCATGGCCTGTTGGAAAGGGGAGAAGAAGCAGGGCATTCCAAATGGCATCCTCAAATTATCATCCTTGATCCACATAATGAATATGGGCAGGCTTTTAAAGGGCATCAACGGCTATCTACTGATGAAGGATCCCTTAATTTGCCATACTGGCTTCTCGATCTTGAAGAAACAATTAGTTTATTTATTGGTAAAACAGAATATGCGGCAACTTCTCAGTCAAATATTATAAAAAATTCCCTCATAAATGTGAGAATGAAATCAGCTCAAAAGCTTGATCTTGACCCGGATAAGTTGACTGTTGACTCACCAATTCCTTATTTAATTGGACATCCCAATGGCATGGATGAGTTTGGTGACGTAAGCGGTAGTCAATACAGTATTGGACTAATTGGTGAAATTAACTCTCAGCGGCCCACTAATAAAAACAAGAAGGATCATGAGGACTTCAATAAGGTCATCAGGAAAATAGATTCGTTGTTAAAAGATGGACGCCTCACCTTCATGATGAAACCTTGGGATGGTGAAAATGACCCCCTACCAAGTGTTCTAGGTCAATTCCTAACTGATAGAACCACCGTACAAATTGTGGATTTGTCAGGTGTGCCTAATGAGGTTGCAGGTACAGCAAGTGCCGCAATTGCTAGAACAATATTTTCACTTAAGGTATGGCAGACAGCTGAAGAGCGCAGTAATAACCCTGTTTTGTTGGTTTGTGAAGAAGCACACCGCTATGTGCCTAATAGAGGTGAGGCACAATATGAAGCAGCACAGAATGCAGTGCGCAGAATAGCAAAGGAAGGTCGTAAATATGGTGTAGGTTTGCTACTCGTTTCTCAGCGGCCTAGTGAAGTAGAGGCTACGGTATTATCGCAGTGTAACTCCTGGATTGTAATGCGTATTACAAACGATGCAGATAGAGAGCATGTGCGATCTATATTGCCAGACTCTATGTCAGGACTGACAAAAATGCTTTCTGGGTTACGTCGTCAGGAAGCTATATTTGTGGGGCAAGCAGCAACTTTACCATCAAGAATTATGCTGAGAGATTTAGCGGAAGATCAACTCCCTAGGTCAAATGATGTGGATTTTGATAAAGGCTGGCAACAACCAGCCATGACTGCCGAGCAGCTTGCACAAGTAGCAAAGCGTTGGAGATATCAGACTAAATAATTTAACTGATTCTCTTGCTCCAGAGGGAATTCACGGCGTTTGCCTAATTATTTCTGTAATGACGCAGGGGTATGAGAACGAGAAAGGTATAAATATTATTCGGTTTTAAACAGAGAAGAAATTTTAAATGCCAACTATTTCAACAGCAGATCCCCATGCCCAGCCCCTAACCAAAGGCTTCAATCACTCCCGCAATCGCGAAAAAGCAATCTTCGGTCTTAAAGGAATCCTCGAAGGTGTTGTTGCTGATCAGCGATTGAGTGAGCGAGAGCTGCTGTTTCTGGATGTGTGGTTGCGTTCGCAGGAGACTATCGAGCGGGATAGTGATGTGGTGGATCTGCTGGATTTGATTACCGATATTTTGCAGGATGGTGTTGTCAATGACGAAGAGTTGGCTGATCTGAATCAGTTGATTGTCGATATCATCGAGTATAAACAATTAGCACATCTCTCTGCTGAGGGCTCGCTTAACGAGTTGCTCGGTTTTTTATCTGGCATTACGTCGGATGGTGTTTTAACCGAGCAGGAGATTGCCTCTCTTAGTGAGTGGCTGGCTGCCCATGCTGAGGTGTGTAATGAGTGGCCAGCCAATATATTGGTGTCGCGTCTTAATGATGTTTTGCAGGATGGCGTAATTACTCCGCAAGAGAGTGCTGACCTGCTGGAATCGATAAAAAGCATCAGTGGTCAGCGTTTTGAGGAGACCGGGGTGGCCCATGGATTGTCGACGGAGTTTTTTGGGGAGCATCTGGGCTCTTTTTCTCACACTGGTCAATGCCTCTGTTTTACCGGTAAATTTGTCACTGGTTCTCGCTCTGCTGTTGAATCAACTGCACAACGTTTGGGTGCATCGGTTAAAGGGGATGTGACTAACGAGGTGACAGCCTTAGTGATAGGCGCCCTCGCCAGCCGTGATTGGCGTTTTTCCAGCCATGGCCGGAAGATTGAAAAGGCGATTAAGCTTAAGGAGAAGGGTTTGCCGGTGGTGATTATCACTGAGCAGGCGTGGTTGAAGTATTTGTAGGAGCTACTGTTTTTACTCCTGCTTCTTTTCTAGTTGTTTGGCCTGTTCGATGAAGCGATCAAAATCGCTTTTTTCCTGATCCAGCGATTGCCGCCGGAGTTCAACGAATTTTTCGTATTGCTCCAGAGCCAGTTTTTCTGCCACGGCTTTCGAAACCTTACCGGCATTGGTGAGGACGTCTCGGTCATTGAATTCGAGAAAGGCGTCGAGGCGGGTGCCCCACTGCTGCATGGTCATCTCTTTACGACGATTGGCCTGATCTTCGGCGAAGTCTAGGTACATGGTGACGATGCGGTTGAGGCTGGTTAGCTCTTCGTGGTTGAGGTAGTTCTTGGCGATGATGACATCTTGCTTACTGACGCGGCCAGATTTCCAGGATTGCAGCCCGATGTTGGGTTGGTTGGCATCGGCGCGCTGTTTGATTAGTTCGGCAGCGGTATGACCATGGATGGCCCAGTGCAGCTTGTTTTGCACGGTGGCGAAGAATTCCTGGCTGACCGGGGCCTTGGGGTTGTAGTCCACGGCAGTGGCGTAGATATCGGTGATCTTTTGGTAGAACCGACGCTCTGAGGCGCGGATGTCGCGGATGCGCTCGAGCAGCTCGTCGAAGTAGTCGGTGCCGAGGTTACGCCCCTCTTTGAGGCGCTGGTCATCCATGACAAAACCTTTGACCAGATACTCTTTGAGGGTGCCAGTTGCCCATTGGCGGAACTGGGTGCCACGGTTGGAGCGCACCCGGTAACCGACGGCAAGAACCGCATCCAGATTGTAGTGGTCTACCAGCCTTTCCACGTCCCGCGTGCCTTCAGGCTGAACTATCCGGAATTTCCGGATAGTTGTCTCTGGGGTTAGTTCTCCCTCTTCATAGATGTTTTGCAGGTGTTCGTTGATGGTTTTGACTGAGCGTTCGAATAGATCCGCCAGTTGGCGCTGGCTGAGCCAGAGGTTTTCATCCTGCAAGCGAACATCCAGATGAACCTGACCATCTTCGGTGTTGTAAAGCGCGATGCCTGGGGGTTGTGTGGTGGTCATGGTCAGTTTTCCGGTCTGCTCTATCTGTTTAAACAGGTTGATGGGCTACAACTGGCGCGTAATGCAGATGATCAAATTAGCCTCTAGCGGCGGCGAAACGGTACCACGTTATCCGGTAGTTCACGCTCTTTTTCAGCTTGCCGCTGCTGATCAAACTCGAGCATGCTGAGCCAGAAAGAGCGAAATAGTTTCAGCGGCACAAAGTAATCTTTGTCACCTTTGCATTTGCGTAGCATCTGGTTGATCTTCACGCCGCAACCGAACTGCTCTTCGGCGCTGTCCGGTAGGCGTCCGGCCCGATTGGTTATGTAATAGAGATCATCCGCTGCCTGGCGTAGATGGGCTTGGACGCTGCGGTCTGAGCCTGTCTGGTAATGTGTTTGCTCGCCGACCAGCCGGGCCAGCAGCGCCAGTCGTCCCGATTGGTCATCATCGAGCTGGCAGATGGAGACGGCTTCGCGCCATACACGCTCGACAAACAGCTCGGTGAAGTTTTCAAAATCGGGTTTGGTCAGGCCGGCAAACACGATGCAGTAGCGGCTTTGTAACTCCATCATTAATACACATTTGCGCCTCTGCACCGTTACCCGGTGGCCGTACCACTGCATTGCGCCGGGCAGCGCTGCTTGTGGTTCGGCAAGGTGGTTGTGCAGGTCACCTGCCAGGGTTTTAGAGAGATAAAATTGCAGCATGATTTTTGGTTTTTTTGTTAGAGGTTGATGTGTCAGCCGTTTTTATACGCCACGCAGCTTAGTTCTGCGGCGAGTTGTGCCGCGCCTTGCAGGGCCAGTGTTGGCTCGCTGGTGATCCAGACGGGGATCTGGCGTAGCAGTTCTGTGAATCGGCCTTTGTCGAGGAAGCCACTCATGAACTGGCTCTGCATGAAGGGCAGGATGTGTCCGGCGATGGCCCCGGCGATGAAGAGTCCACCAAAGGGTAGGGATTTGAGCGCGAGGTTGCCGGCCTCTGCACCGTAGAGGCGGGCGAAGAGTTGGCAGACGATGATGCAGAGTGGATCGCTGCCGGCGCAGCCGTGTTGGGTGATGGTGACGCTGGGGTCGTTGGCTTTGGCGATCTCTGCGGCGACGTTTGGGTTTTCGCTGGCCAGGCCACTGTCGCGGGCAAAATTGTAGAGGTGGACAAACCCTTTGCCGGAGAGGATGCGTTCGTAGCTGACGTGGCCGCCAAACTGTTTGCGCATGTAGATGAGCAGTTGATCTTCTACAGGGTTGTTGGGGGCAAAGGAGCCGTGGCCCCCTTCGGTGGGCATGGGTTGGTGGCGCTGGCCATCGAAGTAGAAGAGTGCTTCGCCCAGGCCGGTGCCGGCGGCAATGACGGCGATATGTTGCTGGGGGTTGATGGGGCCATGGGTTGGGGTGTTGAGGCTGATGCGCTGTTGGGGTGTGGAGGTGATGGCGGCGGTGCCGCTGGCGACCAGGTCATTGGCGAAGATGACGGGGGCGTTGTTGAGCTGGTGTGAGAGTGCGGCGCTATCCATGGTCCAGGGCAGGTTGGTGGCGTTGACCTGTTGTCTGCCCGGTTGGCCGGTGATGGGGCCGGCGATGCCAAAACCGGCGGCGCTAAACTGTTCTGTGCAGTGGCTTTTGGCGCTGTTGAGGAACTCATGCAGCAGCTGGTCAAAGGTCGGGTAGGTGTTGCTGATGTAGCGGTGCTGGTAGAGGTTGGTTTTGCCACTGTTGTCATACAGGGCCAATAGGGTTTTGGTGCCGCCAATATCACCTGCAAGAATCATGGTCTCTTCTCCTCTGTTGACGGGGTGTGTGGCTCGCCCATGCCGAGCAGGGTCTCCAGCGCTTCGGTGATGAAGTAGGCGACCTGATGGGGTGGGCGCTGGTAGAAGGCGCTCCAGGCCTGGTCACGAAACTCATCATAACGGTTGTGGCTGGTGGGGTTGTTGAGCTGGCAGGCTAGCCGTACGGCGTGTCCAATCAGGACGTCGATGATGAGTGCATCTTTGACCTGCAGGGCGGGGTTTTTGTTGACGATCTGTATCAGTACTTGTAACGCCTCGATCACCAGCTCCCGGTATTCGGGAGCGACAATCCGGTTGAGGATGTGCTCAATGGCGACGGCAAAATCTTTTTCACCGGCGGTGGATTGGCTGCGGTACAGCGCGCTATCAAGGGTATTGCTGGGGTTGTAGCGGTCGCCAATGACCAGTGCCGGGGTGTGGGCCAGCAGTTGCCACACGCCGCTGTAAAAGGTCTCCGGCAGGCGGCCAATGGCCCCTTCTATGCAGCGCCACTGAAACCAGTCGGCGGCGCTGGATTCGGGGTTGTCTTCGGCACGAAAGACAACGGTATCCAGGGTGGTTAGGCCATCAACGTGTCTTAGTGATTCCAGTTGTGATGAGTTGTCGCGCCAGCTTAGTGCATCGCGCAATCTGCCGCTGATGCTGCTGGGGGACTCCTCCATCAGGGCGTCAAAGGCCTGGCTGGGCGGCACTTCGTGTTCACGGGCGTAGAGTGCAATCAGGGTTTGCAGCAGGGGGCCGATGCGCAGGGTGATGACATCCGTAAAGAGGTTGGGTTCGGCGCGAATCCAGCTGCCCAGATGGATAATCAGCTCTTGTGTCAGTATCCGTTCGCGGGGGTCGTCATTACAAAATTGGCGTATTCTGCTGAGGATGTCGCGGTTTGAGAGTGGCTCCGTAATCAGTGCCTGACGGGTATATGAGCGGCCAACGGCGAGCCGTTTTTGCCGCACCAGCAGATCCATCAGGGCGACGTCGAGATAGGCATCCACCTTGCCGAGTAGTTCGGCGCTGCGGCGCATCGCCCCCCAGGCGCGGGCCCGTTGCGCCTGTTGGAACAGGGTGTCGATTGCCCCCGCAAGGGTACTCTGTTGCTGTGTTTGGTTGAATAACAGCAGGTCAAGTTTGGGGTGGCGGGCAGCCAGCTGCATCAATATGTCGAGCTGTTTGTTGACTCCGGTGGTGGTAAAAAACTGCTGTAGCAGTTCATCGTCAGTGAGATGGGCGGTGCTGGCATTGTTGTCGATGTGTTGTGGGTTGATAGCGACGGTGTCTGGGGTGAGGCTGGGGGTGGGCGGCTGCTGTGCCCACGCCTTGATGGTGCCGGGCAGTCGGCGGCGGTGGCTGCGTGAGACCAGGGCGTCGATGCGGTCTGTACGAACAGGTACGCCATCCACCAGGCCACGGTTTAACTCATCGCGCATGAAGTGTAACAGCACCTCAAAATCGGGGGCCTCTACCATCCAATCGCTGATCATGAGTGTCAGGATGGGGCGTCCGGGCTGACGCCAGTAACGGTGCAGATATTCGATCATGGAGCGTAGCTCCTGGACCAGCAGGGTCAGATCCTGGGTCAGGTAAAAGTCATCGGTATCAAATAGCTGCGGTACGATTAACCACTGTTGGCCATCAATCTCATAGACCTTGGCGGTGCTGAGTCCCAGGGCGCGGCGGCGCGGCCGGCCCGAGAGCCTCAGCCGTCTGTTGGCCCCGAGATCGGCGAGGTTTTCTACCAGCGCCCAGACGGAGCTGATGCGTACTTTTGATGCGCCTACCAGGGTATGTTTGTTTGAACCCATGCTGGTCAGTGCGTGATCAACGGTTGCAGTTTCAGCCACCAGGGCGATGGAGACGGCGCGACTGATCACTTGGTTGTTGCTGTGGCGGCGGCGGTTGATCGGGTCAAGGTCATTGATATCTATGGCCCCTGATAGCAGCAGCCGCCCGACGACCCATAGACTCTGTGCCCAGACCAGTGGCAGGTTTTCGTTGGCGACCCGCTCACTGCTGCCGGGATTACTGCGTTCATTGTCGATATCTGCTTCGGTGACGTAATAGAGCTCTGGCAGTAGTCGTTGATCGTCGTGTATCACGGCCAGCGCCATCAGTTGATGGTTGAGCTGCTCCGCCGCCTCCGTCTTGCCCGCAAACCAGTGGTTAATCAGCTGGTAGGTAAAAAAGAGCGGCCATTCGGACTCAATGTTGGCGAACTGCTCCAGCTCCTCTGGCTCGTAATGCAGCGACTCTTCATCTTCAATTACGGTCTGGTGGCCGTCGCGCAGGAAACGTTTGCAGCCAAACCGGCCAGTTAATTTTTCCTGGATCGACTGATCAATGGTCTTCACCAAGGCCGGGGCGCGTACGGCAAAGGCGGGGAAGCCGATGATCGAGAGCAGGGCGGCATCCACCTCTTTTGAACCGGACTCCCGTGGCAGTAGGGCATTGAGTGTCATTTCGGTGCGGGCGATATCATCGGCCAGCACAAAAATTCGGGTATGGGCATCACCGTCGCTGCCAAACAGATCAAACCCATCTACCGCTTGCAGTGCCGCCAGCACCATGCCCAGTGAGCTGGCGTTGAGTTCGGGCTGGCCGTGGTTGATCTTGTTGCCACGCTCCCAGATACCGTAGTCCGGGGTGGAGTAGGTGCGGGAGAGGTACCAGACCAGGTTCTGGACAAAGTCGACCTCGTCACGGGTTGCAATAATGGCTAGGCCGCTCAGCGTCATCTGCACCAGCATCAGCACAAACAGGGATGTGGCATCGAGTTGCAGATGGCCCCACTCCGCGTCGCCCACCACTGACTCACCGTTAGCGGTGTTGTATTTGGCGTGCAATGCATCGATGGGTTGGTTGGAGCTTTTAAACCGCTCAATCCGGTCGGCCTGGCGCATCATTGCCGCCAGTAGGCCGCGCATATTTTTAATGGTGGATTGTTCCAGCTCATAGGCGCGGGCATCGGCACTGTCGACGTGCCGATAGGCCATGCCCAATGCCCAGGCGGAGATGATGCTGTAGACGTTGTCGCGGACCCAGGCGTCGGTGTAGTCTCCGTGGCCATTTACCGCTGTGCTGGCAGGCAGCAGACCGCTGACCGGGTGCTGGCGGTCAAGAATAGTGGTACGAACTTCGGTAAACAACGCATCCAGTTGCATGAGCCGGTCGGTTGGATATGTCTGTTGATGCATTTAAAAGCCCTTTATAAAACGAACACTTAAAGCGCCGTCTGGTCTGAGCACCCTGAGCCTGTCCCTGCATGATAAAGCAATAGCGGCACCACATCGACCGTATAAAAGGGTGGATGGTCTCTCTGTCAGTGACGACTGAATGTGGTCCGGGTGGTTATGTGGTGGGATTGGTTTAAGGCCTCGCCCGCTCCTGGGTTAACGAGCGGGGCTGGGGGCAGTTGATTACGGCAGTGTGGGGTAGTCGGTATACCCTTTTGCACCGGGGGTATAGAAGGTATCGGCGTCTGGTTCGTTCAGAGGGGAGTCCTCCTGCCAGCGTGCAATCAGATCGGGGTTGGCTAAAAATGGACGGCCCACGGCCACCAGGTCTGCCCGGCCTGAATCGACATCCGACATCGCCCGTGCTGCATCATACCCACCAGAGAGGATCATGGTGCCGCAGAAGTAGTCACGGAAGCTCTGTTTCATGGAGTCGGGGACAACAGGTGCCCCCATCGCTGAGTGGTCAACCATGTGGATATAGATAGGGTCGAGTGCGTCGATGTGCAGCGCCAGGAAGGTATAATCATCCTCCAGGGTATCGTAGAGCGGCATGTCATTAAATGTGCCGTAAGGGGAGATACGTATGCCAACCCGGCTGTGGCCAATGGCCTCCAGTGTTGCGTGGGTCACCTCGGAGAGAAAACGGAAGCGGTTTTCGATGCTGCCGCCATACTCATCTTCACGTTGGTTTGAGGTGGGGCGCAGAAACTGCTCCAGCAGATAGCCGTTGGCGGCGTGTAGCTCCACACCATCAAACCCGGCTTTGACGGCATTGCGGGCCGCTTGTGCATACTCCTCAATTGTCTGTTCGATATCCGCTTTTGTCATAGCCTGTGGCACGGGGTGTGGTTTCATCCCTTCGGCATCGGTATACATCTCCCCGGCGGCGGCAATGGCCGAGGGGGCCAATACCCGTGCCCCGGCAGGCATATTGAGTGGGTGGGAGACACGGCCTGTATGCATGAGCTGCATGAAGATGCTGCCACCGGCGTTATGAACCGCCTCGGTAACCGGCTTCCATGCCTCAATCTGCGCCTCAGAGTAGATGCCGGGGATGCGTGCATACCCCTGGCCATTGGCTGACGGGGCAACCCCTTCCGTTACGATTAAACCCGCAGAGGCGCGCTGGCTGTAATACTCAGCCATTAATGCGTTGGGCAGATTGTCGATTGCCCGACACCGTGTGAGTGGTGCCATTACCAGACGATTGTGCAGAGTGACTTCGCCCAGGCGGTATTCAGTAAACAGACGTGACATCTTTAAACTCCGTGTGTTATGGGGTTAATTCATGGTCAATCACATGAAAAACAGGCCGTCGCATCAGTATATGCGAGTTGGTTATCAAACGTCTCTCATCCCAAGGCGAGATAATCGGCCTTGAATTGGGTGGTAACAGTCTATAAAAAAGCCCCATATCCGGGGCCGTATTGTTATACAACAGGAGCACTTTGTTATTTTGCTTTGCTCAGGTTGAATTCGGCCAAGGCTGCTTTGACCCTGTCGTCCGATTTTGCATCAAATCTCAACAGCGCTTTGGCCAGCGACCGTTCGGGCTCGGCGGCACTGGGGCTGAGCCATATTTTCATCAGTGTGGCTTTATCTTCTGGCCGGACCTTCTGTTCAAGGTGGAGCATGGAGTTGGCCAGCTGCCGCTCATTGCCGGTAGATGAGCTGTTTTTGGCAATATCTTCCAGTGTGATTTTGGCATCCTTGCTGGGTTGTTTCTCCATACTGAGAATGATTTTGGCCATCTGTTCTGTGGCCAGCGTTGGGCCGACGGCCTGTGCGGTTGAGTGCATGGCACACGCGCTGGCAACCATTAAATATAATGCAAATAATTTTTTATTCATTAGGTAGTCTCCCCCGATAACACCTCAAACTAATGTGAAACATATACTGAAAATGGTGTGCAGGTCAAAGATTGATGGTTTTGGTCTGGATTTGGTGAATGGTCTGCAGTCCTGATAAGACACATACCCCTGCCCCGTGCGAGGCAGGGGATGCGCCCACCACCCCCGTACTGGCCGGGCCATTTGATGGGCGTTCCCAGTGACCGCTTGTCACTCGCCGAACGTCTACTGCCTTGCGTCGCTCCTGGCCTTCTTTATCTGCACATGCCCTGCACATACCAGGCAGCAACGCATTTTCAGTATAGCCCGCCCTACTGTTATTGACCAAGCAGGCTTTTAGTCGGAGAGTGCCCAGCGCGGTATTGTGGCCATGGCGTGGCGTAGCTCGGCCTCATAACGGCGGTGGTCTGGCTCAAGCGTTGCCACTAAAGCCCAATAGCGGGCTGAGTGGTTCATGTGAACGGTGTGACAGAGCTCGTGAATAAAGAGGTAACGTACCGCCCCTGGCGAGGTGAACATCAAGGCGCGATTGAGATTGATCCGCTTGCGCGAGCTGCAGCTGCCCCAGCGGCTCTTCTGTGCCCGTACGGTGGCGCTGGCAAAGGGTAGTTTCACCTCACTGCTCACCTCTTCGAGCCAGGGAATCAGGGTCGTTTTGGCGAGCGGGTTTAACCACGCCTGCAGGGCGGCGCGCTGTTGTGTTTCATTGCTGCCAAAGACCTTAAGCTGGGCATGGGCGGCCTGATCGATAACACGGGCACGCAGCGCCGGGTGGTAACTCACCTGCCACTCGCCGCCAATTGCAGCCAGGGCGATACGCTCCGGTAACATAGGTGTGCTGTTATGATGCTTGTGTTCAAGTCGGTCCAAGGTTTTGGCAACGGCCTGTTCCAACCACTGGGCATGTTCGGCGACAAACCCCGGTACATGCCGCAAGGCCACGCCTTTGGGGACAACAACCTCAACCTGGCCTGTTGGTTTGACCCGCAGCTGTAGCCGTTTGGCCCGTGGTGAGATACGCACGGTGTAGTCGGGCAGGAAGAGATCGGTTTGCGGCATGGCGCGATT
The DNA here is from genome assembly GCA_031416075.1 of Tenderia sp. (SeqCode). Taxonomy (GTDB): domain Bacteria; phylum Pseudomonadota; class Gammaproteobacteria; order Tenderiales; family Tenderiaceae; genus JAKFXL01. The sequence goes on along the minus strand of JANOSY010000010.1, from coordinate 3,914 downwards.
GTGCCTGTTGGGGCAAGAAAGTCAAATGGCGCTGGGGGGCGTTGTGCCGGGCGCGGTAGTAGTACAAAACTGCTACTCTTCTGGTTTCTGAATTGATGCAGAATCGCCTGACAATTGTGGCGGCTGCTGTTTTAACGTGGTTGAGTGGGCTGTTTAGGGTAATGAGGTAGTGCAAATATGGATGTGACAAGTGTAGATGAGGGCCTCTGCATTGCCGAGCTGATGGTGGAGAGCGGCGTAAAGTTTGGTACCAGTGGCGCACGTGGGTTGGCCACGGAGATGACGGATCGTGTCTGCTATGCCTATACCCGTGCCTTTCTTCAGTACCTGAATGAGGGCGGCGTGCTGGTGTCTGGTGCCGGTGTGGCGATTGCCGGTGATTTTCGCCCCAGCTCCCCCCGGATTATGGCGGCGCTGGCCATGGCCATTGCCGATGCCGGTTATCAGCCACTTAACTGTGGGTTTGTCCCCACCCCGGCGGTGGCGCTCTACGGTATGGGCAACGGCATTCCCAGTCTGATGGTGACGGGCAGCCACATTCCTGATGACCGCAATGGTATTAAGTTTAACAAGGCGAGTGGTGAGATCCTTAAGCGGGATGAGGAGGGGATCAGCCGTCAGGTGGTGCAGATTCCGGCAGGCCGTTTCCGGGAGGATGGCAAGGCCGTCACCGCCTACACCCTGCCTGAGGTGATCACGGCGGCAGAGAGAGAGTATGTGCAGCGCTACGTTAGCTTCTTCCCGCACCATGTCCTGGCGGGGCAACGGGTCTGTGTCTATCAACACTCCAGCGTTGCCCGCGATGTGATGGCGAAGATCCTCAAAGGGTTGGGGGCGGAGGTGGTGGCGCTGGGACGTTCGGACAAGTTTATCCCGGTGGATACCGAAGCGGTTCGTCCGGAAGATGTGGATCTGGCCGCCAAATGGGGGAAAGAGTATGACTTTGATTGCATCATCTCTGCCGACGGTGATGGTGACAGACCGCTGGTGAGTGACGAGCGTGGCCGTTGGTTGCGTGGTGATGTGGCCGGCATTCTCTGTGCCCGTTATCTTGGTGCCCATGTTGTGGCCACCCCGGTCAGCAGCAACAGCGCGGTAGAGAAGTGTGGTTGGTTTGCAACTGTTAAACGGACCCAAATCGGCTCACCGTTTGTGATTGCGGCGATGGACGAGGCGTTGAGCGAGGGTGAAACCGCCGTGGTCGGTTATGAGGCCAACGGCGGTTTTTTGATCGCCAGCGATATCGAACGTGACGGCTACCGTCTGCCAGCACTGCCAACCCGCGACGCCATCATCGTACCGCTGGCCATTTTGATGCTGGCCAAACAGGCCAAACTCTCCATCTCTGGTCTGCTGCAACAGCTGCCGTCACGTTTTACCAGCAGTGACCGACTTAAGGCCTTTCCAACCGAACTCAGCCAGAGCCGAATCGCCACCTTTAATAGTGGCGACTTTGACAGGGACAAACGGAAGATTGAAGCGGTGTTTGGTGAAGAGGCGGGCCAGGTAAAGGCCGTGGACGGTACGGATGGTGTGCGTATCACCTTCATGAATGAAGAGGTGATCCATCTGCGGCCATCGGGCAATGCGCCAGAGTTACGCTGTTACAGTGAGGCGGCGACTGAGGGCCGGGCGCAGCAGCTGAATCAGCGCTGTCTGGCGATCATGAACAGCTGGCGCGAGCGCTGATTATTCAAGAAATGTCGCTTTAGAGCAGATATACAGGGTAGGGCAAGTGATTGTCCCCGGTAATAAAAAACAAAAATGATGCAGCACGATGGAGGCGGCACAATGACCAATGCAGTGATCGACGCACGTATAACCCCGGAGGGACGTCTTGATGTTCTTTCCCGGCTTGAAGTTAAAAAACTGCTCGATAGCAGCCAGGGCGGACTCTTCAATATTTTTCGCAACTGCTCGCTGGCGGTATTAAATTGCGGCAGCCAGCTGGATGATGGTAAGGCGCTGCTGGAGAAATACAAATCGTTTGATATTCATGTGATTCAGCAGGAGCGTGGCATCAAACTCGAAGTGATCGGCGCCCCCAGCAGCGCCTTTGTGGATGGCAAGATGATCAAAGGGATCAGCGAACATCTGTTTGCGGTGCTGCGCGATGTTATTTATGTCAGCGACGAGATCTACGACAACCCAAAATTCAATCTTGATGTCAGCGACGACATCACCAGCGCGGTGTTCCACATCCTGCGTAACGCCAACATCCTCAAACCGATGACCGACCCCAAGCTGGTGGTCTGCTGGGGCGGCCACTCGATCCAGCGCGAAGAGTATGACTACACCAAAAAGGTCGGTTACGAGATGGGGCTGCGCGGCCTTAACATCTGCACCGGTTGTGGACCCGGCGCCATGAAGGGGCCGATGAAGGGAGCCACTATCGGCCACGCCAAACAGCGCATCCGTGACGGCCACTACATCGGTATCTCTGAGCCAGGTATTATCGCTGCCGAATCACCCAATCCGATCGTTAATGATCTGGTGATCATGCCTGATATCGAAAAACGGCTCGAAGCGTTTGTCCGTACCGGCCACGCCATTGTTGTCTTCCCCGGTGGCGCTGGGACGGCGGAAGAGATCCTCTACCTGCTCGGAATTTTATTGCACCCCGATAACAAAGATATGCCCTTTCCGCTGATCCTGACCGGTCCGGCCAGCTCGGCCGATTACTTCACCGAGATCAACCAGTTCATCGCTGACACCCTCGGAGCTGAGGCGCAGCAGCGTTATCGCATCATCGTTGGTGACCCTGTGGCAGTGGCGCGCGCGATCAAGGATGGGCTGGAACAGGTGCGCCTCTTCCGCCGCGAGCACAGCGATGCCTACTACTACAACTGGTTGCTTAAGATCGAACATGAGTTCCAAAAACCGTTCGCCCCTACACACGCAAACATGCACAATCTGGAGCTGCATAAAAATCAAGAGTCACACCTGCTCGCTGCCAACCTGCGTCGTGCCTTCTCCGGCATCGTCGCCGGCAACGTCAAGGACGACGGGATACGCGCCATCGAAGAACACGGCCTGTTTGAACTGCGCGGTGAACCCGCCATCATGAATGCCATGGATACACTGCTCGCCTCGTTTGTGGCGCGCCAGCGCATGAAGTTACCGGGCAAGGCCTATATGCCTTGTTACCGTATTATCAAATAGTTTTTTAATTGCTGCCTGATGCATCCAGCCCTTCCTTCTCTCAGGGGGAGGGGCGAGTGTAGGGCGTACACACTACATCATCAATACGCAAAGCCCTCGTTGTTAGTCGTAAGAGAGCGGTAGATGTGAGCGTGGGCGTAATAACAAAATACCGGCCACATAGAAATGTATGGCCGGTTAATGTCGGTATCAGAAGCTATGGGATACTTCGTTGCTGTTTTTGTTGACGGTGATCAGGGTGTAGAGATTGGTCAGTCTCAGTTTGGCGTACACCTCGTCTGTGCCTGTATCTTCATTCAGCAAACCTTCACCAACGGTGGCTTCGAATGTTACTTTTTCAGTCGTGGTTGGGGTTGCGTCAGGGAAGAATTTTGCTGTTGGCATAGTGTAGAGGTAATCATCAGCGCCGTTCAGGCCGGAGTCCGCCCCCCAGAGCTGACAGATGAGTTTAAATTTCAACCCCTCCTTCATCTCGTTAATTTCGAAGGCGGTGAAATTCACGTCGCACTTGACTAATACTTTGCCAGTTTTGGCTGCGTGGTTGTGGTTAATCGTTAGGTTGGCGTTGGTAATGGTAGCCATGGAAAAAACTCCTCTATTTTAATGAATGGTCTAGTGTACTGTAACAAATAATATACTCATACCAAGGCAGCCTTAGCACGCCCGATTTTCTCTAAAATCGCTTCAGTTGTTTTTGTCCACACAAAGGGTTTTGGATCGGTATTGTGGACCTCAATGAATTCCATAATCTT
>JANOSY010000009.1:0-46983 GCA_031416075.1 Tenderia sp. (SeqCode) | reverse complement strand
ACGACAACAGCGATGAAATTCTTGGCGTTCTTCTTCTGTGAGTGAGATAGCAACGGGGACAGGCATAGTCAGCGCACCAGAAAATAAGGAAGGAGTAGCGCTATTATATATGATCACACTATTTGTTACAGTACACTAGTTGCATTGGCAACTCAAAATGGCCTTTGATCTGACTGTCAGCATGATAAAGACGTGCTTCATAGATTCCACGGGCTCTCAGCTCAGTCTTCACGTCACCAGCCAACTCAAATATCTCTGGCAGGAAGTAGAGCCTCCCACCAACTTCATTCTCCACCAGAAATCTCTCTTGAGTTTTCGGATCTACTTTCCATTCACGCACCTTCTTATGGTAGGGCACCACCAGCAATGGCCCGGTAATTGTCTGGCTATAACTGGAGCTACGGGCAATTTCCCGAACGACCTGTTCACGTTGAGCCTGACGTTCATTAATCAGGCCATCTATCATGCTTAACGGAAGCATAAGCAAAACCATCAATAGTGCGATAGTGCCGAGTTTTATTGCGAGGGTACGATTCATAACTTTCTCCTTCTATGTAATGTAAGGAGAGTGTGATGTAGTAGTGTGAGAGGTTGATGCGTGGTGTGTGGAGAACTGGTGATCTTTCCGTGAAGTTTGTGCAGTGTTTAAGCCATTGGCAGTATCAACTGCACTTCCACCCCGTCTACCCTATTGTGAATTATTAGACTCCCCCCATGCAGATCAGCCACCTCCTGCACAAAATTCAATCCAAGCCCCGTGCTTTTACGACCCGTGGCAGGACGAGGCAGAGAGTAGAAACGTTCTGTCAGGCGCGGCAGTGCATAATCAGGGATCTGTGTTCCTTGGTTAATAACCGCCACTATCAACTCTTTATCACGGCGCTCAGCGCTAAAACAGATCAAACCACCCGGAGAGCTAAAGTCAATGGCGTTATCGAGTAAATTTGCCACTGCTTGGCGCAACAGAAAGCGCTCGCCACAAACAGACAGACCCTTTGGAATTCTATTTTCTACCGTCAGACCAACATTAAGAATACGCGCCGACTGTGACTGAATCAGCTCATCAGCCAATTCATATAGAGGTATCTCGACATGCTCTTCCAGCACCTGACGCTGCTCCACCAGCGCCAGATTCAGCAAACGCTCAATCAACTGCTGCAAACGTCTACTTTCATCATCAATATTGGCAATAAAATGGTTACGTTGTTCATGAGGCATATCCCCCTGCAACAATTCCGCCGCACCACGAATGGCAGCCAGCGGGCTTTTCAGTTCATGGGTCAGGGTTTGTACATAACGCTCAACATAGGCCTTACCCTCCAACTGGACACGCATGTTCTCCAGTGCCACTGTCAATTGCGCCAGCTCACTCCCACGGTACGTGGGTAACTCGGCACGCCGCCCATTGCTCACCGCCTCGGCATACGCCGTCATTCGGCGTAATGCGCCACTTAACCACCAGGAGAGCAGACCACCAACCAGCAAACCCAGAACAACCAGACCGCCTCCCAGCCAACTCAACCGCCGTTGTGAGCGATCAATATAGGGTTGCAGACTACTGTTGGGCTTGGCCACCGATACCACACCGATAATCTCCCCCTCATCTACGATTGGCGCGGCCACATACATCACGGTGGTACTCTCATCGCCCAATACTGCGGGGGTTGAACGCGCCCCATATTGACCATGCAGCGTCAGGTAAACATCATTCCAACGAGAGTAATCTTCTCCCACCGCCTGCTCACTGGAGTCCAGCAGCACAATACCGTTGCGGTCAGTGACATAAATGCGGTTAGTAATTCCGGTTTTGTGTATACCCCAGATATTGGCTTGTACCTGATGTTGTCCATAAAGCGCCATCAGGGCGGGAAATCTACTTTGACTAAGTGTGCCCGTTTTAATCTCTTCACGCAGTATGAGTGCGAGCAGGTTGGCCGTATCTACCAGTGTCTCTTCGGTAGATTGGCGCACTCCCGGACGAATCTCATCCATCACCGTGCTCAACATAAAATAGCCACTCAAGCCAACGAACAGAAAATAGACCAGAAAAATGCGAATACCCAATGGCATCAGCTGTGCGCCGGGCTGTAGCTATAACCAAATCCACGGTGAGTCTGAATGGGTTCGGCATCGACCGAAATCTCTCTCAACTTGGCACGCAGACTTTTAATGTGGCCATCAATACTACGTTCGTAACCCGCCTCCACTGTTACACCCACAGCATTCAATAGCTGCTCACGACTCAGCACCCTATCCGGCTGAGACAGCAATGCCTGCAACAGTCGGAACTCATGGCGAGTCAGGTTGAGCGGTTGGTTACGGAAGCGAATCTGAAAACGCTCATGATCTATCTGGAATAGATTTCCAATCAATGAACCAGTATCTGGCAGCGGCAATTGATCAGGAGGGGAAATACGTTTGAGTATGGCTCTCACCCGCGCAGCTACTTCACGTGGACTAAAAGGTTTTACCACATAGTCATCAGCCCCTATCTCCAGCCCCACTATTCGATCCACCTCGTCCCCACGCGCAGTGAGAAAGATAACGGGGACATCGGAGAAACGGCGCAGACGCCTGCACGCCTCAAAGCCACTGATGTCCGGCAACCCCACATCCAACACAACCAGATCAACGGGATTTTTCTGAACATACTCCAGCGCCGCTCCTGCAAGACTCACCCAGACCGTGGCAAAACCTTCTTGCTGCAACGCATAGATCAACGTATCAGCTATTGCAGGCTCATCCTCAACGATTAAAATTTGGGCCATGATTTACGTCAAACAAACCGCATCGACAGATCAACCGCGCGCAGATGTTTGGTCAACGCGCCGGTGGAGATGAAATCAACGCCGGTCTCGGCCAGTCTCCGTACTGTTTCGAGCGAGACGTTGCCGGAGACTTCGAGGTTGGCCTTGCCACGGTTGATGGCGACGGCTTGATGGATCTGCTCTAACGTAAAATTGTCGAGCATGATGATGTCGGCGCCTGCTGCCAGCGCCTCTTGCAGTTCGTTAATGTTTTCCACCTCGACCTCTACCAGTCTGCCTTGGGCGTAGGGACGCACCTTGGTGACGGCCTGGGTGATGGAACCGGCGGCGTGGATGTGATTCTCTTTGATCAACACACCGTCATAAAGGCCATGGCGGTGGTTGTGGCAGCCGCCGCAACGCACGGCATATTTTTGTGCGTCGCGCAGGCCAGGGAGGGTCTTGCGGGTATCGAGAATTTTGACCGGCAGGTCGGCGACAAGCTCGGCCCAGCGCCGTGCCTCAGTGGCGGTACCAGAGAGTGTTTGCAGAAAATTGAGCGCGGTGCGTTCACCGGTGAGCAGCGCCCGGGCGCTGCCGCGCAGACGGAATAGCTCCTGATCTGGCGTGACCCAATCGCCCTCTTGCACCTGCCATTCGATCTGCACCCGCGTATCAAGCTGACGAAATACCTCGTCAACCCAGGGGCGACCACAGACCACCGCCGCCTCGCGGGTGATCACGTAGGCTTCAGCCTGGGCATCAACAGGGATCAATGCGGCGGTGAGGTCTCCGCTGCCAATATCCTCCACCAGAGCGGTGCGGACATTTTCGGTAACTGTTTTGGGCTGGGGCGGGATTTGGGGCTGGCTCATGATTCGGTTCCTATCACTTCTTTAACAAACGGGATGGTGAGGCGGCGCTGCTGCGCCAGGGAACGTTGATCGAGCAGCTCCAACAACTCAAACAGCGCCGTCATATCACGTTGATAATGGCGTAACAGGTAGCGCCCCACCTCTTCACTCAACTCAAAACCGCGCTGATCGGCACGCTGTTGCAACGCTGCCAACTTTTCGGCGTCACTCAAGCTGTGGAGCTGAAATACCAATCCCCACGCCAGACGTGAGTGCAGGTCGGGCAGTGTCAATGGCTGTGCCGGCAGTGGCTGGTTGGCGGCCACCAGCAGCACACCGTGGCCTTGATCACGGATGCGATTGTAGAGGTGAAACAACGCGGTCTCCCAGCCACGATTACCGGCTATGGCGTCAAGATTATCGACCGCCACTACCGCCATCTGCTCCAGCCCGTCCAGCATCTCTGGCACCAGACCGGGTTCACTCAGTGGCAGATAGACACTCCCCTCTCCCGCCGCCGTGGCGGCATGACAGGCGGCCTGCAGCAGGTGGCTTTTGCCGACGCTGTTGCTGCCCCAAAGATAGATGAAGCGCTCGGCACCCCCGCCACAGGCCTGCTGCAACGAGGTGACCACCTGGCCGTTGCTGCCATAGACGTAATTAGCAAAGGTGGCCGATTCTCGCAGCCACATGCGCAGGGCCAGCTGTTGCACTACGGGTGTTGGCGCCCTGGAACTCATTTTTTAATATCACCACTCTGTTTAATAATGCCATTCTGGGCCTGGCTATCGAGGTAGTACTCTATGGATTGCCGCACTATCACCATGAGTACAGCGGTGGCTGGCAGCGCCAGCAGCACCCCGACAAAACCGAACAGCTGACCGCCCGCCATCACTGCAAAGATCACGGCTACCGGGTGCAGACCGATGCGGTCGCCGAGCAGATAGGGCGTCAGCACAAAGGATTCGAGCATCTGGCCAACACCAAGCGCTAGCAACACGTAGAGCAGCGGTATGAGCTCCTGAAATTGCACGATGGCGGCGATGCCCGCCAGCACCACACCGATAATGAAACCGAGATAAGGGACAAAGCTGACCAACCCGGCAATCATACCGATGAGCAGCGCCATGTCGAGCCCCGCCAGCCACAGGCCAACGGAGTAGACCACCCCCAACGCCGCCATCACCAGCAGCTGGCCATGCATGAAACCACCCAGCACCACGTCACACTCACGGGCCAGATGCACGGCGCGCGGTTCGTAACGGCGCGGGATCAGTTGATGGATAAGCCCCTTCATCACATCCCAGTCGCGTAGCAAGTAAAAAGTAAGTACCGGGATCAGCACCAGATTGGCAAAAAAACCGAGCAGCGCCAGGCCGGAGCCCGTCACCGAACTCATCACGCGGGCAGAGATACTGGCAGCCGCCCCCCCCACCTGTTGCCAGTGGCTGATGATGATCTGCTTGAGCTGCGCCAGATCCAGCACGGGTAAATCACTGGCGAACTGCGCCTGCAGCCACGGCAGCGCGATCTGCTGCAGCCAGTCGATATAACCGGGCAATTTTTTCGCCAGCACGACCAGCTCCTGCTGCAACAGCGGCACCACTACCGCCACCACCAACAGCACGGCCAGACCCATGCCGGCAAAAACAACCACAGTCGCCATGGTACGGGAGAGTCCGCGCGCCTCCAGACGATCGGCCAACGGATCACCAAGATAGGCCAGCCCTGCCGCCACCAAAAACGGTGTCAGCACCGGCCCCAGCGCATAGAGCAGCGCAATCAGCAGCGCTACGCCGAGCAGCAATAACCATTTTTGCGAATCACTCATGAGCTCTTTCCTTCACCTGGATGGCGGGCGTGATATGCCTTACGCCCCCACGTCCATATATAATCGATACCACTCAAAATCGTGGTCAAGCAGGCGCCATAGAGCAGCCCAACCAGTAGCGCATCCGGCAAGATGTAGAGGCCGTTGGAGAGCACTAGCGCCAGCACCAGGGTAATCTGCAACAGCGTGTTGAGCTTGCTGACCCAGGTGGGCTCCAGCTCGTAACGACCAATCAACCAGTGGAAGGCCAAACCACCCAAGACAATCACCAGATCGCGCCCCATCACCAGCGCCAACAGCCAGAATGGAATCAGGCCGACCCAGACGAGACAGAGAAAGGAGGTAACCAGCAGCGTCTTGTCCGCCAGCGGATCAAGGATAGAACCGAGACGGCTGCGCCAGCCAAACCGTTTGGCCAGATAACCGTCCAGCCCATCCGACACCCCGGCGATAAAAAAGAGCAACAGCGCCTCGCTAAAACGTTCGTTCAGCAGCAGCCACGCCACCGGCAGACTCAGCAGGATGCGGGCAATACTCAGCAGGTTGGGGATATCTTTGGGTGCAAACATTACGGCAGCAGTTGATAAACCAAGGTCTGATTATCTGCACGCACGGCCGTGGAGCGCCGCAGGATTCCACCCAGGTTAATGACACTATCAATGCCGCTGGCATCACCGCGCACATCCAGGGTAAAGAGCACCTCACTGCCCTGCACTTTGGTCACCTGAACCTTAGTGATCAGATCCAGCGAGAGCAGATACTGCTGTGCCTGGGCATAGGCCGCCAGTGTTGTTACATCGGTCACCAGCAGCGCCACCTGATTGGCGGTGCCGGTTGTCAGGAGCTGGGCGTAACGCTGGGCAAAACGGTCCGCCGCACCATCCACACCACTCGCTACCACAGCCACCTGCTCCACCTCGTCACCAGACCAACGCTGAATATCCTCCCCTTGGTAGAGGCTCCAGCGCCCCTGCCAGCTACCGTTGGCAAGACGGCTAATACGCCCCACCAGCACCGCATTGGCACCGTAACGTTTAGAGCTGTTCATAATCGGCTGGCGGGCATCCGCCCAGACATCAGCAAAACTCAGTCCCATCTGCTCCCCTGCCGTCGGCAATACCAACGGCAAACCCCGGCGACGGGTATGGGTCGCCAGCGCCAACGCCAACTCCGTACCATCATTAGCCGCCAACAACGTCCGTGACGGGCCATCCTCCAGCGCCAGCCAGACCATCATATCGGGCCGGTTCCGCCCCCACAGCGGTACCGCAGCCGCCACCAGCGCCTGACTCAAAGAGCGCTCATCAAACTGCACCAGCAGCAGGCGGGAGTACCCCTCCGCCCGCAGTGCAGCCGCCTCCTGCGCCCGGTAGCTATACTGCTGGACCCATTTCTGGGCTGAGGCCATTACCCTCGACAGACGAGGCGACTGCGGTGCACCACGATCCCCCGTAAGCTTAACAACCACCTGAGCCATCGCCGCGGCATAGGCCGCCAATCGTTCATCGCTGCCCTGCCCTTTAACAGGCACCTCGGCCTCATAAAGCCCCACCGCCTCACCCGTCTGCCCCGGCAACGCCAACACCCACAGCAGACAAAACAGGCCAATTCTGGTTATTAAACTCTTCATCACAGACAAAAACACTCCAGCAACCTCAAAAACAGCAGTTTGAAAACCCGCCCCTCCCACCACCATCAGGAACAGCCCACAACCCCTGGATAATACCCGGTTTTGGTCAAGCGACGCTTTAGGAGTCGCCGTACCACTCAACTTCCTTTAAAATAATACACCGTCTTGGCGTCAGCAGATAACGAAAGAGCGAACTAACAGCATGAGCAACTCTCCCGATTCAAAAAACAGAACCTCTTTAAGCTACCGTGATGCCGGTGTCGACATCGACGCTGGAGACGCCTTGGTGGAGGCCATCAAACCCGTTGCCGCCCGCACCCGCCGTCCTGGCGTACTCTCAGGACTGGGTGGTTTTGGTGCCCTGTTTGAACTGCCTGTCGACCGCTACCGCCAGCCAGTATTGGTCTCCGGCACCGATGGCGTGGGTACCAAACTCAAACTGGCCATGGAGATGGGTAAACACGACACCATCGGCATCGATTTGGTGGCCATGTGTGTCAATGACCTGATTGTACAGGGGGCTGAGCCGCTCTTTTTCCTCGACTACTACGCCACCGGCAAGCTGAGCGTGGCCAACGCCAGCGCCGTTGTCCAAGGTATCGGCGACGGTTGTGTACAGGCCGGTTGCGCCCTGATCGGTGGCGAAACCGCCGAAATGCCAGGCATGTACCACGGCGAAGATTACGATCTGGCCGGTTTCTGTGTCGGCGTGGTTGAAAAAGCCAATATCATCGACGGCAGCAAGGTCAAGGCGGGTGACGCCATCATCGGCATCGCCTCCTCCGGCCCCCACTCCAATGGCTACTCACTGGTGCGTAAAATTATCGACATCAGCGGTGCCAAACTCAGCGATCCCTTTGGCGACAGCAGCTTAGGCGAGACCCTGCTCACCCCCACCCGCATCTACATCAAACCCCTGCTCGATCTGCTCACTAAAGTGGACGTGCACGCCATGGCCCACATCACCGGCGGCGGCCTGCTGGAAAACATCCCACGCGTCCTGCCTGAAGGGTGCATGGCAGCGCTCGATAGCCAGACCTGGCAGCGCCCGCCGATCTTCGACTGGCTGCAGGAGCAGGGCAACGTCAAGAGCGATGAGATGCACCGCACCTTTAACTGCGGCATTGGCATGACCGTTATCATCGCTGCCGCCGATGTCGATGCCACCCTGGCATGCCTGCGCCAACACGGCGAGACCGCCTGGCAGATCGGCACCATCCAGAACGCCGCCGGTAGCGACCACCTTGTCACCATCCAGTAATGGCCGCGGCAATCCCCCCACAACCGCTGATTGTCCTCATCTCCGGCAACGGCAGTAACCTGCAGGCCATCATCGATAGCTGTGCCAGCGGCGAGATCAACGCGGAGATACGGGCGGTCATTAGTAACCGCCCCACCGCCCCGGGGCTGGAGCGCGCCCGCGCCGCAGGCATACCCACCCATATCGTCAACCACAACGACTTCAAAGAACGTCGCAGCTTTGAGATTGAGCTGGAGCAACTCATCGACGGCTATCACCCAACACTCATCGTACTTGCTGGGTTTATGAGGATATTGACCTCCACCTTTGTTAACCACTATCTCGGGCGGCTCATCAATATCCACCCCTCGTTATTACCCAATTTTCAGGGGCTAAATACCCACCAGCGCGCCCTCGATTCAGGTGTTAAAGAGCACGGGGTGAGTGTCCATTTTGTCACGCCGGAACTGGATGGCGGCCCGGTCATCATCCGCGCCACCCTCCCCATTCTCAGAGACGACAATACCGACACACTGACAGAACGAGCACAAGCCCAAGAGCACATCATCTACCCACAGGCCATCAAGTGGTATACCGACGGGCGACTCACCCTCCGCGATGGTCAGGCACTGCTCGACAACCAACCGATTACCCAACTTGAAAAAAAATTCTTATGAACAGGCCACTCCAGAAACTCATCGCAGCCGCCACCCTCACCCTTTTAACTATCCTTAACTGTGGCAATGCCGCCGGACTGCCAGAGAAATTCGATGCCACCTACAGCCTCAGTGTTGGCCCCTTAGCCCTCGCCGAAATGACCCGCAAGCTCTATCCCAAAGGGGATGGCAGCTACGTCTATGAATCCAGCTCCAAAGCAGTCGGTTATGCCCACTGGTTCACCAAATCAGTACTGACTGAGCGTAGCGAATGGCGTTACGAGAACCAGCAACTGCGCCCACTCATCTACTCTTATGACCGCTCCGGCGACAGTAAAAAAGAGCGTCACCTCAAGCTGGTCTTTGACTGGAAAAACAGACGGGTCACCGACGTGACCAACAAAGAGCCATGGAAACTCGTGCTCACCAACGGCTCACAGGATAAGCTGCTCTACCAGCTCGCGCTGGTCAATGATCTGCAACAAGGGAAGCGGACAAAACTGGAGTACAACGTTATCGATGACGGCACCGCAAAAATAACTACGTTTGAAATAGTCGGGGAAGAGCGCATCCAAACGGCATTAGGCGAGTTTGAGACCCTCAAACTACAGACCACCGGCACCCGCACCACCACGCTCTGGTGCGCCAAAAAACTCAACTACCTACCGGTCTTGATCGAACAACATGACGAACGCGGCAGCGCACTTTTGAAACTGGTCAACCTGTCAGGTATCCCCATTCCAATCCCTGTCGCTGCCAACGTCCCCTAACACACTATTACTTATTAGAATGACCATCAGGTGCGGGGCAGCGTCACCCCGGTCTGCCCCTGATATTTACCACCACGGTCGCCATAAGAGACCTCACACACCTCATCCGACTCAAAAAACAGCATCTGCGCCACACCTTCGTTAGCGTAGATCTTGGCGGGCAGCGGCGTTGTATTGGAGAACTCCAGCGTCACATGCCCCTCCCACTCCGGCTCCAGCGGTGTAACATTGACGATAATGCCACAACGGGCGTAGGTCGACTTACCAAGGCAAATCGTCAATACACTACGAGGTATACGGAAATATTCCACTGTCCGTGCCAAGGCAAAAGAGTTAGGTGGAATAATGCAGACATTAGCCTTCACATCCACAAAGCTGTTGGAATCGAAATTTTTAGGATCAACAATGGCGGAGTTGATATTGGTAAATATCTTAAACTCATCAGAACAACGCACATCGTACCCATAACTGGAGGTCCCATAAGAGACAATGCGCTGGCCATTGGCCTCACGCACTTGGCCCGGCTCAAACGGCTCGATCATTCCATGCTGATCCGCCATGCGGCGAATCCACTTATCCGATTTAATACTCATCGCTGAAACATCCGCTTGACTGGCCAAAGAAGCGCCACATTGTAGAGAAATTGGCGGCAACAGTCACCTGACGCCGCCCACCATCAGCTGTTCTGAATGACAATATTGGGAAATTTGTGGCTGAAATCCTTAGCCTTTTTGGCCAGCTTAGCCGCCACCTTGCGGGCAATTTCACAGTACGCCTGGGCAATCACCCCCTCAGGATCGGCCACCACACTGGGCTTACCACTGTCCGCATCGACACGAATAGAGATATCCAGCGGCAGTGAACCCAACAGCTCAATACCGTACTCTTCCGCCATACGAGCGCCACCGCCATTACCAAAAATGTGCTCTTCATGACCACAGCTACTGCAAATATGGGTGCTCATATTCTCAACCACACCCAACACATTCACATCCACCTTTTCGAACATCTTCAAACCCTTGCGTGCATCCAGTAGGGCAATATCCTGGGGCGTTGTCACAATCACCGCACCACTGACCGGAATCTTTTGCGACAGCGTCAGCTGCACATCCCCCGTACCTGGCGGCAAATCGATCACCAGATAATCAAGATCACGCCAGTTAGTCTCACGCAGCAACTGCTCCAGCGCCTGGGTCACCATCGGGCCACGCCAGATCATCGGCGAATCCACATCAATCAGATAACCGATCGACATCGACTGAATACCGTAATTCTCCAACGGCTCCATGCTTTTGCCGTCTTTAGAGTCAGGACGCCCCTTAATGCCCAGCATCTGCGGCTGGCTCGGACCATAAATGTCCGCATCCAGCAACCCAACCCGAGCGCCCTCCTGGGCCAGTGCCAAAGCCAAATTGACCGCCGTTGTCGACTTGCCCACCCCACCTTTACCCGAGGCAACGGCAATAATATTTTTCACATTATCCATCAACTTCACGCCGCGCTGCACCGAACGCGCCACCACCTCATGGGTGATCGAAACAGCAATCTCACAGCCCCCAGCCACCGGGCCAATCGCCGCCTCCAGCTGCCGTGCCAGCGTCGCAACATACCCCTTAGCAGGATAGGGCATGACAATAGCCACACTCACCACTCCCCTCTGTACAGTCACATCCTTCACCACCCCGGCACTGATCAGATCCTGACCAAGGTACGGATCAAACACCCCTTTAATAGCCTCCTCTATCACCAACCGCGTAACGTCAGACATGCCATTCACTCCCAAATAAAACCATACCAACCAAATAACCAAGCAATCCAATCAACTATAATAACGGACTCCGTCTAGGTAAAACAGTGTAAAAACTTTACACCTCAACCACCAGAGAATTAAACTACCGTGCCAAAACGCACTACAATACAGATCACCTTCGACTATTACGTTACTTTTACCCACTTGAAGCGTAAGTGTAATCGTGATACTCATAGTAAAGGGTAGGCTGATGTACAAATAAACTCAGCAATGGAGCTGTGGGGGCACATGGATAATCAACAGATACAATCATTACAACCAAGGGCTGTGGTTACGGCGTTGCTTTTAATAGCGATGGGGTTTACCCCCATGGCCAGTGCTCAGCTTGAGCTGAATTTCCTGCCCGCCGTCAAACCCGACCCTAATAACGTAGAGCTCAAAACTTTCGTCACGTGCCAACATAGCGCAGATGAATACTGCATCCGTGGAAACCACGACGCAGCTCCTCGTAAATATGACCCCGACAAGACACCCTTTTTAATGGAGCTGGCGCAGGATCCTGTTACTAAGGCCTATTATTACCATACGTTAGTCGGCGACCCCAATAGCGACTTCAGCCAGGAGAGCTACATCTCCACGGCCAATACCTTCTGGTTCAAAGGCTATAGAATGACCGCCAGTTACGGAGAGCTTAATGGCGGGATCGATGCTACCCCGCCAAATTCAGGGATTCTAAACCCCTCAGTTACCGGGGTCTTTTATGACCCATTATCTCAAAGTTCGATCTCAGGCAACGGCACGACCACGCCTAACAGGGTTGTTTTCAGACAGACCGTCAAAGGCGTCGGCTTCGCACAGGAAACACTCAAGGCCAACGTTGATAACAAGCCTAAAATAACCCAGACTGTTAACGGAAGTGGCATATCAAGTAATTTTGTGCTGGACATGAGTGCACTTACTTATTTCGGCGCAGAGGCCCAGATCACCGGTGCCCCAATGACCAATACCTTGCTTATTACGGACACCCAGACAAACGAGATCCTCACCGATTTCGACATAAATACCAGCAGCCAAAAATCCAACATGAATGCAGGTAAGTATATTTACAATTTTGGTAACGGCCCTGTTGGTAGTAACGGCACCTACACCTACGAAACGTCCGTCTACGATATTTACAGCACAAACTGGGCCGCATTCTCCGACCCTACTGTTAACGTCCCTAACTTCTAATTAAAGCAGTCCTCGCCATCTGCCATAATCTGGCAGATGGCGTTTTCAGGCCGTCCGGATGGCTAAGTTGAGGTATACTTCACGCTCTTCAACGTCATCGAGAACAGTCGTCACCCCATGGCCGCAC
Organism: Tenderia sp. (SeqCode); assembly: GCA_031416075.1. Taxonomy (GTDB): domain Bacteria; phylum Pseudomonadota; class Gammaproteobacteria; order Tenderiales; family Tenderiaceae; genus JAKFXL01. Next base: position 34,148 of record JANOSY010000009.1, on the reverse strand, counting down.
AACGCAAAATTCTGGTTACCAGCGCCCTTCCTTATGCCAACGGCTCAATCCATCTGGGCCATCTGGTTGAGTATATTCAGACGGATATCTGGGTCCGTTTTCAGAAGATGCGTGGCCATGAGTGTCACTATGTCTGCGCTGATGATACCCACGGCACACCGGTTATGTTGCGTGCCGAGCAGGAGAGGATCACGCCGGAGGCTCTGATTGAACGTGTTCACCGCGAACATCTGGGGGATTTCACCGATTTTCACATCGCGTTTGACAACTACTACTCCACCAATTCGGAGGAGAACCGCGAATTATCCCAGGATATCTACCGCAAGCTCAAGGCCGCTGGACTGATTGACATTCGCACCATTGAGCAGCTCTATGATCCGCAAAAACAGATGTTTCTGCCGGACCGTTTTATCAAGGGCTGCTGTCCCAAATGTAAGGCGGCTGATCAATATGGTGACTCTTGTGAGGTATGTGGTGCCACCTATGCGCCTACTGATCTGATTGCCCCTTACTCGGCTATCTCTGGCGCTACGCCCATCTTGAAGGAGTCGGAACACCACTTTTTTAAATTGGGTGAGTGCGAAAGTTTCCTCAAGCAGTGGTTACTGGAAAACCAGCAACCACCGCTGCAGGCAGAGGCTACTAACAAGATCAGCGAGTGGTTTGAGTCGGGACTGAAGGATTGGGACATCTCCCGCGATGCCCCCTATTTTGGGTTTGAGATCCCTGATGCGCCAGGCAAATATTTCTACGTCTGGCTCGACGCGCCGATTGGTTACATGGCGAGCTTCAAAAATCTCTGCGCCCTAAAGGGGCTGGATTTTGACAGTTACTGGCGTGAGGGGAGCGATACGGAGATTTACCATTTTATTGGCAAGGATATCCTCTATTTTCACGCCCTGTTCTGGCCCGCGACCCTGAAGTTCTCTGGCCATCGCACCCCGACCAAGATCAACGTGCACGGCTTTCTCACCGTGAACGGCCAAAAGATGTCTAAATCCCGTGGGACATTTATTATGGCCCGCACCTATCTGAACCATCTTAATCCTGAATATTTGCGCTACTACTTTGCCGCCAAACTGAGCGACCGGATTGAGGATATTGATCTGAACGTTGAGGACTTTGCTGCCCGGGTTAACAGCAATCTGGTAGGGAAATATATCAACATTGCCTCACGCTCGGCCGGTTTTATCAAAAACCGCTTTGATGGGCAGCTGTGTGCAACACTGGACGACGCGGGCGCTACACTGCTGACCACCATTCAAAACAGACAGCCACAGATTGCCGAGCTCTACGAGAATCGCCAGTTCAGTGAGGCGATGCGCGAGATCATGGCCCTGGCCGATGTCGCCAACGAATATGTGGATGAGACCAAACCCTGGGTGTTGGCCAAGGAGCCGGGCAGAGAACATGAGTTGCAGCAGGTCTGTACAACCCTGATCAACGCCTTCCGCCTGTTAACACTCTATCTAAAGCCGGTATTGCCACGACTGAGCAGCCAGATTGAGGCGTTTCTACACATTGCTCCGCTACAGTGGGATGACGCTACCACGCTGTTGCTGGACCAGCAGATCAATGCTTACCAGCATCTGATGACACGTATCGAGCAAAAGCAGATTGACGCGCTACTGGCGGAGAGTGTGAACACCCTCAAGCCGCAGCTAACCTCCTCTGCCCCGAATAAAACTCCACCCAAAGAACAGGCCACCAAGGAAGTGAAGATGGAACAGATCAATTACGATGATTTTGCCAAGGTTGATCTACGTATCGCCCGCATCGTCAAGGCGGATCATGTTGAAGGGGCTGACAAACTGTTACAGCTCACCCTGGATATCGGCGAGGAAAAGACCCGTAATGTGTTTGCCGGCATCAAGTCCGCCTACTCTCCCGAACAGCTGGAGGGCAAATTGACGGTCATGGTGGCCAACCTTGCGCCGCGCCAGATGCGCTTTGGTCTGTCAGAGGGGATGGTATTGGCTGCCGGCCCCGGCGGTGAGGAGTTCTGGATTCTGGAGCCCCACGCTGGCGCACAACCGGGTATGAAGGTGAAGTAACAGCGGTTAAAACCGCTGTTACGCACCGCATCGTATATAACCAGGATCTATATCATATATAAATTCAGTGTTGAATTTGTGATATAGGAAGCCTAGGATGGCCGCTCGTGGTGATAAACCCAACATTGCACCAACCGGCCGCACTGTGCGTCTTATTGATCATATAGCTGACTCACCAACCAGAAGAGAGAGATGACCGAATACGCTCTGATACTGATCAGCACTGTGCTGGTAAATAACTTTGTCCTGGTAAAATTTCTGGGGCTTTGCCCTTTTATGGGGGTCTCTAAAAAACTAGAGACGGCAACCGGTATGGCGCTGGCGACCACCTTTGTGCTGACGCTCTCCTCCGTCTGTAGCTACCTAGCCAATACCTATATGCTGGCACCACTGGGATTGGAGTACCTACGCACCATCACCTTTATTCTGGTAATTGCCGTGGTAGTGCAGTTCACCGAGATGGTGGTGCATAAAACCAGCCCTGTGTTATATCAGGTACTGGGGATCTTTCTGCCTCTCATCACCACCAACTGTGCGGTATTGGGCGTGGCACTGCTCAACGTGCAGCAGGATTTCGGTTTTATCTCGTCTGCACTCTACGGTTTTGGTGCGGCGGTCGGTTTTTCCATGGTGCTGATCCTGTTTGCCGCGATGCGTGAGCGGATCATTGTCGCTGACGTACCCCTCCCTTTTCGCGGCCCTGCGATTGCATTGATTACCGCTGGTTTGATGTCCCTGGCGTTTATGGGCTTTACAGGCTTGGTGAAGGGCTAAATCATGTTAACTGCTGTAATAGCTCTCACTGCCTTGGCGCTGATTTTTGGTCTGCTGCTCGGCTTTGCCGCCGTCCGTTTTAAGGTTGAAGGCGATCCACTGGCCGAAAAAATCGACGCCCTGCTGCCGCAGACCCAGTGTGGCCAGTGTGGCTTTCCCGGCTGCCGCCCCTACGCCGAGGCGATGGCCAGGGGCGAGGCGGATATCAACCGTTGTCCGCCGGGCGGCCAGACCACCATCATCGCCCTGGCCGACCTGCTGGGCCGTGAGCCGATCCCGCTCGACGCCGAAGTGGGCGCAGAGAAGCCAAAGATGGTCGCCATCATCGACGAAAATACTTGCATCGGCTGCACCCTCTGCATCCAGGCCTGTCCGGTCGATGCCATCCTCGGCGCTGCCAAACAGATGCATACCATTATCGAGGCCGAATGCACTGGCTGCGAACTCTGCCTTGAGCCGTGCCCAGTGGACTGCATCACCATGGAAGTAGTACCACAGGAGATCTTTAACTGGAAATGGTCCTACCCAGAACAACAGACCGAGGCCAACAAGGCATGAGCCGCCAACTCTGGAATTTTCACGGCGGCATCCACCCACCTCAGCACAAGGAGCTATCGACCCGGCACCCCATCGCCCAGGCCGCCATCGCCGCTGAACTGGCGATACCACTGCACCAGCACATTGGCCAATCCGCCGAACCCGTTGTTACGGTGGGGCAGTATGTGCTCAAGGGACAGGAGATTGCCCGTGCCCAGGGGTACGTCAGCGCTTCGGTGCACGCCTCCAGCTCCGGCACCGTCATCGCCATTGAAGAGCGCCCCATCCCCCATCCATCCGGGCTGAGCGCCCCCTGCATTGTTATCGCCCCGGATGGCGAAGATCGCTGGCTGAACCAGCAGCTCGATGAGCGCCACTACTCCGACATCGAGCCAAGCCACCTACGCAATCTGGTACGGGCGGCCGGTATTGTCGGCCTCGGCGGTGCCGGTTTCCCGACATTTATCAAACTCAACCCCACCGGCAAGGTGATCGACACCCTGATCCTCAATGGTGTTGAGTGTGAACCCTACATCAGCTGCGACGATATGCTGATGCGTGAACGCGCCAGCGAGATCGTCGCCGGCATCAACATCATGCGCCATGCGCTCCAGGCCCGCGAGGTACTGATTGCCATTGAGGACAACAAACCCGAGGCGATCGCCGCCATGTGTCAGGCCGCCGCCAACGAAATCGGGATCGAGGTGGTCGCCGTGCCGACCCGCTACCCCCAAGGTGATGGAAGACAGCTCGTCAAGGTACTCACCGGTAAGGAGGTCCCCAGCGACGGTCTCTCAGCCCAAATCGGCGTCGTCGTCCAAAACGTCGCCACCGCCTACGCCATCCATCGCGCCATCAGCCATGGCCAGCCGTTGGTATCACGCATCATCACCATCACTGGCGACGGCATAAAAGAGCCGCGCAATCTGGAGGTGCCCATCGGCACCCCGATTCAGCATCTACTCGAGCAGTGTGGCGGGACAACCGGAGACATCGAGCGTGTCATCATCGGCGGGCCGATGATGGGGTTTGCCATGCACAGTACGGCCATACCAATCATCAAGACCAGCAACTGCATTCTGGTGACCCGTAAACCGGATCAGCCGCCGCCCCTGGAGATGCCCTGCATCCGTTGCGGCGCCTGCGCTGAAGTCTGCCCGGTGGAGCTGCTGCCACAACAACTCTATTGGCACGCCCGTGCCAAGGAGTTTGACAAGACGCAAGAGTATGACCTCTTTGACTGCATCGAATGTGGCTGCTGCTCTTATGTTTGCCCCAGCAACATCCCACTGGTGCACTACTACCGTTTTGCCAAGACCGAGATCTGGTCCCAGGAGCGTGAGAAAGAGAAGGCCGACCAGGCACGCAAGCGCCACGAATTCCGTCTGACCCGCATCGAGCGTGAAGAGCTTGAGAAAGAGGCACGACTGGCGCAGAAACGGGCCGCCGTGCAAGAGAAGGCTGGCAGCGGTGACAACGGCGAGGCCGACAAACAGGCGACCATTCAAGCCGCCCTAGAGCGGGCCCAGGCCAAAAAAGAACTACAGCAGGAGCCGCCCAAAAACACCACCGCGCTTACCCCCGCGCAGCAGCGACTGGTAGATGAGGCCGATGCCCGCCGTGACCGCCTGGACGCCACCACTACCGCCAACAGCAAAGAAGCCGAGTAAATATCAGATAGCCATGCATCTCAACACCTCCAGCTCCCCCCACACCCATGGTGCCAACGGCCTATCTGTCGTCATGCTGCGGGTGGTCTACGCCCTGATCCCGGCCATCGCCGCATACGCCTGGCTGTTTGGCTGGGGTGTGATCATCAACCTGCTACTGGCCACCATTACAGCGCTGGCAACTGAGGCGGTCATGTTGCGACTGCGCCGCCACCCCATCACCCCGTTTCTCAAAGATGGCAGCGCCTTGGTCACGGCACTGTTATTGGGAATCGCCATACCGCCCCTGGCGCCGTGGTGGCTGATTGTGATCGGCACCGCCTTTGCCCTGGTCTTTGGCAAACACCTTTACGGCGGCCTCGGTTTCAACCCCTTCAACCCCGCCATGGTCGGTTATGTGATGTTGCTGATCTCCTTCCCGCGCGAGATGACCACCTGGGCGGCACCGCTCAGTCTGAGCAACCAGGATCTCGGCCTCGGCCAGAGCCTGACATGGATCTTTAGTGGTGCGCTGCCGGCGGGCATGTCACTGGACAGCCTCACCTCGGCGACAGTGCTGGACACGCTCAAGACACAGCTGAAACTTGGCCAGAACATCGACCAGATCAGCGCCAGCCCCCTCTTTGGTGCCATGGGAGGCACAGGCTGGCAGTGGATCAACCTCGCCATTCTCGGCGGCGGCCTCTGGCTGATCTACAAAAAGGTGATCAGCTGGCACGTGCCCGTGGCGATGCTCGGCACGCTGGCGCTGATGGCGCTGCTCTTTTTTGCTGTTGAACCGACCCGCCACGCCTCGCCACTCTTCCACCTGTTTAGCGGCGGGGCGATGCTGGGTGCATTTTTCATCGCCACCGATCCGGTCAGCGGCGCCACCAGCATCAAGGGCAGACTCTGGTTTGGCGCCGGGGTCGGCATCCTCACCTACATCATTCGCAGCTGGGGTGGCTACCCCGACGCAGTGGCCTTTGCGGTACTGCTGATGAACATGGCCGCCCCGACCATCGACCACTACACCAAACCAACAGTCTTTGGCCACAGGAAAGGTTCCGATGGTCGGTAAACAGATGTCCACCGCTGCCGCCATCCTCGGTGGCTTTGCCATTCTCTGCGCGGGTGCGGTGGGTTTCATCTACGACAGCACCCGTGAGCAGGTCGAGGCCAATGAAAAGGCCGCACGTGTTGAGAAACTGCACGAACTGATTCCCCCCAGCCTGCACGATAATGATCTCTACAGTGATGCCATCAATGTCGAATCACGCGACTGGCTGGGCAGCAAAAAACCGCTGCCGGTCTATCGTGCACGCATGGGCGACGAACCCATCGCCGTCATCATCGCCGCCGAGGCACCGGACGGTTACAGCGGCACCATCAAACTATTGGTAGCGATTCGTTATAACGGCGAACTGGCTGGCGTGCGCGTGGTCAGCCATAAAGAGACTCCCGGGTTAGGTGATTACATCGAAGCAGAACGCTCCGACTGGATCAGACAGTTTGCTGGCCGTTCCCTCACCAATCCTGATGAAAAGCAGTGGCAGGTAAAAAAGGATGGCGGCGCCTTCGACAGCAATACCGGCGCTACTATCACACCACGCGCCATTGTAAAGGCCGTACACCACGCCCTGACCTACTATAATGGTCATCGCGACCTGCTGTTTGCACCCGTCACGCCCGCGAAGGGTCCAGAGGAGAGTAACCGCCATGAGTAAAAGTTACAGTGAGATCAGCCGTGACGGCTTCTGGAGCAACAATGTCGGTCTGGTGCAGATCCTCGGTCTCTGCCCGCTGCTGGCCGTCAGCACCTCCACCGTCAATGGCCTGGGGCTGGGGCTCGCCACTACCCTGGCGCTGGTCTTCTCCAACCTGCTGGTCTCGTTGATCCGCAACATTGTCAAACCAGAGGTGCGCATTCCGGTTTTTGTGATGATCATCGCCTCGGTAGTGACCGTTATTGAACTGTCGATGAACGCTTGGTTCCATGAGCTCTACAAGATCCTCGGTATCTTTGTGCCACTGATCGTCACCAACTGCGCCCTGCTTGGCCGCGCCGAAGCCTTCGCCTTCAAAAATAGCCCCGACCGCGCCGCGCTCGATGGCCTGACCATGGGACTCGGCTTCACCGCCGTGCTGGTACTGCTCGGCACCATCCGCGAAATACTCGGCAACGGCACCATGCTCGCACAGGCGCAGATGATGTTTGGGGAGTTGGGCAACCACCTCACCATCACCTTGGTCGACAACTACCACGGCTTCCTGCTGGCGATCCTGCCACCCGGCGCCTTCATCGGCCTGGGGCTGATCATCGCCGTTAAAAATCTCATTGATGATCGCAACAAACGCCAAGCGGCATTACAACCAAAAACAAACAACGGCCCCGCCAGCCCAGAAAACAACACGGCCACCGCGTAACACCTCACACCATGACAACTGCAGCATAGCCCCCTATGCTGCAAACCAATCCCTCGATTACCGTATTTGTGATGACAACCATTACCCCACCAACAGTCACGTCCATCCAAACCCGGACTCACACAAAAATCATTAAAAAAATATTAATAGCCCACAAAAATAAAACAACTAATATCCGCCGTAATAAATAGACATAACTAAAAAAACAACTTCCCACCCCATACCAAAGGCACACCCATAAAAAACACACTTTAAGCATCGTTGATAATAGTCACCGCTGAGAACACAATGGAAATATAAGAATAGAATTAAATAATAAATTTAATAAATGCTTAATCGAATATCAATAAAAATAATGGCATCGATGGTTATTAACTCATCACCGTCAAAAATAAAAACAATCTTATACAACGGGGATTTTTTATGAATTTCATACTCACTGCCAGCTTCCTTGTTCTATCAGGAATTGCCAGCTTAACCTATCAGGTTACATGGGTTAGATTATTAGGGTTGAGCATGGGGTCAACCAGCGCATCCATCAGCACCGTACTCGCCGCATTTTTTCTTGGAATGGCGCTAGGAAGTTATTTAGCCGAGAAGATCACCCGTAATAGAATCAATAGTCTTACCCCCTACATTATCCTTGAGCTACTAATAGGCGTTAGCGGTCTATTACTGCTACCAATACTGCTTCACCTTGACAGTCTGATGGCAATACTTCCCGCCATAGGCACAGAGATCAGCCTGAAATTTGCAGCAACATTACTTCTCTTATCAATACCTACCATGTGCATGGGGGCAACGTTTCCTGTCATGGCATCAATACTCATTAGAAATAAAAATGAGATTGGATTACGCATAAGCCAACTATACAGCTTAAACACAGCAGGTGCAGTTTTGGGGGCTTTCCTAACAGGCTTTGTGCTGATTCCCAACTGGGGACTGGATGGCGCTATATATATAGCCTTTTCACTGAACATGATAATAGCCATTGTTGCAATATATGCCAATAAAAAATTCACCCGAACCATCACCACAAATAATAAAGATAAAGAAGATGAGCATCTTGAAGTTGATGAAGCGCATAACAAAGACAGAACAAAGGCCATCATTGTATTAGCAGCCACTGGATTTATATCCATCGCCACACAAGTAGGCTGGACAAAATATCTATCTGTTTTTACGGGCACAACAATTTACGGTTTTTCAGCGATATTAACTGTCTTTCTGAGCGGCATCACTGCTGGATCATGGGCAATCAAAAATCACCTGGAAAAAATTAGAAATCCACAACTATGGATGTCTGTAGGACTACTCCTACTTGGTTCTTCCTTAATACTAACCAGAGTTGGGTTCAGCCTAATTCCAGACATATATGAATACCTTAATCACTACACAAGCGTACAATCATTAAACAATATTACAAAATATTTAATCATATTCCTGATGCTATTCATTCCCACCTTTATACTCGGAGCACTCTTTCCTTTAAATTTAAAACTATACTGCGGAACTTTAAAAGCAGTTCGTACACGCGTTGGAAAGGCCTACTCTATCAATACAGTCGCCAGTATTTTTGGCGCTATATTTGCCGGATTTTTTTTCATCCCAGAATATGGAACAGATGCACTATTAACCATAATGGCTAGCGGAACATTGCTGCTCTCCATGTTATTTTTAGGATCCATCACAGAATTAAATAAAAAAATAGCCATCTCCGTCTCCGTAGCCGCAGCACTCATTCTTGCAATTCAAACCCCCCATTTAAACTACAAGGAACTCATCGCATCCATCGGCTATCAATGGGATGATGATGTTATCAGTGGGAAGAAACCCGAATTTATATTCATAAAAGAGGGAAAAGCGGGGATTGTCAGCCTTGTGACTTATGACAAAACCATTGCAAAACTCCAAAGCAACGGATTAAATGAGTCCTTGATACACATGAGCGACCAAAATAAAACCATGCTCACTGAATCGCTACTGGGAATAATTCCATACATACTGCATGAGAACCCAAAATCTGCATTCGTTGTCGGATTTGGAGGCGGAACAACAACACGGGCACTAACATTAACAGACATAGAATCCATACGAGTTGTGGAATTAGAACCAACCGTTATCGAAGCTGACCGCCAACTATACACCGGTGAAATCCCAGCCCTTAAAGATCCCCGTGTGAAAATCAACTTTAACGACGCCAGAAACACCCTGTTAATAGAAAACAAAACGTATGACCTAATCGTCGCACAGCCATCACATCCCTGGCTTGCTGGTGCTGCCAATGTATTCACCAGGCAGTTCTGGGAGATCACAAAATCAAGACTAAACAAAGGCGGCGTTTTTGGACAGTGGGTTAATCTATTCAAAATGGATGTCACTACTCTACAATCATTATTTCAGGCCTTCTATAATGTATATCCGTACGGATTGAGCTTTGCCAATCTCCACACAGGAGACCTGATATTGATAGGCTCCACACAACCAATCACGTTTGATTACGATAGAATATCTAAAATATTGTCACAAGATAAAATAAAAAACACCCTGAGCATCCATGACATACATGAGCCCGCCGATCTCCTCTGGTATTTTGCACTGTCTCGGGATGAAGCGCTTTCAGCATCTGCGGGATCACCCTCCAATACCGACACAAATATTATTTCAGAAGTCAGACTGTCGGCATTAACAAAACAGCCTGACGGAAAGGAAGATCCTTATCAGTTTTTACGAGATAATTTCAAATTAGATTTACTTCCATATCTCGGAGAGGATGCAATTTATAAGCTGTATTTACAGGCAAATTACTATATCTCCTGGAATGATATCGATCTCGCTAAAAAAGCATCCAATCAATTAAAAACCATAGCACCCGTTCTAGCACGAGGAATAGATTATGAAATCGCATGGCACGATTACGACTTCAAAACAGCCATAAATTTATACAATAAATATCAAGAATGGCCCGACAGAACACACAAACAACACGCACTTCTGCTAACAAAAAATGACCAACTCGACTTGGCATTTGAGTCGCTTAACAATATAAAGGATAGCTCAATAAAAAATGAAACATACGCTCAAATACTATACCGAACAAATAATATAAAGGCACTTTACTCCCTTCCATCTGAGAATGATGAATATAAAAAATGGAAACTTTTAGCCATTTCTAAAAATGATCTTGAAGTTGCTGGAGACTATCTCAGAAAAATAACACTAAACAGCCCCAACGATATCCCACAAATGATTACATTACTAAAATATTATAAACAATCCTCAAAATCGTCCACACACTCAAAAGAAATTGAATCATTATCAAAAAAATTGAACTCTGAAAAAGAGCGCCTGGAAAATATTGTTAAAAAAGGCATGCCAAAAGAGGATACCATGCGAATAAATGCCCTCTCAAAAGCCATAGAAGAAATTAGAGAGGCTGTGCCGCACATCTCAAATGAGCCACCATTGCATACAAATAACATACCTCCATCAGAGTACAAAAAACCAACGTGATCGTCTCAAGAGGCATACCTAACAAGGTGCATTCTACGCCATCGATCACGACCCGAGGTTCAACAATCAATCTCATATGATCTAAAAAATAGAACAAAATAGTTACAACAACATGTTTTATAATGCAAATTAAGGAAAGCAGCATTAATTACAATGCTGTTAAATAATGAAATGCAATCTACAGTCACAATCTCCCTCCGCAAGAGCCGTTCAACAAGAACATCTATCACTCAAGTCACCTCAATATTGAGCCGATATGATCATATATGGCTGCTACTTCTCCAAAGCACCCTATTGGTACTCATATAATTGAGATGAACATCACAGTTATGACCATACATACCATCTAACATGATAATCAGAAATCTTTAATTCATAACGAAATGGGAGTACCGAACTCATAATATGGCCCTTCACGATAACAACGTGGTCCCTCTAAACTCTTTAACATCAGAAAGTGATCGAAAAAAATATCATTTGTTGATTGATGAAACACGCACAATTACGTTGCGTTATTTATCAACACTTCTTAAACGCATGCTGGATAATGCCGACGACACACTGTTTGAGCTTGCCGATAAAGCAGAAAGCAACGTACTCCAAAGCAGCTATTTTGATGCTATGCGCGAATTACGTATGCAACGAGAAGTTATTGAAAACAGATTCAGCCAATATATCGAAACCGGATTCAAAAAACTCCTTAAGCCAGAAAATCATAACGTTTCAACTGCGAGTGAGCACAAGAGCATAGATTCTATGTCATTAGTCAATGAGTCTGACCTGGAGGAGTCATTAGCTGTTAGCTCTACTGTCGCCAAAGTCAACAATCGACTTGCTCGGGAGCTATATGCCATTGAACAACGATTCTCTGCATTAGATCCGACCAAAGCTATCCACATGGAAGATCTACCACTATCACCTAAGGAAATTTGTGAAGCATTTCGTGAATCTATAAAGAATTTTAATGTAGAAACCAGTATAAAACTGATCATCTATAAATTGTATGATAAATATGTCACATCAAACACTTCTCATCTCTATGAAGAGGTCAATATTCTTTTCATAAAATCAGATGTGCTTCCACATCTAAAAATGGCCATAAGACCACTATCTCAGGCGAGAAGAAGTGACCGATCATACCCATTAGAACACCATAAAGATGGTTCTTTTTCACCCACGCCATCACCCACATCACAATCCCTGGACAATGGGGCTGGTTACAATCACATCAACGATGAGAAACTCATTGGGACGCTACAAAACTTACTAACAAACAAGCAGATAATATCCTCCGGATACAATACAAACAACAATACTTCCGTGCCGCATATAGACCCTATAGATATTGTCAATGCATTATCGTCAATTCAAATGCGGGACTCCAGATTTGGGGCATTTGAATCCATAGAACAGTTAAAAGAGGCTCTTTCATTAGAAATAAAAACGTCAATATCAAATGGAAAGTTAAATCTTGTCAGCACTATTGATAATGAAATTATCGATATTGTGGCAATGATTTTTGATTTCATACTCGATGACAAAAATCTATCATCCATAGCAAAAGCACTTCTTTCAAGATTACAGATACCTATTCTAAAAGTAGCCATTAGTGACAATGAGTTCTTTAGCAAAAAACAGCATCCCGCACGCCAATTACTAAATAAAATGGCACAAGCCGCCATAGGCGTCGATGATGACACTCGCATAGAAAGCAGCCCTCTATTACAAAAAATAGATTACATTGTTAGTCGGATAACAAATAGTTTTAACGATAACTTAAATTTGTTCGATGATCTTATTATAGAGTTTGATCGCTTCTATAATTTATCCATTCATCAAGACAAAAAGGCTCAAGATAAAAATCAGAAGCTATTCGAATCACGTGAAAAACACAAATTAACCAACGCCTGGGTAATGGAGTGTATTGCCAGTCGAATAAAAGATAAAGAAATCCCAAAACCTGTATACGAGATAATCTCCGGACCATGGCGACAAGTCATGGTGAATACTTACTTAAATGGTAGTGATGATAGCGCCCTATGGAAAGAGCAACTTCGGTTTATTGATCTTTTGATTTGGTCTATAGAGCCAAAAAAAACGGAATCCGACAAGAAAAGTCTCGCCAATATCCTTCTTGAACTTTTAATAACATTGCAAGATGGTTTAAGCTCCATCAATTTAGATAAAAAAGATATGGATGATCTTCTATCTGGTTTAGAAGAGTGTCATATAGCAAGCATGCGCGGTGAAAACATCCCTGTTTCCAAAAACAGAGTCCACATCAAATGTGGCCATGCAACCTCGTCAGAAGCACATGAAATAAATGAAATCGATACCGCTCTTACTGAAATGCAGATTCAACTTAATAAAATGAATAAACTAGAAGAGATGTTAAATACGCCAATTCTCGACATAGATGACGTTGTAACCATAACAAGCATGCATAAGACCTTTGATACTAATGGCACCAGTGAAGAGACTGATGAAATCACCATTACCACCACACCACATAAAAAGGTTGAGCCACTGGTTGACGATAAATTTTGGCAACAAACATTAGAATTAAAAATGGGACAATGGCTTAATATTACCAATAAAGATGGAAAAAATCAGCATTTGCGCATGGTATGGAAGAGCGACTATTTAGGTGAGTGTAGTTTCACCAATTGGAAATTCAAAGTAGTAGCCGAATTCTCTTTTAACGAACTGGCCGCACTTTTCAGAAGCAACCAAGCTTCACCAATCGAGACCCTGCCACTATTCGAGCGTGCAATAGATACCATAATAAACACATTACATCAGCGAACCTCTGCCAATAACTAAACTTACCCCCCCCACTCCAAGAGCTTGCCGTCTGTCCATCTTGCTGGCACCATACTATGCCATATGACAAACAGCTAGCCACCACCCATGAATAGAGAAAAACGCACTGAAATTTTTCGCCGTCTACAAGCAGAGAACCCCGCCCCAACCACCGAACTAAACTACACTACCCCATTCGAGCTTTTAGTTGCTGTGCTACTATCAGCCCAGGCAACAGATAAGGGGGTAAATAAAGCAACGTCAAAACTCTTCCCTGTTGCAAATACACCAGAGTCTATTCTGGCGTTAGGCGTTGAAGAGTTAAAGCAGTACATTAAAACTATTGGCCTGTTTAATACAAAAGCCGAAAACCTGATCAAGACCTGCACAATCCTGATCAAGGAACACCATAGTGTTATACCCCAAACCCGTGAAGCATTAGAAAAACTACCTGGTGTCGGTCGAAAAACTGCTAATGTTATTCTTAATACTGCGTTTGGACAGCCAACATTGGCTGTAGATACACATATTTTTCGCATATCCAATCGCACAAAAATTGCGCCAGGAAAAAATGTGCTGGAGGTCGAGCTGGGTCTGTTAAGATTTATTCCCAAAGAATATCTACTGAATGCTCATCACTGGTTAATATTGCACGGGCGTTACGTTTGCATTGCACGTAAACCTAGGTGCGAAGCGTGTATAATTGAGGACCTGTGCGAATTCAAAGACAAGGTTTATAACTAACATGTTTGGCAATGACCGCAACTCCCTCCGTCAATACTATATCGATGCATGGAAAAAGGCCCAAAATAATCAGCCGCTCGAACCGCTGGAAAAGATCATCGTCGACACCATCAGCCAGCACCCTGAATACCAGTCAGTACTGATCGATAGCGACACCGCACTCGGCCGTGAATACCTACCCGAGATGGGCGCCACCAACCCCTTTATGCACATGGGGATGCACATCGCCATTCACGAACAGCTGGGCACTAATCGCCCTGATGGCATTCGTGAAGTCTATGGCAAGGTTGTTAAACAGTGTGGTGATCCGCATAAAGCAGAACATCAGATGATGGAGTGTCTGGCGGAGATGATGTGGCAGGCACAGCGCAGCGGTACCGCGCCGGATGAAAAAGAGTATCTGCGTAAGCTGAAAAAACTGGCGTAGAGAGCCGGAACCACAACTCGCCTAATCTGTAGTAGTTAAGACTTGACCTGACAGGCTGTGTCATATCTCGAATGGCGGGGTACGGCCAGAAGCGGACATTCAACATAAACTGAAGATTAATGCCACTATTGCCTCCATTTTATTTTGATGGTGCTTGTTCGTGGGATACTGCTGATTCTTAGCATCACAGAATATTCTCCCGTGACATATAACCCACAACCGATCCTTTCTCAACCAAGAACTCCAATATTACTAAGACCTCTTCTTTCAACTGTTTTGTCCTTCGAATTCTTTCACGCTCTTTGTAGATGTACTTCCTGACCAGACTTTCGAGGTAATAAATAGTGTCGGCTTCCAGTTTGGCTGTCCATAATTCTTTGTTACAAGCCAACATTCCAGAAAGCCACGCTATGCCGGGATTAAGATACCGACTGGCTACGTTATTCAAAGATTTGGCCAGAGAATACAAAGTTGAGGGGCAATGACCTATATTCTTGGCGACTTCAGCGAAGAAACGGCTGTTGCTATCTTTGAATGAGTGCCAATCGGTGGCTGTTTCTTTCCAAGGGCTTTGCGCAAACAGATAACTCTTGATGATCTTTCCCGTATACCAGCGCCCATCCCCATCCTTGCCCTGGGCAACCATCTTCTCGAAAAATAAGCTCCAGACTTGCCAGAACTTATCATAAGTATCCAATCGATCTTCAGCCGAAATAAATTTCTCGAACAAATCCGCGATCGACTCTGAACCGTTGAAACCATCAAGAAACGGTTTCAAATAATCGGGAATATCCTGCTCGGAAGCATTTAGTACAGAATAAGCTAATTTCTCCAAGAAGGCATGGCGGACGGAGTAATCAACTTTATCTTCCCCGTCACGGGATAATAGATTGGTTGAAAAAATGGCGACTATGGACAACATCAGCTGTTTATGTACAGCATTAGACGTCTTCATGGGAATCAACTGAAAGCCCGTGTTTAAGATATATAGATCAGTATGCTCCATATCCTTTAAATCATTTATGGAGATTGTATTCTCGATGATCTTTTGCAGGCCTTGCTCATATTCATTGAAGAAATTCTCGTTGAACTTTTGTTCGTCAATCTCATAGACTCCTTTTTCGTAGCTCTCCTGACGTAGTTTTTCCCTCAACCCTTCGTATTTTGGCTTAAACATCAAATATCCAATTAGCAGAGACTGCATATCATCAAAATGGTCGTCCCATAATTTATGAATCGCCATGCTGGGAAAGACGGAGTAACTGCCTCCTCCCATGCCGACAGGGTAATCATCAAACAGGGTTAGGAGTAAAATTACTTTGACGATTTCCCTATCCATTGGATAGTTCTTGAACACTACTGGCAGGGCTGAAATAGCCGACGTAGTTCCGTCTGATATCTGGTATCGGTAATGAGGCTTCAGGGGAATCTGCGAATACTCCAAGATGATATCTTTACAGTAGTCCCTCTCTTCTTCGGAGAGCTGGTTGAAATGCTCTATGAGCAAAATGGAGCAAACATCTGCTGGTATAGCACCATTGAAAAGACGGAAACTTTCATCTGCACCCTCATTAAACCTGTCTATTATTTCCTTGGTTTCTTTTAAAACAAGTTGAAGGTTGTTCTCGTACTGTCCATACTGCTTGTAGCGTTCGTCTTTGTCCTTTTTATAGCTTGCCCATAACTTCAGCGAAGTGTATCTCATCGGCTCAAAACTCTTCTTGAGGGCCGCTTCGCTGTACTCCTTGAGTTTAGGATCAATTTCAGGATTGAAAGATATCTCGATCCCCCCTTCTTTCTCTTCAGTGGTAACCTTCATCTTCCGCCGGTCCATCCGAGCCAAGAAGAACCTCCACGTCTTGTCAGCCTTAGTCTCTTGGGCCTCATCCGGTAGCTGACTGTAGTATGTGTCAAAGATATCCCAGAGCGCCTGCTGTCTTTCCTTAACATCTTCCTCACTTACACCTTCGCTTTTGAAAAACTGGTAACTCAAAGCAAGGTGCTCAAGACAATTCTTTCTGTGCGGATCATCACAAGCCTTTATTCTGTCTTCTTCATGGAGATCATTATTGTAACTTGGACCTCCGAAACCATCCCTCAATGAGATAAGTGAGCTCTTTTGCGATTGGTCGAGAATCAATCTATTCATGTCAAAAACGAAGAAATCTTTTGTTTGGAAAAGTACTTTAGCGACATTGAACGTCTTCTCCGAGTAGGCCATGACAATACTCGTCACCACCGCTGAAATGGAGGCTGATTTGGAATTACGCAGTAGATAGAGAAGCCAACTTTCCAATATTTTAGAATCCACATCTTTCCAGTGCTCAAGGAAAAACTTTTCTAAGGCCATGTGAATAGACGAAAGCAGATGGGTGGAAACCTGTGTTCCTCGATACGAACACCATAGCCGGTTGCATATATATTGTTTGACAAACTTACCCTCTTCGATAAATACGTCAACCTCTTCAATTTCATTTTTCGCAAAGCGCGAGTGAGCAAAACATTTTGTTGTCTTATTCGTAAAATCTAGAATGAAATCAATGGTTTTTTTTAGCTCTGACTGTAGTAGCCAATAGATGGGGGTCTGATACGGACTTTCGGGGAAGTAATCGTGATGGGATTTACTGAGACCGAACTCATCTTCGACATCCATCCGGCTGTAACGATCTCCTTTTTCTTGAGGCGGACGATACCAGAACAGATCGGCCACCTGTAAGACATATTCAGGAAGAGTTATCCAGACAGGCTGAGCATCCATGTCGGTCAGGATTGCTTTCATCAAATCGTAATAGGGGGCTCGATGGTTGTTCCATCTGTTTTTCAAAACCTCTCCGAAAACCCCCTCAAATTCAGGTTTAATCATGGCAGCCCCATGGAGGATCGTTTGCAAAAGATTTTCTTTATCGTCTCCACGAGACAAATAGACATCCTCTTCAATGGTCCATTGATAATACTTGAGAGCTATCAGGCTAGATAATCGAGTCGTCTCTCCCTTTTTGACCTTCTGGTTCCATTCATGGATCACCGGCAGTACGAAGTGGATATTTTTTACACCTATCCCGTCTAGATTGTCATAGATGAAACGGATCGCGCTCTGCCAGCCCATTCCCTTTGGCTTGGTCAGCACGTATTTGATGGAAAGCAGATTCGAGTCGCTGACTCCTAATCGTTTGAGGATGTCGTAGTCAACTTCCATGCAAGCCAGTCGCAGCAGGAATGTCAGTCTTTTTAATAACTTCTGATCGTTGTCAAGCAGATCTCCCTTGAACAATTCAAAAAATGTCCCTGAATGATCGGAAAGCAGGACAGATATCCATAGCTCGTCTTTCCAAAATTTGGAGATGTCATCTCCCTGGACAATTTCCGCACTAAATTGCCTTATGGACTGGTCATCCAACAGCAAACGTTCTGATACCCAAGTCCGGAAACTGCGGCGGATCGGTAGCGACTCACCGATCAGTTCGAAGAACTCTTTGTTGTTCGCCTTGCGCATGTAATCGACGGCAATCTTCTTTTCTAATGCCCATTCCTCATAAATGTCATGCGTAATAAAGTAGCCGGCTGTCTCATAACCCAGAACTCCGTCCTTGACTAATGTATCTAAATTTTGCGCATTACAGGCCGGGATGACAAAAAATTGGCCCTCACTGGCCCTCTGAAAAGCGGTTGCTAAGAAACATTGTTCCCTAGCTGGGTTCGTTTTGACGATTATCCTACTCCACAGCTTCTCTTTGAAGTTCACATAGTCGATAGTCTCACTTGTATAGAACCTCAGATATTCGCTCAGATAAAAAGGATTCGTGATTAGCTCCAACAACTTAACGTCTTCCGGAAGGTTGAAACCATTGGTATGTGCTATTGCCGCCAACTCTTTCTGATCTAAATTGCTTATGCCGAAATTGCCCGGCCTAATCTTATAGATATCAATAAAATCATAAATCAAGTCTGCCAAATAGTTGTTTCGAGTGGTGAAAATGATCTTCCAATTATCTTTTAGTAAAACCGTTAGGAATTCCTTGAAAGGATCGGTGTTGGTCAAGTCCAATAGTTTTTCAGCGGAATCAACGACAACGACCTTGTGTGTTTCCTCTCGGTGAGCATCTGAAAAACTCTCTAAGCTATATTCCTTAAACAGGTCATTAATGCTATCCATGTTGAATTCGCTAGCCTTAAAGACATAAAAAGGAATACTGCCTTCCTCTTTTTCACGAAATTTCTTGATAACCGCTGTTTTCCCAACGCCCCCTACACCGCTTACGATGAGAATCTGTTTTTTATCCAAGTTTTCACGTAGGCGATCCAAGAGATCATATCTGTCTATCTCAATCTTTTTGTCGTTGAAATCCATATCGGTTTGAATTTCATGCAACACATTCTCCGCGTGTCTCTGCTTCTCTTCCAGTAAGTCAAAGATGCTTTTATCAGGGCAGAAGAAGTGCTTTGCGATATTTTCATTCTCGACCGTTACAAGCGGCGATTCGAAAAAACTAGCCCCTCTCCATACTATTTCAATGCCGGATTCCTTCGCTTTCTGGTCGACTTCCTTCTTGATTTTGGAATCGTTACTACTCTCGCTACCTTTTGCTTTTTGATCAGTTTCTTTTTTGGCCTTAGAATCTCTGACCTTCTTTCCCTGCCCCCACTCCTGATTGGTGTAGAAGATGATCTTGGTCAAACTTGAATAAGCATTCTTGCTTTTTTCAATCATTCCTATCAGGTCAGCCTTATTATCCGACAACTTCGTGTCATAGAATTTTGCTTGCCAACCGATTACTTCATCCTCCGTAGTAATCGGATTGGTCTCTAGTCCAGACTGATTTTTATATCTAAAAATACCAGCGGGAATTTTGAATTCTTGGCAGAACAGCGAGTAGCATAACCACTCAAAATTCATTTGAGGATTTTCGTTGAACTTAGCTTTAAAATTATCCCAGTTTGGCTTAATCACTTAATCTTTCTCTAGGTATGTTTGTTACCCTTGGCTGCGAAAAACAGGTTTATATTGGGCTGAAGAATAAAGTCCGCTTCGGGTCAACAACAGCCACCTGTCCTATCTCGAATAGGTTGGATTCACTCATTTGTGACAAAAAACATCTGACACCATCTGTCATATCAAGTCTGAACTACTACACCTAATCGGTTACGCAAACAGCGCAGATTCAATCGGTGGTAGTAACGGGTTGAACCTACGCTTCTACATAACCAACTCAGAGGGTAACCGGCTCAAACGCCACCAGAGTATCCACATCGGCCTGGTAATTGATATCACTGAAACCAAAACCAAACAGTTTCAGAAACTCATTTTTATAACCTTGATAGTCGGTCAACTCAAACAGGTTTTCTGTGGTCACGGTTGGCCACAGCTGCTTCACGCTGTTTTGCACCTCATCACGCAGCTCCCAGTCGTCCATACGAATCCGCTGCTGTTCATCCAGCATGGCATTGCCTGTCGCGTAGAGGCTGCTACGGAACAGACGGTCGATCTGTTCCAGGCACCCTTCATGAATATTTTTCTGTTTCATCACTTTGAAGCAGATTGAGATGTAGAGCGGCATGACCGGTATCGCCGCCGATGCCTGTGTCACCACACTCTTCAATACCGCCACATTGGCGCTGCCGTTTAACGGTGCGAGCGACTTGCGGATAGCAGCTGCGGCACGGTCCATATCCTCTTTTGCCTTGCCCAGCGCACCATGCCAGTAGATCGGCCAGGTAATTTCGGTGCCAATATAACTGTACGAAACGGTCTTTACACCCTCCGCCAGCACTCCGGCGTCTAACAGCGCGCCCATCCACAGCTCCCAATCCTCCCCGCCCATCACTGTCACCGTATTGGCAATCTCCTCTTCTGTGGCAGGTGGAATTTCAGCGTTAATAATCTGATCTTTGTTAGTGTCAATCGCAATAGCACGATAGACATCACCAATCGGCTTGAGCACTGAACGCACCACTTCACCACTCTCGGGCATTTTGCGTACGGGAGAAGCAAGTGAGTAGACCACCAGATCGATCTTGCCCAGGTCCGCCTTTATCATCTCAATGACCTTGGCGCGCACCTCATTGGAGAAGGCATCACCATTAACACTCCTGGCATAGAGTCCGGCATCGTGAGCCCTCTGCTCAAAAGCGGCAGAGTTATACCAACCGGCTGAACCCGATTTTTTATCTGTCGCAGGCTTCTCCAAAAACACACCAATGGTTGCCGCACCCGCGCCAAAGGCTGCGGTAATACGTGATGCCAGACCGTAGCCGGTAGAGGCACCGATCACCAATACGTTTTTGGGACCATTAACAATAGTGCCCCCAGCCTTTACCTTGTTAATCTGTTCTGCAACATTGGCGGCACACCCCACCGGGTGAGCGGTGGTACAGATAAACCCACGGGTCTTTGGCTCAATGATCATGGCTGTTGTTTCCTTATTAAATAAATATCGTTTTCACATTTAAGCAGATCTCAAAGGGGCGTCTGTTTAAACCAGAATCTCTTTTAACGCCGCCAGTAACGCCTCACACTCCTGCTGTGTACCGATGGTGATCCGCAGATGCTGGCTGATACGGGGTTTATTAAAATAGCGCACCAGCACCCTCTTCTCCCGTAACGCCGCAAATATCCCCGCGGTATCATGGCGGGGATGGGTGGTAAAAATAAAGTTAGCACTGGAAGGTACAGTCTCAAAACCCAGCTGTTCCAGTTCAGCCACTGTCCACTCACGCGAAGCAATAATCTTCTGCCGTGTAGCATCAAAGTACTCAACATCCTGCACAGCGGCCACAGCGCCCTGCATCGCAAGCATATCGAGCGGGTAGGAGTTAAAGGAGTTTTTCACCCGCTCCAACCCTTCAATCAGATCAGCATGGCCGATAGCAAACCCAACTCGAGCACCCGCAAGACTGCGCGACTTTGACAAGGTATGCACAACCAGCAGGTTAGGAAACTCATGTACCAGCGGGATGGCTGACTCACCACCAAAATCGATATAGGCCTCATCGATCACCACCACTGACTCTGTATTACGTTGCAACAATGCACGAATGGTTTCAAGAGTGACAAGCCGCCCCGTGGGGGCATTGGGGTTGGGAAAGACAATGCCGCCATTATCACTGCTGTACTCATCCAGCAGAATCTCAAACCGCTCACTTAGAGCTGGCCGTTGCGACTTAATCTCAAACAGGTCACAGTAGACCGGGTAAAAGCTGTAACTGATATCGGGAAAGAGAATCGGCTTGGCCTGCTTAAAAAAGGCCATAAAGGCGAAACCCAATACCTCATCAGAACCGTTACCCACAAAGACCTGCTGGTGAGCAACACCGTAATATTCTGCCAGCGCCGACTTCACTATATCGCTGTTGGGATCAGGGTAAAGCCGTAACCGCGCTTTATCAAACGCATCAATCGCCGCCACCACCTTGGGCGAAGGTGGGTATGGGTTCTCGTTAGTATTGAGCTTAATCAGATTCTGAATCTTGGGTTGCTCACCCGGCACATAAGGCACCAGCCCTCTGGTCAACTCACTCCAGTATCTACTCACTGCAACCTCACTCAACAACCATACTCATGGGGTGCCAATGATACCGTCCTAGAGCGCTCCTCACAAACTTACTCAACCAATGGGGAACGTGTTGGATAGACCACCTTCACAGTACTCTCCGGTTCCAGTATCACATTCAATGGTGAGCGAGAGAGAGACCACTGCCCCTTGAGCACATTTTTATGCTCGCCATCAAACACCAGGTAACTGTACTTACGATAATGCGGTAAGCGCTGGCCATAACGCGCCACGGCATCAGCCGCATTACTGGCAAACCAAACCACCGAATGTTGTGGATTCACCGGATTATGGGTGACCAACACCACTGAATCGCGCTCCGCCTGATATTTTTCGCCCGCCAACATCGCCCACGTCTCCGTCGCAATGGCACCATAATCGGTAAGCCTGGGCTGTATCTGGTTCAACAGATCGTTATCCCACCCCAATAACCAGACCGCACGATCATCTGGCAACTGCTTCAAATCACTATCACTTTTAAGTGGCACCCCCCACTCTTTAGCCAACTGCCGCCATGCCCGCTTCAACGCCGCTGGGGCACGCTCCGCCATCACCAGTACCATTCGCTCTGCGCCAAAGGATTGTGATAGTACAGGCGGGGTCTCCTCGCTGGAGAGCCTGCGAAACAGATCAAACTCCGGATCCACATCAATACGCAAAGGCTTAGCCTTAACATCAAAAGCAAACTGTTGCCGCTTACTACCCATCGCCACCGTAAAATAACGTGCCGTCTGCTCACCCTCAACAGTGACCGCAAGTGGTACATCCAGCCAATAAGGAATACCCGACTGCGTCTGCTTCAATACCCCCTCAATACGCCACCCACCCCCTTCATCAGCCCCCAATTGCCGACTCTGCGGTTCAGCAATCGCCAGCTCCGGTGCCCCCAGACGCTGCACCCACTGCTCAAAAAACAGCGCCAGACTCTGACCATATACCTGAGAAAAAACCCGTTCGATATCCACATAGCTGGCCACTTTGAACTTGTACTGCTGATAAAAAAGCCGCAACGCCTCAATAAATTTCTCATCACCCAGCTTAAGCCGCAACATATGAAACAGCATTTGTGACTTGCCATACCCCACCGCCTGCCCCTGCGCCTCCACACTGGAGGTAAACTGACGCAATGCAAAATCGTTATCGCCACGAATAAAGTCAGCGTATTTCTGCAACACCTCACGACGATGGTTGGCACCATTGCCGCGCTGTTCATCGAGCAGGTAATCAGCCAGATAACTGGTCAACCCCTCCGACCAGTTGCCCGAATTATAATCCACATAAACACTATTACCCCACCAGTTATGCAACACCTCATGGGGGTAAGACGTTGTGCGGATAAAGGGCAAACGAATCACCGTCGGGCCAAGAAAAGTGAACGATGGCATACCAAAACCCGACTCCCAAAAACTCTCCACCAAGGCAAACTTCGAATAGGGATAGGCACCAATCAATTTTTCGTAAAAGGATATGTATTGATGTGTCAGCGCCAAATAGTCATTCGCCAAACCATCATCAGCTTCACGCAAAAAAACCTGTGCCTGGGCACCTTTTGCCTCATCGGCATAACTCACATAACGCCCAACGATCAGAAAAATACCCCGCTGCGGCAACAGCTCCTGCCATACCACCTGCTTACGCCCCCGCTCCACCACTTCAGACAACCGTCGCCCCTGTGAAATCGCCGCCCACTGCTCAGGCACACTCACCGACATAGTAAAACTCAACCCCCCGTCACTCCCACCCAATAGTGGATACCATGCCGCCGCCGGGTCAAGAAACAGGCCATCTGGCAGGGAGTTATCACCGGAAAACCCCAACACAACCCCTCCCTTATCATTACGCAACTGCTTAAGCCGGGCACGATAATGCAACGTCACTTTAGACTGCTGCGCCTGCAAACGATAAATCACCACCCCGGCTGGATAATCTTCATAACGCAAGCCGCTACCATCAATAGGCCTGATTCCACGTTGCGGCTGAGGCAAGAGCTGATCCAATACAAAACTGTGGCCCGTCACCGGCGGTTCGTGGGGGGGCGGCTGACGTGGGCGCGCCGTCACCGTCCCCCCCTCAACCTTATCAATATCAAATGCCTGACTCAGCAAAAACTCATAACTGCCCGACGCCGGCAAATCAATACTATCCACCACCGTAATCTGCTGAACCCCCGACTCCACCGTCACCTGAAAGTCATGATGCAACGCAGCACCCGCAACAACAGGCAGCAGCAACAAACCAAACAGTGCGGTCAAACGCAACATAAAAGCATCCTTCTATCCGGGCAACAGGGGAAACAGAACCACTTATAAAATAGAATCATACGGAGAATAGTGCCGACAGGCCACTATCTCAATCAGATCACACAATGAGGGACTTTGAAAAATCAAAACAACCACCATGCCTTAAAATCGCACGACGATCAGCATACAAGGAGATAACACATAAAGATCAAGACAGATGGCCATGCAGGGCGATGGCCAAACCTACAACAGAGAACGGAGAGAAAATCAGACCAAAAATGACACTCAGAGCTTTCTAAATATGCTTTTCAATATATCCGGCCCCTCAACCGCATTAATTGGCTTCAAAATATAACTCGTCATACCAAGCTTACTGCACTCAATGATTGAGTCCTTATCAGCCACTGAAGTCAACATAACCACTGAAACAGTTTTATTTGTTTCGCGAATTTTCTTCAACGCCATTTTCCCATCCATGATAGGCATCACGATATCAAGAAATACCACATCTATCCTACGGCTGACATCCTCAACCGCCTTTACCGCCTCTCTGCCATTCTCAGCCTGCATAACATTGTCATACCCCATGCCTGCCAGGATACGTCTAAGCGACTCGCGCATAATAAACGTATCATCAACAACAAGTATGTTTGCACTCTTATCTAACATCATTCACACCTTGTTACTTAATTAAGCAGATAGCTAAAATAAAAACGACCAACACCTGCAATATCAATAGGCACCGTTAATATCTGTTTGATACCCTCCAACAGAAACTCGCCATCCTCCTTATTCAAAAGATACAGCGGTGTACCAAACGTTGTTTTATATTCGGTACCATTGAAATGGCGCGTCGCCAGACCAATCACTGTGTTTGAGAACTCAGCCAACGCCTCCCGGACATCATTATTCAGAACAGTAGATTCCTCAACCGTCCCCAGCATCTTAGCCCGCACTCTATTGCCAATAACAACAGCCGTCTCAACATCGTAATTCATAATTATTTTGCCAGAGAACCGGCCCGCTGTTTTTGCCGCAATACAAACAGCAAAATCTTTAAAAACAAAAACATCCAGTGGATCACGATAACTCAGCAGATCACTTTTCCCTTCCAGGTCAGCCATCGTATGCAGAGTCGCAATCGTCTCATCAACAAAAGGCAACAGTATCTTATTACGAATATTATCGGGAAGAACACCTTGTATTTCCATAAATTCCATCACGCTTCGTTGTGTTTTTGGTAATGAAAACATCGGCAACAGAATAGCTAACTTTAATGCCAACACTAACATCAACCACGAACCATACAGGCAGATAACACAACATCCACAATCAGAAAACATCTTACATGGGGAGGGGTAAAGCAAGAATTTGAATACAACTTATATAGAAGAACGCTGCATCCGCAGAAGCCAAAAATTTCGCTGCGTGAAAAACAAAAAGCCCACCATTTCTGGTAGGCCACTGTTTTATATGGTGCGCCCGGCACGATTCGAACGTACGACCGCCTGGTTCGTAGCCAGGTACTCTATCCAGCTGAGCTACGGGCGCTGATTTGAGGTCGGGGATTATCCCGATTCAGACTATGAGTGTCAAGCCTGATTTATATGGCGGAGAGAGAGGGAGTCGAACCCTCGATACGCCTTTTAAGCATATACTCCCTTAGCAGGGGAGCGCCTTCGGCCACTCGGCCATCTCTCCATGATGGGGCCCATTATAACGCACTCTTCTACAAAACCAGCATTATGATTTTGCAAAAAGAGCCAGACACCCTCTTTGTTTTGCGGGGCTAAGAATACCTATACTTGATTGATTGGTAAAGTACTTTTTGAGGGAAAAGCAGACAATCACTCTTCTGACAGCTGTTCACCACTACCACCAACGGAAACATCACCTCCTTCCTTCTCCTGCTGAATGCGCTGATAAATCTCTTCACGATGAACAGATACATCCTTCGGTGCATTCACTCCCAACCGAACTTGGTTCCCTTTAACACCTAACACTGTCACCGAAACATTGTCGCCAATTATCAGTGTTTCACCCACACGACGGGTCAATATCAACATAGCGATCTCCTTGTTCTCGCAAACACACAGGCTCCTATAGCCAAGCAAAACATTTGGCCGACTGCTCTCCACCTGTCTTGTTTACCTTATCGACAAGAGGAAGAAGAACTAAAGAAAAAGCTAAATTTTCAATAGCCTGCATATTATCAGGTGAAAACAGCGCTTATATGATCTGTTCCACACCTGCAACGCAATGATTTTACGGTCTTTCCTGATCCAGTCCAAAGGCGCTGTGTAACGCCCTTACACCCAGTTCAAGATACTTTTCGTCAACAACAACAGAAATTTTTATCTCTGAAGTGGAGATCATACGAATATTGATCCCCTCTTTGGCCAACGTGCCAAACATAGTGCTGGCAATACCCGCATGAGAACGCATCCCAACACCCACCAACGATATTTTAACGATCTTGTTATCGCCAGAGACTTCACGTGCACCCAGTTCAATTGAGCTGTTTTGTAAAATCTCTAACGCTTTTTTGTAATCATTACGGTGCACCGTAAAGGTAAAATCGGTACTGCCATCAACACCAACATTTTGAATAATCATGTCAATCTCGATGTTGGCATCACCAATGGGGCCCAAAATCTTATAAGCCACACCTGGCTGATCAGGCACACCTACAATCGTTAATTTAGCCTCGTCGCGATTAAAGGCGATTCCGGAAATCAGCGCTTCTTCCATTCCCTCTTCCTCGTAGGTAATCAGGGTGCCTTCACCCTCTTCAAAACTGGAGAGCACCCGCAGGGGTACATTATATTTACCGGCAAATTCAACCGAGCGGATCTGCAGTACTTTGGAGCCTAAACTGGCCATTTCAAGCATTGCCTCAAAAGTAATACGCTCAAGACGACGCGCTTCAGGCACTACCCGTGGATCAGTAGTATAGACACCATCCACGTCGGTATAGATTTGACACTCATCCGCCTTTAGTGCCGCCGCCAGTGCAACGGCGGTAGTATCAGAGCCACCACGCCCCAGCGTGGTGATGTTCCCCGCCTCATCAATGCCTTGAAAACCGGCAACGATAACAACCCGGCCTTGTGCCAGGTCGGCACGAACATGTTGGTTATCAATATCCAGTATGCGCGCCTTATTAAAGGCACTATCAGTACGAATATGGACCTGAGAGCCTGTATAGGAGCGGGCCGGACAGCCACGCGCCTCCAATGCCATGGCCAGCAGGGCGATGGTGACCTGTTCACCGGTTGACAACAGCACGTCCAGCTCACGTGGTGACGGGGTCTCCTGGGTCGCCTTGGCCAGCTCTACCAGACGATTGGTCTCACCACTCATGGCCGAGACAACAACGATCACATCGTGCCCCTGGTCACGCCAGCCTTTCACTTTGGTAGCGACATTGCCAATTCGTTCAACATTGCCAACCGAGGTGCCACCATATTTCTGTACGATTAACGCCATATAACCCTGCTTCCAGATGAATATTAGGAATAGTACTTTAACAAATGCTTAAATGCACCCAACCCTTGGAAAATTAGCTGATTTTTTCACGCATCCATGTCTCAACCGAGGCCAAGGCTGCATCCAGCGCCGCTGGATTGGTGCCGCCGGCTTGTGCCATGTCGGGACGACCACCGCCCTTGCCACCCACCTGTAAAGCAACGTGATTCACCAGCTCACCGGCCTTCAGGCGCGCCGTCTGATCCTGTGTGACACCCGCCGCCAACACCACTTTGCCATCCACAACACTGGCCAGAATCACCACCGCCGAGCCAAGTTTATTTTTAAGCTGATCGACGGTCTCCCGCAGCGCCTTGGCATCGGCCCCTTCAAGCTTGGCCGCCAACAGCTGAATACCGCCGATCTCGATGGCTTGGCTTACCAGATCTGAACCCTGGCTGCTGGCCAGCTTGGCCTTGAGCTGGTCGAGCTCTTTTTCCAGTCTGCGGTTCTGTTCCAGCAACTGACCAACCTTGGTAGCAGCATCATCACGTGTGCCACGCAGCAGACCGGCGATCTGTCCCAGGTTTTTTTCGGTTTCACCGATATGGTTAAGCGCCCCTGCCCCGGTCAGCGCCTCGATACGGCGCACGCCTGCAGCGGTCCCCGCCTCCATCACAATCTTAAACAGACCGATGTCACCGGCACGTTGGGCGTGGGTACCACCACACAGCTCCGTTGAAAAATCACCGATGCTCAGTACCCGCACTTCGTCACCATACTTTTCACCAAAGAGCGCCATGGCACCGACCTCAACCGCCTGATCGTAATTCATCAACCGGGTGACCACTGCGTTGTTAGCGCGAATCTGCTGGTTCACTAGCTGCTCAACCTGCTGCAACTCATCTGCCGTCACTGCTTCAAAATGGGCGAAGTCAAAGCGGAGACTGTCAGGTTTTACCAGCGACCCTTTTTGGGTGACGTGGTCACCCAGTACCTGGCGCAATGCTGCATGTAATAGATGGGTGGCAGAGTGATTAATCACAATCGCCTGACGCCGCGCCACATCAACCTCAGCCTGCAGTTTGTCACCCAATTTGATAGTACCGCGACTCACCTTACCAATATGGGCATTCAGGCCGCGTCCCTGTTTTTGGGTATCGGCGACGTCAAACACCACACCGCTGGCAATCAACCGCCCCTGGTCCCCCACTTGCCCGCCCGACTCAGCATAGAAAGGGGTCTGTGCCAGTATCACCATTCCTTGCTGGCCGACAGCCAGTCTCTCAACCGCGCTATCGCCTGCAAACAGTGCTACCACCTCAGCCTCGACAACGAGCTGTTCGTAACCGGTAAATTCACACTCGGCATCAATATCAATTTTGGTGACATAGGCAGCACCAAAATTACTGGCGGCACGGGCGCGTTCACGTTGCGCCTGCATCTCTTTGTCAAAACCATCCTGGTCAATAGTCAACCCTCGCTCACGGGCAATATCAGCCGTCAGGTCAGCAGGAAAACCATAGGTATCGTAGAGTTTAAAAAGTGTAGCACCGGGGATCTCTTTACCCATCAGGCTGGCGATATCCTCTTCAAGGATCTTCATGCCCTGATCCAGGGTCTCGGCAAAACGCTCCTCCTCCAGACGTAATATTTTCTCCACCTGCGCCTGCGCCTTGGCCAGTTCAGGATAGGCGGCCCCCATCTCCTGCACCAGCGTTGCCACCAGCTGATGGAAAAACGGCTGGTCCATGCCAAGCTTATAACCGTGGCGAATGGCGCGGCGGATGATGCGACGCAGCACATAACCACGCCCTTCATTGGAGGGCAGCACACCATCCACAATCAGGAATGAGCAGGAGCGGATATGGTCGGCAATCACCTTGAGTGAGTTGTTATGCAGATCGCTGCTATTGGTCGCTTTGGCGGCGGCCTTGATCAGCGCCTGGAACAGATCAATCTCGTAGTTGCTGTGTACACCCTGCAACACCGCTGCCAGGCGCTCCATGCCCATGCCGGTATCAACGGAAGGTTTGGGCAGCGGGGCCATGGCACCATCAGCACTGCGGTTGTACTGCATAAAGACCAGATTCCAGATCTCGATATAACGGTCACCATCCTCGTCGGGGGTGCCGGGCGGGCCGCCGGCCACATCAGGGCCATGGTCATAGAAAATTTCGGTGCAGGGGCCGCAGGGGCCGGTATCACCCATGGACCAGAAGTTATCGCTGTCGTAACGTTTGCCACTCGGCTTGTCGCCAATACGGCTAAGTCGATTGGCGTCAACACCGATCTCTTTGATCCAAATATCTGCAGCTTCGGTATCATCTGCATAGACGGTGACCCAAAGCTTCTCCGCCGGTAATTTCAGCTCCTGAGTAAGGAACTGCCAGGCAAACTGAATCGCCTCACGTTTGAAGTAGTCACCAAAGCTGAAGTTGCCCAACATCTCAAAAAATGTGTGGTGGCGGGCAGTGTAGCCGACGTTCTCCAGATCGTTGTGTTTGCCACCGGCACGCACACAACGCTGGGAGCTAGTGGCGCGGTTGTAAGCCCGTGGCTCCAACCCCAGAAAAGTATCCTTAAACTGCACCATGCCGGCGTTGGTAAAGAGCAGGGTTGGATCATTGCCCGGCACCAGCGAGCTACTGGCAACAATTTCATGACCCCGTGTCTGAAAATACTCCAGAAAGGCTTGGCGAATCTCTGCACTCTTCATTTTGATCTCTATTCCCACTCATCCTGTTGTTTCATCGCGCCACTGATCTGCTCAGTACTAAAACCGCGATATTGCAAAAAGCGCATCTGCTTGGCGCGCTCTTCATATCTTTCGGGCAGTGCATCACCAAAACGCTTCTGCCGCACCTCCGCTGCCAACCGTAACCATGGCTGGCCCTGCAGCGAAGCCTCAATCACATCACTACTGATATCGTGATCGCGCAACGCCTGACGTAGCCGTAGCGGCCCAAGGCCGCCACTGATCTTAGAGCGTACAAAACTCTCCACAAACCGTTCGTCAGAGAGCAGTCGCTCTCTGGTCAAGGCAGTCAATGCTACCTCCACCACCTCAGCTTCATATCCACGAGAGAGTAGTTTCTGACGCAATTCACGACTGGAGTGCTCACGCCGGGCCAGCAGATTCATCGCTGTTACCCGGCACTCTTTTAACCCACGCTCAGCCATTCAAACTGATCAGGCCTCTTCAGCCTCAACCTCAGTCTCAGTCTCAGTCTCATTCGCGACACTTGGGGCCACTACGGCAACCAACAGCTTGTCGCGAATTTTAGCTTCAATCTCTTTGGCCATCACAGGATTCTCTTTAAGATAGGCGCGTACGTTATCCTTGCCCTGACCAATACGGGTACCATCATAGCTGTACCAGGCACCGGATTTATCCACAATCCCCTCTTTAACCCCCAGATCGATCACCTCCCCCTCGCGGGAGACACCTTCACCATAGAGGATGTCAAATTCGGTCTGTTTGAAGGGCGGCGCAACCTTGTTTTTAACGACCTTGACACGGGTCTCACTGCCCACCACCTCATCACCCTTCTTGATGGCACCGATACGACGGATATCCAGACGCACAGAGGAGTAAAACTTAAGGGCATTCCCACCAGTCGTGGTCTCTGGGCTACCAAACATCACACCGATTTTCATACGAATCTGGTTAATAAAGATCACCAGCGTATTTGAACGTTTAATGTTAGCTGTCAATTTACGCAACGCCTGAGACATCAGGCGCGCCTGCAACCCCATGTGGGAATCACCCATATCGCCTTCAATTTCAGCCTTGGGTGTTAACGCGGCAACCGAGTCAATCACCACCACATCAACCGCGCCGGAACGGACCAGCATGTCGGTGATCTCCAGCGCCTGCTCACCGGTATCCGGCTGGGAGACCAGCAGGTCATCAATATTAATGCCCAGCTTAGCCGCATAGTTCGGATCCAGCGCATGCTCCGCATCGACAAACGCAGCCGTGCCGCCCAGCTTTTGTGCTTCGGCAATCACCTGCAGTGTCAACGTCGTTTTACCCGATGACTCCGGGCCATAGATTTCAATAATACGGCCACGGGGCAGACCACCAATACCCAGCGCGATATCCAGACCCAAGGAACCTGTTGATATCACATCGATATCCCGTTGTGCACCCTCATCGCCCAAGCGCATGATGGAGCCTTTACCAAACTGACGCTCAATCTGGCCCAGCGCCGCACTCAACGCCTTACGCTTGTTATCATCCATTGGGATTTTCCTCGTTAACTGACTTAAAACATCCGATTCAGCCAGAGGCCGAATCCACTGGCGGGCATTATCACATAGATAGTTACAGCTGGCCTAGCCCTTCTCCCACCGTGAATGGGCAGACAAACCGGCGCTGCCGTCACCCATCTTGCAGCAGTGCCAACACCCCCTCCAACGCAAGCTGTACCGCAACCTGCCGCACCGCCTCGCGCCCACCAGGCTGCTGCACACGGCGCGTGATGACGGCACCATCTTTCACCCCCCAAGCCAGGCAAAGTGTACCCACCGGTTTCTCCAGCGAGCCACCCTCCGGACCGGCGATCCCACTGATGGCCAGCGCCACCTGAGCACGGCTGTGGCGCAATGCCCCCAGCACCATCTGCTCAACCACCGCCTCGCTGACCGCGCCGTGTTGCGCCAACGTCACTGCACTCACCCCCAGCATCTCGCACTTGGACGCATTGCTATAGGTGACAAAACCACGCTCAAACCAGCGTGAACTGCCCGGCAGCGCCGTCATTACCTGCGCCACCCAACCCCCGGTACACGACTCGGCCGTCGCCAGCATCAATCCCCTCTGCTGCAACGCCCCCCCTACCGACTGCGCCAGTGTTATCAGCTCCATCACCTCACCACCCAAATCTTGATTATGGATTTACACCCATTTTACGGTAGCATACGCCAGCCCAACAGCATGCAACCCAGAGAACTTATGTCATTGTCACTGCGCGACCGCCTCCAGGCCCTGATCCAGCACCCACTGCCACACCACCTGCTCTCCCGATTGATGTACTACATCATGCGTATCGAGTGGCGCCCCTTCAAAAATGCCATGATCAGGCTGATCAGCAACCGCTTCAACATCGACATCACACTGGCACAGGAGCAAGACCTGAATGCCTACCCACACTTCAACAGCTTTTTTACCCGTGCGCTGCGCCCGGAGGCCCGTCCCATCGCAGCTGGCATCAACGACATCGCCTCACCGGTCGATGGCACCATCAGCCAGTTAGGAAGCATCGAGAATAGCCGTATCTTCCAGGCCAAGGGACATGACTACAGTTTGATGGCGCTTCTAGGTGGACAGCGTTCCCTGCACGACCTGTTTGCAGACGGCGAGTTTGCCACCATTTACCTCTCACCCCGTGACTATCACCGCATCCATATGCCACTCACCGGCACACTCAAAGAGATGCTCTACATTCCAGGCCGGCTTTTCAGCGTCAGCCCTGCCACCACTCGTGCCATCCCCGGACTATTTGCCCGCAACGAACGGCTGGTCACACTGTTTGAGACCGAGTTCGGTCCCATGGCCGTAATTCTGGTGGGTGCCATTTTTGTGGCGGGGATTGAAACCGTCTGGACAGAAAACTTTGGCAACCGGACGTTCCGCCACTTTCAACACTGGGATTACAGCACCACCACCACACTGCCCCATATCAAGCTGGAAAAAGGGGCCGAAATGGGACGTTTCAATATGGGATCAACAGTCATTTTACTGTTTGCCAACCGGCAGATGGCATGGAAGACAGGCTTGCACAGCGAACAGGCTGTGCAGATGGGCGAGCAGATTGGAGAGTGTAGTGGCATAGTTAATTTGGCCACCTGATTATGGGTGATAACATCACCCTCACGTAAAACAGGTGACGAAATGACAAAGAGCAGACGGACATTCAGCCCGGAATTCAAATTGGAATCCGCGCAGCTGGTGTTGGACC
>JANOSY010000008.1:0-60413 GCA_031416075.1 Tenderia sp. (SeqCode) | reverse complement strand
ACGACAACAGCGATGAAATTCTTGGCGTTCTTCTTCTGTGAGTGAGATAGCAACGGGGACAGGCATAGTCAGCGCACCAGAAAATAAGGAAGGAGTAGCGCTATTATATATGATCACACTATTTGTTACAGTACACTAGTTTGCCTTGTCCGTCCTCAAGTCGCCGGAGTCTGCCATGCCACGCCCGCATTACGTTGCCGGATGCAAAAAACGGGGTTAGGTTTTTTATTATCACACTACGTCGTTTTGAAGCCGCTGCGCGGCATTATGGTGAAACGGCTACATTCATGAGAAAAATATTTTCACGTTCAAAAAAACAGATGGGCACCGCAGGGCGCCCATCTGTTTTGAAGGGGTGAAGTTTGAACTCGCTGTTTTATTCGAGCGAGAGCACAAACCCTGCCAGGGTGGCGATATTTTCATCAGAGACCCGTGGCGAGTTGGCAGGCATGGCGAAGGTGCCCCATTTGCCGGTGCTGCCGTTGGTGATGCTGTTGATGATGTTGGGTTTTGCATCGCTCTGACCGCGGTATTTGGCGGCTACATCACGCCAGGCTGGACCGACGATCTTTTTCTCGATTGAGTGGCAGGAGAGGCAGCCGCTCTTTTTAGCCAGTTCCAACATCTCTACCTGATTGTTGTTGCTGGCTGCGGGGGCAACCGCTGCGATTTTGCTGGTGACGGCGGCTTTGGCTTCAGCGGCCTTTTCGGTGGTGGCTTTAACGGCGTTGCTACCACTTTCAACTACTTTGGCGCTGGTTTCTGCAACGCTGGTCTTAGCGCTGGCGGCCATGGATGATGTTTTGTCGGTGACGGTTTTGGCGGTGGTTGCGGCCAGTTTGCTGGCAGCAGCGGCGCTATCTTTTACGGCGCTGGTGGTGCTTTCTGCGGCGCTACTGGTGGTCTCTTTTATGCTTTCTACGGCGTCACTGGTGCCTTCTTCTATGTTTTCTGCGGCACTGCTGGCTGCGTCAGTGACGGTTTCGGCGCTCTCTTCGGCCATGGTTGCGGCATCTTTTGTGGCCTGTTCGGTCTGGTTAATGGCATCGTCGACCATGGAGGTTGTCTCTTCCTGCACGGTATCAGTATCAGATTTTGAGCAGGCGCTGATGGTCAGGAAGGAGGCGACCAGGAAGAGGGTGGGGATGAGGTGAAAAGGTTTTTTTGCAGTCATTGTTTTTTGCTCCTGAGGGTGGCAGAGAAAAGGTTAGCCAGCAGTGTGTGTCATGATGTTGCGATAAACGACCCGCGCTGTTGGTTATTCGTTGTGCCGCGCACTTTATAGTGTATGGCTCGATGGTTCAAGGATTGATTGTAGGGGTATTACATTGTTTTACGATTGGCGCGGTTGTCAGAATTTGCTGATATTGGGCGGTTAAACGTGTGGTATTGGTGCATGGTGTGGCAGGCTTTCTGCCGTTTACTATAGACCAGATGGGGTGGTTTGAGAGTGGTTATGAAAAAATCGCATACGATTATTAAGGCGAAGCAGAAGGCGGGGCAGCTGTTGCAGGCAGACCGTCTGGAGGAGGCGAAGGCGGCGTACGAGCGTATCAGCCGCCAGGCCCCGGCGGATGCCGAGACGTGGCTGAATCTGGGGGCGATTGCCGGTATGTTGGGCCGTTTGGATGAGGCGGAGGGGGCGTTTCGACGGGTGCTGGTATTGAATCCGCGGTTGTCACAGGCGCAGATGAATCTGGCCCGGTTGCTGGTATTGCAGGGACGTTTGCAGGAGGCAGTGCCCCATTATCAGCACTACATCGCTTTAAAACCAAAATCGTTGGATGGTTATTATCAGTTGGGCCATACCCATGAAGCGTTGGCTGATCAGGGGGCGGCGGAGCAGGTCTATCGTGCCGCGTTGTCTCTGGAGGAGGCGAGTGCGGGAATCTGTATCGGCCTGGCGCGGCTGTTGCGGTTGAAGCAGGAGTACACGGCGGCAACGGAGTTGTGTGAGCGGGCGTTGCAGCTGGATGGTAGCGCGGGGCTGGCCTACCAGGAGCTGGGTCATATCCATAAGGAGCAGTCCCGCTATGAAGAGGCGCTGCACTGTTATCAGCAGTTGATTGCGGTGGCACCCCAGGAGCGGGAGGGATATCTGCTGAGCCTGGGGGTACTGTACGCCGAACAGGAGCGGTATACCGAGGCGCTGGAGTGTTACAACCAGTTGGTGGCAGCAAAGCCGGGATCTGTGAATGGCCACTGGAACCGTGCGCTGGTACAGCTGCTGTTGGGAGAGTTCACCGTGGGGTGGGAAGAGTATGAGTGGCGTCGCCGCCGTGATGAGTGGCTGGTGCAGATGTGGCCGGGCAGGTTTGTTCAGCCATTGTGGGCGGGGGAGCCGATAAGCGGGCGCACTATTTTGGTCTACGCCGAACAGGGGTTTGGCGATACGATTCAGTTTGGCCGCTACTTGCCACTGTTGCTGGCGCAGGGGGCGCGGGTGATTTTTCACTGCATGGAGGGGCTGGTAGAGTTGTTTAGTCGCATGGCGGGGATTGAGGTGGTGGCGCGTGATTATGAATTGGCATTGCAGCAGACGTTTGATTTCCACATCCCGTTGATGAGTCTGCCCCATATCATGGGCACAACGCTGGAGACTATTCCGACGGCACGCGCTTATCTGCAAACCGATGTCGGGCGGGTGGCCGCCTGGCGTGATCGCATTACTCAAAAAGGGTTCAGGGTTGGTCTGGTATGGGCGGGGGCGGCAAAAAATGTGGCCAACCGGATGCGTTCAACCACCTTGGCGGCGTTTGCCGCACTGGCCGCAATGCCAGACACCACTATATATAGTCTGCAAAAGGATGAGGCGGCGGGCAGTGAGCTGATGGCGCAGTGGGGGGTGGTGGATCTGGGGCCGGCGCTGTACAACTTTGATGAGACAGCGGCGGTCATCGCCAATCTGGATCTGGTGGTTACGGTGGATACCTCCGTGGCCCACCTCGCCGGTGCCCTGGGTGTACCGGTCTGGATCTTGATCTACTCATCCCCCGAGTGGCGCTGGTTGTTAGGGCGTGAAGATTCGCCGTGGTATCCCAGCGCGCGGCTGTTCCGGCAGCAGTTGGGTGAACCGTGGCCAGTGTTAGTTGAGCGCATGGTGACAGCGCTACAGGATTTGCGTGCTGATGGTCAGAAAGGGGGCGAGTAATGGAGACCCTTTTTGAACGTGTTGCCGCCTGTCTTGCCGCCACCAGTGTGGAGGAGAAGTTAGCGCTAACCCATGCAACCGCGCAGGCGTGGCGTGATGGCCTGCTGTCATTAGAGTCGGCGATACCTCCAGAACCCATCGCTGAACCGGGGCGGCCCGACCGGCCAGTGCTGGTGGCACCGAGTGCAGTGCCGCGACGGCGGCTGGGGACCCCAGAGGGGCGTATGGCGCTGCTGCACGCCGTTGCCCATATCGAATTTA
This sequence comes from Tenderia sp. (SeqCode), assembly GCA_031416075.1. GTDB lineage: Bacteria > Pseudomonadota > Gammaproteobacteria > Tenderiales > Tenderiaceae > JAKFXL01. The sequence continues at coordinate 57,001 of JANOSY010000008.1, read as the reverse complement.
ATGCCATCAACCTGGCGTGGGATGCCGCCTATCGATTTCGTGATTTGCCACTGCAGTACTACCATGACTGGGTGCGGGTGGCCGATGAAGAGGCGCGCCACTTTGGTCTGTTACAACAGCGGTTGCGTGAGCTTGGCTACGAGTATGGCGATCTGCCCGCCCATAACGGACTGTGGGAGATGGCAGCCAAAACCGCCTTCGACCCGATGGTGCGCATGGCGCTGGTACCCAGGGTGCTGGAGGCGCGTGGGCTGGATGTCACCCCTGGCATGATTCAAAAACTGCATCACCTGGGTGATGAGAAGAGTGTTGCCGTCCTGGAGACCATTCTCCATGATGAAGTTTTTCATGTGGAGATAGGGTCGTACTGGTTCAAACATTTTTGCGATCAGCACGGCCTGAATGTGCAAACAACCTTTGCCGGGCTGATTGAGCAGTACCGGGTCAATATGCGTGGGCCGTTTAATGAGGCGGCCCGGTTACAGGCAGGGTTTACTGCTGCCGAATTGGCGTCGTTTCATCTCTTGCCAAAGGTAACGTAGCGTTTTGTGTAAAAAGGGGTGTGTGATGCACCCCCTTCATTTATATAGGGGCATCTCCACGCATGATAGCCAGGCTTGCCACGCTGATTAATACACTGGATGGTTGAACGGCCCCGTTGGTGATTTAGCCCCCCTTCCACTTTTTGATCCCCCGCCATAACAGACCTGTTAGCGCTGTAATACAAATAGCCTCTCCCCGTTTAAAGAAAAAACCTCCTTCCGCCGTTACTCCCTAGTGATGAATGTTGCTTATTTAAGTTTTGTTAATAAGCGCCGAATAATGACTGTAAGTATATGAGGGTATCTATGCGTAAAAATATCTGGTTAAGGGCTGTGGGCGTTGGTGCATTGCTGTTTTCTGTGGCGGGCCATGCTGCCGATCTGCGTTTTGGTGTCAATGCGCCCCGTGGACCGCTGGAGGCAAAAAAATGGGAGGCATTAACAGGGTATATGAGCGCGGCAGTAGGAAAATCGATTGAACTGGTGCCACTACCGCCCGCAAAGATAGATGATGCAGTCGAGAGTGGTGATGTCGATTTTGCCCTGGTAAATCCAGTTTCAGCAGTGATTGTAATGAAAAAAGCAGGTGCTAAACCCTTAGCTACAATGAGCGCCAAGGGCACGCCAAAATTTGCCGGGGCCATCATATCTAAAAGTGGCAGCGGTATTAAAAAGTCGGCGGATCTGAAAGGGAAAAGCGTTATGGCCTATCAGTTTGGTGTCTCTGCGGGCGCCTGGGTGTTTCAGACATATCACGTTTTACAGGCCGGCGTTAATTCATCAGAGTTTGCCTCATTTACAGAATCTAAAAAGCAGGATGATATTCCGTTAGCGGTGAAAGCGGGTGTTGTAGAGGTGGGGTTTGTTCGCACCGGTGTATTGGAGGCAATGCAGAAAGAAGGGAAGCTAGCCATTAGTGATTTCATCATCGTTGATGAGAAAAAAGATGAGTTGCCATTTGTACATAGTACAGATCTATACCCAGAATGGTTTATGGTTTCATCGAAAAAAATACCCAGTGATCTGGCGGAAAAAGTAAAAACCGCTATTTTGGCGCTTAAGTCGGGTGATGGTGCAGCTAAAGAGGCCGGCATTGATGGTTTTGTAGAACCCATCAGCCTGGATAAACTGGAAGCCGCGTTGAAGGCGTTGAAGGTTGCCCCTTTTGCCAATTAAAAAATTGATGTGAATGGGTGTAAAGAAACTATTTGTCATTACAGTATGAGCATACGATATGCGTAACGTTACTAGAAAATTAGGTGTCCTGGATGTAGCAGGAAAATTTACAGCTTATATATGTTTAGGATTGGCTGTGCTTTTTACATTGGGTGCATTGGTTATTCTTGGGCAGCAGCGTATTGCCATGGAAGGCATGTTAGAAAATTCCCGTGATGTAGTGGCAGATATGTTTTCGGAGCAGATTAAGGAGCGTGAGGCGAGGGAGCGGTCAGGAATATTGCAATCTGCCAAATTGATTGCCCAGATCTCTCCGGAGGCTGTGGCAGGATTTGAGCTATCTGTATTATCTGATTATGTCAATGTCATTGCTGATGACCCTTCCATAGCCTACGCCTCTATCTCAAATAAAAATGGTAAAGAACTTGCCGCAACAGGCAACAAAGAAGGGCTCGGAGAAGAGCTGTTAATTGTACAGCCGATTGTTTATGAAGGGGCAGTATTAGGTAATGTCACTATTGGATATAACAGAGAGCCGATCAATACATATATTGCTGCGGCAGAGAGTAAAAATTCGGAACGGACGCAGGCGATGGCAGATGGGCTGAGCAGCTCTATTGTCAGTTCTTTAGCCAGTATGACGTTGATGATGATAATTATTGCCGGTGCGGTGGCACTACTGGTCCATTTTTTATTCCGTTCTCTTATTGCCAGCAGGCTGAGTTCATTGGAGGAGAGATTTAGAGATATTGCTGAAGGTGATGCTGATTTAACCATGCGTGTTGTTGTTCATGGTCAAGATTCTCTTGATAGATTAGGTCTCTATTTTAATCAAGTGATGGAAAAAATTCATAATGCTATCTCAGAGGTATCTAACTCTGTCTACTCGTTGACGGAGGAGTCTGTTCGTACCGGCAGCATTGTTAAAAATACAAACATTGCCATGAGCAAACAGCGTGAACGCATCAATCAGCTGGCAATGGCGATGACACACATGACAGAGTCGGTAAAAAGTGTCTCTCATGATGTGGATGTGGCCGCAGACGCCTCTGCAGAGACAGATAAAGAGGCCGCAAAAGGGAGCAGCATGGTGCAAAAGACCTTGATCTCGGTCGATGAGCTGGTGGGGGCTATTAATGCAACGGCAACAATCTTTAAGGACCTTGAGGAGGACAGTGAGAGCATCGGTGGCATTCTGGATGTGATTCGTGGCATAGCCGATCAAACTAATTTGCTGGCATTAAACGCAGCGATAGAGGCGGCACGTGCAGGTGATCAGGGCAGAGGTTTTGCCGTGGTGGCCGATGAGGTGCGCACACTTGCCAAAAGAACCCAGGAGTCAACCCAGGAGATACGCAGTGTGATTGAGCGAGTACAGTCGGGATCGGTCAGTGCTGCCCAGGCGATGTTGCGCTGGCAGGAGAAGGCGACGGGAACATCGAACCAGGCATCGCTGGCAGGTGACTCGCTGCTGCTGATTGCGGCGGGGGTAAATACAATATCCAACATGAATGAACAGATATCAAACTCTATTGAAGAGCAGCTCTCTGTTTTTGATCGTATGAACCGCAACGTATTAGAGGTGAGCGAAATATCTGAGGGAACAGCACGTGAGGCGCTCTCGTTAGGGGATGCCAGTGACAATATTGCAGTAATGGCTGATCGTCTTAAAGCGATGGTGGTGCAGTTTAAGGTGTGATTTATCGGTATCATTTTTAGACAAAATATTTTTTAAACTACGTGTAAACAGGTAAAGATTGATTCGAAGGCGTCGATATCTGGTTGTGAAAGAGATGTTCTGTCTTTTTATTAACGTTAATTTTAAGGATGCATAAAAAATGAGAGTACTGTTTAAAAGTCTGTTAACAATTGCTTTTTCTATAGCGATGGCATCGTCTGTATATGCGGCAGAAGATGTGCCTGATACTGTTCCTGGAACCACAAAAGTATCAGCAGAGCAGTTGATTGATCTGGTGCAGAAACATTCTAATCTGATCATGATTGATGCTCGCAAACCAAGCGATAGGGCAAAGGGATATATTGAAGGCTCTGTGGCACTGGTTGATACCGATACCACCGCGGACAGTTTGGCAAAGGTTGCCCCTAATAAAGCGGCCCCGGTGGTGTTTTATTGCAATGGGGTTAAGTGTGGCCGCAGTGTTAACTCTGCCAAAGTGGCAGCGGGTGCCGGTTACAGCAAAATTTATTGGTTCAGAGGCGGCTGGGAGGAGTGGACTGCTAAGGGTTTTCCTGTTGCCAAGTAGATAAGTTGGCAGGATGGTATTTCCCCCTCCTCTATCTATGAGGGGGGGGTAGGAGATGGACGTTTAAGGAAAACAGGGATTATGTCGAGCGGTCATATTTCAATCAAACAACTTACTGTAACCCTGCTGGTATTTTTGGGTGTATGTGCCATTTCGTTATCAGTGATTAGTGCATCCCTGTTCAGGGATGCAGCCCTTTTGTCCCAGGAACAGACGTTGTCTCGTATTGTGGCACTTTCGGCGCGGCAGTCCATGGATGTGTTGGAGGCTAATGTGTTGGATATGGGACGTGGTGCCAAGAGTGAGGTGAGTTCGCCGTTCTCAGTGTTTGTTCGTGACTCTTCGGATGAGACGGCTAAAAACGAGTTGGCAACAGCATTGAATCAACAGTTCCATCAACGTTTTGTGACAGCAGGTATTTTAGATGTAAAGAAGTTGCGGGCATATGACCTCAATTTTAATCTGATAATGGAGAGCCAGGAAGGTGCTGTGGGTTTACCTGCGGGGCTGCCAAAATTGATACTTGATAAGGCTCAGCCTCGGGAAGGCTCTGATCGACTCAAAGCTTTAAGCACACTCTGGATGTCAGAACAGGGGGCGATGTTTTCTGTGTTGACCCCTTTGGGTGGTTTGGCTGTGAATGGTTATCTTGAGTTGGTAGTAAATCCAGCCCATAACCTGGTGGATGTGGCAGATATTATTAATCTTCCGTTGACTATTTTGGACAATGGCGGGAAACAGATTTTCCAGAGTGAAGGGTGGAAAGAGAAGCAGAGTCCCACTACCCTTCCCATTGAGTATGAGCTGATGTCGTCTGAAGAGGAGCCTATGCTCAAGCTGGTTATGCTAGAGGATATGCAAGGCTTTTATGATGACCTCTCTAAGACTCGTACCCTTATTGTTGTAGCTTTTATTATTCTTATGTTGGTTTGTATAGGCATTAGTCTTTGGTTGTTATCACGCCATCTATTTGCACCTATGAAAGTGTTGTTAAGTCAGATGGGACAGACGGCTGAAGGTGATTTGAGTATTAACGTGGAGAGCAGCGGGCTTAGTGAGCTTGTAATGTTTGGCGGTGCGCTAGCAACGTTAGTGCAAAAGCTACGTGATCAAGTGACGTCCATTTCTAGTAATTCAGTGGCATTGGCCGCAGCGGCTAAAAAATTGGCGGCGGTGACTGAAGAGACCCGGAATGCGGCCAACCAGCAGCAACATGAGAGCAATCAAATGGCCGCTGCAGTGAACGAAATGTCAGCGACCGCCGCTGATGTTGCAAACAATGCCACAACTGCTGCTGCGGCAGCACAGGAGGCTGATGAGGTCGCTTCTCAAGGACGTAACATTGTGAGTGAATCCATTAAGGCCATGAAACATCTTGCGCTGGAGGTTGAGCGGGCAAGCCATGTGATTGGCACGCTTGAGGCCGATGCCACGAGTGTTGGAACGGTCTTGGGTGTCATACGTGATATTGCGGAACAGACCAATCTGTTGGCGTTGAATGCGGCTATTGAAGCGGCCCGTGCCGGCGAGATGGGGCGTGGTTTTGCTGTGGTTGCTGATGAGGTGCGTAGTTTGGCGAGTCGGACACAGGCCTCAACGTTGGAGATTCGTAAGATTGTTGAGCGACTTCAATCGAGTGCGGCCAATGCCGTAAAAACGATGGCGGGTGGCCATGCCGCAGCGCAAGAGAGCATGGAGAAAGCAGGTAATGCGGAGCAGGCATTGATCACGATTACTGCTGCAGTAGGTACGATTGTTTCAATGAATGAGCAGATAGCGGCGGCGGCGGAAGAGCAGAGCGCCGTATCAGAAGAGGTCAATAAGAATATTGTGAGTGTTAATGATCTGGCCGGTTTTTCTGCCGCCGCTGCAGAAAAGACCGCAGCAAGTAGTGATGAGTTGGCTCAGTTGGCTGCTGAGTTACAGCAATTGGTTGCCCATTTTAAAGTTTAACTGTACTCAAATAAGTGCCCAATAAGCCGGGACGCTATCGTGGCTTTCCGGTTTTTCTGTTTGTGTTTAGTGTATTTGAATAACCTCCCTTGGTATTTTTGGCAATACTCCGTTCTCGGTGTTTGGCTGTTTAAGGTATAAGTTGCCATCTGCTGGGATCGTTGTTGATTTAACCGGTTGGCCAGCACGATTTTGGTGCAATGATGGAGTGAGGTGACAATTTTTGTCTCTTTCCCTGTTAAGTTTACAATCTGTAACACACTGTCCTATACTCTCACGCTATGTATCTCTGATCGGTAATCTATCCCTGTTTTTATAGGTAAAAGCCACAGGTGCAACCGCAGGCTTTTTATGGCATGGGCTGGTTAAAGGTGTATAGGTGTCTTGAGCCCGTTGTGGTGTGCAGCCGTTTTCTCAGAGCGGTTGGTATGGCGGTAGTGGTAAATTTTGTAGTTTTTTAGGCCGGGAGAGCCAGATACGATTATGATCGATTCAGCCATCAGCCACATTGCCAGTCAGCTGAATCAAAATCTGAAAAGGTCGTTTGATCTGCCTGAGGATATTGTGGTGATATCCAACCTTCTGGAGCAGGATGGCACTGTTGTTGCCGATGTTAATAATAAAGTAGTTATCTCGCTGGTTAATCTTGAAAAAGAGACCACGCCCCTTCGTCAGTCAGCAACCTCTAACGCCTTGCAAAACAGGGCTGTTATTAATGCCCCCCCTCTCTATTTTAATATCTATCTATTGGTATCGGCATGTTTCAGTGGCAGTAATTATCCTGAGGCGCTGAAGTTTATTTCGAGCACTATCAGCTATTTCCAAGGACAGCCGAGTTTTGACCATTTGAATACCCCAGACCTGGATAGGCGCATAGATAGATTGGTATTGGATATTGAAAATATGAGTTTTCAGGAGTTGAGTAACCTGTGGGGGATCATGAGTGGTAGATACCTACCCTCTATTCTTTATAAAGTTCGGATGGTGGCGTTTGATTCGGGTTCTGTTAAAGAGCGGGTGGCCACACTGCGGAAACCGGAAACTTTATTGAAATAATAAAATGGCTTATTACCCTCTTTTTAGTGTATTCCTTAACCACTCATACTTTGTGGATGGAAAAGTGCCGGGGCTCAAGTGGGTACCCAACGTTCAGAGTGCCAGATTGATGGGAAATTTTGATCTGATGGTGCGCCAAGTGGAAGGCGGTGTTGCTATTTTTTATAATGATGCGCAGTTAGAACTGCTTCAAGATCAGATAAAAAACGGCCCGGAATTGTTATTGCTTGGGTTTTGTCTCTATGTCGATGATCCTGCCTTTGGTAGTTATACAGAGCCGACGACCTATCGAAAAGATGCGATGCTCTACTTTGATAACAGTCGGGTGGTCTCTCATCAAGATGGAATGCTGAGGCTGCATCAAGATCCGTTTGTAATGGGCCAAGACTTTAGACGAATTGCTGGTTTTAAGGGTCCCAAGGACGTAAAGAAACTTAATCAGGCCAGAAAGTACTATCGCTTTTATACCCTTGATACGTTGCCTTTGTCTGGGTTCTCTGATGAACGGCAGCGGTTGTCACGCCCTGTTGCTTTAATCAATATGGTGCTCTCTTCATCGGTGACACGTGGTGCGCTATTTGACGCGGAGATGCAACCTCAATATAGGCAATACCTACTGAATTTTGATACAAAAACCAGTTTCTGGAAGTATTATATTCTGGGTGATTACCGTGCCGAGGAGCTTAGTATTTCAGATCCTGAGAAGCAGGTTGAGTTTGAGCATGTGGGTGAAGAGTGGCTGTCGGATAAGCAGCGTGCCATCACGTTTAGATCAAAAAAACCGCTGCCCATGCAAAAATGGCCAGCTGTGCGATTACAGTTAAAACGGTTGGGACGTAACGGTGGGGATATGCTGGTTAAGCAGCTGCCGGTGGCTTCTGTGAATGGTAGCAATAGAGATGTTGTAGAGGGAAATGATGTGGTAGTGTCGGAAATTTATGTTAACTGCTAAGAGGGAAAAATTATGGGAGCAATGAAAACACCAGGCGTTTATATCGTAGAGAAAAGCGCTTTTCCAAACTCTGTTGTTGAGGTGGCAACAGCTGTTCCAGCATTTGTTGGTTATACAGAGCGTGCTGACAACAAAGGCAAAACCTTGCGTAACAAGCCATGGCGGATCACCTCTATGGCTAAGTTTCGCAGTTATTTTGGTGGTGCACCTAAGGCGCTTTTTACAATTGCAGAGAAGGGTGCGGACTCGGCTGATGAATCAGCGTTTACGCTAGAGAAAAAAGAGTATCTGTTGGCACGTGATGGAGGAGAGTACATTCTTTATTTTAGTATGTTGTCATTTTTCCAGAATGGTGGTGGCCCCTGCTATATCGTCTCTGTCGGAAACTATGGTGATGATATTGCCTCGCCAAGTTTGATGGGCGGGATAGAGGCGCTTAAGAAAGAACAGGAACCTACCATGGTGGTGATTCCTGAAGCGGTTCAGTTGGCACTGGATGATTGCATTGCTGTACAGCAGGCCTCATTAAGCCACTGTGGCATCACGATGAGAAACCGCTTTGCGGTGCTCGATATCCATGGTGGTTCTAAAGAGTCCAAGGGTAAAGATGGATGTGTTGAGGTATTCAGAAGTAAGCTGGGCACCAATAATCTGGATTATGGTGCGGCGTACTATCCCTGGATCAATACCTCGGTAGTGCAGGATTCAGAGTTGTCCTACGACAATATGACAGATATTGCTGCGTTTAAGACGATGCTTGAGGCGGATGTTGATACCAATCCACTGGTGCCTGATGCAAAAAAGAGTGAGCTTAAAGAGATTATTGCTGAAATAGCAGATAAGCCGGCGGATGGCGATGCGATAAAGCCAGGTAGCCTGGCACCGAGTGAGATTAAAAAAATTCTCTCTGTTATGAGTCCGCTGTATAAAACGGTTGTGACTGAGATGAAAGCGCAGCTTAACCTGTTACCACCGAGTGCAGCGATGGCAGGAGTCTATACCATGGTTGATAATGCGCGAGGTGTTTGGAAAGCGCCGGCCAATGTGAGCCTTAATGGTGTTATCTCGCCGGCAGTAAGCATCTCTCATGAAGAACAAGAAAATCTGAATGTCAGTACTCAAGGTAAATCGGTGAATGCTATTCGTTCATTTATCGGTGAAGGGACGCTGGTTTGGGGCGCGCGAACACTGGATGGTAATAGTCTGGATTGGCGCTATATTAATGTGCGTCGTACTATGATCATGTTGGAAGAGTCCATCAAACTGGCTTCAAAGGCGTACGTGTTTGAGCCTAATAATGCCAATACATGGGTAACCATGAAGAGTATGATTCGCAATTTCCTTACCGGTATCTGGAAGCGTGGTGGTTTAGCCGGTGCAAGCCCGGATGATGCTTTTAGTGTGCATGTGGGGTTAGGCGAGACGATGACTTCAGAAGACATTCTTGAAGGAATATTGAATATCACTGTGTTGGTGGCCATCTCTCGTCCGGCTGAGTTCATCGAGATCACATTCCAGCAACAGATGCAGAAATCATAAGTTAGGGGGCTAGTGTAGCCCCCATAGTGTTTTACCATTTGCTTCAGAAAGTTTATTTTTAAATAAGGGAGATCTATTATGGCCGATGACGGTTCAGCACAATCTGCAAATGTATGGCCCATGCCAAAATTCTATTTCCAGGTGAAATGGGATTCAGAAGTTATGTCTTTCCAAGAGATATCGGGTCTTGATATCGAGGCGCAGCCGATTGAATACCGGCATGGGGATAGTCCAGAGTTCTCTACGATCAAGATGCCAGGCATTAAAAAATCCAGCAATGTCACTATGAAAAAAGGTGTCTATAAATCGGATAACAAGTTCTGGACCTGGTTTAGTCAGGTAAAGATGAATACCGTTAAGCGTGTGCCAGTCACTATTAGTTTGCTGGATGAGGCGGGTGCCCCCACGATGGTCTGGACATTGGCCAATGCGTGGCCAACAAAAATCACAGGCACTGACTTGAAGTCGGATTCAAATGAAGTGGCGATCGAGTCAATCGAAATCGCCCATGAGGGCATCATTATCGATAATGCCTGATAATGTTTGATTATCCCTGAGAGAGTGGTGCTATCCCCCTCGCTCAGGGATAGCGTTATGGTGAAAATTTTATGGTTGATCTGAATATTTTAAAATCTGATGGTTATCAACCCGCCGCTTTTCATTTTAAAGTGGTCTTTTCTGCAACAGCGGGTATGACAGATACCTCATTTCAGGAGGTTTCTGGTATTGGTTCAGAGGTTGAGACAGAGGATGTGGTCGAGGGTGGTGAAAACCGTTATGTGCATCGGTTGCCCAAAGGCATTAAACACCCCAAGTTAGTGCTAAAACGTGGTATCGCAAAAATGAGTTCACCATTGGTAATCTGGTGTCGTTCTGTGATGGAAGCGGGATTTATTATCCCCATTGTGCCGATGCCCATTTTGGTGTTTCTTCTGAATGAAAATGGAATCCCGATTCGTGCCTGGTCGTTTGCAAATGCCTATCCGGTTAATTGGGAAGTAGACGCTTTTAATTCGACTAAAAACGAAGTGGCTATTGAGAAAATTGAACTCAGTTATAACTATTCAAACAGGATTATTTAACTATCATGACGATTGAGGTTAGGCAGCTGGTGATTAAATCTACGGTTCAGAGTGTTTCAGAGTCGCAGGTGCGGCAAGCATTCGATGTGGCTGATCTGGATGCGTTAAAGCAGAGTATTTTGGAAGAGTGTCAGCGTCTGATTGCCAATGTGATGGCGGAGGCCCGTGAGCGATAAATGGCTGGATTAAGCACTGGATTAAAAAAGAAACTCTCTATCTCTCCATGCACGATTGAGAGCGATGGCAGTTTAACGGTAGAGAGTGATAAGTTTGATGTGATGCTTAATCCTGCCAGTTATAACCATCAGCACACTGTAAGTTACAGTAAAAGTAAAGCGTTGGGGCAGTTGGGTTCGGATTCGAAGTTTGATGCAATTAATCCCGAGAAAATCAGCTTTGACATTGTGATTGATGGTACCGGGGTGGTGAATTTACCGATCCCTGGTGTAGGCTCCCCTGATGTTAAAACCCAGATTAAACAGCTTAGCGACATCATCTATACCTATGATGGCTCTGACCATCAGCCTGACCCTGTTCGTCTTTTATGGGGTAGTTTGATATTTTTTGGTCGCCTTGAGTCGATGTCTATCGAATACACCCTTTTTAAACCGAGTGGTGAACCGTTACGTGCAAAGTTGAAGCTCTCTTTTGTTGCCTTTATCACTAAGGAGGAGGAGGCGCTTAGGGCCAATCGCTCATCACCGGATCTTAGTCATATCGTTGAAGTGAAGGCAGGGGATACATTGCCACTACTCTGTTATCGAATATATAAAGACAGCTCTTATTATTTGGAAGTGGCACGTGCGAATAGTCTCACTAATTTCCGTAATCTTACGCCGGGGCTTAAGCTCCACTTTCCACCGCTGAGGTAATGTATGGCCGACTCTCCCAGCGTTGGTAGCAGTGGTGCTATTAAGTTAACGCTTTTTAGTGATGGACAGCAACTGGATGAGACGATCCAGATTGTCTCTGTTTCAGTTAAAAATATATTAAATAAAATTCCATCCGCTAAAATTGTGGTTTTGGATGGTGATATGCCTGGTCAGGATTTTCCGCTTAGCAATGAAGATACGTTTAAACCAGGTGCAGCTATCAAAATTAACGCCGGTTACGATGCGGATGAAAATACCATTTTTGAAGGTGTAGTGATTAAACATGGCATTAAAGTATTGGGGGATAATGAGTCTCGTCTGGTAATAGAGTGCCGTGATAAGGCGGTAGCAATGACGGTGGGGCGCAAAAATGCCAATTATATTGATTCAAAAGATAGTGACGTTATCACTGCTCTGATCTCAAATTATGCCGGTCTTACCACTGATGTGGAGGCAACCACGATTGAGTATAAAGAGCTGGTGCAGTATTACTGTACCGATTGGGATTTCATGTTGTCGCGCGCTGAAGTGAATGGTCTGTTGGTAAGTGTGGCTGCAGGTAAGGTGACTGTTAAGCCACCACAGATGAGTATTGCCGCAGAGCTTAAAGTTACCTATGGCGCTGACCTGATTGAGTTTCAAGCCGATCTGGATTCCCGACATCAGCTTGCTGAAGTGAAGGGAGTCTCATGGGATGTAAAAACTCAAGCGGTGATTGAAGAGCCGGTTGGTCCAGCAACGCTTAATGAACAAGGAGATCTTGACTCGGCCACATTGGCCGGAGTTATTGATCTGAAATCGTTCCGTCTTCAAACCGTTGCGCCGATGGATAAAGCGGCACTTAAGCAGTGGGCGGGTGGTCAGCAGCTTAAAGCAGGCCTGTCGCGTATTTGTGGCCGTATGAAATTTCAAGGCAGTGCCAAGGCATTGCCAGGATCCTTGATTGAACTGGAGGGGGTTGGCAAGCGATTTAATGGGGCTGTTTTTACCACGGCAGTCAAGCATGAAATTGCCAATGGAAATTGGATTACTGAGGCTGAATTTGGCATGTCTCCAGAGTGGTTAACTGACCAGCCTGATGTGGTTGCTCCGGCGGCGGCTGGTATTTTGCCAGGTGTTGAGGGTTTACAGATAGGGGTGGTTAAAAAACTCGATGAAGACCCTGACGGGCAGTACAAAGTACAGGTGACCGTGCCGGTTATGCAGGCGACAACGGAAGGAGTATGGGCGCGGTTATTGAGTTTTTATGGTTCACTTGGTATAGGTGCTTTTTTTGTGCCGGAGATTGGTGATGAGGTTGTATTGGGCTATTTTAATAACGATCCCTCTAGTCCTGTAATACTGGGTAGTCTTTATAGTAGTAGCCGCAAGCCCCCATATGAATTAACAGCGGATAATTTTATTAAAGCATTGGTGACTAAAAGTAATTTAAAGCTGGAGTTTGATGATGAAAATAAGGTGATCACATTGACCACGCCGGAAAATAACAGAGTTATTATCAGCGATAAGGATAAATCTATTCTGTTGCAGGATCAGAATGATAATAAAGTTGAGCTGGGTCCGGATGGTATTGTGCTTGATAGTCCCAAGGATATTAAAATTAGTGCCAAGGGCAAGGTAACGATTGATGCGGTAGGTACAATTCGTATGACCTCAAAAGCAGATGTGGCCGTTGAGGGAATGAATGTTAATCACACCGCAAAAATCGGTTTTGTTGCTAAGGGCAGCGCCTCTGCTGAGCTCTCTGCCTCGGGGCAGACGACGGTAAAGGGCGCGATGGTAATGATTAATTGATACGATTGTTGTTATGACAAGCAAGGATAGATAAATGCCACCTGCTTCCAGAATCACTGATATGCATGTCTGTCCGATGGTGACGCCGGGGCTCCCTCCTATCCCCCATGTAGGTGGGCCAGTGGTGGGACCCGGTGTGCCAACAGTGCTGATTGGCAAGTTGCCTGCTGCTGTGGTGGGTGATAGCTGTGTATGTGTTGGTCCACCAGACACTATTGTGAAAGGGTCAATGACAGTGATGATAGGAGGTAAGCCAGCGGCTAGATTGGGTGATACTACTGCACATGGTGGTACGGTGGTATTAGGTTGCCCAACAGTGATAATAGGGGGGTAATAAAATGGTAAATGAGACACTTGATAAAGCGTTTTTGGGTAAAGGCTGGTCATTTCCTCCTGAGTTCAGCAACCGTAATAAAGGAGCGCAAATGGTGACTGAAGATGAAGATATTCGTCAAAGTTTGAATATTTTGTTTTCCACCGCACCTGGTGAACGGGTGATGAACCCCTCTTATGGTTGCCGTTTGAAGTCATTGGTATTCGAACATATTAACGAGAGCACAGTCACAGAGATTAAAGATGTGGTTGAAAGAGCTGTGCTCTTTTTTGAACCGCGGATTAGCGTTAACAGCGTCGAGGTGGATGATGAGGAGATCTATGATGGTGTGATCAAAGTTAAGCTGGACTACACCATTAGGACAACCAATACCCGCAGTAATATTGTCTACCCATTCTATATGCTTGAAGGGTCCAATGTTCGTCTCTAATTGCACAGCCAATGTTCCAGGTAGGGTCGCATGAGCATCACTATTAATAACTGGCAGGATTTGATGACGGGGGATGGTCCTGATCAGGAGCACCGCTTACCCATTGCATTGATGACTGATTATTTTAATGTCGATGAGCTGGGTTTTGAAAAGATGCTGGCGTTCTCGTCAGAGCTTGCATCCGTACTGCGCTTTTATGACCTTGAAAATAAAGAAAATGGTCATTGGGGTGAGCTGTTTATGCGGGATGAGGCGGTGATTATGGCGCTTATCCTGAGTAAAGATACGGGTCGCAGTGAATCGGAATATCTGCGTTATAGAGAACAGGACTATACCGAACGTGTGGCGATTCTCTTAATGTTGATCAGAGAGATTGACCGTTGGCATCAACGGCTAAAATTGGCGGAACATGACTCAGGAGTAATGCTGGGTAAAAAATTAGCCGCGATGATTAGTACGCGGTTGGCAGATAACCTTCATGACATAGCGACGATAGCAGAGCATCTGCGCACAGAAGGTGTTGCTACTGTGTCTATTGATTATGAGCAGTTCTCTTTGGAGTGGGGCGTTGTGAAACTCGAACAGGGTTACTCATTTTCACGTGCCCGCTATTTTTCAATGCAGGATAGTGCAAAGCTTGACATGGTACTGCGTACTGCTTTCTATTCACTTTTGAATGGCATAAGCCAATTAAAAGAGATGGCTGCAGCGGCACTGGATGCAAGTTTAAAGAGCCAGAGCCATGATCCAGCGTTGGGGCTGTTCATTACTTTTTTGCAACTGTTCCGGTGTTTGCAGAATAGGATAAATAGCTTTACCCAACGCCATCTGGACTTTTATTATGGACAGGTACTGCATGCAGTGGTCCGTGAGCGGGTGCCGGATAGTGCCCATTTGCTTTTCACCACAGAAGGTAACAGCAGTACTGTTGTGATTCCACAAGGTATGGAGTTTAGCGCAGGAAAGGACCAGAAGCTTCAGGATATTATCTATCTGGCAGATAACATGCTGACGGTAACCGACGCCCGTGTCAGTATCGTTAATACACTCTATCTTGAGCGTGATACTTTAATATCACCAGAGCACGAACTGAATTATGTAACACGAATTAAAGCACATACGTTGCCGTCAGCGCAGATGGTTATGTCGGATGATCGACCTATTGCGTGGCCTATTTTTGGCTCGTCTTCACGAGGTACCGCCGCTGGCGCTGCAGAGAATGCAACACTGGGTTTTGCTGTTGCCTCATCTGTGTTGATGTTGAAAGAGGGGCGGCGAAAGATTACATTAACAATAACACTGGATGATCCGGTTAATTTGGGGATGGGACTGGCAGCTTTTCGTGATTATATGAGTGCCAACGTGGCCGCCACCGACGCATCTGATCAAACTGAAAAGCTTTTTATTCATCTCTTTAGCCATTTTTTGTCGCTAGAGGCTCGCCCCACAGATCGTGTTGAACGTATTCGTCAGGCTGATAGGGCGAAAGCATTGACTGCGACCGTGGCAATAACACAGCTGCAAGAGATAGCCAGTGGCGATATAAATGTGCAGCGTAGTCTGATCTATAAACTTTACCTGCTGGCCTGTCTGCAGTGTTCAGACTCTGAAGTACGGTTTATGCGTTACTTTGGGCGAATCTTTAGTCGTTATCTTTTAAGTCAGCAGCAGTGGCTGGATGAAGATCAAAAACAGATTATCATGGCATCTGCGCGCCAATTACTCTCAATAGAATCATCTACAGTAATACATGATCTACTGAGTCAAGATCGAAGTACTCTGTTTTATAAATTAACAAAACAGATGTTTAATATCACTTTAACAACGGAAAAGGGTTGGCACCAGTTAACAGATTGCATTGTGACCCCCGCTTTTGCGCTCGCTAATCACATAGAAAACGGATGTCAGATTGTGATGATGCTTGGGCCAGATGTCGAGCCGATTATCCCATGTGATAAAAAAATTCATGGGGATAAATGGCGAACAGTTTTGCCTGTTATGCAGTTGCATGTGAATCCGCGAGCCAATTTTTACCCCTACTCACTGTTTGATGAGTTTTTATTTAAAGAGATTAAAATAGAGGTCGACGTTGAGGGAGTTAGAAATATACTGGGATATAACAGTTATGGACAAGTTGATATTAGCAAGCCCTTTAATCCTTTTGGCCCAATTCCAAATGTAAGCGCCTATTTTTCATTTGGTAGCCATGAAGTGGCTATAAAAAATATTCAATATATGAGGATTAATGTTGAATGGGGTGGTTTGCCACGTGGCAAGGGTGGGTTTACATCACACTACGATGGGTATGATGATGTTTATTATAATGGTGGTTTTTTCGCCGATATTGCTGTTCTACAAAATGGGCGCTGGTGGCCAGAACAGGGTGACAAAAAATACCAGACACCACTATTTGAAAGCGAGTTAATGTCAGACCATTTATCTGAGATTAGACACTTGAATATCAGTGTTCTGAGTTACGCCAAACCTATTTCGGCTGCTGTTAGCGAAGATGAATTCTCACTTAATAGTAAAAGCCGGAGCGGCCTGTATCGCTTGATGTTGGCGGGGGCGACGGATCCATTTGGCTACAGTAGTTATTCCGCGCTTCTGACACGTATTTTATCGCAAAATTCCCGTTCCAAAAAACCTAAGCCAATCCCCAATCCCCCCTATGTACCACTGATCAACCAGATGACACTAAATTATCGTGCCAGTAGTATTATTGGTGTGGATATTGTGACATCTGTTGATGATGATGTGGTGGATAAATTTTTTCACCTTCACCCTTTTGGCATTGAAAGAATTGAGACAACGATGATTGAGGCAGGATGTCCTTTATTGCCTACCTATCATCATGATGGACATCTCCATATAGGATTATCCGCAACCAATATCAATGGATTGATCACACTTTTTTTTGATCTTTCTGAAGACTCGTTGCGTACAATTATTAATCATGCACCTGAATTGCACTGGTCTTATTTGGCTAATAACCGTTGGCATCCGTTAATACAATCAGAGCTGGTAGCTGATACAACAAATGGTTTTTTATCATCAGGTATTATCACGCTTAACCTCCCTGATGAGATCAGCAAAGAAAACACCATTATGCCAAAAGGATTTTATTGGTTAAGGGTATCCAGTAGTGGGGAATTAAGCGCTTTTTGTAATCTTCGTGCAGTTCATACACACGCGTTACGTGTACGACGCAGTGATAATAGTGAGTCTAGTGGAGGTGTAATACGAGCCTGGCAACCGATGTCCTCAATAACGGGGCTAGGGAAAATAACTCAAATTGGTGCTGTTTTAGCAGGTAGACAGTATGAAGATTCTATACAACTGAAAGTTCGAATGAGTGAACGGTTGCGCCACAAGCAACGTGCCACGACAGCCTGGGATTATGAACACCTTGTGATGGAGCATTTTCCTTCTGTGTTCAAGGTTAAATGTTTTAGCCATATGAACTCAGCAAATAAAAATCCACGACCAGGCCATTTACTGGTGGTAGTCGTCCCTTACCTGCTAGATTCAGAGAAAGATGGCTGTTCTGCATCGATGATCAATGCAGTTGAGTTGGAAAAAATTGCGCTCTACGTGCGCCAGCTATCATCATCTTTTGCCACTATTGAAGTGCGCAATCCCGTGTATGAACGAATTCAAGTGCGTTGTACGGTAAAATTTAGAAACTCTCAATTAAATGGACTCTATACCACGCGACTTGATAATGATATTACGAACTATATTTGTCCCTGGAAAAAAAGTGGGTACCAAGCAAAATTTGGCTGGGCGATTCGTAGCGAAGATATTGAATCGTACATCCGCACCCTCGACTATGTTGATTATGTCACCAACTTTTCTATGCTTCATATCACAGAAGAGGGCTGTGATAGTTTTGTGTTGGGGGATACTGCACGCTCAACAATGGCGTATAAACCGGGTGATGATGTAGCCTGGTCCCCTTTGTTAGGTGTTGATAATGATGACAGAATCACACCAAGTTATCCTTGGAGTCTGGCGGTGCCCACTCGGAATCACTATATCGAGACAATAAATAAAATAAGACACATTGATGCAGAGCCCACTGGCATTGGTGAAATTGAGATTGGCAGCACCTTTATAATTAACGGAACCCATCGTTGTGGCTAAGCGAAACAGAAGCACATTAAAAAATTTTTTTCGTGAGGGCGCTCTGCCTTCTGCAGATCAGTTTGGGGATCTCATCGACTCATCACTCAATACAATTGATGAGGGATTTGACAAGTCTCTTGAAAATGGCTTTGAAATATCCTCTATTGGCGTTCATGATACTTTGGTGAGTTTTCTTAGAAACAGCTCCCCAGACAGTCCGCTATGGTCGATCAGTTACGATCGTGATCAAAATAAGCTGATTTTTAATAAGTTGGATGAAGACAAAAAGGCAGCGCCTGTTTTGGTGATGACTCCGGATAAAAAAGTGGGGATTAATAAAAAAGACCCTGAATGGGATCTGGATGTTGATGGAGTAGTCCGCTCGCAAGGCCGGATTGGCGTAGCGTTGGAAAATCAGCCGACTATCCCTGCTGATGGAGTGTGGCACACGATCACTGGTCCACTCAGCGGTTGTCACGCATTTGAAGTGATGGCGGGCGCGGGAAATAAGGGGACAGGTCGGTATGCACTTATGCATGCAATTGCGATGAATACATTTAACCCAAAAGGAATATTTTTTAATTTTTTGAATTTTAAAAAAAGAGTTAAATATCACCATGCATACTACAATGCTATGGGGAACCGACTAAAATTGCGCTGGGTGGGTACGGGAACAGAGTATTATTTACAGTTACGGTCACGTAGTAATTATGGTAATGATTGCCAGATTCGTTATTACATTACCAACCTTTGGTTTGATAATGTCATGAGCGGCTCCATACCGCGTCCAGTGGATTCAGGCATGAATCAAAAATGACTGATGCTGTCTCTATAAAGCGGCGCAATAGCAAAGATGATAACAATAGCTACGAGAGCTTGCGTCGTGAAGGCATTGATGCGATTCAACGGTTATCGGGCCTGCGTTGGACAGACTATAACCCCCATGATCCAGGAATTACGATTCTGGAACAGCTCTGTTATGCACTTACAGATCTGATCTATCGTGCCGGTTTTGATGTTGAAGATTGTCTGGTCGACGAAAATGGTAGGATCGATTACGAGAGACTGGCGCTGTTTAGCCCTGAGCAGATCTATCCCAGCCGTGCGACAACGGAACAAGATTACCGCAAGGTAATACTTGATGTGGTGATGGAGATAGATAATGTCTGGATTAGCCACGCTAGCGCAGGGCGGGGGTTATATCGGATAGCGGTCAGATTGTGCGAGCCGTTGGCCCTGGAACAGTATGGAGTGGTGATTGAGAAAGTTCGTTGTGCTTATTTACAACAACGAAATCTGTCTGAAGATGTACAAGAAATTGTGATTATGCGCGAAGTTGATTGCAGTTTGAATGCGGCAATCGAAGTTAAGCGTGGCCGCTCAGCGGCTGAGATAATGGCCGAAATATACTATCGTTGCTCAAAATATATTGGTGGTTGCATTACCCCTGGCTCTTATGACCTGCTGCTTCAGAAAGGGCTGACACTTGACGAACTTTTTTGTGGTCCATGGACGCATCACGGCTATATTGATGATCAAGACCTGGATGGAGATCATGGTGAGTTACTAGTATCTTCATTGTTTGAAATTATTAATGGCATTGAGGGTGTTGATCACATCAAAAGCTTATATCTGAATTATGATCGTGAGTTGTATTCTAAAACGGAAACACATCAGATACCTCAGGCGACACTTCGACTGCATTTACCAACGACAAATGCCGAAATGGGTATTCGTTTAAGCGAAAGTCGCATGTCCATATCGGTTGTTCTGAGTGATTTATGCGATCGTTATCAGGAGTTGACACATCAGCATAAAATTGCCCGCTCTAGAGTATATAGCAGTGGTGAAGTTGTTAAAGCTCCACAAGGAGCCTTTCGTAATATTGCGGACTATTACTCAATCCAGAATCATTTTCCTAATGTTTATGGGGTGAACCGTTATGGGGTTCCGGAGTCTGCAGGCAGTGATGTTAAAGCAAAGGTTCTGCAACTTAAAGGCTATCTACTCCTATTTGAACAGCTGATGGCCAATTCAATGGCTAACTTTAGCTCCGTCGGTGACCTATTCTCACTAAACAGTGGAGAGCATTCGTACTCATCTACGTTGCTGAATGAAACTGTGATTCGTGATGTGGGAAAAATATATCCAGATAATCCATCAGAAATTATTGCCGATTTAATTTCATGTTACGACAATTCAGTTGAACGAAAGAGCCGTGTTCTTGATTACCTCTTGGCACTTTATGGCGAGCGGTTAACATTGGACGCTTTGCGTCATTTTAATCACTACTACAGTGATGATGAGTTGTGTCAATACATAGTAAGTAGCAAGATAGATTATCTTAGACATATCATTAAAATTGGCCGTGATCGTGGTGCGGGAATCGATTACACGCTTGACATGTGGGATGACGTTAATAATGTCTCAGGGCTTCAGCAACGGGCGAGTCGGCAGCTGGGTTTTAAACTACACCACCCTAGATTGTTGACAGCACCATTTTCCACGCAAAACATCGCACTGGTATCACACGACTATTACCTGGCATTAAATAAAGACAATGATGGTTACCGTTTGGTTAATATAAATAACCTTCATGTACCGTATAAAATAGTGCCAGTGGTCAATATTGATAAGAATATCTCTTTGACTGCGTTGTATAATCAGTTGCGTGATGTTGTTCCTCTGCAAACGGGGATGATTAGTGAGCTATTGTTACATGTTGGCGTTAACATCAACCAATATCGACTGATAAATCGGAATGATTGTCAGAAGATTGATGCATTTGTTGTGATTGATAATGGCAGCACTGGATGGTACATGGGCACATATACCGATACAGAGAGTGCTATTCATTCAATAAATAATTTTCAGCAGTTTATATTGCGGCTGAATATAGAAAGCGAAGGAATTTACCTGCTGGAACATGTTTTACTAATGCCCACAAGCACCCAGAGCGCCTCTACTCTGGAGTGGAAAGAGCAGGGATTTTATGATTTCAGGATTTCCATTTTATTACCGGCATGGACTCTTCGAAGTCGAGACAAACATTTTCGACACCTTGCAGAATTGACACTTAGAGAGAGCTGTCCTGCACATGTTTATCCTGAATTTTACTGGCTAGAGTTTGATGCGTTGGGTGAATTTGAAAGGATTTACGAGAAGTGGGGCTATTTAAAGCGTCGTCAAGCCGCCGACCCAAAGGCGTGTGATGAGTTGGCTATTGACCTGACCAGTTTTCTTGTTCAGCATCGAGTTTAAAAAAGCGTGGTCTATCGGCATATTATCGAAACTACTTCTCTGGAACTTAACTTTACAGATGAGGAAGCCGCACTTTATCAAAACAGTGAATTATCTATACTTTTTAAAAATAGGTTATCAACGATTGTTGATGAGGTGTTTACCAGTTTTTCTAATAAAAAATTTTTCCCCGGTGACGTCTGTACGATTGAGCGGCTGGAACTTGACCTTGGAGTGATTGCATATGCCCATCTACATGAGGAGCTTGAGGTTAGGTTGCGAGAAAGGCTTAAAGAAGCATTGGAAGAATATAGTGTATCTCCCCGTCGGGAGCGTGGCGATACGGGGTGTCCTGTTGATAATCAAGAAGCTGATTTTGAGAAGCTAAAATATTTTCTTGTCTATGGTGTTCTTCCTTGGAATAGCAATAGCTTATCCACCGCAACAATTGAAGATATTCTAAAAAAAGTCCTTCTCTCACATGCGTTATTGTTTCGCAATTACCTAAAACACTCTAGCAACTGCCAACATCTCTTATTGAGACTGATACGACAATTATCAGATGCTCTTCTGTCTGACACGGTCGTTTCTCTTTTTTTTACTACTGATGGGCGCCCCGTCCGACTACGGCAGCTGATAGAGGAAAAAGTGAGTTCTAGAGTTATTTCAGCGAATGATGGTAAAAAATTCAGAGAAGTTATATGGTCTTATCTGTTTAACCAATTGATAAAGAACAACCTACCATTGCCAGTATGGAGCCGATTTATACAGATGCTCGATGCCGAGATAGATTCGCTTAATAGGTCGACATATAAAAATGATGTTGATAATATTTTTCCATCTTCTGTTGAGGATATGTGTGACCGATTAATCATGGCTATGAAAGATGGGGGTTGTGATGAGTTTACGTCCTTGTGGACAGAACTGATTAAAAGGACTCCAGAAACTCTGAAACAGCTAATATTTGAACATGGTCTAGATAATAGAGGATGGAGTCGTTTGTGCAGCGTATTGCCACTTTTTATGCTTAAAGAGATCTCTAAGATTCTTTCCCCTGAGTCTGTCGGTTATATCAATCTATTGAATGTTCTGTTTTCTCTGAATCAAAAAAAAACTCAAGTGATGACGGACTCACAGTTTTGGGTCTCAACACTTACCTATCTTACAAAAAATGGTGGCGGTGATTTTAATAAGCACCATTATCTAGCCATATTGTTGGGTAGTGGAGGTGGTGATAGTTTTATTAATAACATTAAAATCATTAAACACAGTTTAAACGAACTGTCAGATATCTCCTCAGGGTATGAAATGTATGATAAAGAAAGCGTGATAAAAATTATAGATGATATTGATAGCTCAGGCTATCTAACGTTTTTTAACACTAAAGATATGGAATTAGAAAATAAAAAAATACGGTTGATATCTATTATTTCTGGGAGGGAGATTGATAAAGATAGAAAATACTGGGGTTTTATACTGTCTAATGATCCTGAGTTTTTGGTTAATACTCTAAAAGATCAGCTATCTCTAGTAAAGAATATAAAGATTTTTTCAAAAGTGGTTGATAGGATAATGTTGACGGATATAGTAAATCTGGTGGCTCCCTCATCCATGCATAATTTTTTATTTATTGAGAAATATTTTAATACTTTGTCATCAGGAGTTGGCTATGTTTCAGTAAATACACGACAGCATATTTTTAACGAATTACTGCTGAGGTATCTATTTGTTCACAAAAATATATCATCAACATTGAAAATATGTATCGATATCATTATGGCTATGTTATCGGATTATGATGATCGCAGTTATAGCGCCCTTCTAAAAGTGGTGATCTCAAAAATGAGCCGTGATAGTCATCACAAAGAAGACGTAAGTAGTATTCTGAATGTTTGTATTGAATTGCTAAATGAGTCTAATGATACTGTAATGAGGCCATCACGGTTTTCGTACTGTAAAAATATAAAAATGTTACCCCATATTTTTAATGCTGTTGAAAATGGTGGAGGTTATCCCCCGAATGTTGACAATTATGTAAAAGTTAGCCATCAATTTATAAAACGATATATACCGAAACATCTTCTTCGTGAGTCACTTGATGCTGAGAATAATTATATATATGCGGGATATTTAGAAAAAAATGAGTTTGAACTATCAAACAGCGTAGATGTAAAAAATGAACTTTTCTATAATGATGGATTATTATCCAATCACTTTAGCCATAAACCCGATTTTTTTATAGGATATGATATTGATAATGACCTGCGAAGTGAGATTTCATACGTCAATGGTAAAGAAGTTAATGATAGTTTTTCATTAATGATTGAAACATTGGTTGATAATCATCCAATGTTATTTTTAAGATTTTATAGAGATTTGCAGAGTGGTGGTGTTGATTTTGGTTCTGTGACATCAAAATTATCTGTATTGGCATTGAATACTTTTATCCGCTCGGTGTTTTCTGTAACCAATGTTTCGGATGTTTCAGGAGTGGATTTTTTACAAGCCATGGATGCTTTTTCTCGACGGTCAAAGAATAAAAGAGACTATTACTCTCAGGTTCTTTGGCATCTGATAAGTGATAGGGTAATTGATTTCGAGAAGTTAGTGTTTTCAATATCAATGTCGGAGGAAGATGGGGGTAATGTTAATGATTTTTATAAAATATCATCCGATGCAGACGAAAATTATGCTCTGATCAATAAAACAGAGTTGTTAATATCAGAATTTATATTTCTTATTAAATCGGGTGGTGCGTCGAAAATTAATGTTGTCGATATGATTAAATTATCAGAAGATATTTATGAGAATAATCTATGTATATTGAAAGAATATATATTGAATAAAACTTCAGGTATTCAGATTGGAAATCAAGTTTTTGAAGTGTTAAAAAGTATTCGTAACTCAAGATTTTCTATTTCAGGATTGAGATCACTTGTCCATTCAGTTTTTGTAGCGATAAACCCAACTGATATAAATGGGTTTCTACAAAGAATTGATAAATTTTCACGGAGAATAGTAAACAAAAGAAAATATTACATTGATATTTTTGAGTTCCTTATAAGAGATGAGACGATTATTTTTGATGAGTCTTTTAAGAGTAATGTAGTTAATTATGGTAATGATATTGGGTTTTTTGAAAAAGATTATGATTCAGGTGTTATAAATTGTTATGTTGATAAAAAAAAGTCACTATTAGATGAGTTTATTTTTATAATTGAGCTAGATAGTGTAGAAAAAATGAATTCTAACCGTTTTATTGAAGTGACGGAATGGTTGATTGAAAATGATTCGATTAAATTAAGAAGGTATCTTATTGATGCTCTTCCTGATGCCAATGCAGGGTGGGCATTGTCTATATTATTGCCCGATCGGCTATTGTGTAGGTTATTGTATATATTGCAGAAAATATCATGTGAATCTATTTTGACTTATGCTGAGGCGATGACGACAGCCTGTTATGGTCTTAGCAGTGATGTTTCTTCCGTTACGTTACGTCAAGAGATGTGGAGGTTTATTTTTAATTTTATTTTTGTAAAGGGGTTTTTATTTAATAAAGATAGATTTATTCGAGAATACTTCTTGTGTCTTGAGGAGAGTCTTGGCAGGCGTAATAGAGCTTCTTTTTCCTCAGAGATATTGCAAGTATTGATTCTTAATATTGGTGGTTCTGGCCCTAAAATTTACCAAGAAATTGCCAAGGCGATGAATAACTCAATGGACATGGTGCGTACAATACCCTCCCCATTGGTAGAGGAGTATGAAAAAACGCATGTGGATGTAGATCGGGATGACCGTAATATAGAAAATATTTATATTATAAACGCCGGCCAGGTATTGGTTTCACCATATTTATCCAGGCTGTTTGAAATGTTGGGTTTGATGAAGAATTTTAAGTTTAAAGATTCAGCAGCGGCTGAGCGTGGGGTACATATATTGCAGTATCTTGTGGATGAGAACTGTGATGCACCAGAGTATCAGCTAGTTTTAAATAAAATTTTATGCGGTGTAAAAACAGGAATTCCTATTGTTAGATCTGTGATCATTAGTGAGAGTGAACGTACGCTTGTTAATAGTTTACTGGAAGGGATGATTCAAAACTGGAAAGCGATAGGAAATACTTCTGTATTGGGTTTTCGACAATCATTTTTACAACGTGAAGGGCGTTTACAGCGCAACGAAAAAGGCTGGTATTTGCTGGTTCAGGCTCGTTCTTACGATATGTTACTGGACCAGTTGCCTTGGAGTTTTTCACTCATTAAGCAGCCTTGGATGGAGACGGTTATTCATGTTGAGTGGCGTTAAAATAGTGGGTTCACTGTGACGTCATTAATTAATATTAACGCCGTTACGCTTGAACAAGAGATTGCATGGTTTGCGCAGGTGATAGAACAACGCATTAATCTCTATTTTGAACAGGCGCCTCATATTCGTAATATTGATATGTTTATTCCACCGGATTTAAATGAGGATAAGTCTGAATATGCAAGTTTAATCAAAAGACTCTCTTTGACTTTTGATGAAAGGGTGATTCTCATTTTAGCGTTGATACCGCATCTTCGCCCCCAGGTGCTTGACCTTCTTTTTATTAGAAACAAAAATCTTGATCGTGGTTATACCGAATTTGGTGGATGGAAAGGAAGTACTCATGGCGGCTTCTTGCCCACATGTGAAACAGCAGCATTTATTCTGGCTGGCGGTGATCTGGCACGGCGACTGGATATTTTGGCACTGTTTGAGTCAAACAGTGTGTTGCTTACCAATGGCATCATCAAAGTAGAGCATCAAGGCAATGGCCAACCATTTTTTAGTGGTGCTTTGATGGTGTCTAATGAATATCTTAATTTGTGTACGACAGGAATACGTCAGTTGCCTGATTATAGCACCACGTTCCCTGCTAAACGAATTAGTACCCGATTGGCCTGGCAAGATCTGGTATTAAGCTCATCAGTGTTGAGCGAGATAGAGAATGTAACTGCATGGATTAAGCATTCAAATACTATTATGAATGTATGGGGGTTGGCTAAAAATATAAAGCCAGGTTATCGCGCACTTTTTTATGGGCCTCCGGGGACTGGAAAAACATTAACGGCCACTTTGATAGGCAATGCGGTGGGGGCCGATGTTTACCGTATTGATTTATCTATGGTTGTATCTAAATATATTGGTGAAACAGAAAAGAATCTTGCAAATGTATTCGACCAAGCACAAAACAGAAACTGGATACTGTTTTTTGATGAGGCAGATGCACTGTTCGGAAAGCGTACTCAAACCTCGAACTCTAATGATCGTTATGCTAATCAAGAGATCTCGTACCTGTTGCAGAGAGTTGAAGATTTTCCTGGCGTTGTAGTTCTTGCTACCAATTTAAAGGCGAACATTGATGAGGCATTTGCTCGTCGTTTTCAATCGTTAGTCTATTTTTCTATGCCCGATGCGGAACAGAGATTTAAACTATGGTGTGGAGCGCTTAATGATAGTAGTCGGTTGGCTGATGATGTTGATCTTAAGGTATTGGCGGATAAACATGAGCTATCCGGTGGTGCAATCGCCAATGTGGTTCGTTATGGTGCGATTAATGCCCTAAAGTTAGAGCGGCAGAAAATTTGTCAAAATGATCTGATTGACGGTATTGCTAAAGAGTTGCGAAAAGAAGGCAAAACGATTTAAGGACGCTTATGAACAGAGTTACGTTGGTTAACTATTTCGGTGCTGTGAATACGGTGCTGTTATCGTTTTCTTTATCACTTACTATGGCTTTATTTGTACTCTATTCCGGGAATGTAGATGCTGGATGCCAATTATCAGAAGTGGCTATAGAATTCAACAAAGGTGCTGGTTCTGATGATAGGGCGCGTATTCTGGCGATGCAGAAAAATCTTGTGGTACTGGGTTACCCACTGATGATGATTGATGGCATTGTTGGACCAGAGACGTTGGGTGCGACAACTCAATTTTGTGACGATTTCGGTTTTGATATTGGCACAGGTCTTTCTGAAAATATTGATAAGGCATTACTACATTATTCGGCAATAGCAAAAGTGTATCCGGATTGGAAAAATACACTTCTGAGCGGTGATTTTTCAGAATGGATTAATCAGCAGCCGGCAGAGCGACAAGTGGTGATCAATAAAGTTAAGCGCTCCGGTACCGCAGAACAGATAATAACGTTGTTGGAGTTGTATGCCAAACAACAGGGGCACGGTGCGTCTATGGCGGGTAGCGTAAAACGTGGGCCAAGTTACTATTATTCACTAACCGCTGTTGATGTAGATGAACTGGAAACATTACTTAAACCTGTGCCTAGACCACAAATAAAGGCGGTCATAGAAAATGAAAGGGCACCGCAAGAACTGGTTGGTTATTATGGTGATGATTCAGCACCAGCACCAGCACCAGCACCAGCACCAGCACCAGCACCAGCACCAGCACCAGCACCAGCACCAGCACCAGCACCAGCACCAGCACCAGCACCAGCACCAGCACCAGCACCAGCACCAGAACCAGAACCAGAACCAGAACCAGAACCCCTCATTGCGAAACAAGTGATTGAAAAATTAAGAGCTATTCAAACACTGGTCTATCCTACAAAAAGTTTATTTGTAAATGCGATTTCTACTCAGATGGGAAAAGATATGTCGCACTATCTCGATCACCAATTAGTGATTGAAGCTAAAGCATATAAAGGTCCCTCTCCTACGGTTGGGTATATTGCATTAAGTGATAGTGACTGCGGCTGTGTCCGTACCTTGAGTGGTGTAACTTATGGCTTTTATCCAAGTTGGCTAGTGAATATTGAACAAGATGCAGCTGCGCGATTGATCGATTTTAGTACATTATCGAGAGTTGGGTATTATGGCATTTCGCTTGACGATAAAGGTGGTATTGTGGGTTCAGAGGTTTGGGATGCAGGAAATAATGCAATTAACTTTATTGCTACTGCTCAAAAATACGGAACAAAGGCAGACCTGATTTTCTTCAGCGACCGTTGGCAGCAGTGGGACAATAGGGCCGTAGAAAATGCACAGGCAGCCGTTATACAAAAAATTACTAATCAAAAACATGCGCGGCTTGATGGCGTGACCATCTATTTTGACGGATTTCGTGAATATAGGTTTGCGAGAGTTAAAATAAACAGTTTTGTTAAAGGTTTGCATGAGAAGTTAGCTAAAATATCACATGGCGATATTACCTTTAACCTCATGATAGATCTTGAACCCTCCAGTCTGAATGGAAACGAGACTCTTCTATCCGATATTAAAACAGCTATTTTAGGGGTGGGTGATAATGGCCAGCCCTATGTAGATTCCATTATTACCTTTTTAGAACAACCCACAACAGATACTAAAAAAATTCTTAGAAGAATTATAGAAAATGAGTTTAAGGGGATTGACCGGCGCAATGTGTTTCGAAAGATAATCCCAGTGCTTACACCTAACGGACATTATCCAATTGAGACGGGTTCACATGATCAGTTTTACGATGACCTGGTCTATTTTCAGGATAACTTTGCCGGCATTGGGTTCTGGCCTCTGCCATTGGCGACTGATATAGGAAGCGAAATGGTAAAGAAAAAAATAATTGATGTCTTTTATAAAGGTTCTGATGATGATTTCTTAAAAGAAAATTCTGATAAATATTTTCCGCAATTATGTCAGTTTTCTTGCCCTAATCGGTTTTATTTCAGAGTTATTTTTGGCGTTCTTGCATCGGTGTTTCTGTTGTACGGAATAGTTTCGTTTTGGAATTATAGTTTACGATACCAGTTTCAGAAAAATATGGGATACTTTTCATTGGCGGCATTAGTTCTGGTAGCAGTTTTTATGATATCTCTTGTATGTGATCCTTATTGGAGTAAACGTGCGGATAGTTTGGCGCTGGGGTTGTTGTTTTTTGTGATTATTTTTGTTATAGGGCGTTACATTGGAAAGATGAAGCAAGGGCCTTTGCCTTAAATCTTGGTACGGATTGTAGATGAGTGTTTGTGAAATTATTGATTAATGAGATATTACGGGTAAGGGTGTCGGTATATTTTTCGAGGTGTTTGAGTGAGGTTCGATTCTATTTTAATTATTGTGCCAACCAGAAAAATAAAAATTGTTTTGGTGTTAATGTGTCTTATTTCACTTGTGATTGGCGTCTTTCAAATATATAAGCATGTTATCTATAAAAATGATATGTATGAAATATCTCAACAAGAGCTGCAGAGGTTAACACTTTCTGCGGCGGCTGAAATTAATAAAGTTCTTGCCCAGGCGATTTCTTCTGCAGAAGGACTGGCAGAGAGAATCACGGTTGCTGATGTTAGGGCGAAAGACATAGCCTCAGAACTAAAAAAAATATTGGAAATAAATGGAAATTATCATGGCGGAACCGTTACTTTTAAACCTTATGGTTACGCTTCTGATACCAATCTTTATTCCGTATATTATTCAAAATCGGGAGTGAATGGTGAATTAAGGTACAGTCGTCTTGATAAAATATATGATTACACTAGTCCCGATTATGATTGGTATGTTAGGCCTATGCAGGATGGTAACGGTTGGAGTGAGCCTTATTGGGATGAGGCGGGAAAAACTTATATGATTACCTATTCGGCACTGTTTTATAAGATAGACCCAACGAACGGTGAGCGGTATAAAAATGGTGTTGTTACCATCGATATATCAATGAAGCAGATTAAAAATATCATTGAGTCGCTTAATATTGGTCCAAGTGGATTTGGTGCATTAACAACACGGGATGGAAGCTATCTTTACCACCCAAATAGCAGTTATGTATTGTCACATAAGAGCATTCTGGATATTGCGGATGAGAAAGGTGATCCTGATAGATTGGAGCTTGCTATGCGTGTAGAGCGTGGTGAGTCTGGAGTGATAGATCATGTAAGTACCACGACCGGGCAGGCATCGTGGCTAATATTTGCACCAATCCCAATTTCTGGCTGGTCACTGCAAAATACATTTATTAAAGATGACCTGCAGGTAGACGTTGATACGTTACGACAACAGATTATTTTCATAACTATTATCGTTATTCTCTTTTTGGCTAGTCTGAGTATGTTGTTATTGCGAGTTCACAAGGGGCAGTCTGTTAGCATCTGGATCGCCTCTGTTCTTATTTCGTTACTATTGCTGGCAGGTATTGGTGTGGTGTGGAATTTGGCCTTGTCTTATCATGCTCAGGTACGTGCTTTTGGTAGTGAAGCAGATAGTGATGCTGGTGTTAAAGTGTCAGATAGATTGGTGTTGGATACATTAATGAATCGATATGATGACGAGACTGCCAAGAAATCATTGCCTCTGCCAATCTATATTCCAACCGGTATCTATATCGATGCTATGGAACTGGATGGTTCTAATATTGTGTCAGTAACAGGGCAGGTATGGCAGGAGTATCCTTTGAATTTTCCTGGTGATATTCAAAAGGGTTTCCAGATAGCCAGTGCTAAAAACACAAAAATTGTAGAAGTAGATCGTCGTCATCTGGAAAGAAGTGAGGTGGTACGTTGGCGTTTTCAAGCAGAGATTAATACGAAGTTTGATTACTCCCGATATCCGCTAGAGACGGAACATATAGGAATACAGCTCCGGCCACAAAGCAGCAGCCGTAATATATTCATGGTGCCAGATATCGCTTCATATAAAATGATAACGCCAACACAAAAACCGGGGCTGGATGTTAATCTTTTTGTTCCTGGATGGGAGATAACAGACACGTTTTTTATGCTGAAAAGTAATGATGAAAATACAAATTTTGGTATTGAACGGAATTTTGATCAGGAAAGATTCCCCTATCTTAATTATGAAATAGGAGTTAAGCGCATATTTGTTGATGCGTTCATCTCTAATTTAACACCATTAATTGTTGTGGCAATTATACTTTTTTCATTATTGTTGTTGCCACTGGACATCGATATTAGCAGGCTTCTTGGAATTTGTGTGTCTGTGTTTTTTGTGGTCGTATTTTCGCATCTGGCGATTCGAAGAAACATTGCGATTGGAGAGATATTTTATTTGGAATATATATTCTTTGTTATTTATTTTGCAATTTTGGCTGTGCCAATAAATGCATTCAGGGTGGCATTAAAAATTCCTAGCAAGATATTTAGTTATAAAGATGGGTTGATTCCAAAAGTTATCTACTGGCCTAGCATACTGGGGATATTTTTCATTATCACGGTCATGAAATTCTATTAATTGGGTGGTTTTAGATTCGAATTGATTGTTTGATTGTTTGATTGTTTGATTGAGATGGCGGTAGCGGATTGATCTCATTTTCAGAAAACTCATGCTTATTTAAAAAGTGAATTAATATAGAGCTGGGTACCAGATATATGCGTAAGCTGTTGTTTTTAGTGTGAACTAATGGTATGGCGATAAATGTGATAGGTGTGGTTATAGTTCCCGTATTAAAAAAGGTGATCTCATGGTCTGTTTTAGGAAGTTACTTATCACCTTGTTAGGCCAAGTACTGGCATCGTCGTTGGCCTTGGCAGTGGAGAATGATGCTAAGGTAGTGACACAACTGGTTCCAGATCATGTGGCGACAGGCAAAGAGTTTAGTGCGGTTATTCAGGTAAAAAACACAGGTAATAGTACATGGTCATCGGCTGGTGATTATTCGCTTTTTGTATTGACTTCGCAGCCATGGGATAGCTACCGAGTGGAATTCGGTGGCAGTATTGCCCCTGGTCAGATTTTAACAGTTAGACCAAAACTGAGTGCGCCGATGGTGCCGGGTGAATATCCGTTGCAGTGGCAAATGCGTCAGGGACAGAGCGCCTTTGGCGATAAGACCAGTTTGGTTAAAGTTCATGTTGTCGGATCACTTATTCCGCTGAGTCATTCGGAGTTTGTTTTTCAAGATGTGCCTTTGGTCATGATGGCTGGGCAGAGTTATAACGCTACCCTGCAATTTAAAAATATAGGTGAAACAGTCTGGACATCTGGTCAGTATCAACTTGTCAGCACTACGGGGAATGACTTGGCATGGACTGTTGATGTGGTGGATATGGGGCCTAGTATCACTGTTCCGCCAGAAGGATTTCAGACATTTAATTTTGATATTCAAGCTCCTTCTGAGGTTGGTATATACCCATTCCAATGGCGTATGCAGCATAAACAGATCGGGGCGTTCGGGGTGATGAGTCGATTGTTGAATATTGAAGTGAGGTGATATATTGTCGTTTTATTAGACGATTATTGGGAGGGGATATGTGCAGAATATATGTTCTATTAGTGAGTGTGCTCATCATGGGATGTGATGGTTCATATACAGACACAAGCCAGATAAAAAATCAAAACAGGCAATCAACTAACAGCGATGTTTTGTCAGCGCCACTGAAGAGTCATTTTTTGATCAAGGATAAATTTGATCAGGAAGCGGATGTTTTTATTGTGGGAGATGAAATTAGTTTTGAACTCGATATTAAAAATATCAGCGAAGTTGATGTTGCCTATCAGGCAACCCCCCCGATAAACTCATTTATTGTTAAAAAAGAAGGAGAGGAGATTTGGTCTCAACATAATGGCATGATGTTTATGCAAGCGATGACTGTTGGGAAAATAGCTCCAAATGACTCTTTAATATTTACTGCCAAATGGTCTGGCAAGGATAATGAGGATGTTCTGTTACAACCGGGGCGTTATGAGGTTTTTTCTAATTTGGTTTTGTTTGTAGGCGAACAAGCAATAGAGGTTCCGAATTCTAAGTGGATTGTACTTAATTGATGGTGTGAACTTGTTGCTGATAGATTGGGTCGTAACAGATTGCCTGATTTTATGGGTTAGATGCTGTTGGTGCTAAGGAACCTCTATAATTGTTTGAGTGCAGATGCGTTCAGGGCTAACAAGGTTGGCTGATAAATATTTATTTATAGTAAAAGATGTATCCGCGGATTCAAATTCGAAGTGCAACGCCATTTTTTCTAGCGGCTTCCAGCAGCGCCTCTGCGGGAGTTTTATGGCTTAATAATTTTCGCGGTCTGTTGTTTGATGTGGTCAAGTAATTCTGGACAGCGCCTTAGGTTTTTTTCACGCCGCCTCAGATTCCATCCTCACTGGCGACTGATAGCCGTTATAACTGTGTGGCCGCACATGGTTGTAGTGTGATGTAACATACCTCAGCACATCCTCTTTTGCCTGGTCGATATTTTGGTATCCAACACTGGGGATCCATTCTGTCTTCAAGCGTCTGAAGAAGCGCTCCATGGGGGCGTTGTCCCAGCAGTTCCCTCGACAGCTCATGCTCTGTTTCATACCGTACTGCCAAAGCTTCTGGCGATACGCCAAGCTGATGTAATGGCACCCTTGGTCCGAATGAAACATGACACCGACTGGGCACCCCCGAGACTCGTAAGTAACGGTCAGTGCTTGTATGGTCAGCCGGGAATCCGGGCTGATTGACATTACCCAGCCCACCACCCTTCGTACATGCAGATCCAGCACAACGACCAGATAGTCTTCTGGCGTTGAAAGGCAACCAGGAAACGCTCAGCGACGACGTGCGCCTGTTTTTGGAAACCGAAGCAGCCAAGCCATCATCGGAGGCGATTGACGATGTTGATGTGGACGTTGATGCGGGACATGGTCGCATCGAAAAGTGCCGGTGCGTAGTCAGCAGTCACATTGGCTGGCGGGCACAAAAACCACACTGGGCAGTGCTTAATACTGTCGCGATGATTGAAGAAACGCGGAAGATCGGCGGCATCGTTAGCATCGAACGCCGCTTCTTTATCAGCAGTTTGCCCGCCGACGCCAAGAAAATCGCCCGCGCTGTGCGCGCCCATTGGTCAGTGGAAAATGCGCTTCATTGGACGCTCGATGCCGTTTTCAATGAAGATCAATCCCGTGTGCGCAAGGGCAACGCTCCCCACAATATGGCAATGGTTCGCCATTTCGCTCTCAATATGCTCAATAACGCCAAAAAGAGATTTAAGGATACCAGCGTAAAAGCTTTGCGCAAAAAAGCAGGATGGGGTAATTCGTCCCTTCAATTTGTTTTGAAACAGAATTTTTAATGGGACAGC
Source organism: Tenderia sp. (SeqCode) (assembly GCA_031416075.1). Classification (GTDB taxonomy): domain Bacteria; phylum Pseudomonadota; class Gammaproteobacteria; order Tenderiales; family Tenderiaceae; genus JAKFXL01. Next base: position 22,609 of record JANOSY010000008.1, on the reverse strand, counting down.
CCTGCCTCTTTTTCCCTGCTGTTCACCAATGCGCTAAAAACGGGATCACCATTCTTGAATCTGTTTAACGAAATTGACATTATCGCTATCGATATCACTATTATGTATCTATATCCAGTGTCCGAACATGGTGGTCCGGATGCCTGAGCGGTGAATTTTTTATGAATAAATGGAAGAGTCAGCTGAATAATTTTCCATAACCCTTAATGTCAACGCTGGCATTGATCGAGCGTAGTGCATCCCAGAGAATGACCTGATTGCTGGTGATCATTGATATACCGAGGGTCTTTTCCACGGCGTCGATAATGCCCACTGAACGTTGACTGTTGCCAGCTACAAACACAGTGTCCGCATTTGATTCGGCCACTACTTTGTCGACCCAGTTGTATAGGCTTTGTGGTGTGATGTACTTTTGACCGCTCTGTAGCCCGCACGGGGCATGGTGAACCACGCGATAGCCCGCTTGTTCGAAATAGTCCGCCCCTAGCCCGTCCAGGTCGGCATCGAACCAGGGGGGGTTAATGATTGCTAGCCGTTTAGTGTTTAATTGTGTCAATGCCCGTTCCGCTGACAGGCATGTCGAAACGATCGGGATGTCTCGAGATCGTGGGCGTAGACGTTCAATCAGTGCTCGCTCCCCATCGGGGCCATGTTTGTAGGCTGAGCTGGTGAACGCCAAACACAGGGCATCCAATGGCGAAGCTGCCAGGCTTTCCACGGCTTCGTCAACGTAGGGTGGCAGGGCGAACATAGCCACCGGGTCGTGGGGAATTTTTTCATCCATCTCACCACCGGCACGCATGGCGGAGAAATAGAGGCGGCTGCCGTGAATGGTGATCTTATTGGTAGCCATCGCTTGTAACTCCGATTCCGGGCCAACATCGGCGTGGGGGACCACAGCACCGATGCGGATCAAGCGGTTCCAGCCGTCGGGGCGGAACAGCGCTGCGGCACTGCTTTCGATTTGAACCGGGGTTTGTATTGTGCTCATTGGAAACTCCTTTTTTTTCTCCAGAGATTGAAAGGTTCGAGTGCTTGGCTAGTAGCGTACTTGTGTACGTTCATTGGCCACTGGTCAGGGAAGTGCGCCAGCATTCGATACGATCCACGGTAATCGAAGCCTGCTTTGGCGGCGTCGTCCCGGTCGACCGCATAGACCACCTCGTTGATGCCAGCGTATAGGGTATTCAAATAGCACATAGCGCAGGGTTCGCCTGACGCCAGGAGTGTTGTCCCTGGCAAACTGTGTGTCCCGACGCTACGGCAGGCATCTCTGATCGCCTCGACCTCTGCATGTGCAGTTGGATCATGATGTTCCAGAACGCGGTTGACTCCGCGCCCCAGGATCATACCTGTGGCACTTACGACAAAGGCGGTGAAGGGGACTCCACCATCATGAACATGTTCTATAGAGTAGGCGACTACCTCCTCCATGATCTGGTTGATGTGGGCAGGAAAGGTATTAGACATGGGTGTCTCCTGGCTGGTTGTATCACCCTACACAAGAGCGTGAGAAACGGGCGATTTGTGTAGGCGAAAAAATTAAGCGTTGCTTCTGTAGTCAGGTATTTTTTCTCGCGTTGATATAGGTTTGTTGAAGAGCAAGGTTTTAGCTATCGGTTTGGAGTTTGTCGCTGCTGGCGAGCTTCAACCAAATGACACCGATGATGATGACTGCTAACCAGACCGTTTGAACTGATGTGAGCGATTGATCAAGCAGTATGCTGCCAAAAACCACCGAACCTATCGAACCAATCCCCGCCCAGACTGCGTACCCAATCCCGACATCGATCGTTCGCAGGGCAACGCTCAGTGCAAATAGGGTGAGCAGGAAAAAAATCACGGCAGAGATCGACCAACTCATCACGGTAAATGCTTCGCTGCCTGCTACGCTGAGTGCGTAAACGATTTCAAAGCCCCCGGCGAGCAGTAACATGGTCCACGCTTGCTCATTGCTGGTCTGTTTTTCCGCTACTGTTGTCATAACTATCTCCTGTTAGGTTGGACACTGATTACACGGTGAATATGATGGGTGTTTTAGCAGTCTTTCATGCCGCTCCACTGAGACGTAGGCCAATGACGCCTCCGATGACGAGAATAATTCCGTAGGTCTTTTTCATGGTCAGTCGTTCTCCGAAGAACATCGCCCCCAAGATGACAATCCCGACGCCTGCAACGGATGTCCAGATTGAGTAGCCAATGCCAACGTCGAAAACGAGAAGCGCGAGACTAAGAAAATAAGTAGCGATTGCACCACTGACGAGGGTAGCGATGGTCCACCAAAGATGAGTAAATCCCTTCGCGTTTCCGGCAGAGATTGCCACTGCAATTTCAAAAATTACAGCGATTCCAAGATATAGCCAGCTTTCCATTTCTCTTTCTCCTTAAGTGTTGTTTAAATGAGCAGTCTTACAGAGCGGTATCGCTCACAGCGTGGTCGATTGCCCTTCGCAGTGCATCGTACGATGGCACTCCACGGAAGAGTTGATCGCCCACAATGATGGTGGGAACAGACGTGATCCCCATCTCTTCGTGGGCATGACGTAGCGCCTCTTGATGGCGCTCCCTGTAAGTACTGTTGGCCAGGGCGTTCAGCACAGCCTCGCGTTCGAGTCCCACGTCGGCCCCCAGGTCGGCCAGAACTTCTGTGTTGCCAAGATCCTTCTCCTCCTGGAAAAAGGCCCTCATGGCGCGCATCGAAAACGGATGTCCCAGCCCTTGCTCATCCGCCATCGCGAAGACTTCGAAGGCTTTGCCGGTGCGCGGTTGTGGCGAGATGGCCGGCAATTTGATCGGCACACCCAGACGCGCGGCCATCGGATAGACCGACTGTTTCCAAACACGTGGCAGATAAGGGTCTTCGACTCGCAGGGTTGGCACTGGCTCAGGCCGCAGTTCAAAAGGTTGCCAGTGGATTTCGATGTCTTGCCCCTGGGTTACATTTTCGATGATCTGTTCTGCCAACAGGCAATAGGGGCAGACGTAATCTGTGTAGATGGTAATTTTTTTGGTCATTGTACTCACCTCTAGTGGCGCGTATTAATTTGAAATTACAGTGTTGCTCTGAAGGCGTTGGCTTGTGGGATTCGGCCTCCCGGCATGATCATCTTTGGGTGATGGGTGTTCATTAGTTCGATCAGCTCATGGTAGTTGGGGTCGGTGAATACTATTGGATCGTCGAGGTAGTTCATTGATAACTCCCCGTTGAATAGTTGATGAATAGCGCTGTTGTAACCATCAAACTCCAGCGGTTCAATGCCGTACAGTTTGCACAGTAGCTTATTGAACACCGGTGAGACCTGTAGCCAAGTGTCGCCTACATTTACCTCGTTGTACCAGTGCAGGAACATGTCACCGCCGACTAAACTCCGTAATTCCTGAGTGGCAATGTGATTGGTCACACGGCTGGCGACCACGCGGCAGGCTAGGCCTTGTGATCGGCAGGCAGCAGCATAGAGTAGGGCCTTGTGGAGGCAGAATCCCCGGCGCTCCTTGACGATCTGGCTTGCACGTAACCCCTTCTCGCTAATGTCAGTATCAAACACTTCGTAAGCGATACTGTCGCGCACGGCGTAGTAGAGCTTCACTGCTATCCCGCGCTCGTCCAGCGTTTTACCAGCCAGGGCGGTGTTGACGAAGCTCTGCACATCGTCATGCATGAAGTCAAACAGTTCGCTGTGGGTCGGCTCGACATCCATCTTGCGAAAGGTGCGCACCTCAGAGCGAACAATTTTGTGATTTGTATTGTTGGCGGTTGGATTCGTTTTATTCTGGTTGATGCCCAGCAGGGCCGCAATTCGACCGCGTTGGATGTCGTTGGTCCCCGAATAGATGGGGCCTGCTAGCGCGTTGCAGACCTCGGTGCCTAAACCATTCGAGGCGACATAACCGTACCCGCCATGAATATGCAGTGCATCAATGGCGGTGGCCAGGGCATTTTCGCTGACAAATACCTTGGCAATGGCAACTTCGCTGGTTACGTCTTTATTGGCGATCATGAGTTCGGCAACGTGATATAGCCACCGTCGGCTCAATTCGTATTTAATCTTCATTTCGGCGATCTTGTTGGCAATCGACTGGAAGGAGCCAATAGGCGATCCGAATTTGTGTCGGGTGTTGGCGTAACTCACGCAGCGTGTAAGGCGCTGATGCATCTCGCCGACGCCGATGATGAACGAGTATAGAATTTCCCGCTGCATCACGTAGCTAAGAACGAAAAATCCGGCACCGTGTCGGCCAATCATATTTTTTTTCGGTACTCGGCAATTTTTGAGCGTTAGCTCGCATAGTGGTGATGTACTCAAGCCGATCTTCTCTATGGTGGGGCCGAGATGCACACCTGGCGTGCGAGTTTCTACCAGAAAGGCGGAAACACAGTTGGCGGTTGCTGCCTCATTGGTCTTGGCATAGACGACTATCACATCTGCCACTGAGCCGTTAGTAACGAAGGCCTTGTGGCCATTGATGACAAAGTCGTCACCCTCTTCGTGAGCGGTGGTGGTCATGCTCAGGACGTCTGACCCAGCATTGGGTTCACTGATGGCATGGGCACCGATCAGCTTGCCAGAGACCAATTCATCCATATATCGTGACTTGATCTCAGGACTGCCGAATTTGTCGAGGGCAGTAATCGTGCTGGCCAGGTGAGTGGCGACAGAGAATGTTAGTCCAGAATCTTTGCAGATTTCGCCGAGCCGTTCTAGCGCGATCATGGTTGACAGGATTGCGTCACGTTTGGACGCGGCATTACAGGCACGTCGGAAGCCCCCCGTGCTGGATACCTCCTGCCACTTCTCACGCGGGAAATTGTTCTCGGCAAAATTCTTGGTCTCCAAGGTGTGTGCAATGGAGTCGATCGAAGCACGGACTTGTTGGGCGATCTGTTTATCATGGTGATACATAATTCGTCCTTATAAATGGTGGCTGGGTAGTATGCTTAACTCAGTATTGGGAAAAACCATCCGCGCTTAGCTGATGATTTTCTTCCTCCGTCAGCGGCGGATTGAAAACGCTGATCAGGTGCAAGTCCTGATCAGCATCAGCCTGTAATATGTGGGGGTAGTGTTTGTCCAAAACATAGATGTAGCCCGGCTCGATAACGTGATGTTCGCTGCCGTCGGCCGAGATCACGTTGCCACGTCCGGAGATACAGTAGCAGGCCTCAAGATGACGTCGATACTGCAGGCGTGACTCTGAGCCGGCATTAACCACGGTATGCGCGACCGTGAAGCCCATGCCATCTTTTTCGGTTAGCATTCTATGGCTGGTGCCGTTGCCCCATTGAATACCTTCTATTTCGTTACGTTTACGTATGAACACGGTGGTTTTCCTTTATGGGTTTAAGGTTGTAAAAGAAACTCAACTTCGTTGTTGACGTACCTGGTTTTGGCGACGCCGGAGATTCTGTGGCGTTTAATAAAAACGTTGATCATCTCGACCGTACTGAAATCCTCCGGTGCAATGTCTATATCGCCCATCAGAATGTCCTACTCCTCCTCAATCCAGACAACAAGACGTACCAGAGAGAGGCTATCGATGACGCCACTGGATAGCAGATCGATATCGGTTGGCAACGTTATCGGATCGATATCCGGTGCCAGTTTTTCGCAGATGTAAGTCTTGATGCGCTGTTCATTATTCATGCTGGTTCATTCCTTTGTGGTTGGATGAATAAGGCGATGGAGTTTCGATCCGTTTTACCGGTCGAGGTCGTGGGCAATGGATTTTTATGTAGATGAAAGTGTCGGGGAATGGTGGTCTGAGGCAGATGTTGAGCGCAGAACATGCGCATGGTCAGGCCGTCGGGTATTTGGTCCTGCATTGGCTCAACCACGGCGTGCAAGACGGCACCGCACGTCTCGTCATTCACAGGAACCACCACAGCGTTTTTGACGGTAGGCATCTTCGCCAGAATCTGTTCGATCTCCAAAGTGTTGGTGCGCACGCCGCGAACTTTGACAATAAAATCGTTGCGACCAACCAGGGTCAGTTGGCCAAGCTCATCACGCACGACTCGGTCGCCCGTTCGATAATAGGGGCTATGACTGCCATACTCGGTGTAGAACACGTTGGCTGTCAGTTTAGGATCTGTGTAGCCGTGGGCAAGAAATGGCGTCGACGTATGTAACTCACCTTCGCCAGCACCATCTAGTTCCACACCGTCATCGGTCATGATGCGGTAGGAGGCCCCATTGATCGGTCGTCCTAATGGCAGCCGCTCGTGCCGAACGATTGTTTGGGCATCTGCCGAATACACAAAGCTGTTGTTGGTTTCAGTGCAGCCATAGACGTTGTGAAAAGTAGCCTGAGGAAACCTAGTTGCTACCCGTTCGCGTAACTTTTGGGGCGTAGTATCTCCGGTGAATACCACGTGGCGAACCTCGTCCATGACCCCGTTGTAGCTGTTTGAGTCTGGACAGAGTAGGGAGTAGAACATCGGAACGGCTTGGATGAGGTCTGGCCGACTATGGCGTATCAGTGCCTGCAGGTAGTCGGTCTGTGTGACGCGAGCGGTATCGGCCAGAATGACCGTGGCCCCTTTTGCTAACGGCGTCCAGATCTCGAGCAGGCTTAGATCGAAGTTCAGTGGGGCATAGCTAAGGACGCGGCTGCCCCGTGTCAGCTGGAAATACCCTGCCCCCCAGTTAAAGAAAGCGCTGACCCCTTCGGCGCGAAGCTTGACCACCTTGGGAATGCCGGTCGAACCCGAAGTGGTCAGCATGAGTGGGTAAGTGTTGGCTGGATCGGCGTCAGGTATAGCATTGGCTTGCCGTTTGTCGGGGGCCACCAGGTTAACCACTGGCCAGCCAGAGATATTTGCGGCTGCCAGTTCGCAATATACTCTGGCTGTGTTGTACATCATCGGTTTGACCATCGAGCCTAGGGTGGGGGAGACCGCGAGTGGCGTATGGCCTTGCTTACCCAAGGCAAGCATCAGTGCCAGGGTATCAACTGTCTTGTGGGCAGTGACCGCTACGGCCACATGAGCGGGCAGTGCAATCTCTGTAAGTGCCGATTCAAATCGGGCTATTCGAGACCAAAGCTGCTTGTAGTTCCAGGCGGTAGTGTCAGTGACGATAGCCACGTTGTCGGGAAAATGGGCTGCACTGTTGCTAAGTGAGTTGAGCAGTAATGGCAATTTCATAAAGTTCCCCATTAGAAGACTGATAGCAATTTACATGTATGCGCAAGCAATATAACTCTAGTCAGTATATTGCATCCCGTCAACATGCTTGCGCATACATGTACTATGAATTATTTGTGTCAGCTTCCTTGCCAAATGGTTACAGCGGGCGTTGATACGGAGTTAATCCCATAAAAAATAGAATAATTTTCGATCCAGACAAGAGCGGATGTGCTGATCGAAGGAGGCTAGTGAAGTCACATTTTTAATGTATTTATCGCGGACCTCTACGTAATCCGTGATTTTTTTATGGCATTAAGATCTAATATCTGGCACATATATGTATGTGCAAGTACTAATATAGACTAGGGTAGTGATAACACTCCCAATTATGTGAGAACAGCTATGAACCTCCAGTCAGCGTGGAAGCAGATGAGAAATATCTTTGAATCGGTGGAGAACCAGGTAGCGAAGGATCTGTATCGGATACATGGAATAGGTGTGTCCGAGTATCGGGCGCTGCAGTTACTTGCGGAGGCACCAAACTCGGAACTGCGTATGCAGGAGTTGGCCAGTCAACTCGGCTTGAATCAAAGTTCCGTGACACGGTTGGTTGAACGAATGGAGCGTAATGATTATACGATCCGAGATGTCTGTCCCAACGATAAACGCGGTGTTTATGCCGTTATTACCAAGCGTGGTCGACAGATTCAGGATGAGGTGAGCAAGGGGTATGACAACTACTTGAATTCGGCACTTGATGAGGTGTCTCGCCAGCACGAAAATCAGCCTATCGCTAACTGTTTGCGCCAAATTGTTTCAGGAGGTGGAGTGGTTTGTTAGCGGCTCGCTCCCCCTACTTAAGGCGAAAAACCATCTAAAACGGGGTGCATCGTTTATAGTGCGCCATTCGATAACATTCCCTGTTTCGATTGGGGTATGTTTTTAATATTTAATCTGTCCCCTCCCTGTAGTGAGAGGGGACATTGGTTAGTGAGTTTATGTAATAACCGTCGGTTCATTCCGCCCGGTATGACGGTTGATTCCCGCTAGCTCATCTGCAATTTCAATCAAGTCGACTAGTGCTGCTTGTGTCTCCTGCCCATGTTTATTGGCGTCACCCTCAAAGCGTTCTAAATAAACACGCAGTGTTGCTCCTTCTGTGCCGGTGCCGGAGAGGCGGAAGACGATGCGGCTGCCGTCGGCGAAGCCGATGCGAATGCCTTGGGCCTTAGAGATGGAGCCGTCGATTGGGTCTGTGTAGCTGAAGTCGTCAGCGAAGGCGATTTTTTGTTGACCGAACTGTGTGCCGGGTAGTGAGTCGAAGCGGTTGCGTAATTGAGTGATAAGTTCGTTGGCACCTGCGCTCTCTACCCCTTCATAGTCGTGGCGGCTGTAGAAGTTGCGACCATACTCCCGCCAGTGTTGGCGGCTGATCTCTTCAACGGACTCCTTGCGCACGGCGAGGATGTTGAGCCAGAAGAGCACGGCCCAGAGGCCATCTTTTTCACGCACATGGCTGGAGCCGGTGCCGAAGCTCTCTTCACCGCAGAGGGTGACTTTGCCAGCGTCCATCAGGTTGCCGAAGAACTTCCAGCCGGTCGGGGTCTCGTAGCAGTTGATGCCGAGCTTGGCGGCGACCCTATCGACAGCAGCGCTGGTGGGCATGGAGCGGGCGACACCGGCGAGGCCGTTTTTGTAACCGGGGACGAGGGTGGCGTTGGCGGTGAGCACGGCGAGGCTGTCGCTGGGAGTAACAAAAAATCCCTTGCCGAGCACCATGTTGCGGTCGCCGTCGCCGTCTGAGGCGGCGCCGAAGTCAGGGGCATCATCGCCGTAAAGTATCTCCACCAACTCATGGGCGTAGGTGAGGTTGGGGTCGGGGTGGCCCTGACCGAAGTCCTCCAGCGGTACGCCGTTGATGACGGTGCCTGCCGGTGCGCCGAGGGTATCTTCGATGATTTTTTTGGCGTAGGGGCCGGTGATGGCGTGCATGCCGTCGAACTTCATGCGGAAGCCGGAGTTGAAGAGGGCGCGGATGGCGTTGAAGTCGAAGAGCTGGCCCATCAGTTCGGCGTAGTCAGTGACCGGGTCGATCACCTCGACCTTGATGCCGTCCAGCTGGCCCCCTAGATCAGTAGTCGCGATGGTGTTGAGGTCAACATCGGGCAGTTCGGCGATCAGGTAACGATTGATCTCTTTGCTGTGGCTGTACATCGCCTCGGTCATTTTTTCCGGGGCGGGGCCGCCGTTGCCAGCGTTGTATTTGATGCCGAAGTCGCCATCGGGGCCGCCGGGGTTGTGGCTGGCGGAGAGGATGATGCCGCCAAAGGCCTTATATTTGCGGATGATACAGGAGGCGGCGGGGGTGGAGAGTAGGCCGTTCTGGCCCACCAGCACCCGGCCAAAGCCGTTGGCGGCGGCCATCTTGATGATGGTCTGGACGGCGGCCTTGTTGCCGTAGCGGCCATCGCCGCCCACCACCAGGGTCTTGCCCTGGAACCCCTCCAGGCTGTCGAAGATCGACTGGACGAAGTTCTCCAGGTAGTTGGCCACCTGGAATGTTGTGACACGCTTGCGTAGCCCCGAGGTGCCGGGCTTCTGGTCATTGAAGGGGGTGGTGGCGACGGTATTGATCTTCATGGTGCGTGCTCCCTACGGCTTGAAATCAAAATATTAATCCCCATTATTCCACGCATACCGCAACGACCACAAAGGGAGAATAAAGTAATGTCCGTAGAAGCCCATAAAGAGACGCTTGGTTTCCAGACCGAAGTGCGCCAGCTGCTCAAGTTGATGATCCATTCGCTCTACTCCAATAAAGAGATTTTTATGCGCGAGCTGATCTCCAACGGCTCCGATGCCTGCGACAAACTGCGTTTTGAGGCGCTGACCGACAACGCCCTGTTTGAAGATGATGGCGAGCTGAAGATCCGCATCGACGTGGATAAAGAGAAACGCACCATCACCCTTCGCGACAACGGCATCGGCATGAACCGTGAAGAGGTGATGGATAACATCGGTACTATCGCCAAGTCCGGCACCCGTTCCTTCTTCGATAAATTGAGCGGTGATCAGGCCAAGGATTCACAGCTGATCGGCCAGTTTGGTGTCGGTTTCTACTCCGCCTTTATCATTGCGGATAAAGTGACTCTGACCACGCGCCGCGCCGGTGTCGGCACTGGACACGGGGTGCGCTGGGAGTCGGCAGGAGAGGGTGAATACACCATCGAGACTGCTGCGAAGACGGACCGTGGCACCGAGATCGTGCTGCATCTGCGTGAGGGTGAAGATGAGTTCCTTGAGCCTTACCGTCTGCGTACCCTTATTAAGAAATATTCTGATCACATCAATCTGCCGATCCAGATGAAGGCGCTGGCTGAAGATAAAAAAGATGAATACGAGGTGGTGAATAGCGCCTCGGCACTCTGGGCCCGCTCCAAAAATGAGATCACTGAAGCGGAGTACAACGAGTTTTATAAACACGTTGGCCACGACTACGAAGACCCACTGGCCTATAGCCACAACAAGGTTGAGGGCAATACCAACTACACTACACTCTTCTATGTTCCTAAACGCGCCCCATTCGACCTGTGGGAGCGTGACCGCGCCCATGGCGTGAAACTCTACGTGCGCCGTGTCTTTATTATGGATGACGCCGAGCAGCTGATGCCGACCTATCTGCGTTTTGTGCGCGGCATTGTCGATACCGATGACCTGCCACTCAACGTCTCACGCGAGATTCTGCAGCGTAATAAACAGATCGACACCATCCGTGCCGCCTCTATCAAGCGTGTACTTGGCCTGCTGGAAAATCTCTCCAAGAATGATGCCGATAAGTACAAAACTTTCTGGAGTGAGTTTGGCAAGGTGATGAAGGAGGGGCCAGCTGAAGATAGCGCCAACAAGGAGCGCATCGCCAAGCTGCTGCGCTTCAGCTCCACCTACGATAAGAGTGGTGAGCAGAGCGTTTCGCTGGATGCATACGTCAGCCGCATGAAAGAGGGGCAAGAGAAGCTCTATTACATCACCGCCGACAGCTTTGCTGCCGCCAAGAACAGCCCGCATCTCGAAGTGTTTGAGAAGAAGGGCATCGAAGTGCTGCTGATGAGCGACCGTGTCGATGAATGGATGATGTCCTACCTCAGCGAATACGATGGCAAGCAGTTTCAGTCGGTCGCCAAGGGTGATCTCGACCTCGGTAAGCTCGAAGATGAAACAGAGCAGGAGGAGGTCAAAAAGGCGGCGGACCAGTACAAGGATCTGGTCGAGCGGATGCAGAAGGCGCTGGGCGGCAAGGTGAAAGAGGTGCGTGTCAGTCACCGTCTTACCAAGTCACCTTCATGCCTGGTAGTTGAAGAGCAGGATATGGCGGTGAGTCTGCAAAAGATCCTCAAACAGGCGGGCCATGCCGTGCCAAATGTGGAACCGATTCTGGAGATTAATACCGATCATCCGTTAGTGGTACGGTTGCAGAGCGAGGGTGATGAGGCGCGCTTTGGCGACTGGAGCCATGTGCTGTTTGATCAGGCGCTGCTGAGCGAGGGTGGCCAGCTGGAAGATCCGGCCAGCTTTGTTTCACGCTTGAATGATCTGCTACTGTCGGTGGCGGCTAAATAAGTAAGCAACCACCACTGTTTTGCTGTGTGAAGGGCCGGTGTGCAAACATCGGCCCTCTGTTTTTGTGTTAAATTCTCCCCTTATGACAACGGTGGATGACGATAAGGTACGTATAGACAAATGGCTCTGGGCGGCGCGTTTTTTTAAAACCCGTGGCCTGGCTAGCAGTGCTATTAATGGTGGCCATATTCACCTCAACGGTAGTCGTATCAAGCCGTCGCGCGGGGTTGCTGTGGGCGATGAGTTGCGAATCCAGCGTGACCAGGATGAGATGGTGGTCGTGGTGGCGGTGCTTTCTGACAAACGCGGCCCGGCATCTGTCGCCCAAACACTCTATGCAGAAACTGAGGTGAGCCGGGTGGCGCGCCAAAAGATTGCTGAACAGCGCCGTTTACAGTCCGCAGGCCGATCTGCGCCGGAGCATCGTCCCAACAAACATGAGCGGCGCGATATCATCCGTTTTATTCGTGATCGGGAGTAGGGTGTGCCTAGATCTGAATCTAAGCCGGTAACCCCCGCCGTGGCGGCGGACATTATTATTGAGTTGATTGATCGCCCTGATCACCCCATTGTCCTGATTGAGCGGTTAAATCCGCCGTATGGCTGGGCAATCCCTGGTGGTTTTGTTGATGTTGGTGAAACCGTGGAGGCCGCCGCAATCCGTGAAGCGCAGGAGGAGACCGGGCTAACTGTTACGCTTACGGCCCTGCTTGGCTGCTATTCCAGCCCCGAGCGTGATGTCCGCGGCCATACTATCAGTATTGTCTATGTGGCCCAAGCCACGGGCGAGCCACGGGCGCAGGATGACGCTAAAGATTTGGTAATATGTCAATTGGATGAGCTGCCCCAGCCGTTGGTATTTGATCACGCCAGGATAGTGGCGGACTATCGGCGTTTACGGTTGGGTGAGCGGTTTTCCCAGATCAATTTAGGTTAATTCAGGATTACAGTATGGTGGGGTGGGTGGGGTTCAGCTGGGTTGGAGGTTTTTTGAGGGTGGGGCCGGTGCAGCGTCTAAAACCGATTAAATCGATAAAATCGATTGTAACGATGATTGTGTTTGATATACACTCGCGTTAACGGGAGAAATTGTGATGCAACGCAGCCACCTTCGTGCCTACATGACCCCCAACGAGGTGGCTGAGTTGCTCATGGTCTCTCCCGTTACCGTTAGACAATGGGCCCAAAAAGGTGGGTTAAAGGCAGTGACCACTGCCGGTGGCCACCGTCGTTTTCTGTTCGAAGATGTTGCCGCGTTTGCCAAGGCGCGTGGTATGCAGATAATCCCCCCCGGCCCAATGCGTATTCTGGTTGTTGATGACAACCGCTCTTTTGCCGGTTATCTAGTCGATCTTCTGGCAACCCTAAATATTCCCCTTGATGTTGATATTGCCCATGATGGTTTTGATGCTGGCCGCAAGATACAGCTGTTTGCCCCTGAGCTGGTGCTGCTGGATCTGAAAATGCCGGGGCTGGATGGTTTTGCCGTATGTCAGCAGATTAAAGAGGATGTAACCACACAGCACATTCGTGTGATTGCCATGACCGGTTATTTCACCCCGGAAAATAATGCCAAAATCCGTCAGGCCGGTGCTGAAACATGCCTGGCCAAGCCATTTGATAAAAAAGCACTGTTTCAGGCGATTGGGCTTGATCTTACCCCGACTGGTGCCGTTTCTGAGACAGCTACAAACCAGTTACGCCCCGGTTGAGCGCTATTCACTAACCCCCCTTTTTTATTGTTCACGATATCAATCGGTTGGGTATACTGGGTGTCTGTTTAAGCAGATAACCAAGATGGCCAACATGAGCAGTTATAAAAATAGCCCCAACTTTAGCCACAACTCCATGGAGTGCACGGGTGTATTGCTCTGCAATCTAGGCTCTCCTGACGCGCCAACAACCGATGCGGTACGTCGCTATCTGGACCAGTTCCTCTGGGATCCGCGAGTGATTGAGATGTCGCGGCCACTCTGGTGGTTGATCCTGCACGGCGTCATCTTGCGCATCCGCCCCAAACGTTCCGCCCACGCCTATCAGTCGGTCTGGACCGAAGCGGGTTCACCGCTGATTAACATCTCAAAACGCCAGACCGCCGCACTGCAACAGCTATTGGAAAAGCGCATGGCCGGGCCAGTCAAGGTCGAGATGGCGATGCGTTACGGCAATCCCTCCATCCCGGCTGCGCTGGAACGGCTGCGCCAGGCCAATGCCCAGCGTATTTTGATACTGCCGATGTATCCCCAATATTCAGGTACCACCACTGCCTCCATCTTTGATGCTGTGTTTGATGAGCTGAAAACCTGGCGTCGGATGCCCGAGCTGCGCCTCATCAACCACTTTCACGATGACGAACGCTACATCGACTCACTTGTGAGCAGCATCCGGGAACAGTTCGAGGCCAACGGCCAGCCGCAGCGGCTGATCTTCTCCTTCCACGGTATTCCCAAGCGTTACCTGCTCAATGGTGACCCTTACTTCTGTCAGTGCCACAAAGTTGCTCGTCTTACCGTAGCTAAATTGGGGTTGAGCGACGATCAGTGGCAAGTCACCTTCCAGTCGCGTGTCGGTCGTGAAGAATGGCTTAAACCCTATACCGACCACGTGCTGGAGCAGCTGCCAAAAGAGGGAATCAAAAACATCGCCATCGTCTGCCCAGCCTTCAGCGCCGACTGTCTTGAAACCCTTGAGGAGATCGCTGTTGAAAATCGGGATCGGTTCATTAAGGCAGGCGGCGAGAACTACCATTACATTCCAGCCCTAAATGACCGCCCTGACTACATGGAGGCGATGGCCGAGTTGGCCATGCGCCACATGCAGGGGTGGCAGGAGCTGGATGTGGACTGGAATGTCTCCCATGTCAATCGTGAGGCAGAGCTGCGGCAACAGCGTGCCAAGGCGTTAGGGGCGAAGGGGTAGGGTGCCCGCGCATTGCGCGGGGCAAGCCCTGAGCACATATGCTCACCACAGAATGGAAGAGACGCCGCGCGGTTCGTATAAAAACACAAAAGATTTTGAGATGTCATTGAGCGGGCAGGGTCTGGTTAGCACCATGTTTAATCTTTTTCTCTAGCCCACGTTTATATGCCCCACTTAGCACTCACTGCCGCGCAACAGGCCCGGTAATCAATAAAAAGAGCAGGAAGCATTAATGAAACTGACGTTATCCCGTCTCGAAAACCTGCTGCTCACCGCCTGCGACGACCTGCGCGGCAGCATGGATGCCAGTGAATACAAGGAATACATCTTCGGCATGTTGTTCCTGAAACGGGCCAGCGATCTGTTCGATCAGCGCCAGGCCGAGCTGCGCAAGCAGTTCGCCGCCCAGGGCATGTCACCCGCCGATATTGAAGAAGCGCTGAAAGATTCAGATCACTACTCCGGCAAATACTTCTTTGTGCCGCCTCGCGCCCGCTGGAATCAGGGTTGGGTGGAGGAGGTGGTCGTGGATGGCGAGAAAAAACTCATTCAACGCCCGGCATTGAAACACGTCAAAGAAAACGTCGGCACCACCTTGAACAAAGCGCTGGAGGCGATCGAAGATGCCAACCCGGACGCCCTGCAGGACGTGCTCAAAGGCATCAACTTCAACCGCAAGATCGGCCAGCGCACTCTGGATGACGACACCCTGGCCGACTTCGTGCAGAACTTCGAAAAGATCCCGCTCAAGGACAGCGACTTTGAATTCCCCGACCTGCTCGGTGCGGCCTACGAATGGCTGATTAAATACTTTGCCGACTCCGCCGGTAAAAAGGCCGGCGAGTTTTACACCCCCGCCGAAGTGGTGCGTATCTGCGTAGAAATCTGTAACCCCGAAGAAGGCATGAGTGTCTACGACCCCACCGTCGGCTCCGGCGGCATGTTGATCCAGATGCGCGACTACCTGCGCGAAAAAGGCGGTAGCGCCGATGAACTGGCGCTCTTCGGTCAGGAGAAGATGGGCACCACCTGGTCCATCTGCAAAATGAACATGCTGCTGCACGGTATCTCTCACGCCAAAATTGAACAGGGAGACACCCTGCGTGAACCGCAACACCTGGACGACACCAACGAACTCAAACGCTTCGACCGCGTGGTGGCTAATCCTCCCTTCAGCCAGAACTACATCAAGAATAATTTGAAATTTCCCGGGCGCTTCCCGGTGATGATGCCGGAGAAGGGCAAAAAGGCCGACCTGATGTTTGTCCAGCATATGCTGGCCGTGCTCAAACACACTGGCCGCATGGCCACCGTCATGCCCCACGGCGTGCTGTTCCGTGGCGGCGAAGAGCGCGAGGCGCGTAAACACTTTATCGAGCACGGTTATCTGGAAGCGATCATCGGCCTGCCCGGCAATCTCTTTTATGGCACCGGCATCCCGGCCTGCATCCTGGTGATGAACAAGGCCGGTGCAGCCCAGCGCGACCATGTGCTCTTCATCAATGCCGACCGCGAATACCGCGAAGGCAAGGCGCAAAACCACCTGCGCCCGGAAGATATCGACAAGATCATCTACGCCTACCGCAACGGCGGAGAACTCCCCGGCTACGCCCGCCTGGTGCCCAAAGCCGAGATCGTGGCCGAAGAGTACAACTGCAACATCCGCCGCTACGTGGACAACGCCCCGCCACCCGAGCCGCACGACGTGCGCGCCCATCTGCACGGCGGTGTGCCGGTCTGTGAGGTTGATGCGCTAGCGCCTTTCTGGCAGAACTACGCCGGCTTGCGCGAAAGCTGCTTTGTGCCCCGCCTTCCCGTAGGTCGGGTTAGCCCGCTTTTGGGCGTAACCCGACAATTCGCAGAATCAGACGCGCTCGGAGATGTCGGGTTACGCGATAAAGCCGCTAACCCGACCTACGCCTATCTCGACTTCGCCCCGGTGCTCGCCAGCAAACGCGACATCGCCGACTTTGTGAGTAGCCACCAAAGCGTCACTACCCGCCACGCGCAATTCATGCAGATACTGCAAGCCTGGTGGCAGGCCAACTTGCCCATCGTCGAGGCACTGGCACCGGATGCCCCCGAAATAGATAAGCTTCAAGAGACGAAACCGCGCAACGTTTACGTCATGCGCAGCAGCTTGCTGGCCAGCATCGAACAGGCGCTTGCCCAAGAAGGTAAGCAAGGACAGAATCTGCTCACCCCGTTCCAAGTGCGCGGTGCCTTTGCCAACTATGTCGATCTGCTCAAGGCCGACTTCAAATCCATCGCCGCCAGCGGCTGGGGGCCGGAGCTGATCCCGGACGAAGAGATACTGCAAAGCCAGTTTCCCGAAATATTGAAAGAACAGGAAGATGCCCAAACCCGTCTCGCCGAACTGCAAGCTCTGTTCGCCGCCGCCGATGAAGAAGAGTTTGAAGATGCAGACGACACCGGCGTGATGAATTCAGATCAGGTCAAAGAGCTGAAGGTCCGCCTCAAAGAGGCCAAAGGCATGGCCAAGCTCTGCAAGCGCGACCACAACATGGGCGATGCCGAACTATGGCAACGCGAAGCCGAACAGATCGAAGCGCAACTGCAACGCCACAAGGCGCTGGAAGATGAAGTCAAAACCCTGCGCGCCACCATCAAAGGCATAGCAGACAAACGCGACGAACTGGTGCAAAGCGCCCGTGCCAAAATCACCAATGATGAAGCCCGCACCGTCATCATCGAGCGCCTGCGCCAGTTGCTGATGGATACCTACCGCGCCTACCTGCGCGCCGACCAGCGTGCTTGCATCAAGGCGATTGAAAACCTGTGGAGCAAATACGCCGTCACCGCCAAGACCATCGAGGCCGAGCGGGATGCCGCCTCGCAACAGTTGCAGGCATTTTTGGTGGAGCTGGGGTATGAGTGAACCTCAAACATTTCTTCAACTGTGCGATCTTGCTGACATCACAATGGGTCAGTCGCCTGACTCTGCAAGCTGCAATACTGATGAGCGCGGGCTGCCTTTTCTTCAAGGTTGTGCGGAGTTTGGCAAGCAGTCGCCATCTACTGAAATCTATTGCCTTCAGCCTCTGCGAGCATCAAAACCAGATTCGATACTAATTAGTGTCCGGGCTCCAGTTGGAAAATTGAATTGGGGCGAACAAGGTTATTGCATCGGTCGAGGATTGGGAGCGATCAAAGCGAAGTCGGGTATTTCTGACACACGATTTTTGGGTTACTCAATAGAACAAAATGTAGCTTTCTTGCACCGCCGCAGCCAAGGTTCCACCTTCTCGGCTATCGGAACAAATGACATCAAGATATTTCCGATCCCAGAGGTTCCATACGAAAAACAGAAAAAGATAAGTTTCATATTAGGCACCATCGACCAAGCCATCGAAAAAACCGAAGCGCTGATTGAAAAATACCAGCAGATCAAAGCGGGGCTGATGCACGACCTCTTTACCCGTGGCGTCACAGCCGACGGCCAACTGCGCCCACCCCGCGAACAAGCGCCAGAGCTGTACCAGCACACCCCGATTGGGTGGATTCCGAAGGAGTGGAAGGTAAAACTGCTTGGAGTTTTGGCGGAAATCGTATCCGGTGTCACGCTGGGCGCGAAGGGCGAGATCAGCGATGAAATCGAGGTGCCTTACCTTCGAGTGGCAAATGTTCAGGATGGATACCTTGACCTCACCGAGGTGAAGACCGTCCGTGTGTCCCGAACTCAGCTTGAGAAACTACAGCTCCAATTCGGGGATGTACTCATGAATGAGGGCGGTGACTTCGACAAGCTTGGACGTGGTTCGGTGTGGCAGGAAGAGATAAAACCGTGCATTCACCAAAACCATGTGTTCCGCGTCAGACCTAGAGATGGTCAACTGCGATCCTATTTTCTGGCATTTTGGTCTCAGTCGGAGATGGGGAAAAAGTATTTTGTTTTGAACTCTAAGCAGTCCACCAATCTGGCATCCATCAATTCCACTCAACTTAATCGGTTTCCTGTTGCGCTGCCTTCATCAATTGAGCAAGCGCGAATCGAGGCAAGGATTATTGCGCACAATGGTTGCCTTGATTCATTGGGGCAAGAACTCGCCAAACTCCGCCAACAAAAATCCGGCCTAATGCACGACCTGCTCACCGGCAAAGTCCCTGTGCAGCTCAGCGAACCCAACACGGAGGCAAGCGCATGAGCAGCGAACGCCCGGCATCCCTGACGCCTCCGCCCAGCGGTTACGCCGAATGGCTGCTTGATCTGAAACAGCGCATCCACACCGCCCAGCAGCGCGCAGCACTCGCCGTTAACCGTGAGCTGGTGGGTTTGTACTGGAGCATCGGTAGCGAGATCTGGCGCGCCAAGGTGATTGATCGGCTGGCGCATGATTTGCGCACGGCCTTTCCCGATCTTGCAATTGTCCAACAGGCTGTTGGACAATTGCCCTGGGGGCATAATCTGGATCGCGCCGCTACGGCAACCCAGCTGTCGCAACATTTGAAAATCAAACATGGGAGTCTATAGTGCCTACAATTTCAATGTTCTTTGGCATTCTGATCAGAATGTTTTTTTATGACACCGACAAGCATCATGTGCCGCACATCCATGCAGAATATCAGGGGCACACAGCCGTTTACTCTATTCAGGATGGCTCAGTATTAGCGGGCGAGCTTCCGCCAAAAAAGCATAAGCTGGTGGTTGCGTGGATCGAGATACATCAAGAAGATTTATTTGCTGATTGGGATCTGGCGGTTAACGGCAAGAAACCTTTTCCAATTCGAGGGCTGGATCAATGAGAATTACAGAGGTTGTTCCGAAAGGAGATGGCACACTTTATATCAAAACTGATGAAGGGAAAGCCGGTCTGTTTGACGTTAATCCTTATTTTGAATCTGAAGCCTTTGCGCCACTGAAAGATAGTCGAGAGTTCGCACGCATTCACAATGGTGGCTACTACATTGAGTGGGACTGCGGAGCAGATCTTTCACTGGATACCATTGAGGCGAGATGGATTCCTGACGCACAAATAAAGTACCCAACATGAACATCACTTCTGTTCCGCCCTCGCCTCAGGCGCAAGCCATGCTCAAAGCGTTGCAGGATGCCGTGCGCAAAAGCCTTGAGCGTAAGCAGCGCTTAGGTCAGTACGCCGTCGTCTGGCAAGATGGCAAGCCGTTTCAGGTGGGTGAAGATGCACCTAAGGCTCAGTAATGAGCGAATACACCGAAGTCGAACAGCCTTTCTTGCAGCAGTTGCAAAGCTTAGGCTGGGATGTTATCGACCAGGGGCAGGAGATTCCCTCCGATCCCGGTAAAAGCCAGCGGCTGAATTTCCGCCAGTGGCTGTTGCCGGAGCTGTTTGCCAAATCCGTCGCCGCACTCAACACCACTGCCGATGGGAGGCCATGGCTGACGGCCAAACAACTGCAGGACCTGCAGGACCAGATTCTGCGCCAGCCCAATCGCACGTTGCTGGAGGCCAATGAGGCAATCCAGAAACTGCTGTTCAAGGCGCAGGTGGATGTGAACGAAACCACTGGTGAGCAGGACCCGGTGGTGAGGCTGATCGACTTTGCCAATCCTGACAACAACCACTTTCTCGCCATCAACCAATTCCTCATCGACACGCCGGGTTGCGTGAAGCAGTTCATCATTCCCGACATTGTGCTGTTCGTGAATGGCATTCCGCTGATCGTGGTGGAGTGCAAGAAGGGTGGGCCGACCTGCGCCAGCCCGATGAACGAGGCCTTTGAGCAGTTGCAGCGCTATAGCCATCAGCGCAAGGCGACCCAGCAGCAGGGGCTGAAAGAGGGGGAGCCGCGTCTATTCCATTGCAACATGCTGTTGATCCGTAGCAGTGGTGTGGAGGCGGACTACGGCACCATCACCTCCGGCGATGAGCACTATTATCCGTGGAAAACCCAGTGGCCGCAGCCCGATAGCGTCGCCGAGGGGATGAATCAGCAACAGCAGCTGATCAACGGCATGCTCAATAAGGCCAATCTGCTGAGCATGCTGCGCACCTCATCGGTGTTTATGGATACCGATGGTGGACCGCGCATCAAGGTGGTCTGCCGTTATCAGCAGTTTCGTGCCGCCAACAAGATCATCGAGCGGCTGCGCAATGGAAAAACCGCCGAAGAAAAAAGCGGCGTGGTCTGGCACACGCAAGGTTCCGGCAAGAGCCTGACCATGGTATTTGTGGCGCGGATGCTGCGCGTCTCTCGCGACCTGAATGATTACAAGATCCTGCTGATTAATGACCGGGTGGACCTGGAAGAGCAACTCGCCGCCACCGCCACCCTGATCGGTGGCCGAGTGCACAGCATTGATAGCCGCAAGGCGTTGCGTGAGCAGCTGGCGACGGATAGTTCTGATATCAATATGGTGATGGTGCACAAGTTCCAGCTGTGCGACCAGAGCCTGCCGCTGAAGGTGGCCGAAGCGCTGGGCACCTATCAGGCTATCCCCACCAGCCAGACCTTCGGCGTGGTGAATGACTCTTCGCGCATTGTGCTGATGATCGACGAGGCGCACCGTACCCAGGGCTCGGACCTGGGCGATAACATCTTTGAGGCCTTTCCCAATGCGGCGCGCATCGCCTTTACCGGCACGCCGCTGATTACCGAGCGCCACGGCGAGAAGAAGACTATCAAGCGCTTTGGCGATTATATCGACACCTACCGTTTGATGGATGCGGTGGAAGATGGCACCACCTTGCAGATTCTGTATGAAGGACGCACCGCTGATACCGCGCTGAACGACAAACATGGTTTTGAAACCCGATTTGAAAACCTGTTTAAAGATCGCAGCGAGGAAGAGCTGCTGGCGATCAAGAAAAAATACGGTGCCACCGGCGACCTGCTGGAGGCCGAACAGCGTATCGCCGCCATCGCCAAAGATATGGTGAAGCACTATCTGCAACATATCTTCCCCAGCGGCTTTAAGGCGCAGGTGGTGTGCCACTCCAAGCTGGCGGCGGTGCGTTATCAGCAGGCCATTCATCAGGCGCTTGCCGATACGGTGCGCACGTTGGAGGCCGACGCTATGTCTGATTTTGAGCTGATCAGAAAAGTGCGATTTTTAAAGGCGGCGGTGGTGATCTCCAGCGATGGCACCAATGAAGCGGCCTATATTACCGAGGCGCGCAAACAGGCCAAGGCCGGGAGTGCGGTAGACAACTTCTGCAAGTCATTTGATTTTAATGATCCGGATAAAGTTAATTCTGGCATCGCCTTTCTGGTGGTGTGCGACATGCTGCTGACTGGCTTTGATGCGCCCATTGAGCAGGTGATGTATTTAGACAAAGTAGTTGTGAATCATAATTTGTTGCAGGCAATTGCCCGTGTGAATCGTGTGTATGATGATCAAAAGCAAGTTGGTTTTGTAGTAGATTATGTAGGCATGGGCAACCATATGAAAAAAGCGCTGGATGCTTATTGGGAAAAAGAACAACAGGAAATTACAGGTTGCTTAAAAGACAATGCAGAATTATTTGCAGAGTTAAAATCGGCACACGAAGAACTCAATAAAGTTTTTACAGGGCAGGGAATCAGTTTGTATTCCGATCCCGATGATATTTTCAATTTGTTTTACGATGAAGATATACGACACGATTTTACAGAGGCATTCAATAAGTTTTCAAAAGCAATGGACAATGTGTTTCCAAGAAAAGAAGCATTGAATTATTTGAAAGACCTGAATCGCTTTGCAGAGATAAACACATTGGCATCGCAGCATTTCCTTGACAGGCGAATGAGCATGAAAGGTGTTTCGGATAAGTTGAGGAAAGTAACAGATGAGTTTCTGAAATCAAAAGGAATAACGACCAAAATTGAACCTATTTCCATTCTTGACGACAAATTTTTTGAAAATGTAAAGGCAATAAAACGCAAGGAAACAAAAGCGGCAAAAGTTGAACACGCAATCCGTGACATCATTAATATCAATATGGACGAAGACCCTGAATTATATGCTTCG
>JANOSY010000007.1:0-39464 GCA_031416075.1 Tenderia sp. (SeqCode) | reverse complement strand
CCTGCCACAATGACTCTACGGCGACTATACCCGCTGCCGCATCCTCTTCGTCGCTCGCTAACGCTCCCAACTACGAGTCTGCGGACGGGGTCGCCTATCGGGGACTAACCGCCATCGCTTCGCTCTCCATGGCGGTTAGCGTAAGAGCCACACTATCGACAGATCCATCCCTCTGGAAAATTTATTAACAAAAGCAGTTAAAACAAAAATAGTGTTTGAATATAGCCATTACACAGGAAGATCGAAAAAGAAGCTGGCACCTTCGTTTTCAACCGAGTCAAAGCCAACCTCTCCTCCCATCCGCTCGACCAACTCCCGAGTAATCGCAAGACCAAGCCCGGTTCCTCCCTTTTGCCGCGTATCAGAGGAGTCTGCCTGGGCAAACTTCTGAAAAATATGTTCACGAAATGCTGCGGGAATACCGGGGCCATCGTCGATAACACTGATTCGAACCCATCCTGACCTCAAAATAACGATTACATCAACCACCCCATTTTCGTGTGAAAACTTAATGGCATTAGACAATAGATTCGACAATACCTGCATGATCCGCTGACCATCAACCTGCACCATCACTTCAGCAAGCGGCTCAATCAATCTCATTGTCACTTGGCGCTCGACACCGTAAGCCCGATTTGCTTCCAGCGACTGTTTTATTAAGTACGTCAAGGAGTGGGGCTGTATATTGAATTCCACTTTGCCTGCGGCCAGTTTCTCCATATCCAATAGATCATTAATCAAAAAAGTCAGCCGCAGGCTGTTTTTATGCGCTATAGAAATCAACTCACCCACCTTTTCAGGCAACGCGCCCAAGGCCCCCCCTGCGATCAACCCCAGCGCTCCCGAAATCGAAGTCAGCGGTGTACGGAGCTCATGACTGACTGTGGAGACAAACTCACTCTTCATGCGTTCAATACGTTTGCGTTCAGTTATGTCACGCACGATGGCCACAAAACGTGAAGATTCATCTTGTGGCGCCATGTACTGCAGAAAAACCTCCACCGGTATACACTGGCCATTTTTATGCTGATGCATGGTCTCAAATGTCAGCATATCTTTTTCACCGCTAATGAGCGGCGCAATCAATTCGTGAAATTGCGTTTCGCTGAATTCCGGTTTGATGTCGTAAGGCCGCATTTCCAATAGTTCCTCGCAGCTATATCCCACTTGGCGCAAGCCACCTTCATTGACGTAAAAGAAATTCAAGCTGGTGGCATCGAACATAAAAACACAGTCGAGTGTACGGTCAAGCGTGCTCTTGAACTGATCCAGTGCCTTTTGACTCACTTGATGCTGTTGCTGGATGCGCAATGCCGCCACGAGTTGTCCCACAGTGATGATGAGCGGCTGCAGATAATCAACTAACGCCTGATCGTAACCCCCCGGCCGATTAGAGATACCAACCATAGCCACCAATTTCTCACCGTGGTGAACTGGCATACCGAGAAAAGCGTTGAGCACCGGGTGCCCTTCAGGCAAACCGCCACGGCGTGGATCATGATAAGGGTCATTGGCGATAACGGGTTGCCCACTGGTTAGCACCGCACCAAACAGCGTTTTAATATTGCCAAATTCCATGCCTTGCGGGGCATTGGTCTCGTAAAAAGCACGCGTGGCATCATTCCAGGCGACATTGGTAATGGCATAGGTCTTTAGATAGGGAACACCCTGCTGGGTATAGAGCACCTCACCAACAAAACCATATTCACTGCCAGTTAACTCAAGGATATCCAAGAGCAGACCATCAAAAGCCTTACGACGATCTGTTTTATGAATAAATTCAGACTGGGCGTGGGCAATTACTTTATTGAGTTGCTGCTGACGTCGAATATTAAGCTCCTGCATACCTGATTCATTGCGCAGACGAATATTTTCGTGGAGTTGATGCTGCAAGCGAGAGGAGCTGGCCGCAACATACACCAAAAACAGCAACACCATTACACTCATAGTCAACGATATCGTGCCGTCAACCATGAACAACATGGGAACCAAAGGCAACGTGACAGGAATTACAAAGCCAAGCGCTGACGTGCGATCAGCACTCAGCGAAGTAATAGCACCCGAGCTAACACCAGCAATCACAAAGACTAAAAAGACCTGATGAGCAATATTCTCAACGGGAAAGAGCAACAGGACATGTATTCCCCAGACCACACCGGTGGCGATGAGTCCCAGCCTAAACTGTTGCAAAAGGTCGGTTTTCAAACCCGCTGATGCGGAGCAAAGGCGTCGATAGTTCAGATACATCACAAAACGCACTGCCAGCACTACACCCAACAATACAAGCCAGCCACTCGCCGCCATGGAATTAATCACCGGCCACTGTACAAACACCAATAAGGTCGCGAGTAGTACATTAGCAAGCAAGGCTGCAGGAAAGCCGTCATACAACAGACTCAATACCTCGCCCTGTAACAGGGCATCTTTGCTTTGGCCCGGTTTAATCTCTGTGGAATCTCGGCCTGGGATCACACAATCACTCCTGAGTCGGTTAAATGCTTTCCAGTACTATTTGGCAAGCGTCATGATAATTTACTTATAGGTAATTTTAGAGCTATCGGCCACTTCTTCTGGAAGAATAGGCCTCTCAGAAAACCCCATGCCCCACCGATTGACGCCTATCAGGAAAATGTATCTACCCGGTCAATCAGCAGCCCCTAGGACACTATCCTGCTTAATATGACTGTGCTGTACATAATACGGTAATGCCGCCCTATCACTTTGATAAAGAGATTGGCCGAAGAATCTCAGGTTGTGGTTAAAGGAGGTGCTAGTGCCAAAGGTTGTGCTGATCGTATCTGTTATCGTTATTGGAGGGGTTAGATGGTCGACATAGAGGCAAAAACAACTCTCCTGAGTCTCTAGACGTCACTACCTTTTATTCAATCCCACCATCCTAATCAAAGAAATATCAGCTTCAAACAACGTACTCACGACCATTGATCATTACAGGTAAGACTCATACATCAGGCCATTGGCATAAACGATCAATCTGCGTTGATCCGAAATTACCAGATCAAGAATACCCTCCGCATCACAACCGGGACAATAACACTTAATCCACATACCAACACCCTGGTGCAGGCTACACTGTCGCGATGACGTTGAAAAATCTGGCAAAGCGTTTTTTGGTTGCCCTGGCGTTGCCCCCCACCCTGACGGGCACCGGTTTACCGACTCGCCGGGCGGAAAGGCTGTACAATTCAGCCTCTATTTCCGACTGTTGCCAGCGCCACTGAGTATTGATGATGATTTTTTCCTCCCTAGATTTAGCCCCTGAGATTCAAAAAGCCCTTGATGCCTGTGGTTATCAGCAGATGACTCCGATACAGGAGCAGGCGATTATCCCGGCGCGGCGTGGAAAAGATCTGCTTGCCAGCGCCCAGACCGGCACCGGTAAAACCGCCGCGTTTGCCATCCCCATCCTGCAACAGATGTGCGCCCGCCCCAAGGAGACACTGCCGGGCAACGCCCGTGTGCTGGTTTTGACCCCGACCCGTGAGCTGGCCGAGCAGGTAGCGGAGACGATTGCCCGTTACGCCCAGTTTTTGCCGCTCTCTGTCGTGGCGCTCTATGGCGGCGTGAAGATGAGTGGTCAGGAGAATAAACTTAAGGCCGGGGTGGATATTATCGTTTCGACCCCGGGCCGTCTGCTTGAGCATCTGGTACAGGGCAGCATCAACCTCTCTCAGGTGGAGTTTGTGGTGCTGGATGAGGCGGACCGGATGCTGGATATGGGGTTTATTGCCGATGTGCAGTCACTGCTGCAAAAAACCAGCAAACAGCGCCAGACGCTGCTCTTCTCCGCCACGATTTCGCAGCCCGTTAAGGTGCTGGCCAACAAGATTTTGAACCGCCATGAGGTGGTGAGCGTGGCCAAACAGAACGCCATTGCCGAGACGGTGGAGCATGTGGTCTACCCGGTGGAGGAGCGCCGCAAAGGTGAGCTGTTTGTGGAGCTGATTAACGCTCAAAACTGGTTTAAGGTGCTGGTTTTTACCAGCACCAAGGATCAGGCGGACCAGCTGATGTTGAAGCTGAAACATGCGGATATCAAGGCGGCGCTCTGCCACGGTGATAAGAGCCAGGGGTCACGCCGCCGCGCCATTGCTGATTTTAAAGATGACAAGGTGCAGGTGCTGATTGCAACGGAGGTGGCGGCCCGTGGCCTGGATATTCAGGGGCTGGAGCATGTGGTGAACTACAACCTCCCCTATCTGGCGGAAGATTATGTCCACCGGGTGGGCCGCACTGGCCGCGCCGGTGCCACCGGTCAGGCAATCTCACTAGTGAGCCGTGAGGAGGAGCGTGCGCTGGCAGCGATTGAGCGGCTGATTGGTAGCCGTATTAAACGTATCAAGATGGCCGGTTATGAGGTGGGGAGCCGTGAAACGATTATCAAAAATCTGGCACAACGTAGCCGCCCACAACGGGCCAACCGGGCTGGCAAAACCCAGATTGTGACAACCAAGGATGGTCAGGGCTATAGCGCTAAAAAACGTAAGCGCTGATTTTGTATTTGGTGAGTCCTCGCACCAAGTTTTTAATAATCAACGATCTATCACACTCACCCGCTCCAGCTGCGCCACAATGTTGGCAAAGTCGGGGCGCTGTTCTACCACCGTATCCACACAGCGCTGTTGCAGGTGGCTGAGCTGCTGGATGGGTGTGGGATGACAGGCCCGGTCGTCCCGATCCAGCCGCGCCAACAGCTCTTCCAGCAGACAGCCAAACGCCCGGACCTCCAACCGCTCCAGCGCCTCCGAACAGGCGGCTACGTCGGCCATACCTTTATATATAGTGGCTGCGCCAAAATCCCCCAACAGAGTATCAGTAGCCTGATTGACCAGGATGTTATGGCCATACAGATCGCCGTGCATGATGCCGCGCCCGTGTAGATGGTTGGCCACTGCGGCAATACTGCGGGTGATGTTGAGCAGTGCAACGAGGCTGAAGGTTGCCTCTGCTGCGTAGGTATCACGGGTACAACTTTCCAGACTGGGTGGGGCCGCCAGATTTTTAAATGCCTGATCCAGCAGCGCTAGCAGCAACCCGCACTTCTGTTCCGGATGGCCTACTAGCTTACCCAGCAGTGTCACCAGATGGGTATGTTGCCCGGCGGCCAGGGCTGCTGCCATCTCATGCTCGGGCAGACCGTCGCTGGTGATGCTGCCTTTGAACAGTTTAACCGCCACATCACTGCTGCCGTTCCAGCGCGCCTGGCTGATCACCCCCGATGCCCCCTGCCCCAGCGGCTGTCCCAGTTGCAGCGTTTGCCAATGGACCTCGGGTAAATCTGACGTGGCCTCAGGGTGCTGGCTACAGGGGTTACCAGCAAACGCCAACCAGGATAGTTTGGGCAGTTTAACCAGCCACGCTGGCAAGGTGACCAGCCGGTTGGCGGAGATCCGTAGCAGTTCGATGTTGACGCAGTGTGCCATCTCATCGGGCAGCGCTGTCAGCTGGTTGCCCGCCAACATCACTTTTTGCAAATGGCGATGGTTGCCAATTGAACGGGGCAGCGCTTCAAGCCGGTTATCGGTCAAAATCAGCCAGCGAATCTTGGCGGGCAGCGCGCCGTCGGGCAGCTCAGCAATCTGGTTGGCCTTAAAACCCACCATGGTCAACTCCGGGCATTGTGCGAGCACGGTGGGAAAACGGTGGAAGTGGTTGTTGGATAAAAACAGAATCCGCAGCTTTTTAAGCTGTGCAAAATTGTCTGGCAGCTCGCTTAAACAGTTGTCCGACAGGTCGAGATACTCCAGCGTCTCCGCCAACGCCAACAGCTGTTGTGGAAACACGGTTAACCCTTCGGCAATGTTTACCCGCTGTGCGCCCGCCAGTCGACCGGCCTGAAGATCTGCAAGAGTCTGGATATCAACCTGCCTTTATATAGTGCTGGATAGGGTACGGCGGCCTCTGGCCACCCGTCTGATGCCAAAGGGGTGCGACAATAAAGCGTCAACGTCCTGGAATCAAGCCATTCGGGGGATTGGGTAACGCCTATATGTACGGCGGGATTGCCAAACCATGGGTAGAGGATGGTTAATAATCAATCTGTTACCTCACTCACCCGTGCCCATATTACCCGCCCTGCCCCCTTTAAACTGCCCCTGCCCGTCACCACCTACCCTTCCAGCTGTATCGATTTACGGTAATATGGCCCCACTTGCGACTGAGGACACAGAGCACTGATGAATATCGTTGATAGCGTTCCTAACCTGACCACGACCCGCACCGGACCTCTGTTACAGATTGAGGGGCAGCTACTGGAGAATCAGGCCAATATCGAGGCGTGGTTCCGTCAGCAGTGGGTGGCCACCCCGGCCCCGTTTTATGCATCGGTCGATCTGCGGAACGCCGGTTTTAAGTTAGCGCCGGTGGATACCAACCTCTTTCCCGCCGGTTTTAACAATCTTAACCCCGCCTTTATCCCACTCTGCGTTCAGGCAATCCAGTCGATTATCGAACGTACGCTGCCCCAGGCCTGCAATATTCTGCTGATCCCTGAGAACCATACCCGCAACCTCTTCTATCTGGAGAGCCTGGCCACCCTGCGCGATATCATTCTGACCGCCGGTTTTGAGGTGCAGATCGGCTCGCTGCTGCCCGATTTAAAAGAGACAATGGTGATCGAACTGCCCTCGGGCCGGACCCTGGATCTGATCCCGGTGGAGCGCCACCGCAACCGTCTCTATGCCGATGAGTTTGACCCCTGTGTGATCCTGCTCAACAACGATCTCTCCGACGGTATTCCAGAGCTGTTCAAAGGGCTGGAGCAGGACATTATTCCACCCCCGGAGCTGGGGTGGGTACAGCGGCGCAAATCGGGCCACTTCAGCCACTACCAACGAGTGACTGAGGAGTTTGCCGCCATGCTCGATATCGACCCCTGGCTGATCAACCCCCTGTTCCGCCGCTGTAGCGATATCAACTTCATGAAGCAGGAGGGCAGCGCCCGGCTGGCCCAGGAGGTAGGTTTGCTGCTGCAGGATATCCAGCAGAAATATGACGCCTATGGGATTAAAAACCAGCCCTTTGTGGTGGTAAAGGCCGACGCGGGCACCTATGGCATGGGCATTATGATGGTTCGCTCTGCCAATGAGCTACTGGAGCTGAACCGCAAACAGCGCACCAAGATGTCCGCCTCAAAGGGGGGGCAGGAGGTGAGCCAGGTGATTATGCAGGAGGGGGTCTACTCCTTTGAGACCATCGGTGAAGAGCAGGCGGTCACCGAACCTGTCATTTACATGATCGACCACTTTGTGGTGGGTGGATTTTACCGCGTCCATACCGGACGTGGCCCGGATGAGAACCTGAACGCACCGGGCATGCACTTTGAACCACTCGCCTTTGTGGAGCCGTGTAATACCCCGGACCAGCGCCAGCAGCCCGACGCCTGCCCCAACCGTTTTTATGCCTACGGGGTCATCGCCCGTCTGGCACTGGTGGCTGCCGCCCGTGAGATAGCGGCCCAGAACGGCCTGCGGACCAAAACATGAGCATCAAACTGGGGGTGGTGATGGACCCCATCCAGACCATCAACCCCAAAAAAGATAGCACCCTGGCCATGCTGCTGGCAGCCCAGGCGCGGGGCTGGCAGCTCTACTATATGGAGCAACAGGATCTGCTGCTGCGCGACGGCAAGGTCTTTGCCAACATGCGGCCGCTCTCCGTCCGTAATGATATGCGCCACTGGCACTCTTTGAGTGAGCCTGAGCTCACCCCCATGGAGCAGCTTGATGTGGTGCTGATGCGTAAAGACCCCCCCTTTGACATGCAGTACATCCACACCACCTACCTGCTGGAGCTAGCGGAGGCCGCCGGGGTATTGATGATCAACAGACCCCAGAGCCTGCGTGACGCCAACGAAAAGCTCTATACCGCCTGGTTTCCACAGTGCACCCCCGCAACCCTGGTCAGCCGCGACATGGTACAGCTGCGCCGCTTTCTGCAGGAGCAGGGCGATATCATCGTTAAACCCCTCGAAGGCATGGGCGGTACCTCGATCTTCCGCCTGACCCTGACGGACCCCAATATCAGCGTGGTGTTGGAGACCCTGACTAATAGCGGCAAGCAGTTCATCATGGCGCAACGCTACATCCCCGAAATCAGTGCTGGCGACAAACGCATCTTGTTAATCGACGGCATACCTATCCCCTACGCCCTGGCGCGCATCCCTGCCGCCGGTGAGACCCGTGGCAATCTGGCTGCCGGTGGCCGAGGTGAAGGGGTCCCGCTCAGCCCCCGTGACCACTGGATCTGCCAACAGGTGGGGCCAACACTTAAACAAAAGGGGCTGGTCTTTGTGGGCATTGATGTGATCGGTGATTACCTGACCGAGATCAACGTCACCAGCCCCACCTGTATCCGTGAGCTCGATGCACAGTTCAACCTCAACATTGGTGCGACACTCATGGACTGCATCGCCGCAAAGCTTAACCACTAACTGAGCAGCACCGCCAACCGCTCAACTACGAGGAGACCACGATGAACGCCATCCACCACCGGGTAGGAATCAATGCTTCACCCGAAACCATCTATACCGCATTAACCACCGATGAAGGGCTTACCCGCTGGTGGACTGACGATGTCTCGGGCGCGGGGGGAGTGGGTTCAACCATTCAATTCCGTTTTAACGGCGGCGGCCCGGACTTTACCGTTACCGAGCTTGTGCCAAACCGCACGGTGCGCTGGAGACACTCCGGTGCTGTACCGGCAGGATGGGTGGGCACAGAGATTCTGTTTCAACTCCAGGCCGAAGGGGGACAAACATTTGTCCGCTTTAGCCACAGCCACTGGCAGGAGGCTGGCGATTTTATGGCCCATTGCAGCACCAAGTGGGCGGTATTCCTGCTCAGTCTCAAAGATGCCATTGAAACGGGGCACGGAAAACCCTTCCCCAATGACACACAGATCGACCATTCATGACAGAAAGTACGATCACCCGCCCTGCCCCCAGGCGACTGACAGTATGGGGGCTATTGGGTGCGCTGCTGCTCACCCTTGGCGGCTGTACAGAGAAACCTAACCTCTACCAGCAGCAGCTGCTGGCCCTGGGCACCCTCATCGACATCAGCATCTATGGCAGCGATGAGGCAACCGCCCAGACGGCCATCAAAGAGGTACAGGGGCAGATGGAACAGCTGCACCACAACTGGCACCCCTGGCAACCTGGCAAACTGACGGAGATCAACCGCAAACTTGCGGCGGGTGAAGAGGCTGCTCTGGATGACGAAGGGCGTTTTCTCATCAACCGGGGCATGACACTCTCACAACAGAGTGGCAACCTGTTTAACCCGGCGGTGGGTGGATTGATTGGTCTGTGGGGTTTTCACAGCGATGACTGGAGTGGCAAACAGCCCCCGGCAGCCGCCGATATTGCCACACAGGTAGCAGCACACCCACAGATGTCGGCACTCACCCTTGAGGCTGGCCGGCTACGCAGCCAAAACCCTGCCGTTACACTGGACCTGGGGGCCTACGCCAAAGGTTATGCGGTGGATATCGCCATCAAAACCCTGCGCCAACACGGTATTAATAACGCCATCGTCAACGCCGGTGGCAACCTGCGCCTGATCGGCAGCAAGGGCAAACAGCCGTGGCGTATTGGCATCCGTGACCCACGGGGGACCGGGGTGATCGCGTCACTTGAATCAAGCGGTGATGAGGCGGTGATCACCTCTGGTGACTATGAACGTTATTTTGAGTATCAGGGCCAGCGTTACCACCACATTATCGATCCACGCAGTGGTTACCCCGCCCGTGGTGCCGTTGCCACCACCGTTATCGCGGCGGATGGTTTGACGGCGGATGCCGCCTCTACCGCCCTGTTTATCGCCGGGCCAGACCACTGGTATCAAGTCGCCCAAGCCATGGGCATTAAAGAGGCGATGTTGATCGACGAACAGGGGACCGTACACATCACCCAGGCACTGATGCAGCGTATCCACTTCGAACAGAAACCCGCCCCCACCATCCATCTGGTTGACTGATGTTCAAACGGGCCGACTATGCGGTGACTCTTTTTGCGCTGCTGCTACTGCCGTACCTCTATATAACACTCTGGGGCAACGGCAGTTATGGCGAGCAGGTGACCATTCGCATCGCCAACCAGCCACCCCAGCACTATTCGCTCTACGACAACCGGCGCATCACTATCGAGGGGGTATTAGGAAAAAATCTGATTGAACTCAAGGAGGGGCAGGTCCGTTTTATCGAAGCCCCCTGTCAAAACAAGCTCTGCATCCAGAGTGGCTGGCTGCGCCATGATGGCGAGCTGGCCGCCTGTCTGCCTAATGGTGTGACGGTGAGTGTATCGGGGCGTGACAACCGTTTTGATGCGATTAATTTCTAAGGCACCTCTGAATAATTCCTCCGCGCCCAACACACTTCGTGGTGAGTTTGTCTAACCATCAATGGAGGACGTTTAACAATCAATATGTTACGTCACCAGCCCTTCGACAGGCTCAGGGCGAACGCGGTTATTCAGAGGTTACCTAAGCCGTCAACTGCGTGATCGCAGACTTATCGAGCAATCAGCCATCCAACTCACCCAGCGCCTTACGGACCATTTTATTCAGCTCGACCGGATTGAATTTGGCCACATAGTAGTCAGCCCCGACCGCACGACCGAGATTGGCATTGGCCTCTGCCGAGAGCGACGAGTGCATCACCACCGGAATGCCCGCAAAGGCGCTGTCGCTCTTGATCTTTTTTGTCAGCACATAACCATCCATTTCTGGCATCTCAACATCGGTCAAAATCAGGTGCAACAGATTGCAGACAGGAATCCCCTGTTCACTGGCGCGCTCCTTGATCATTAATAACTGATCCCAGGCATCTTTGCCGTTATTGGCGCTGATGTACTCCAGCCCCATCTTCTCCATGGTCATGCCGATCTGTTTACGTGCTACCGATGAGTCGTCGGCAAACAGCACTGTCTTGCCATGTTCCACGGCACGAACACCCTGGAACAGCATCTTCTCTTCCTCTTCTGAATGGGTGGTCTCCGCCAGGATCTTCTCCACATCCAGAATCATCACAATCCGACCATCCTCCAGCTCCGAGACCGCCGTCAGCAAACCACCCATACGGTTTGCCATCATGGTGGGCGGCACCTTAATCTGGCTCCAGTCCATGCGTAAAATATGTTCCACAGAGTGGACTAAAAATCCCAGCATATTTTTATTGTATTCGCTGACAATCAATATTCTGGGCGGAACATCCGTCATCACATTGCAAAAATAGGCCAGATTGATCACCGGGATCATCGTGCCACGCAGACTCACCATACCTTCAATACCGGCAGGCACATCAGGCGCATGGGTAATCGCAGGCACGTTTAATACCTCACGCACCTTAAACACATTGATGCCAAACACCTCTTCATTACCGGTTTTAATATCTTTACCCAGGCTAAACAGCAGAATCTCCAGCCGGTTGGTGCCCGCCAACCGGGTGCGATCATCCACGGACTGCATGACCTTACTCATAGTAAAAATCCTTTTTGCAAAACAATTGTCACTATGGATTTCGTCCTCGCCGGGCTGAACTTGAGCCAGCACAGCGCCAAAGATTCGGTATTTGTGGCCGATGAATAGCACTATCACCGTATAATCAATCCACTACCATCAATCCTAACCATACAATTTTAATGAAACTCACCCTCCAGACCACCCAAGAGGATCACCGCATTGCCTGGCTGGCCGCGCTGGCTATCGCCATTCATATCGCTGAAAGCGTCCTGCCCACCCCCATTCCCGGTGCCAAACCGGGGCTGGCCAACATCATCACCATCGTCTGTCTGATGCAGTATGGCTGGCATACTGCCGTCTGGGTATCGCTGTTGAGAGTGCTGGTAGGGTCGCTGCTCATCGGTACGTTTCTCTCCCCCACATTTGCCTTAAGCCTGGCCGGGGCCAGCGCCAGCATCGCGGTACTGGGGCTGGCCAGTCGCCTGCCCGGCATTGAGTTTGGCGCGGTTGGTTATAGCCTGCTAGCGGCCATGGCCCATATGGCGGCGCAATTTTTCACCGCCTGGCTATTTTTCATCCCCCATGAGGGATTACTGCGACTATTACCCGTTCTAATGAGCATGGCGGTTTTTTTTGGCCTGACAAGTGGCATAATTGCCCATCAAATTATTGTGCGAATCAAGGCAGGCCGTTAATAGCGATATGAGCACAGCAATCAATAGCCCCACCGTATCCTCCAAAGACCGTCTGGCCTTTACGATATTCCTATCGCTGGCCTTTAATGCCCTGGTCATTCTTGGCATTAATTTTGAGATGCTCGATCCCCCCGCCGCTGACGATGCCCCCCCCACCCTTGAGGTGATACTGGTTGAACCGAACGATACTAACAAGAAAAATGAAGAGGCGGACTTCCTCGGTCAGTCCGCCCATGAAGGGGGCGGTAATACCCAGGAACGTAGCCGCCCCACCACCCAGCGGGCCGCATCAAACTCGCCCATACCTGTTGAAGGCAATGCCGATCTCATGCAGCCACTCCAGGTAGCCAACAATAAAGCGGGGCAACAGGAGGTATTAAGTACCTATTTAGGTGAGTACCAGGTGCAGAATCAGGACAACCCCGACCGTGATCAGGCCAGCCAGACCACCGCTGCCCAGCTGATGATGCGGGGCCAGGAGATCGCCCGCCTTAGCGCCGAGATAGCCGATTCACAGGCAATCTACTCAAAACGGTTGAAACACCGCACCATCAGCGCCAATACCAAAGAGTTTCGCGACGCCGAGTATCTGGATGGCTGGCGGCGCAGAGTCGAATACATCGGTAATTTAAACTACCCCGAAGAGGCCAAACTGCGCCGCATCTCCGGGATTCTGGTGCTCGACGTCGCCATCAATGTCGATGGCACCATCCGCCATGTTGATGTCCTGCGAAGCTCCGGGCAGAAGCTGCTGGACGACGCCGCTGTACGTATTGTTCGTTCTGCCGCCCCGTTTGCCGCCCTGCCCACCGCCATGCGCCAAGACACCGACATACTGCACATCACCCGTACCTGGGTATTTGAATCTGGCAGCACTGGTTTGAGCACCAAATAAGTCGCCCGTCCCGGTTACGGCCCGGTCACCCAACAATATGGATATTTATGAACGACGCCATCTGCCTGACCAACCATTTTTTAATTGCCATGCCGCAGCTCCAGGATCGCCATTTTTTCCATAGTGTGACCTATATCTGTCAGCACGACGCCGAAGGTGCGATGGGGGTCATGATCAACCGCCCACTCGACATCCCGTTAAGCGAAATTTTTACGCAACTGGATATCACCCACAACAACCCCGCATTTACAAAAGATGCGATCTATTTTGGCGGACCGGTGCAACCCAACCACGGGTTTGTGCTTCACCGCCCGGAACAGCTGTGGCAAGGCATGACGTTGGTCTCAAAAGAGATTGCACTTACCGCCTCCAGCGACATCCTTAGCCACATCGCCCACCATGACCAACCCAAAGATCGGCTCATCGCCCTCGGTTATGCCGGCTGGGGAGCCGGCCAACTGGAGGATGAGCTGGCCCAAAACGCCTGGCTGAACGTTCCTGCCGACGCCAACATCATCTTCAACCTGCCTGCTGAGCAGCGCTGGCGTGCGGCGGCGGCACTGCTGGGGGTTGACCTGACCCGGCTCTCTGACGAGGTTGGACATGCCTGATCCCAAACCCGACAACGTTGGCCAGCGTACGCTGCTGGGGTTTGACTATGGCCGCAAACGCATTGGGGTGGCCGTTGGCCAGGAGTTCACCAGTACCACCCGGCCACTCACCACTGTGAACGTCCATAATCAACTGATCGACTGGCCCCATATCGAACGGTTGATCAAGGAGTGGCTGCCCCATCTGATTATTGTGGGTCTACCACTCAACGCCGACGGTACAGAACATGAGGTGAGCCGTCTGGCGCGGCGTTTCTCCAACCAGCTGCATGGCCGTTTTAACCGTCCGGTGGAGCTGGTAGACGAGCGTCTGACCTCCAGCCAAGCGGAAGAGATTATTGTGGAGGCCCGCCGCCAGGGGCAGATGAGACGCCAGAAGAGCAAAGAGTCGATCGATCAGATTGCCGCCGAGTTGATCCTGAAAAGCTGGTTAGGCCAATAGTCCAGCCCCCTTGCCAATCACCACCCATGATTTAATAGCACCTGCAATTGCTGGTTTTAGGATTGTAGCTAAGCCGTTACAATAGCCACCTACCTGCGCCGGAGAGCACCATGACAGACCCCATGGATATCGATAACACCCTGACCCGTCTTGCCACCGAGACAGCGGCCTATCTGGAGCAGCGCGGCGCAACCGATGCTGTAATGATCGGCATCCACTCCGGTGGGGTCTGGGTCGCTGAACGGCTGCACCCGCTGATGAACATCAGCGAGCCGCTGGGGCACCTCGACATATCCTTCTACCGTGATGACTTCAGCCGTATCGGCATGAACCCCCAGGTCAAACCCTCGCAGATCCCTTTTAACATTGATGACCGCCACATCATTCTGGTTGACGATGTGCTCTACACCGGTCGCACCATCCGCGCCGCCCTCAATGAGATCTTCGATTATGGCCGCCCCGCCAGCGTCACACTGGTCACACTCATCGACCGGGGTGGACGTGAACTGCCCATCGAAGCCAATGTGGTGGGCATCAAAATGGAGCTATCAGACAACAAAAACGTCAAGCTTCAGGGACCTGAACCTCTGTCGCTGCAGATCAGCGAAAAAAACAGTTAAACGAGAATAAAACAGCCCATGATTCGTACCAATCTCCAGCTGGACCAAAGCGGGCGGCTGCGCCACTTCCTTACCATTGAAGGGCTCAAACGGCAGATGTTGATCGACATCCTTGATACCGCCGAATCCATGGCGGGGGTTGTTGACCAGCAGGTCAAAAAGGTCCCGCTGTTGCGTGGCAAAACCGTGGTCAACCTCTTTTTCGAGGCCAGCACCCGCACCCGCACCACCTTTGAGCTGGCGGCCAAACGACTCTCGGCCGATGTGATCAATCTGAACATCGCCGCCTCCGCCGCCAAAAAAGGGGAGACACTGCTCGATACCCTGCACAATCTTGAAGCGATGCACTGCGATATGTTTGTGGTGCGCCATGAAGAGAGTGGTGCTGCCCACTTCATCGCCCGCCATGTGGCACCCCACATCAGCGTGATCAATGCTGGCGATGGTCGCCACGCCCACCCAACCCAAGCGATGCTCGATATGTACACCATCCGTCAGGTCAAAGGGGACTTTTACCCCCTCAAAGTGGCCATTGTCGGCGATATTCTCCACTCCCGTGTCGCCCGTTCACAGATCCACGCCCTCACCACCCTGGGGGTCAGCGAAGTCAGGGTCATCGGGCCTAAAACGTTACTGCCCAAGGATGTCGAAAGCCTTGGTGTGCATGTCTATCACAACCTCATCAAAGGGCTGGAGGGTGTGGATGTGGTCATCATGCTGCGGCTGCAGAACGAACGGATGGAAGGAGCTATGCTGCCCAGCGAACATGAGTACTTCCAGCTCTACGGCCTCACTGAATCGACCCTGGCAGCCGCCAAACCGGACGCCATTGTGATGCACCCCGGCCCTATCAATCGCGGGGTTGAGATTGAATCAAGTGTTGCCGACGGACCGCAGTCGGTGATCCTGCAACAGGTGACTAACGGCATCGCCATACGCATGGCGATAATGTCGATGTGCATGGGCAGCCACGCCAGCGCTGGCGAAGGGGGGGCCGCCTGATGCGTATTCTGATCAAAAATGGTCACGTGGTTGACCCCGCCAACAAACGCGATACCGTCGCCAACGTCTACATCAGCGATGGCAAGATTGCCGCCATCGGCAATACCCTGGCCGGTTTTACGGCGGATCAAGAGATTGATGCCGGCGGCAAACTGGTCTGCCCCGGCCTTGTTGACCTCTCGGCCCGACTGCGCGAACCCGGCTATGAACACAAGGCGACCATCGCCAGCGAGACCCGTGCCGCCGCACTCTCTGGCATTACCACGCTGGCCTGCCCACCGGATACAGACCCGGTCATCGACACCCCCGCCGTCATTAAACTGATCCGCCAGCGCAGTGAGCGGGCCGGTTACAGCAACGTGCACTGCATCGGTGCCGCCAGCCGTGATCTGGAGGGTGAACTGCTGAGTGAGATGGGGGCATTGAAAGAGGCAGGCTGTGTCGGTATCAGCAACGCCATGATTCCGATCAAAAATCCGTTAATCATGAAACGGATTATGGAGTACGCCGCCACCTTCGACCTGACCATCTTCCTGTTTGCCGAAGACCCCAGCCTGCGTAACAGCGGCTGTATGCACGAAGGGGCCATCAGCACCCGCCTTGGCCTACCCGGCATCTCTGAAGCAGCCGAAACGGTCGCCGTCGCCCGCGATCTGGCACTGATTGCCGATACCGGCGTGCGCGCCCACTTCTGCCGCATCTCCACCGCCAAGGCGGCGCAGATGATCGCCCGTGCCCAGTATGATGGCCTGGCCGTGACCGCCGATGTCAGCGCCCACCAGCTCTACCTGACCGATATGGATGTGGGGGAGTTTGATAGCCAGTGCCACGTGCGCCCCCCCCTACGCAGCCAGCGCGACATGCAGGGGCTGCGTGAGGCGGTACGTAAGGGGAGCATCAGCGCGATCTGCTCCGACCATCAGCCCCACGAAAACGATGCCAAGCTGAACCCCTTCCGCGAATCCGCCAGCGGTATCTCGGCGCTGGAGACCCTGCTGCCACTGACACTACGCCTGGTGGATGAGTGCCGCATCAGCCTCAGTGAGGCCATCGCCCGTGTCACCGTGGAGCCGGCACGTATTCTCGGTATCGATGCCGGCACACTCAGCGTGGGCAGCGCTGCCGACCTGATTGTTGTCGATGCAGAACAGTACTGGTCACTCTCAAAAGAGACCATGCTCAGCCGTGGGCGCAACACCCCCTTCTTTGGCTGGGAGCTGAAGGGACGGGTCACACAGACATTGATTAACGGCCAGCTGGTCTACAACGCGGCAGAGTAATAGCAGCGTAATACCGGAAGGACGGGCGGGGTCTGGGGTTACTCGTTGTCATGGGTAACCCATACCGCTGCCGCCCCCTCCTGGTCCACCGACACATCAAAATTGATCGGCTGGCAGCAGACCTGACAATCTTCGATATAACGCTGCTGCGGTACGGAACAGTCGATCAGGACATCGATCATCTCCCCACAATAGGGGCACTGTACCGACTGCTCATCAAGTCCACTCATCGCGCCACTCCTCCTGAAATAACAACCGCACCATTGCCACTCTGCCACACCGGATACTTTTGCATAACCGCTTCAAACAGCGGCGAGCTAAGCAGCCGCTCACTCCAATCACGCAGCCGTGGATAAGGTGACTCCCGGAACCACAACGACTCCACCCCGGCAAACTGCCGGATAAAGGGCAGTACCGCCATATCAGCAATAGAAAGTTGATCACCCAACAGATAACGATGGGCCAGCAACAACCCCTCCAGCTGCTGTAAAAAACACTCACCTTCGGCCCGGTAAAAAGTGGCGGGCTGTTCAGGATAACGGTCCGCATATTTATAACGGTCCAGCGCCGCCTTAAAACGACCATCATTCGCCTCCAACACCACCGCCGCCTCAGTCAGGTAGCCGCCGTCATCCCCCAACCAGTGGTCGGGATCATGCTGTTGCAATGCCCAGCACATAATATCCCAGCTCTCGTCCACCACCCGCCCCCCCGGCAGCACCAATACCGGCACACTGCCTTTAGGCGATGCCGCCAGCAGCGCTGGTGGTTTGTCACGCAACTGGATTTCACGCAATTCATAAGAGATGCCGCTCACCTGCAGCGCCAGACGGGCGCGAATGGCGTAGGGACAACGTCTGAATGAGTAGAGAACTGGCACCATAAGGCTCTATTAACCATCCGTTTTGGAGAGCGACAGTCAGGCTTTGAGTCCCACACTGACACGGGCAATATTAAAGGGGATACAATCCCTGGTGACAGGCGTAGCGCCTCCGCGCCACCAGACAGGTATCTCCATGAACACCACACCCCCAGAACATGAGATGGGCCGAGTATCAAACAACACAACGCTGCCGGGCGGTTACTCACTGTTACGGCTGCATCTGCCACAGATGAGCCAGACCATCTCCAGTGGTCAGCAGCTGCGCATTGAAGGGCGGATATTGCCCGTCATGCGCTGCCCTCACAATCAGCAGTGGGTGGAGCTATTGGCCCGAACACCCCTGCCGTGGAGTACCGGCGACACCCTTCAGGTTGAAGCGGTGGGCAAACCGTTTACCCTACCCAACGCCCCAATAACAGCCCTGCTGATAGGTGATTCACTGGGGCTCGCCGCCATGACCTTTCTGGCGGAACAGCTAAAACAGACACGCAGCCACTCCCTGCTGGTACTGCTAGGTTTCAACGATACCCTCCCCTTCCGCCCGGCCCCGTCACGCATCATGGTTGATGGTCTGCCCGCTGGGGTTATTGCCACCATGCCGCTGCTGGAGGATTGGTCAGTGCCTGGCCGTATCGCCCACATCGACGAACCCCCCGGCTGTTTTGGTGGCGACGTGCTCACCCTGGCACGCCACTGGCTCGAACAGCCGCCACTTGAGACGGTGGAGTTCTATATCAGTGCCACAGAGGCGATATGCGAGGCGGGGACCCACCTCGCCAAAGAGTTTAACCTGCGCTATCAAGCCGCCGTGGTCAGCGACTAAGCAACCTCAGTGGGACGTCTGTTTTTACGTCCCACCATCGCGCCAGGGTTGGTATCCGCCTCATTTTCCAGCGCCATGCCTTTCATCGCAAACTCCAGCTCTGGGGTCATTCCCTTGCCCAGCTTGATCATCAACCGCACCTCATTGGCTGAATCGGCATAGTGAATCGCCTCTTCATGGCTGATCTCGCCGGCCTGATAGAGTTCAAACAAGGCGTGGTCAAAATCCTTCATCCCCTGCTGGCTCTTTTTCATCGCCTCACGCAACAGGTGGAACTCACCTCGCAGGATAATATCCGCGACCAGCGGCGTATTCAGCATCAGCTCCACCGCCACGCGCCGCCCTGTGCCACTGATATGTGGCACCAGCCGTTGTGCCACAATCGCCTTCAGGTTCAACGACAGATCCATCAACAGCTGTTGACGGCGATCTTCAGGGAAAAAGTTGATGATACGATCAAGGGCCTGATTGGCATTGGTGGCGTGGAGTGTGGTCAGTACCAGATGGCCGGTATCGGCAAAGGTGAGGGCATGTTCCATGGTTTCACGGCTGCGAACCTCACCGATCATCACCACATCAGGGGACTGGCGCAGGGTATTTCTGAGTGCCTTGTCAAAACTATGGGTATCAATACCCACCTCGCGCTGAGTCACAATGCTGCGGCGGTGTTGATGTACATACTCCACCGGGTCCTCCACCGTCACAATGTGACCATCACTATTGCCGTTACGGTAGCCGATCATCGAGGCAAGTGTCGAGGATTTACCCGAACTGGTTGCGCCCACTATAATCACCAAGCCACGTTTGGCCATGGAGAGCTCTTCAAACCGCTCCGGCAGACGCAACATCTCAAAGGTGGGGATATCACTTTTGATGCGGCGAATGACCATGCCCACATCATTCTGCTGACGAAACACGTTGACACGGAAACGGCCGATACCCTGATCATGAATCGCAAAATTGGATTCAAGCTCCTCCTCAAAGATGCGGCGCTGATGAGGTGGCATGACGCCATACACCAGCACCTCGACCTGCTGACTACTGAGGGGCCGGTCTCCCAGCGGTCTCAATACGCCGTCGATCTTCAGGCTGGGCGGCATGCCCACGGTAATGAACAGATCCGTTGCCTCTTGTTTAACCACAAATCTCAAATAAGCTTTAAGATTTATTGGCTCTGTAACCCCTTCCTTGGATTTTAGTGATGCCACTTTGATCATCTC
The DNA here is from genome assembly GCA_031416075.1 of Tenderia sp. (SeqCode). Lineage (GTDB taxonomy): Bacteria > Pseudomonadota > Gammaproteobacteria > Tenderiales > Tenderiaceae > JAKFXL01. Next base: position 19,516 of record JANOSY010000007.1, on the reverse strand, counting down.
TCATATAGTGTGTTGTACAGGAGGCCGTATTTTACTCCATGCGGGCAACGGCTAAAGCCCCACCTTCAATTTTACCCGGTTTTGCTACCCTTTCTGCAAGGCTTACCGTGTTATGACGACAAATCAACTACATATCACTCATCAGTAACCGATACCTATCACCGTAAACACCTTAAGGATAGTCCATGAGCCAGACAGAGTATGACCTTTGTATCATCGGTGGCGGTGCCGCCGGACTGGTAGCCGCCGCTGGCGGGGCCACCCTCGGGGCCAAAGTGGTGCTGGTGGAAAAACATAAAATGGGCGGTGACTGCCTGCACTACGGCTGCATTCCCAGCAAAAGTCTGCTGCACGCCGCCAAAACAGCCCATACCTTGCGTACTGCAGGTAACGTCGGCCTCACCTCACACACACCTGAGATTGATCTGGCAAAGGTAATGGAACGTATTGCAGCGGTCATCAAAACCATTGAACCCCATGACAGCCCGGAGCGGTTTCGTAGCTTGGGGGTAGAGGTAATCAGCGGCAGTGGTGCCTTTACCACCCCCGAAAGCTTTGTGGTCCATGGCAAAAGGATTCGCGCCCGCCACTTTGTGATCGCCACCGGCTCCCGACCGGCCATTCCCGCCATCCTTGGCATTGAAAACGTCCCCTACCTCACCAACGAGCAGATTTTCAATCTGCGCGAACCGGTACCCAGCCTCACAATCATTGGTGGTGGCCCGATTGGGTTGGAGATGGGACAGGCCTTTGTCCGGCTTGGCAGCAAGGTCACGGTGGTGCAGCGCGGTGACCAACTGCTACCACGGGAGGACGCCGACCTCGCGGCCATCATCGCCAAACGGCTGGCCGATGAAGGGGTCGAGCTACTGACCGGCCACACACCGGTGGGTGTCGACGGTCAAGCGGGGGATATCCGACTGACGGTGCGCAACCATCAAGGTATCGAACGGACAATACAGAGCACCCACCTGCTGCTGGCGGCAGGTCGCAACGCCAATATTGAAAACTTAGGCCTCGAGAGCGCCGGTGTAACGGTGGAAAAGGGGCGCATCCTGCTCGACCAGCGGCTCCGTACCAGCAACAGAAGGATCTTTGCGGCGGGCGACGTGGCAGGGGGGCAGTTCACCCACATGGCCGAACATCACGCTGGCGTGGTACTCCGCAACACCCTCTTCCGGCTACCGGCCAAGATCGAACAGCGTGTTATCCCCTGGGCCACCTTTACCGACCCAGAGCTGGCCCGGGTGGGCCTTTCGGAGACCGAAGCCAAAACCGCCAATATCGACCACCGCGTCTACACCTTTCCCCTGGCGGAGATCGACCGCGCCCGTACCGATGATATCCATGAGGGCATGGCCAAGATCATCACCACCCCCAAAGGTAAACTGCTCGGTGCCGCCATTGCCGGTGCCAATGCCGGAGAACTGATCCATGAGTATGTGCTGGCCATTGCCAAAGGGATGAAGACGGCGGATCTGTCAGGCGTCATACACATCTACCCCTCACTGGCCCAGATCAACCGCCGCGTCGCCGACGCCCGATTGAAAGAGGGGCTAACCCCCACGGCCAAAAAATGGATCAGACGTATTTTTCGTCTGCGGGGATAACTGAACGGCCATACTAATTATTAGCACGTCAGTTGCAATGGCAAAGATTAATAGACAACCTCATACAGAGCACGAGACTGTCGCTCCGCTATAAACGACGGCACTGAACGAAACAGCGCGTTACGCAATTGACAGATAATACTGTTAGATAGATTTGTGGCACGCCCAACCTGCCATGAAACATTCACGATCTTTTGAACTTTGGCAAACCGTAACGCCTGAAAATGCTCAAAGGCTCGCGGGAGCGTTTCACAGTGCGCAATTTTTTCAGCCAATACCCAAGAGTCCTCAATCGCCTGAGCACCACCCTGCCCTAGGTTGGGCGTACATGCGTGAGCGGCATCACCAACCAGTATCGCAGCACCAGCAGACCACGACTTCAGGGGGTTAAGATCACTAATATCATCACGAATAATGGCAGACGGCTCAGTGTGCAAAATAATATCGTTCACTGGCCCCGGAAACGCTCCATACAACTCAGCCAGTATCTGCCTAATATCTGCGGGGTTATCTACACCCCCTGCTGCCGCTCGTTTGGTTGCATACCAATACACCTGCGTTTGTGTAATTGGTACACAACCAAAACGCAAACCAACCCCCCAAACCTCCGTCAACTGTGTCAGCCATTTTGTTGGTAATGTGATGTTCGACACACCTCGCCAGCAAGTCTGTCCGGAATAACGTAACGTGCTATCAGGAAAAAGAGCGTTCCGAACTGCTGAATGGATACCGTCCGCCCCCACCAGAAACTGACCGTTAGCTGAAGTGCCATCACTAAACATCGCTTCAGCAGCCCCTGCATCCACATGCAGCCCAACACAGCGTCTATTGGTCAACACCGTACCTGGGGCCACCGCCTCCAAAAAAATCTTTTGCAAAGCCGCTCTGTGCATAGCCACCGTTCGATAAACAGTGCCATTTTTTGAATAACAAGCGCGAGTCTTTGAGATGTTTTTACCATTCAAATCCAAAATAACTAACGATTCGATGGCAATACCCTCATCGTGTACCCGCTGCACAAGACCATACCTATCGAGCATGGCCATAGCGTTAGGGGGCACAAGAATACCGGCACCTATCGGATTCAAACATGTTGCCGCCTCGAATATGTTGACCTCTATCTGACGCATCTGTAGCGCAATTGCAGTGGCCAACCCACCTATTCCAGCCCCGATAATGATTCCTTTCATCACACGCCCCTTCCCTGTTAGCTGTTAGCTGATCAATATTTAGAGACCTAGCAACTCTGGCCCAAAGTCACTCAATGCTCATGCAGACTTCTGAACACAACCTCATCCATCAGGAGATACAACTATCCTCAAATCACGTCTCACCAAAAAATGTACCAATGCGGTCCAACGCCGACTTCATCTGCACAGGATCATCCTTTAACACCACCAGCGGCAGTACTAGAAACGCCTCGATACGGGCACGTAGAATACGGTAGGCGGCCATAAACGCGGCGTCGATCTCGGCATCACTGCCGGTGGCGTGGGCCGGATCCTCCACCCCCCAGTGGCTGCGGATGGCGGGGCCGAGGTAAGCCGGGCAACTTTCGCCAGCGGCACTGGCACACACAGTAATGACAATATCAGGGATGACCGGCAGACCTTGCCACGACTTGCTGTGCAGGCCTGCGGTTGAGATGCCCTCCCGCGCCAGCAGCGCCAGGGAGCGCGGATGGACCTGGCCTGTGGGTCTGCTACCAGCACTGATGGCGTGCCAACCGGCCGGGGCAAGGTGGTTAAAGGTGGCTTCCGCCAGGATCGACCGGCAGGAGTTACCGGTACAAAGAATGAGTATGTTCATCTACCTGCCCTATTTACTTTTCACCGGTTTAACGTAGGTCACATCGTTGCTGAGGAGATCCAGGCGGTCACCGCTCCAGTAAAAGTAACCATCGGCCATGGTGGCGCTGCCATCCAGAATAACCTTGCTTTTACCCACGGTGAACTCAACCAGAGCGTTACTCCCCACGTTACACATCTGATTACTGAAGATCCCCTGGACAACCCATGAGGCGGGGCTATCGCTGGCGGCGGGATCGGTTGTGATTGCCAGCTCATCCCGGGTGACCGCAGCGTCCTCCTCCAGCCGCACCAGAAAGTCGATATTAATGTTGGCAAAAAGTGGATGGTTGATGGTCTGCAGCGGCACAGCACTCATCTCCATGGGTCCACAGCCGCTGGCGGGGGTGACCGATATGCCGTGACGTTTCGGTGTCGCTTCCGCCAGGGTTCTCGCCAGTGACTGCCCCGTCCCCCCCAACCCAACCACACCGATACCGGCAGCTATGGCGGCATCGTAAAGATTGAGCATCGCCGCCGGCGAGACAAAGTCATTGGCCAGCACCACCACCTCATATTTAGCAAGATCCCCTGCCGCCCCCACCGGTGTCAGCCAGGTATTGGTGGCCAATGCCAATGTGGCACCCATATCTCCACTCCAGTACACGTCAACCACACCGCGGCGCAGGTCGAGCCAGGCCAACCGGCCATTGCTCACTTGTGGACGGGTCTGGTCGGTGATGTCACTGGTAACACGCTGTTCGCTGGCGGTGGCAAAGGAGTATGCGTAGATATCATAGTGGCCATTCCGCAGATCCTGCCAGGTGACCAGATCGCCGGAGATTTGAGGCAGCGTCTGATCTTTATTATCACTGGTCAGACGTGTCTCTGTAGCGGTTGAAAAGTCGTAACTATAAATATCAAAGTTACCGTTGCGGTTATCCTGCCAGACCACCCGATTGCCCGACATGCGTTGATGGCGCTGTTGGCCGGGCTGCAACGCCACATTAATCAGGGTATCGCTGGAGAGCCGATAGGCGTAGATATCATCATCCACGCCGTTGCGGTTATCCAGCCACACCACATAGTCGCCACTGAGCTGCGGCTGATACTGGCTGCTGGTGGCGGTGCCGCTGGTGAGATTTTTTTTAATTCCGGTAGCGATCTGGTAACGGTAGATATCGTTATAGCCGTTCTGGTAATCCTGCCAGACAATAAAATCCCCCGAGACCTGCGGATACCACTGATCCCCGACGCCTGTCTCCACCGGGTAGACCGCGCCCCCCGCATCCGCCAGCTGGAAACGGTAGACATCTGCCGAGCCGCCGCGCTGATCGTACCAGACCACATTGATGCCATCGGTCTGTGGCGCAAGCTGGTTCTGCGGCTGCTGTGTGATCACAAAGGTTTTTTTGGTGGATATCTGATATCCATAAATATCGGCATTACCATTGCGGTAATCTTCCCAGACAATGTAGTCCCCCGCGATGGCCGGTTGCCACTGCTTGCCCGCCGCTTTTGCCACCACAAACTCGGTATTGGTGGATATCTGATAGGCATAGATATCAAGATCCCCTTCATCAATACCGTTGCGATTATCGCTCCAGACGATGTAATCACCGGCGATCTTCATATCATCCGAGGCCGCAAAGCGGTAATACGGGACATCCAGCACCTCCATGTTCCGTTCCCGCAGGAAGTCGGCAAGTTTGGGGGAGTTGGCATCGCCCACTACCAACACCTTAGTGGGCGGCACAACTGGCGCTGGGGGATCAACATTCAGCGCCGTCCCGCGCAACGGTTCAAAGTTATTTGAACAGCCCGCCAGGAGCAGCAACAGAGAGATAAAGATGGTTACAGGTTTAGACATGGAAACTTACTTCAATCAGAGTTATCGCCTAATTTGCTGTTGGCACTGTACCACATTCTCTACGCCGTAATACCTCGCTCAAGGAGTGACCGGCGGGGCAACAATGTGGATGTTTGTGTTCAAAAAGTGATCTATTAACTATATGATGGCTCCCCATGCCCACACTCACAGACCCCAATCTCTGGCCCGACCTCTACGGCGATGCACTCTACCGGCACGCGCTGTTCCGGTTGCGCGACCCCATGGCTGCTGAAGAGATGGTGCAGGAGACCTTTCTGGCTGCGCTTCAGGGCCGCGACCGCTTTGCCGGCAACTCGGTTGAAAAAACCTGGCTGATCGGCATACTCAAACACAAAATCATCGACCATCTGCGTATAACAATCCGCGAACGACCCCACAATGAAGCGTCGCAACCCTTTGATGAGATGGAGGAGGCCTGCTTTGATGACAGCGGCCACTGGCAGATCAAAGTAGGGCGCTGGTCCAATCCGGACAACGCCCTGGACAACGAACAGTTCTGGCGCACACTGAACGACTGTGTCAACCGTCTGCCACCACGCATGGCCACCCTGTTTATCCTGCGCGAAATAGATGGCCTGGAGAGTGAAGCCATCTGTCAGGAAATGGCCCTCTCCTCGACTAACAATCTCTGGACGATGTTATCGCGGATGCGGATGCGCCTGCGCCAATGTCTGGAGCTGAACTGGTTTGGAGATGGGGCCAAATAAAATATGCTGAATTGCAAACAGACCACTGACCTGATCTCCCACAGCTTGGAGCACAAGCTCACCCTACGCCAGCAGCTGGGGTTAAAGCTGCATCTATTGATGTGCCATCTCTGCCGTAACTACGCCCACCAGCTGCGTTTTTTGCACCGCATCGCCCCCAGCCTCGACGCCCACATCGAAGCACAACATGAACAGACCCTCTCCGCCAAAGCCAAAGCCGAGATTCGGGCCAAAATAAAAGAACACCCGCACTAAAGTCTACGCTTGGATAGCCACCCGAAACATTGCATACTCGCGCCACCACAATTGGTGGTTTTCTGATCAATGCGTTCATGCACACCGCCGCCCTCGCCCTCCCCACGGATACCTCACCCGTCACCCTCGTCTGTGACGACCTGATCGCCCAGGGCTGGAGCGCCATCCCCCATTTTTTCCCCGGCCATTTAATCACCCTCTTGCACACAGAATTAATGGAACATGCCGAACATAACCGGCTCCAGGCCGCCCATATCGGCAAGGGCGAACAGCGCACCCTGCGTAGTGATATTCGTGGGGATGAAACCCGCTGGCTCAATGGCGAAAGCCCGGCACAACAGGATTTTCTGGCACAGATGGAGCTATTACGCCAAGCGTTGAACAGCCAGCTCTTTCTTGGATTAAATGATCTGGAGGCACACTTTGCCCTCTACCCCCCCGGCACAGGTTACAGCCAACACATTGATAGTTTTCAGAATAACAACCTGCGTCGTATCACCATCGTCGCCTACCTGAACGAACACTGGCAGCCAGGGGAAGGGGGCGAGCTGCTGCTGTTCAATGATGACAATGAGATCTACCAGCGCATCCTGCCCGAAGCCGGCACCCTCGTCTGTTTTGTCAGTGAAGAGATTCCCCACGCCGTGGCCATCACCCAACGGCCACGCGCCAGCATTGCCGGCTGGTTCAGGGTCCGTGACAATCTCTTTTAATGCCATTAATCTTTTTTTAAGAAATCGCTTATACCCTACCGGACGTTATGTTGAACTACACTCACCGAGTGTACTGGCAGGGGGTACTGGCCATCCCTAACACACAACGCAACCACCTAAAAAACAAGGAAATAACCATGCGACACTGGATGATAGTTGTATTATCACTCTGCGGCACCACCCAGGCAGTTGCCCAAAACGAACTAACAACCGCCAGCCTCTGGGGTGACTACTCACTCAATAACCGCGCCACCCTCTACCTGGCCAGCGCGGAAACAGCCGATACCGGACACGCCACCATAACCACCACCAAAGTGGAGACCCCGGTTTACGAAGAGCGTTATTTTACCGCCAACAAAGTCCACCAATACTTGGGGATAGGCTCTATTCTCGCCGCAGGTGCCACTGTGCTGGCCCCCAAGCCCGGAGTTGATCCCGTCACTAACGAGGCCGAAAGCAGCACCCATGAAACCCTTGCCAAAACAGCGGCCGGACTCGGTGTCGCCGCTGTAATCACTGGCATGCTCTTCCACTGGGATGACTTTAACCTGAGTGATGGTGCCAAAGATCCGGACAACCTACACGTCATGCTCACCACGGCGGGTACCCTCGGCTATCTCGCGGCCGTCAGCGCCGCCCCCGACAGCGGCCACGCCGGAGTGGGTGGCATTGGTGCCATTGCTATGGCTATCGGCATCAAAATGAACTGGTAATCACCCCCCCTTCCAGTTCCCTATATCGTAAGACGAGGACACTATGAAAAGAGCGACCACCCTATTCACCCTGGCCGCCATCCTGATGGTTGGCGTAGTCTCCACCGGCCAAGCCGCCGAAAGCGGCTTTTTCTCCTACTTCTCGCTGGAGCGTAAAAAAGAGGTAATGCCTGTCAGCGATACCACCTACAACAAGGAGTGTGGTGCCTGCCACTTTGCCTATCAGCCCGGCCTGCTGCCGGAGGGTTCGTGGCGCAAGCTGATGGATGCCAAGGCGTTGTCAGACCACTTTGGTGAAAATGCCGAGCTGGACGAGCAGACCCGCAGCCATATATTAACGCTGCTGGTGGCCAACTCTGCCGACAAGTCGAGCCGTAAACGCTCCAAAAAGATCATGGGGTCACTCAACGGTGCCACCCCACTACGCATTACCGAGGTTGCCTACATTAAAAACAGACATGAAGAGATACCGGCAAAGCTCATCACACAACCCAAGGTAAAATCCCTGAGCCAGTGCAACAAGTGCCACATGAAGGCTGATAGTGGCAGTTTTGATGATGATACCGTGGTCATTCCCGAACACGGCACCTGGTAACCGCCCCTGACCGACAGGCAACTCACCCAGAGGGTGAGTTGCCACACCCTTTAACGTTGATAAAATCCAATCCTGAACTACCTTTATGGGACCCACCCTCTCAATGAAGGAGATCAGCCATGAGTTCCAAACTCAAAAACACTAAAACAGCCCCCAAAAAACCCACCGTCTCGGCACCGCGCCCCGCCATCACTCAGGAGCAGATCACCAGCGACACGCCCATGGGGGCCACGCTCACCGCCAATGGCGCAACCTTCAGGGTCTGGGCACCCAATAAAGGGATCGCCGTCCATCTCCATCTCTTCAATAAAAACAGTACGATCGATACCCCCTGGACAGCCAGCGCCGCCACCCAGCTGCTACGCCACAGCGACGATACCTGGACCGGCTTTATGCCCGGCGTGGTGGATGGTGACCACTACCGCTTCTACATTGCCGGTCGGGGTGAGCAGCCCTATAAACGTGACCCTTACGCCCGTGAGCTGGAGTTTTATGGCTACCCCGATTGTGACTGCATTGTGCGCGACAGCAACAGCTACCCCTGGCACGACCAGAATTACCGCACCCCCGCCTTTAACGATCTGGTGATCTACCAGCTCCACATTGGCCGTTTTTACGCCACCCATGACGACGGCAGTGATGCCCGCCTAGACCGGGTGGGTAAATTTCTCGACCTGCTCGACCGCATCGAATACCTGCAAACCCTTGGTATAAACGCCATTCAGCCGCTGCCCATTGCGGAGTTTCAGGGTCCCTACAGCCTCGGCTACAACGGTACCGATCTCTTTTCACCCGAGATGGACTACGCCGTCGAACCCCACGATCTGGCCCCCTACCTCACCAAAATCAATGCCCTGCTGTCAGCCAAGGGGGCCGCCGTGTTGACAGAAAAACAGCTGTATGGACAGATCAACCAGCTCAAGGCGCTCATTGATATCTGCCACCTGTACGGCATCGCCGTCATCCTCGATGCGGTCTACAACCATGCCGGTGGCTTTGGCCATGATGACCAGAGCATCTACTTTTTTGATCGTGCCTTCACCGGCAATAACAGCGACAGCCAATATTTCAGCGACATCGGCCATGCCGGCGGGCTGGTATTTGCCTACGGGAAAAAAGAGGTTCGGCAGTTTCTGATCGACAACGCCACACTCTTCCTCAACGAATACCACGTCGATGGCTTCCGCTATGACCAGATCACTGTTATTGATGATGACGGTGGTGCCGATGGCTGGCGCTTCCTACAGGACCTCACCAATACCCTGCGATCCATCAAACCACAGGCCATCAATATCGCCGAATATTGGCGTGACGACCCCTCCTGGGTCATGCGTGATACCCAGCAGGGGGGAGCGGGATTTGACGCCGTCTGGTATCCCAGCCTGCGCAGTGCCGTACGGACACTGCTTACCCAGGCCGCACAAGGTGAAAACGCCCATCTCGACATGAACCGCCTGGGCGATGCGCTCCAGCGCCCTGCCGGCTTCAGCGCCGCCTGGCGCGCCGTGCAACATCTGGAAAACCACGACCTGCAACGCAAAGAGAATAACAACGACCGCCAGCCACGCATCGCCGCACTTGCCGACAGCACCAGCTCACGCTCCTGGTACGCCCGCAGCCGTGCCCGTGTTGCCAACGGCCTGTTGCTCACCGCCCCCGGTATCCCCATGATGTTTATGGGACAGGAATTTCTTGAGGATAAATATTGGAGTGACAGCCCCGACGACAGCGCCCTCCTCTGGTGGCAGGGGCTGGAACAAGACCCACACATGGCCAACCATCTGCGTTTCACACAGGCACTGTTAAAGGTCAGGCGCGAGCAACCGGCCCTGCGGGGCGAGGCGATCAATCTCTTTCATGTCCATGAAGAGAATCGGGTCATCGCCTGGCACCGCTGGATCGAGGGGGTCGGCCAGGATGTGGTGATTGTTGCCAGCTTCAACGAAAATACCCTCTACCACTACTCTATCGGTATGCCCCGCGGCGGGCAGTGGCAAGAGCTGCTGAATAGCGATGTCTACGACCACTACCCCAACCCAAACGCCACTGGTAATCACGGTGCCATTGAGGCAAACAATCTGCCACAACACGGCCTGCCCTACTCCAGTGAGATCACCCTGCCGGCCAATAGCATTCTGATCTTTGCCAGCCAGTAGTATTAAGGAACCTCTGAGTAACCCCGTTCGTCCTGAGCCTGTCGAAGGACTGGTGACGTAACATATTGATTATCAAGAATCCTCCATTAGTGGTTCGACAAGCTCACCACGAACGGAAGAGTTATTCGGAGCTTCCTTAGGGATGACTTGGAGCTCAATATCATGGCCTGGGAACCCTGTCCCGGCCACTATTGCAACTGTTGGCTATCCAGCGCACGCCACAGCGACTGCTGCTCACCTGCGCTTTTATCCACCAGATTCAGATACTCCTCATGGCTGGCGAGTTCATCAGCCGTTGCGCTGATGACCCGTAGTGGTGGCCGTTCATGGCTCAGCGGCCGCACAATCTCCTGCTGATTGCCCACTCCACCCTGCTCTGCATCCAGCAGCAACAGGGTCTGGCCGCCGGTCATGGCAAGGTAGACGTCCGCTAGGATTTCAGAGTCAAGCAGCGCACCGTGCAGGGTGCGGCTGGAGTTATCGATGTCATAACGTTTGCAAAGCGCATCCAGACTGTTGCGCTGGCCGGGATGCATCCGGCGCGCCATATCCAAGGTATCAAGCACAGTGCAGTGGTCGAGTACCGAACCCCACTCCGGCCCCAGCAGTGAGAGCTCGTAATTGATAAACCCGATATCAAACGGGGCGTTATGGATGATCAACTCAGCACCTTTGATGAACGCCATAAACTCGGCGGCAACGGTGGCAAACAGCGGTTTGTCGAGCAGAAACTCATCGGTGATGCCATGCACCTCAATGGCACTCTCATCACTGGAACGCTCAGGCTGTAGATATTGGTGGTAGTGGTTGCCCGTCAGGCGGCGGTTGAGCAGCTCAACACAACCGATCTCAATAATCCGGTGCCCCTCACGGGTCTCCAGACCGGTTGTTTCGGTATCAAGAATTATCTGCCGCACTGGCAACTCCTCCACTCTTTTTATTTAACTGCAGCTCATCGATGCCAAGGTTGGCGAGCTGGTCAGCCTGCTCATTTTCGGGGTGGCCACTGTGGCCTTTCACCCAGCACCACTGCACCTCGTGGCGCAAACGGGCCAGATCCAGCCGCTGCCACAGATCAACATTTTTAACCGGCTGCCGGGCTGAGTTTTTCCAGCCATTTTTCTTCCAGCCCTTAATCCAGTCGGTAATGCCCTGCATCACATACTTGGAGTCGGTGGTCAGTGTGACCTGACAGGGTCGGGTCAATGACTCCAACCCCTGGATCGCCGCCATCATTTCCATACGGTTATTGGTGGTATCGGCCTCGCCACCGTGCAGTGTCTTGACCTTGCCTTTGCTCCGCAAGACCACCCCCCAGCCACCGGGGCCAGGGTTGCCACGACAGGCACCATCCGTAAAAATTTCCACTATTTCCGACACTGTGTACTCCGTGTAGTTGGGCGCGCCAGCTCACCCAGCAGTCGCCGCCGTGGCTGCCAGCGCGGTTTAATAGGTGTCACCGTGGTGACTCGCTTCTGCGCCACCAACAGGTAGGCTCCTGAAAGGCCTGGCCAGAACCGCTGCCCCAGCCGCTCCATAAATCTAAGTCTGCGCATCAGCAGGCGATTTTTCAGTGGTGGCCGAAAAAAGTGGTGTTTAACCTCCGCCACATCAAACCCCAGCAGCGCCATCCAATCCTTAACACGCGAGGGGCTGAGAAAGTCACCGCACCAGGGGGTATCCCCCTTCCGGCCACGGGCTAGACGCCAAAGCCCCCAGAGACTCCAGGGGTTAAAACCCAGTATCACCACATGTCCTTCAGGGATCAAAATGCGGTCCACCTCACGCAGGATCTGGTGTGGGTCACGCTCGAACTCCAGGGTATGGTGCAGCACAACCACATCCACACTATCAGCCGCGATGGGGATGGCGTCAGGATAGGCATAGAGCCCTAACGGAGAGACGCCACAGCCTCTGTCCGGATCAATCAACACACGGTGTGGAATACGGCTGGATGTCAGCAGCTCATCCCCCAGCAGAGACCCCATCTGTACGATGTGGTAACCAAACAGCGTTGGCAATACCTCACTTAGCCGCTCACGCTCCTGCTGCAACAGCCACTTACCCACCGGACGGCCATACCAGAGGCGTAACGCCTGACGAATTTTATTGATCTGTTGGCGCTTAAGGCCGGCAATCATGCAACACCCCCCATTTCGCGTTACCATGCAACGCCTCTGCCAGCATGACATTCAAGACAATGATAAACATCCAAACGCTCCCTGCATTCTCCGACAATTATATCTGGCTGATCCTGCTGGAAGGGAAACAGGCCGCCGTGATCGATCCCGGTGATGCCCGCCCCGTTATGGCAGCACTCAAACAACAGGGGCTGACACTTACCGCCATCCTCATTACCCACCACCACCATGACCATATTGATGGCATAGAGACCTTACGTCACCACTACCCTGGTGTCCCTGTCTACGGTCCCGACACCCCGCAGATCCCTCAGGTCACCCATCCGGTCATTGACGGTGACATCATCACCCTGGGTCTAGACCCTCTGACACTGACCGTCCTTGAGGTTCCCGGCCATACCCAGAGCCATGTCGCCTATTACGGCGAAAACAGCCTCTTTTGTGGTGATACGCTATTTGCCGCAGGCTGTGGCCGATTACTCGGTGGAACGGCCGAACAACTCCATGAATCTTTAAGCAAAATCAAAAAGTTACCCATCAATACACAACTCTACTGCGCACACGAGTATACCCTATCAAACCTGATTTTTGCCCGGATAGCGGAACCAAACAACCCGCAGATACTCGAACGGCAGCTAATTGAGACAGCCAAGCGGCAGCGCGGCGTGGCCACCGTGCCCACCACCCTGGCCCTGGAACTGCAAACCAACCCCTTTTTGCGCTGTAATGAAGCAACCATCAAAGCAGGTGTAGAGCAATTTGCTGGCCATCCGTTACAGACAGAGGCGGCGGTATTCAAAACACTGCGCTACTGGAAAGACACACTCGATTAGCTGATTTAGCCGGTGCCGGGATATACTTTTGCCACAAAATGACAATTTTAAGGTTACGAATTCCATGGGGAAAATGAAACAAGCCATCGTCAACAGCTGTTTTGGCGTCACGTTAACCGTGCTCATCGCTGGCTGTGCAGGCCCAACCAACACGTTAAAACCTGTTACCACCGCAGGTGCACACACCTCTGTGAGCGGCACCGGCAATGCAACACAAACAACAGCGGGTAACAAACGCCGCGCACCGCTGCCACCCAGCGAGGATGTGGCACTCAGCGACGACGAAAATATACCTGATGACGATCCTGACAACGCCGTCGAAGATCCAACCGCTGAAGATGAGGGTGAAGTGGGTCAGGCGGTGTTAAACGCCTCTCAGCGACTGCTCAACAAAAACAGTCTTAACGGCCAGAATGACGATATCTGGCCACGGGTTCGGGCCGGTTTTAGTCTGCCAGACAGCGACCACCCCAACGTACAACCCAGCCGCGAGTGGTTTGCCAACCACCAGGTTTACCTCGACCGCACCTTTACCCGTGCCGCCCCCTATATGCACTACATTATCGAAGAGGTCGAGGCACGGCAGATGCCCTTGGAGATTGCCCTGTTACCCGTGGTTGAAAGCGCCTTTCAACCCTTTGCCTACTCCCGCAGCCACGCCGCTGGCATCTGGCAATTTATCCCCGGTACCGCTACCAACTATGGACTGAAAATCAACTGGTGGTATGACGGTCGCCGTGACATTCACGCCTCTACCCACGCCGCCCTCACCTACCTGCAGAAGCTGCACAACCAGTTCAATGGTGATTGGCTGCTGGCCCTGGCCGCCTATAACTCAGGCGAAGGTACGGTGGGACGCGCCATCATTGCCAACCAGAACCGTGGACTTGGCACCACCTTTTGGGACCTGGATCTGCCACGGGAGACCCGCAACTACGTACCACGCCTGCTGGCCATCGCCAATGTGGTTGCCGACCCGGAAAAGTTTGGCATCACCCTACGCACCATTCCCAACAAACCCCTGCTCAAGCAGGTCAACATCGGCGCGCAGCTCGATCTGGCTATTGCCGCCGACATGGCCGAGCTTGAACTACAGGAGTTGTACACCTTCAACCCTGGCTTTAACCGCTGGGCCACCGCCCCCAACGGCCCCCATACACTCCTGTTACCACTGGAAAAAGCCGACGCCTTTGAAGATAAACTGGCGGAACTCACCCCTTCGCAGCGGATGGCGTGGGCACAGTATCAGATCCAGCCAGGCGACAATCTGGGTGCCATTGCCAAAAAATATAATGTCAGTGTCGCCGCCATTCAGCGTGCCAACAAGCTGGATGGCAGCGCTGTACACGCCGGTGAAACACTGACCATTCCGACCTCCAGCCGTGCTTCACAGGAGTATCTGCTCACGGCCAACCACCGTTTGGAGAGCCGACAGAACAAGAGCCAGGAGAAACAGAAGGTGGTCTACACCGTACGTGGTGGCGACACACTCTCCGAAATCTCCTCTAAACATAAAATCAGCGTCAGCAACCTGGCCAGCTGGAACAAAATGAAGAGCCGCGACACCCTCCGCAAGGGCCAAAAGCTGGTGATCTGGAAGGAAGGGACACAGGGCAGCACCAAGCTCAGTAAAAACGGCAGCACCACCAAAAAGGTCAGCTACCGCGTCCGCAATGGTGACTCACTGGCGCGAATCTCACAAAAATTCAACGTCACCATCAACAACCTCAAAGAGTGGAACCCTAAAGTACGCGGCCAGTTCATTCAGCCGGGCCAACAGCTGGTTGTGTATATCGATAGAAACAGGGCCACTGATAACAGCTAACCCAGACACGGATAGACCCAACCGTTCTGTTACCTCATCAAGGGCCACTGCCCAGGCAGTGGCCCTTGATCATATAAAACCACACCCCCTACCCCATAGAGACCGCTTTGATCATGACGTAGAGCCGCTGCCCAGGCACCAGTACCAGCGTGTGCAGTGACTTGCGGCTGATGCTCGCCAGGAGTGGTGCCCCAACATCCAACTTTACCTGTACCGCATGTTGATCCACCGCCGCCTCGGCAATCTCCATCACCGTTGCCTGCAGCACGTTCAATACACTCGTGGCACTGGTAGGTGGCTGGAGTATCAGTGCAACATTGCGCGCCAGCACCTGTACCCGCAACTCACTGCCAACGGCAGCGTTTTGCAACGGCACGTAGAGCGGCTGTCCATGCAGATCAAGTTGCGTCAATCCAAAGTCGTGATCATGGGAGGCCACCCGAGTCTCCAATACGGCACCGGCCAACGCCCCTAACGAGTCAGCCCAACGGAGATCACTGCACACCTCCAGCAGGGGGCCATTAGCCACCACTGTCCCGTAAGAGAGCAGCAGCAGTGTCTGCGCCAGTGGCAAAATCTCCGCCAATGAGTGGCTCACGTAGAGCAATGGCAGCTGTAGTTCATGACTCAACCGCTGGATGTAGGGGATAATCTCCTGTTTGCGCTGTTCATCCAGGGAGGCCAACGGTTCATCCAGCAGCAGCAGTCGTGGGCTGGAGAGCAGTGCCCGGCCAATGGCCACCCGTTGCTGCTCCCCTAACGAGAGATGGCTGACGGTACGCGCCAGCAGGGGCTGCAACGCCAACAGCGTTACCACCTGCTGCCGCTCAACCGTTCTTTGGCCCGGTGCTACCCGCTTGTACCCATACTCCAGATTGCCGTGCACACTCAGATGGCTGAACAGCCGTGGCTCCTGAAAGACAAAACCAAACCGGCGTTTATAGGGGGGGACAAAAATACCCAGCGTATCATCCTGCAACAACTCGTCCCCGAGCCGCAGATACCCCCCTGGGCAGCGCTCCAATCCGGCAATACAACGCAACAGGGTTGACTTGCCCGCGCCGGAGGGGCCAAAGATAGCACTCGCCCCCTGGGCGGGAAGATCAAACTCAGCGGCCAGGGTAAACTCAGATTTCTGTAAATTAAACCGCCCCTGCAACCGACTCATCTACGTTCACCCCGCTGCATCCCATATACCAGCAGCAACACAACAAACGTAAAACCGAGCAGACCGATCGAGAGCAGATGGGCGGTGGCATAATCCATCACCTCAACACGTTCAAAAATGGCAATCGACAGCACCTGCGTCTTACCGGGAATGCTGCCACCCACCATCAAGACCACCCCAAACTCACCCAGCGTATGGGTAAAACCCAGCACAGCGGCCATGATGTAACCCCGTCTTGCCAGTGGCATGACCACCGTGACAAAGGTATCCAGCGGGCGGGCACCCAAGGACCAGGCACTCTCCAGCGGCTTGCGCCCAACGTGGGTAAAGGCACCCTGTAACGGCTGCACCACAAACGGTAAGGAGTAGAACACCGAGGCGATCACCAGACCACTAAAGGTAAAGGTCAATGGCGATCCGGTCATGCCCTGCCAGGGGCCACCCAGCCACCCCTCCGGTCCCAACAGTATCAACAGATAAAAGCCCAACACCGTCGGCGGCAATACCAGCGGCAACGCCACCACCGCCTCCAGCGGCGTGCGCCAGCGTGATCCGGTATGGGCCAGCCACCACGCCAGCGGCGTCCCCAGCAGCAGCAACACCACCGTGGTCACCGTGGCCAGTTGCAGGGTTAACCAGACCGGTGCCAAGTCAATTGCGTTCAACACAGCGCCTCACCACCCTCACAAAAAGTGCCAGTCAGCAAACATCGCTGCCTGCCCATGATATTGCCCCTGCCCATCCACCAGATTCCAGACTGTGGCCCGCTCAATCATAAAACGGCGACCATCACTGGCAATACGCACACCACTATAGTTATCAATGAAGCCGTGGGTTTTCACCTCATACAACAACCGCTCACGCGCCTCACGGTTAGGCTGCTCCGCAGAGTAGCGCGAGGGCAACGCCGTAAACGTCTGCCAATCCATACCAAACAGATCCAATGCGGTTTGATTGCCATAATTAAAAACGGGGTCCACCTCAGTACCGTGTGATACCAACGCAAACGGTGCACGATCAAAGGCCTCCGCCAACCCTTCCGGCAGAGACAACTCAAATGCCAGCAGCTGTCGTCCCGTTAAACGAGAATAGCTATCCAGCAGCAACATAAGGTGGGGAACTAACGAATCAACCTGCATTTATATAAACCCAATATCAACCAACAACTCCAGGCACTTCTCATCAACATCAAGCGTAGCAATGGCCAGCGCACTAACCCACGCCGCGTCCAATACCGCAGCCCCCGGCTGTAACTCCCCGCCAAGATAATCTGCCTCCATCTCAATCACAACCGAATGTTCCGTTACTGCCCCATCCGCCGCTGATACCATCCGGTCATAACCGCGAAGCACCGCCCCGGAACGGATAACAACCCCCGTCGCCGCCAGCACCTCACGCTCAACACACCGCTGCAAACACCCACCCCACGGCAACACCCCCAACGGCAGAGACCAACAGATCCCCCCCGCACTACACACCCACTTCACAAGCAATACCGCGCCGTAGTGCACCACCACTGCCGCAATCTCAACAACAGGTGCCTACATCAAATACACATCCATACACTCAAACCCACACCACACAAAAGCAATAAAAACCGGCGTTTTCTTGTCCCCCACACCCCTTCCGCGTAAACTGTGGCTTTAAATCACAAGCAAGGGTAATACACTATGCAAATCGGCAATAACAAGGTAGCCGTCATCACCTACACCCTAACCGATAACAGTGGCACTGTCATCGATCAAGCCACCGCACAAGAACCCTTTGCCTTTATACACGGCATTGGCAACATCATCCCCGGACTTGAAAGAGCGCTGGAAGGCAAAACAGCCGGTGACAGCCTCACCGTCGCCGTTGAACCTGCCGATGGTTACGGCGAACGTGATGATGCCCTCACCCAGGTCCTGGCCAAGGCCATGTTTGAAGGTGTTGATGAGATCACCCCCGGTATGCAGTTCCACGCCCAGACCCCCAACGGCATGAGCATTGTCACCGTAACCGCCGTTGAAGAAGACCAAGTCACCATCGATGGCAACCACCCCCTCGC
Source organism: Tenderia sp. (SeqCode) (assembly GCA_031416075.1). GTDB lineage: Bacteria > Pseudomonadota > Gammaproteobacteria > Tenderiales > Tenderiaceae > JAKFXL01. The sequence goes on along the minus strand of JANOSY010000007.1, from coordinate 1,075 downwards.
AGGTGTTGCACTCAATTTTAATGTCAGCGTACTCGAAGTGCGTGATGCCACCGAAGATGAGATCGAACACGGCCATATCCACGGCGAAGGGTGTGACCACTAACTCACTATATTAAATAGCGAGTAATAAAAGGGAGCTATGCTCCCTTTTTTATTGCCCATCAGATTACATCACAACTTTAAAAAATCCAGTTCAGCTGATCAACCCAGACAACCCCACCATCCTAAATAAATTCTGTATAGCATCAACAAGGCACTCAAGTTTCCACGTTTGAATCGAGGTATTTATACCTTTATTTATAAAGCAATCAGTCGCTTCATTTGAAGCATAAACAACAAGTTTCTTATTTAGGAATGTGGTGCTATATTTCGAACGGCGCACATACCAACGATCAGCCGGAGATTTAATCCCTTGTTTATCAGTGGAATTCATATAACGATCCCAAAACCAACTGGCAGGAACTGTTTCTTTTGATGCGCGGATATCCATATTCCAGCACTGACAAAAAATGGTGTAAAACCACAACGCCAAACGTTGCCTATGGGAATAGTATCAAAACGACATTAGTAGATGTGCTAGACAGATTCTGTCTAGCACACTTTTTAATATTTCTGTCTAATACACGTTAGATGGTAAACAGAATTCAAATATAATTTAGGTTAAGTGAAGGGAGATAAAAAATTCCATGATAAAAAAAGTATTAACAATTTCCTTAATTGGGTCAGCAGCATGCCTTGCCAGTTGTTCCATTTGGGAAGGAGCAGCTAAGCAAGTGGAAGCAGACAATAAGTTAAAGAGAGATAGAAACACATTGAATTATTCTCAAGACATGGCTGAAAAACGTCAAGAACGAATGGAAAGCTATATAAAATCACAATGTATAAGTGACTCAATTGTTGGAACAAGAAAAAGAGTAGAAGGTGATATTAGCTTTACTAGTGTACTGTAACAAATAGTATGATCATATATAATAGCGCTACTCCTTCCTTATTTTCTGGTGCGCTGACTATGCCTGTCCCCGTTGCTATCTCACTCACAGAAGAAGAACGCCAAGAATTTCATCGCTGTTGTCGT
>JANOSY010000006.1:0-21279 GCA_031416075.1 Tenderia sp. (SeqCode) | reverse complement strand
GGCATGCTTGGTCACCAACCCCTGCGCATGAGCCAGGCCGAGGCCTATGGCCTGTACAGCTAATGAGGTGCTGTTTAATACCCCCAGCGTGGCATTTGCCAATGACGCCACACGTTTGGCATGCAGATCGCCTTGAAGAACATCATCAAGAAAGGAATGAACATCTTCTATTCGCCCAACACTCCGCTTCTTCATGATTTGCCTTCTCGATAAATGAAGCGCAAGAATGATCATGTTCGCGCATGAAATCAATGGGCTGAAAAAAATTACGGCAATCAGCGGTATATTGAAAAATGAGGGGATCACTGAGGGCCTCATCTGAATATTTTTGGTTGGATGCGGTTCTTGTACGCCATCACGATCAACTAAAAACGCCCATCCAGCCTATTTATAATATGGCTTATTCGCTTTGCTCATACGTTGACGTGTTTCTGTAGACTCAACATTAATTTTGATCATGATTTAATCACATGTTTAATGGGCCACATCATTGGGCCATCTCTTGAAAAGCTACGCACGGAGGCACAAAATTCTTCTCTTCCGCCGTAAGCACCATAAAATTCTTTTGGGTCTCTGCCTGTCTCCATGCAGACCGCGTAAAAACGATCAACCACCGCCCCACTACTCATATCTATTACGCCAGTCATGCCACCAGCCTTAGCGGCACAGCTGACCGATACCAGTACGGACGATCTAACGGCTTGATTTCTACTTCAATAGCCTTGCGTACATAAACAGGAGAGTGACGAGAGACGTTGCACTTGTCGGCAATATCTATGCCGATACGACGCAGGCGGGCGCGATGGATTTTGACTTGTGATTTTTTTAAATCAAAGCTCTGGCCACTCATCCAAAGCATGGCATACATGGCCGTTGAGTTAGCCGCCTTGGTGCTATCACAAATTCCCAATCTTAATAGACGTTCTGAAATGCTCTCCAATGTCATGGCTGTCACCTGCAATTTTCATCAATATTCAAAAAATCATCGTGAAATGGTTTCAGGCCCGCTTCGTCAAATAATCCATAAAACCTGAAATTATTACGTGCTAAAAATTTAGACTTCAATTTATGTTCAATCAGATCACGCACATAGTCATCCTCAACCGAAGCAGGACCGTATTTTTTCGAAATTTTGGGCAACAGATGCAACGCCATATCAAACGCCTTGTTATACACCGTGGGATACATCAACGAGGAAGCACGACCTTCATGGTTGCGAACACTCAACCAATCCGCTGTTTTTCCGTTGGTATGTAGACGCGGTTCGATGTGGCGATAACGCAGAGTTGAAAGCCCGCGAATGTAATCATCAGCACACCCCTCACCCGCCGATCGATTAGAGGTAATATGCAGCTCTTGAATCATGGCCCCGTCATAAGTCACCTCGACGCGATCGGCTTCATTGGCACGATGAAAAACACGAGTGCATTTTGTAAAGGGAGGCAGACCGAGAGAGATCAAAACACGGTTATAAACAGCAACACATTCATCAAGGGAGGTAAGACCAAACAAATTATCAAGACGATTAATACGGGAGGGATTACCCTTCACGGTGACACGATTAGCACTGACGCGAATCTGAATCGAAGTACAGTAAGAGCCTTCATGCTGAACAATTGGCTGAGACGTACCGAGGTGAGTACCGGTTACAGTATCGATGGTAATAGTGGCGCGGTCACCGATCATTGACAGATCGCCCTCATGGTCTTGGTAAATAGTCAGCCAGTCATAGAACATGCGCTAACCGCCATGGAGAGCGATGGAAGATTCTAAGTAATTAGTTACCCCGGGATCCCGGGGTAAAGTCCGTGTGTAACAGGCCCCCGGACCTCCTCGACCATCGCCCTGCAGTTAACCAAGATAAAACTGAAAGATAGAAAGCCAGGTCAAAAACACCATGTTTAAGGCTGTGATTTCGTACCCCGTCAAGCCCGCATAATAGCCACTATGTATAAATCCCCTTGGGGTGATAGAGATATTCACCCCAAGGGAATCGAGCGCCACCCCGACAGGGCTTCGCCATTATCCTTCTGGGGCGGCGTGAACATAATGGGGACATTATACGACAAATGAATGGTTAACTTATTGTTGTACAAGGCTTTATACACTCCATTTTTTCACCCCCCTCTTACTTATTGACTACCAAACCCCAGGAGGAAATATCCGCTGGGGGCGATAGTTTCGTTTAAAGGCTGTAACAGTACGCTAAACTATTTGATAAAATGTTCCCGGTAATATTGCAGTTCACGAATGGAGTCACGAATATCATCAAGGGCCAGATGACTTCCCTTTTTCGCAAAACCATCGACCAACTCTGGTGCCCAACGTTTTACCAGCTCCTTGACTGTGCTGACATCCAAATTGCGGTAATGAAAAAATTGCTCTAATTCCGGCATATGACGGTATAAAAATCGACGGTCCTGGCAGATACTGTTACCACATATGGGCGATGTTTTAGCTGGTAAATACTGACTCAAAAACTCAATCGTCTGTCGCTCTGCTTCACGAGTATCAATGGCACTGGCTTTTACCCGCGCCGTTAACCCTGATCCTCCATGTTGACGGGTATTCCACTCATCCATTGTCGCCAATATTGTATCGCTTTGATGGATGGCAAAAACTGGCCCTTCAGCAATGGTGTTAAGATTGGCATCAGTGATAATAGTTGCCATCTCAATTATCAGATCGGTGTCAGGATCAAGTCCCGTCATCTCTAGATCGATCCAGACTAGGTTATTGGGGTTTTGCAGCATGATAGCCCTTTTATGTGTAAGTTTTTGGTATTGCCATTTTACAAATGATACAACCTATAAGTGAAACACTTTTGGATGTAATCAGCTAGAATGAGGGACTTTCCACCCATATGAGGAATTGTCATGAAACAAGTGCTTATGGTTGCTACGGTCGTCACTCTATTAATGACTCCTGGTGTTTATGCCTCTGATGTCGCTAGTGGCAAAAAACTTGTCGACGGACAGTGTCAGCAGTGCCACGACGATGCTATATATGTCCGCAAGAACAGTATTATACAGAGTCTACCTGAGCTGAAAGCACGTGTTGAGTTTTGTGAGAGTGCCAATAACAAACACTGGTCAGAGCCGCAGATCAATCAGGTTGTTCAATACCTGAATAGCACTTTTTACAAATACCCAACCAAGTAATAGACAATGTCGATCAAACGTCCACCTACACAACGTCCACAAACATCCTCAAAAACTAAAAATTCCACCATAAACAGCGATTACCGTACTGGTCTGGTTGTCGCTAGTTACGGGGCGAAAATGGATATCGAAGATAGCGATGGTATTAGCCATCGCTGCACTTCACGACGCAAACATGGTGCTATTGTCTGTGGTGATCGCGTGCTCTGGGAACCCAGTCATGATAACCAAGGCATTGTGGTCGAATTGTTGCAGCGCGACACCTTGCTCGCTCGCCCGGATGATATTGGCCGTGAAAAAGCCATTGCGGCCAATATAGACCAGCTCATTATCGTTACCACAGTCAAGGCCCTTGATGATGAGGGGTACCGGTTTCATGCCAACCTGATAGACCGTTACATCATTGCAGCAGAGAGCCTGAAGATTACCCCCGTTCTGGTAGTAAACAAGATTGACCTGCTGAATAAAGTGGAGCAACAACAGTTAACACAGGATCTGAAAAACTACCACGATATCGGTTACCAAGTGTGTTACACCAGCACGACACAGAAAAATGGCCTTGATGAGTTACACACCCAACTGGCCAGCCATACAAATGTTTTTGTGGGTGAGTCAGGTGTGGGTAAGTCATCACTCATCAGTGCACTCTTGCCTGATAAAGCGATCCGTATCGGCGAGGTTTCAGCCAGTTCAGGAAAAGGTAAACATACCACCACAACCGCCGTGCTCTACCATTTGCCGTGTGGTGCCAATCTGATTGATTCGCCGGGTGTAAGGGAATTTGGATTGAGCAGAATAGGGTTAGATGTGCTCGCTGACTGTTTTATAGAGTTTCGTCACTATCTGGGACAATGCAAGTTCAATAACTGTGTGCATATACACGAACCTTTGTGTGCCATTAAAACCGCAGTGGCTGAAAAACAGATCAGCCAACGCCGCTATAACAACTATTTAGAAATTCTAAACTCGTTTATTGAGCCTATATCACATTCACACAAGTGAGAGCTGGCTTAGCCTCCCTTTTGTCCACGCTGAATTTTTGGCAGAGCTAATGTATCAATTCTCAAATAAACAGCCAGCTGTGACGCATTAGCTACCACATCTGCTAAGGTATACTCATCAAGTGTTTCGATAAACCTATTACGAGCTATTTTTAAAACTTTAATCAACGCACAAGAGGGCGAGATTGGACAGGTATTGGTTGCCTCATTAAAACACTCCACTATATCAAAATCTGGCTCAGTCTTACGAACAACGTTACCAATGTTAATTAGCTCTGGTACCAGTGCCAATATCATGCCACCACTTCGACCACGAACCGTATCAATAAAGCCAAGATTGGCCAGATTATGCACAACTTTTACCAGATGGTTGCGTGATATACCGTAACTCTGGGCTATTTCGGATATAGTTGCACGATGTCCTGGATGTGCGCCAAGATAGATCAATACACGTAGTGAGTAATCACTGTACAACGTTAATTGCATAATACTTCCCCAAACAGTGTTTGAATGAAACGAATATGGCGTTACTCTGCACCAGTGGGGTCTATCAACATTGCTGCTGACAGTATCACCAGACCGCGTGCAATTAAAATTCCCACACCTTGTGTGCGATGTTCTTTACGTGCAACCTCATCCCCATTAACCATCTTTTTAATGGTCATTATCTGAAGTCCATAAAGGGCATAAAGGGTAAGTACCAGAATAAAATGCATCCAGATCATAAAAGAGAATATCTCTTCCTGCTCTATCAATCGTTTATACCAATCCTTAGTAAGAATTAAATAGACTGGTATCAACAGATCAAACAGGATCGAAAGGACCATGACGGGCACATGGAAAAAGCGCCACTTAGCGAGAAAAAATGCCAGTACCATTAAGAGGTAAATTGCAATTGCAAACAGCAGTGCTTCTGACACACGTTATCCTTTTTATTGATCTGGTAACAGCAATCTGAAGCAAAATAGATCATTAAGATAGTTTAAAAATTAAATCAGCTGCCGACTGGCCATGGCATGCGACAACGTGCCACCATCCACATACTCCAGCTCCCCTCCCATTGGTACACCACGTGCTATACGACTGATATTAATTTTATATCCCTTTGCCAACTCTGCAATGTAATGGGCAGTTGCCTCACCTTCCACTGTCGAATTAGTGGCAAGGATAACCTCCCTCACCTCTTGCTGTGCCAGACGTGCAGAGAGTATGTCCAACCCAATCTGGTCAGGGCCTATACCATCCAGTGGCGAAAGATGTCCTAACAGAACAAAATAGAGGCCACGATAGACATTTGAGTGCTCAATCGCCGCCACATCTGTAGGCATCTCCACCACACACAATAACGAACGGTCGCGCCCGGTATTGGCGCAAATAGCGCAGATTTCATGTTCAGTGAGGGTGCGGCACTGGGAACAATGGCCAATCTTATCAGCGGACTCCACTAACAGATGGGCCAAACGGCGCGCACCATTTCTATCACGCTCAAGCAGGTGGAAGGCCATACGCTGTGCAGATTTTGGCCCAACACCTGGCAAACAACGCAACGCGTCGATCAATTGGCCAATTAATGAAGTCTGTTTCATCGAGAATCAAACACTAAATTTAGCCGCAAAATAATCAGGCACTATTTCTTTAGGATAACAGGCCAACATCAAAATGGCAGTTTCATTCCAGGTGGAAGGCCCATGCCAGCAGTCATACCGGACATCTTTTCCTGGCTTACACGCTCGATAGTACGCACAGCATCGTTCACGGCTGCTGCCAGCAGATCCTCGAGCATCTCTTTATCTTCTTGCATCAGAGCTGGATCGATAGTCACACGACGCAGATCATGACGCCCCGTCATCACCACCGAGACCATACCACCGCCCGATTGTCCTGTGACTTCCATATTACCCAGCTCTTCCTGGGCCTTCTGCACGTTTTCCTGCATCTTTTGAGCCTGCTTCATCAGGCCGCCCAAACCACCTTTCATCATGATACTTTCCTCCTTAATAAAGTAGATCGATGCCTGCATCACCCAATGGGGCGAATAGACTCAGTAATCACTTCTGCGTTAAATGTTTCCTGAATACGTTGAACATTTGGATCATTATGCATAGCAGTAACAGCTGCTTGCTGTCGTTCATCGCTAGCACGTTGATTCAAATGGGCCGGACTCTCCTGCACCTCACCAATCGTAAATTTGAGTTTGACGGGTTCATTGAAAAAGCTCTGTAACGCGTCATGTAAGCGCAGCTCCATAGCCGGGCTGCGTAGAGTGGCGTGTTGTGATGAAAGCATCAGATGAATAACATTGCCATCACGCCCAGTCATTACTGAATTAACCGCCAGTTGTAGTGCCATGCCGCGCAAGTCAAGTTTAGATACAATCTCATGCCAAGGAGCAGCGCTGCTCAGTGGTGTAGTCTCGTTTTTTACAACATCATCCTGCTGCGTAGTTAAAACAGCATCAATAACCGTTGACTGTCTGGCAGATGCGGACGCCTGGGGAGGCGCGCTCGCTGTGGATCGTGCTGTCACACCCTGAGGATGCGATACCACCTCGCCCACTGCTACTGGGCGAAATGCCAACATTCGTAACAAAACCATTTCGAAACCACTACGCATATCGGGTGCGTAAGGGAGATCACGCCGCCCCAGAAGAGCGATCTGATAATAGAGCTGAACATCTTCCGGGGTAATAGCCGCAGCTAATGTCGTCATTACCGCATAGTCTGGTGACTGCTCCAGTGCTTGTGGAGAGATTTGAATTAAGGCCAGCTGATGTAGCTGTGATATCAGCCCCGCCAATACAGCCGTAAAATCGACTCCTTGTTGAGCCAATCCATGAACGGTATCGAGAACAGATTGGCCATTATTATCAGCTAGGGCCTGCAAAATCCTGAAGAGATAACTTTTGTCAATGGTTCCCAACATAGTCGCCACTTCAGCGATAGTGAGTTTGCCACCGCCATAAGCAATAGCTTGATCAAGCAGGCTCAGTGCATCGCGCATGCTGCCATCGGCCCCCTCAGCAATCAGCGAAAGCGCCGCTGGTTCAACAGGAATCTGCTCTTTTTCCATCACATTAATGAGATGGCCAACAATCAGTTCCTTTGATAACCGCTTCAGACTGAATTGCAGGCAGCGGGATAGAATGGTAACCGGGAGTTTTTGCGGATCGGTAGTGGCCAACAGAAATTTAACGTGTGGTGGTGGCTCTTCCAGTGTCTTGAGCAAGGCATTGAAGCTGTGGCTGGAGAGCATGTGCACTTCGTCTATCAGGTAGACCTTAAAACGGCCTCGGGTAGGTGAATATTGCACATTCTCCAGTAACTCGCGGGTATCCTCAACCTTCGTGCGCGAAGCAGCATCCACTTCAAGCAGATCAACAAAACGCCCTTCATCAATTTCACGGCAAGCACTGCAAGTACCACACGGCACCGACGTTATGCCCTGTTCACAATTGAGTGATTTGGCAAAGATACGCGCCACAGTAGTTTTACCAACACCACGGGTGCCGGTAAACAGATAGGCATGGTGCAGACGATCATTATCAAGTGCGTTGATCAGCGCCCGCAGAACATGCTCCTGGCCCACCATCGTACCGAAGTTACGTGGCCGCCATTTACGCGCCAGAACCTGATAACTCATCCGTTCACCTTTACAAGCAGAACCGGGAATGTATGGATAAATAATGACATAGGCCAAGATTTTAACGCAAAACTGCGCTAACTACACGACACAAAAATAGAAATTGGTAAGTTTTTACATGCGGAGCTACAGATAGGTGGCAGCCCGCGCCCGCCGGGCCCCGGCACACGAATCTGCTATTACCGTTGCTCCCTTCCGGGCCTGGCGGGGTTCACAGCATATCGTTGCGGGGTGACCGACGCGAGCCACCATAAAACGACTGATACTGGCGGTGCAAGTATCAAGAGTGGCGCAGTATACAGGAATTCCGGACAAAATCGCCAGTGGCAACATCACCGCCGTGACACATCCATAGCGAGTGCACTGGCCACACGGTCGATCACCTCATCCCACTCCCCCGCCTTTGATTGTCTGAAAAGGCGCATTGTTGGGTACCAAGGAGAATCATTGCGATCCAGTAGCCAACGCCAATCAGGAGGCGAATATATCAAGGTCCAAACCGGTTTTCCCATCGCACCGGCCAAATGAGCCACTGCCGTATCAACCGTAATCACCAAATCCAGATTCTCGATCACAGCCGCAGTCGTAGCAAAGCTATCCAGCTCTGACGCCAGATCGACCAACCGCATGGGGTTTATTGAATAAATAGCCTCTGTGCCCCCCTCTTTTTGCAGGCTATAAAAACAGATGTGGCGACTAACCTCGCCCAACCGCTCTATTGCCGCCAATGAAAGAGAGCGCTCTTTATCGCCCTTGTAATTTTGATTTCCTGCCCAAACAACTCCAACATTAAAACTGTTTTTGCCAATACGTTGAGACCAGCGCTCCACCAATCGTGGATCAGCGTGTATATACGGAATGGCAACGGGAATCGATTCCATAACTGTATTCAACAGACGCGGGAGTGTCAAAAGTGGAGCCTGAAGGTCGTAATCAATATCAGGCAGCGCACTCTCCGCTGGTCGCTGAATACATTTGATATCCTTAAACACATTCGACAACAACGCAAACAATTCAGGTTGACATTCAAAGATCAGATGTTTGACCTGCTGCATTACCAGTGGCAGATAACGACAAAACTGTAGCGTATCGCCAAACCCCTGCTCAACATAGATCAACAATGTTTGATCAGTCAGTACTGATCCATCCCACAATGTTTTTGAAGAGTATCGCGCCTCAAGTGGCTGAGACATCAACTCATGACATTTAAAACGCCACTCATACTCCTCCCAGCCATCACTAAAGTTACCCGCCGCCAGCAACAACAGCGCACGGTTCCAATGGGCCTCTGCACACTCCGGGAGTGCCCTAAGTCTCTCGTTAAAACAGTGCATAGCCTCATCATTACGCCCAAGCCCCAGCAGCAGGATCCCAAGATTTTGTTGGACATCTGAGTTCTGTGGATTAATTTTCAGCGCTGCTAAATATGCGGCTTCAGAAGATTCACTTTCCCCATTTTTTTGGAATAGCTTTCCCAGATTGCAATAGGCACTATCCATTTGAGGGTTCAAGTGCAGTGCACTTCTATAACACTCTAATGCATCATCGTAACGACCAAGATCATCCTGGACAATGCCAAGATTATTCACATATGCCGCATTATTAGGGGCGTAGCGCCAGGCTTCACGTAACGCCTGCTCAGCCTCTGGCAAGCGCCCCAAGCGATGCAGCACTTTGCCTATCTGTGAATAGGCCGCACCATCATTTGGCACCAGCTGTAAAAAGCGCCGACAATAGACCAGCTCATCATCAAAACGACCTTGAAGATCACAAAGGCGTGCCAGATTAATATAAATTTGTGGATCACTGCTACGTAACGCAAGCGCTTTTAAAAATGTGGCCTCTGCAGCTGCAAACATCCCGAGTTTGCCATTAAGAGCCCCAAGATTAAACCAGGACTCATAATCATCAGGATCGTGCTGGCAAACCCATGTCAGTATAGCAAGTGCATCAGAAAACCGCTTGGCTTGCAGCAGCGTCGCCGCTTCCTGTTTTTTGGCATCCAGCAAAAGCCGCTCTGATGTAGCCACTCTCTTCACACCAGATCTAGGTCTGGACGTTTAACATCAGATGCCACACCACGTTTAAGCACTATTTTTTGCAACTCCATGGCGACACGCTCAATCACTGCCATCCAGTCACCACCCATCTCCTGCCTGAAGAGCCGCATCGTTGGATACCAGGGGCTCTCTGTGCATTCAAGTAACCAGCGCCAATCAGGGGGTGAGTAGATCAAGGTCCAGACTGGTTTGCCCATCGCCCCAGCCAAGTGAGCAACAGCAGTATCAACGCTGATCACCAGATCAAGATGGGCGATCACTGCAGCAGTTGCTGAAAAATCATTTAGCTCCGGCGCAAGATTAATCAGATCTATACCCTCAGGCGGTGTAATTGCCTCAGATGCGGCGAGGCCTTTTTGCAGGCTGTAAAAACAGACCCCACTCATCCCGGCAAACAGGTTAAATGCCTTCAGTGATAACGAACGCATCTGGTCACGCTGATGATCAGGACTGCCTGCCCATACCAAGCCAACCTTCAACTTATTATGATTAAAATGGCGCTGCCAACGTTCCATATGCTGTGGATCGGACTGAATATAGGTTGTCTCTTGAAATACCGGCCCCACCTCCATCTCAAACAAACGAGGCAGACTCAAGAGTGGAATCTGCACATCGTAATCGACCATTGGCAACAGATCATCGGTAGAGCGGGACACAAACTCAATGCCACCAAGTTGCTCTTGACCACGCAACAGTGTCAACAACTCAGCATGACATTCAACAATGAGATGTTTAACACGCCGCGCAACAAGGGGCAGGTAACGACAAAACTGCAAGGCATCACCAAAACCCTGTTCAACGTAAACAAGCAAGACCTCTGTCGTAAGATATGCGCCATCCCATTGGGGCTTTGAGTAATACCTTGCAAGCACATCCTGGCGTCTTATCTCATTACATTTAAAACGCCACTCATACTCTAACCACCCCTCATGAAACCGCCCCAGCAACAGCAGCAGCAACGCCATATTAAAGTGCGCCGCCGCATTATCGGGCGCTATCCGTAACGCCTCTCTAAAACTGTTCAGCGCCTCATCATTACGGCCGCTCCTGGCGTAATGAAATCCGAGATTCATATGTGTGGAGGCATTGTCTGGGTTAAGCGCCAGGGCACGGGCAAAATTGGCCCTGGCCATTTCACCATCACCCATGTTGTGGTAGAGATTTGCAATATTGCAATACACCCCATCCACATCAGGCCTTAGGCGCAATACGTGTTGATAGTTTGTTAATGCCTCATCATAACGCCCCAATCGCCCCAACATAACGCCGAGATTATTATAATACTCAACCTCATCAGGATTGCGCTGAACGGCCTCATGCATCGCCTGCGCCGCCTCTGGCAACTTTCCCACTTTATGCAGCAGCTGGGCTATTTGTGCGTAACCAGCTGCGTCATCCGGCATTAACTGCAAATAGCCACTCCAGTAATGCAGTGCCTCATCAAACTGCTCCTGCAATTCACACAAACGCGCCAGATTAAAAAACACCCTGGGTTCATCATTGCGTAATCCAAGTGCTTGCTGGAAGGCCTGTTTGGCTGCTGTTAGCGAGCCAAGCATCCCCTCTACTGCCCCCAGGTTAAGCCAAGCATTGCAATCATCAGGTGAGCGTAAACAAAGCTGCGAAAAAGCGGCCCTTGCTTCTGGCAGGCGCTGTTCCAGCAAAAGCGCCTCGGCCTCTTTTTTCATCGACTGTAACGAGGTAGCCTCCAACTCAACCATTGGTCCATATACCTCAGCTAGCTCAGGCCGTTGCCAACCACTTGCAGTCATACTCGGCCAGCTGCTGGCGCATGTAATCAATAGCTGAGTGGGTGAGAATGTTACGGCGCTCGTCACAGAGTGAACCACTTAAGGTAAGGTTGAGACGCTGTGCAACATCAAGCATGATGTCAAATGCCTCCAGACCATTGCCCTGTTTATTAGGCAGCTGAATAAACAGGCTGACGCCGGGTGTGTTGAGTGACTCAATGGTTGTCATATCAAAAATACCCGGCTTGACCATATTGACCAAACTAAACAGCGGTGCATTGTCAGAATAGAGATGAAAAATCTCCATCTCGCCATAGATCATGCCTAGCGATTCAATGGCATCTACCAATACGGGGCCGGCAAAAAAACGACCTTTGGGTGCCATGATGTTCAGCACCACCACCTTATCCGGTGCACCAGTGCGATAGTGCTTAACCAGTGTGTTATCAGACTCGACCTCTTGATCCAGATCATCACCCTTGTTATCCATACGCAGCTTATTCAGGATTGTACGGGCGCGATCTCTGGCAATGGGGCGTTCTTCGTAGATTGGCTCTGGGCGCTCACTAGCATCGATATCAATCCTCATATCATTGTCGCTACTGATATGTGGCAGATCTTCGTCAGCCATCGAAACGTCAATATCAGTGTGTATTGGTGATATATCCGCCGTTTTTTCTGCTTTACGTATCCGCTTGATCTCCACATCATCATCGGCCAACACGTCGTTATTATGTTGGTTGTCAAAAAGAATGCTGTGATCAATTTCGTCCCGATGGTGACGGCGATTACTACGCATCTTGGCGATACCCGCCAGAATCAGAACTACACCAATAACCGTTAATACCAGCAGTAGAGAATCCATATTTCCTTCCAAAAATTAGCTTGCAACCATACTTATGGCTTCTTCGATGTCCACAGCCACGAGACGTGATACGCCGGGTTCGTGCATGGTGACGCCTGTGAGATGATCCGACATCTCCATAGTGGTTTTGTTATGGGTAATAAAGATGAATTGTACCTTCTCAGACATCTCTTTTACCATGCGGCAGAAACGACCGACGTTGGCTTCGTCCAGCGGCGCATCCACTTCGTCGAGCATACAGAACGGCGCTGGATTGAGCTGGAAGATTGAGAATACCAGCGCGACCGCGGTTAACGCCTTCTCCCCACCCGAGAGCATGTGAATGCTCGAGTTCCGTTTGCCCGGTGGCCGGGCCATGATTGTAACACCGGTGTCTAACAGATCATCCCCCGTTAGCTCCAGATAGGCGTGGCCACCACCAAAGAGCCGCGGAAACAGCTCTTTGACACCGCTGTCCACTTTGTCAAAGGTATCTTTAAAGCGGGTACGTGTCTCTTTATCGATCTTGCGGATAGCCGTCTCCAAAGTATTCAGCGCATCGTTCAGATCACCACACTGCGCATCCAGATAGGCCTTGCGTTGTGACTGCTCTTCATACTCTTCAATGGCCGCAAGATTGATCGCTCCAAGACGTTGTATGCCCTGACCGATCTCGTTCACCTTGTTCTGCCAGCTATGTTCATCCGCCCCGTCGATCAACTGGGCAACGACCTCTTCAAGATTAAAGCTGGTCTCGCTGAACTGTTCATATACCGTCTGACTGCGAACACGAATCTCCTGGCTGGCGATACGCAGCTGTTCCAGCTGGCTACGCATCTGTTGTGACTTCTGTTCAACATGAAGGCGCTGTTCCGCTGATTGGCGCATGGCATGATCCACCTCCTCCAGTGTCCGACGGGCAAACATCAACGCCTCTTCAACACCGAGTCGGAGACCCAGTTGCTCTTCAAGTTGAAGCCCCAGCTCTGCCACCGGATCACCCTGCACCTGTTGTTGCGCCTGTAACGTTTCACGACGACGCTCCAACGTACTCAGTTGACCCTGCATACGTTCAAGCCGCTGCTGGGTGCCATCAAGTTGGGCACGAATCGACTGCAACTTCAGGGCAATCTCATGGGCCTGATCACGATCAGTGCGCGACTGCTGGCGACTATTATCCAGCTGCTGGCGTAATGTTTCGCGCCGCTGAGTTAACTCATGGCGCTGCTCTTCAAAATTTTCTGTTAACGCCAGCGCTTCAGTCAGGCGTGCCCGCGCCTCAACAACCGTCTGGTCGCTGCCGTCGCGCTGCTGACGCAGGTCGTTGATATCCGCCTCGAGACGAAGTTTGCGGCTTTGAAACTGCTGCAGACGTTCGTTACGGGCACTCAGTTGCGACTCAATACGTGCCAGCAATTGAGTGCTCTGGTTCACCTGCAGTTGTAACTCGTCACGGCCACGCTCCAACTCCTGCTGTCGGCTGCGGCTCTCCTGTAGCTGGCCACTAACTTCTTCAACACGGCCACGTGTCTCATCAATCTCGGCGGCCAGGGTTTTTAACTCCTGTTCGCGCTGTAAAACCCCTGCCTTCTCCGTGCTGCCACGCACTACGCGCAGCCAGTCACGGCCTAACCATAACCCATCACGGGTCACCATCGATTCATTGGCCTGCAGCTGATTGCGTTGCGTCAGCGCCTGCTCTAAGGAATTCACGGCGTAAATGCCACTCAGGAGTGAGGCCATGGAGTATTTTGAGGTGACCTTGCTCAACAGTGAGTCGGTCAGCGGCCCTTGTTGCAGAGCAGTGCCAGCATCCGCTGTAACATCAAAAAGTGCCAGTGAGCCCTGTTTTAAATCCTTCAGTGCGGCGGCCACCGCCTCTATGCCATTGACACAGACCGACTCAAGATGCAGCCCCAAGACTACCTCAACCGCCTTTTCCCACCCCTTTTCAACCGTTAGGTTTTGCGCCAGGCGGCTGGCGTTATCAAGTCCGCACCCCTTGAGCCAGTGGTTGACGGCTTGATTGCCTTTGCCCAACGCTTGCTGCTGCAACGCCTCCAGTGATGAGTTGCGCCCCTGCATCGCCTGCAAACGGCTGCGGTCACTATCCAGCTCACTACTCAGATTTTGCGCCAGCTGTCGTTCATGGCCAATCTGCTCGACCTGCTGTTCCAGCTCGTGGCGTAGCTGCTCCAGCTGCTCATCCAGTTCGGCACGTTCAAGCTGAAAGGCCTCGATCTCACCATCGAGACCGCCGGGTGAGAGGGTTGTCAACTCATCTTCCATACGCTGCATACGCTGATTGAGTTGAGTCTGGCTCTGTTCCAGATGCTGGATACGGGCATTTTCAACTTCGGCACTGCGGATATGGGCGGCGGATGTCTGGTTAAACTCATCCCACTGCTGTTGCCAGAGGTGCATGCCCTCTTCCGCCTGGGTCAGCATCGCGCCCGACTCAGCCTCTTTTTCACGGGACAGCAACATCTGCTCCTCGTGCCCCTCCAGCGCCATCTTTAACTCTTCGATAGCCTCACTGTCGCTGGTGAGATGTTCGGTCGCCTCACGCCAGGCGTTGTCCACCTCGCGCAACTCGCGCTCCTGCTGTTGACGTGACTCCTTGACGTGGGAGATGGTCTGTTCAAGGCGTGCAATCTCGGCCCCCAAGGCATAATAGCGTCCCTGGACCTCGTTAAACTTCTCGTTGACCTCAATCTGCTGTTCGCGTTGGCTCTCAATAGTGGCCTCCACACTCCGTAGCTCGGCAATCTGCCCCTCCAGAGCCGTCTCCTGCCCCTTGATCTGCTTGTCACGCTCCTGCACGGTGGCATCGAGGCTGTGAAACCGTAGTGCCAACAGCTCAGCCTTGAGCTTGCGCTCCTCATCCTTCAGCTGTTTGTACTTCTCCGCTGTTTTGGCCTGCCGCTGCAAGGTGGCAATACGTTTTTCCAACTCATCACGCACGTCATTAATACGTTCGATGTTCTCGCGGGTATGTTTAATGCGGTTTTCGGTCTCACGGCGGCGCTCCTTATATTTGGAGATGCCGGCCGCCTCTTCAATAAAAACCCGCAGCTCTTCGGGTTTGGCCTCAATCAAACGTGAGATGGTGCCCTGCTCAATAATGGCGTAACTGCGCGGCCCCAGGCCGGTACCGAGGAAGATGTCGGTAATGTCACGGCGGCGGCAACGGGTATTGTTGAGGTAGTAGTTGGATTGGCCGTCACGGGTCACTTGACGTTTGATCGATATCTCGGCGTACTGGGCATACTCACCACCCAGACCACCATCGCTGTTATCAAAGATCAGCTCAACCGTTGCCTGCCCCACCGGTTTACGGGAGGTGGAGCCGTTAAAAATGACATCGGCCATGGAGTCACCACGCAGGTTTTTAGCCGAGCTTTCGCCCATCACCCAGCGCACCGCATCGATGGTATTGGACTTGCCACAGCCGTTGGGGCCGACGATTCCAATCATGTTGCTGGGCATAGGAATAGAGGTGGGATCAACAAAAGACTTGAATCCTGCCAGCTTGATTGTCTTAAGACGCATTCACTCTCCAACCTGATGTAAGCTACTCAACAACCCTATTCCAGCCCACTTTTCCCCCCAATGGCGCTGATACAACTTATTGCGGTACCTTAAAACCATTTTCGCGTTAAAATAACGCCCGATCATACCAGAGTGCAGTGCCGCACTAAACCGCTGTTAACAAGCTCTGGCATCCAACGAGCTATATTTTTTAACTTATTGAGTCCTATACATTATGTCATTACAGCCAAACACAACCCCCAGCAAGACACCGAGTAAGACCTTGGAGACCTTCGACAACCCCATGCCGGAGCGCGACTACACCATTCGTATCACCGTGCCCGAGTTCACCTGCCTCTGCCCCAAAACCGGCCAACCCGATTTTGCCACCTTCAAAATCGACTACATCGCCGACCGGCAGTGTGTGGAACTCAAGTCCCTCAAGCTCTACATGTGGTCATTCCGTGAAGAAGGTGCCTTCCACGAAAAGGTCACCAACGATATCCTCAGCGACCTGGTTGCCGCCTGCAACCCACGCTTCATGCGCCTGACCGGCGAATTCAACGTCCGTGGCGGCATCTACACCACCGTGGTGGCAGAACATCGTCAACCGGGTTGGGTACCGCCCGTGCCTGTCACACTGCCCTGATAATCTACCCCCTCACCTCTGCAGAAGTGAGGGGATAAAACCCAATGTTTATCGGCATCGATCTAGGCACCTCCGGCGTTCGTGCGATTGCGATTAACGGCACCGGCCAGATCGTCGCCGAAGCCCGCACAACACTACCCGCACCGACCAACGGCGAACAGGAACCCCGGCTCTGGTGGGACGCCTGTGGCGACACCCTCACCGCACTACTGGCACAACTCGATAAATCAGAGATCAAAGCCATCGCTATCGACGGCACCTCCGGCACGCTGCTGCTTGCAGATAAAGACGGCCATCCCATCGCCCCCGCATTGATGTACAACGACAACCGCAGTCAAGCCGAGGCCCAACGCATCGCCCATATCGCCCCGCAAGAGAGCGCCGCTCACGGTGCCACCGCCACACTCGCCAAGCTGATGCATCTCAACCCCGGCCCTGAGGTGCGATACGCCCTGCATCAGGCCGACTGGATCGTTGGTAACCTCACCGGCCGCTACGGAATCAGCGACGAGAACAACTGCCTCAAGCTGGGTTATGACGCTATTAATAGGTGCTGGCCCGCTTGGCTCGATCAGTTGCATATAAATAGAATGTTACTACCCAAGGTGGTGACTCCCGGCACACCCATCGCCCCGATCACCACAGAGATCAGCCAGCGCTTTGGGCTACCCGCAAACACGCTAATAGTGGCAGGCACCACCGACAGCACCGCCGCCTTCATCGCCACCGGCGCACATCAAATCGGCGAAGCGGTTACCTCACTCGGCTCCACACTGGTGATAAAGGTGATCAGCGCCACACCCATCTTCTCACCACAACATGGCGTCTACTCCCAGCCACTCGGCGATAAATGGCTGGTGGGCGGCGGCTCCAACAGCGGCGGCACAGTACTGTTGCACCACTTCAGCAAAGAGCAGCTGGCCGTGATGACACCGAAATTAAAACCAGAACAACCGACCGGACTCGACTACTATCCACTCATCAAGCCCGGTGAACGTTTTCCCATCAGCGACGCCACACTGCCACCGCGCCTGACGCCACGTCCCGCCGATGATGTAATTTTCTTCCAGGCGATGCTCGAAGGCATGGCCCATATCGAACAGCAGGGGTACAAACTACTCGCCGAACTTGGCGCACCCTATCCAACATTCATCCGCAGTGCTGGCGGCGGTGCCAACAACCGGGCTTGGAGCAACATCCGCCAACAACTGCTCGGCGTGCCGTTTGTGGCGGCAGTGCAGCAGGAGGCGGCATATGGAACAGCGCTACTGGCAAAAAGAGGGTGGAATCATGCAGATCAAATCATCAGTTAACAGATATTTAGTCTTGCTTCTCAGCGGCGGATTGTTGAGTGGCTGTGCACTGCTTCAAACCATCACCGGCGAGTCTGACAACAGCTCACCCACAGCAACCTCAGTGACATGCCCAATCAAAGAAGATGAGACTTACAGTTATAGTCGCGCCCAAGAGGCCTACTTGCGTTTATCTGAACGCTGGCGGGGAAAAACCGTACAACGTCAAACCCCTGTTGTAAGGGCAGCACTGCAACGCAGGGCTGACGCCATCTACTCTCACGCACGAACTACCCACCCCTGTCTTGAGGGGACCATCGACTGGTTATTGGTATTCAATAGCAATGGGGCAGTGACAGAATCTCACCTGCTCTGGAGCAGTCCCGGCATGAGACCAGTGGAATTCGAACTCCGCCAAGCCATCAGCGACTTAAGACTCCTACCCATCGCAGCGCCCAGAGGTTCAGTCTATCTCTTGCCCATCACACTCCAGGCCGACACAAAAAATGGCCCCACACTTAACGTCCGGGACTTTATGCTCAAATGAATCCATTCATCGGCCTGCACTATATAAACAAAGGCTTCAGCCTCATTCGCCGTCCCGGCATACGCCGCTTTGTAGTAATCCCGCTACTGGTTAACATCCTGTTATTTAGTGCGGCCATCGCCCTGGGTATCCACTATTTTGAGAGCGCCATGGCGCAGATAATTCCGACAGGATGGCAGTGGCTCGAATGGCTACTCTGGCCACTGTTTGCGATCACCATGTTATTGGTTGTTTTTTACAGCTTCACGCTCATTGCCAATTTCATCTGCGCCCCCTTCAACAGCCTGCTGGCCGAGGCCGTTGAACGGGAACTCGCCGGCAATGTCACGGGCAGTCAGACAACTCCTATGCAAGCGCTTAAACAGACGCCAACCATACTTTGGAATGAAACACGTAAAATCGGTTATTTTTTGCTGCGCGCCCTGCCACTGTTAGTGCTTTTTTTCATCCCCGGCATCAATCTATTCGCCCCCTTCATCTGGTTTGCCTTTAGCGCCTGGTTATTAAGTCTGGAGTATCTCGACTACCCCATGGGTAACCGTAATATCCAGTTTTCACAGCAGCGGCATATACTCAAACAACATCGCATCAGCAGCCTCAGTT
Source organism: Tenderia sp. (SeqCode) (assembly GCA_031416075.1). GTDB lineage: Bacteria > Pseudomonadota > Gammaproteobacteria > Tenderiales > Tenderiaceae > JAKFXL01. The sequence goes on along the minus strand of JANOSY010000006.1, from coordinate 2,201 downwards.
TTGGCGCAAGTGTGCTTACACTCACCATGATTCCTATCATCAATTTTATTGCAATGCCACTGGCAGTTGCCGCAGCAACGGTGCTCTATCTGGATAAAATTGACACCCCACAAAAGCAACCGTTAAATTGAGAGAGTCCCCCTTCGCCATGAAACTGACAATTAAAAACATGGTATGTGATCGCTGTATTCTGGTGGTCAAAAACATTATGGCGCAAGTAGGTTATCCCACCGCCACAGTAGTCATGGGCGAAGTCACCTTTCACGACCAACAGCCCGACGATCAAATTATTGATACCATTCGACAGGCCATAGAACCTCTCGGCTTTGAACTCATCAGCAATAAAAAACAGGTGATGATCGAACATATCACAACGGCGTTGATCGAACTCTCTCATGGCAATGTACGGCTGGAAAGCATGAAACTCCGCGCATAGTCACTATTGATTTACAACCTAAATTCTTACGTGTCTGTACTGTAAAACAGGAGACAACTCAACCATTAAATAAATTGTTAGACTGTGGTCACCTGAAAATAACAGCGACCCGACTACAATCTCCCATGCCTACCGACTCCATGGCCACCATTTTAAATATGCAATAAGCTGATCTGCATGCTTTAACATTCACTGCACGACACTGTTGCCAAGATGACGGCGACATTACAAATCTGTAATGTCATTGTTACCTTGATGATAGCGACCCGCTTACGGAATTCGGTGCCGACGGCCAGCGTAATGCGGTTGTCATCGTACAGACAGGTCAACTTGCCGAGTTTAAGATGTCCGGCAAGTGATGCCGCCTCCGCTGCGACACCCTCCATCAGATCACCGTCGCTGACCAGCGCATAGGTAGCGTGGTCGATCACCGCATGGCCGGGGCGATTGTAACGCGCCGCCAGTTGCGCCTCGGCGATGGCCATGCCCACTGCATTGGCGAGACCCTGCCCGAGTGGCCCGGTAGTGACTTCAACACCCGGCGTATGGCCACGCTCGGGGTGGCCTGCTGCACTGCGTCTACCGACAGAAAGCTAATGGTGTTGATACAAAGCTGATCAAGTGGGTCTGACGTAGTCACTCCTTTAACATGTATGCAACGTTAATCACTGCTCCAGCTGCGCGCGATGGATGCCACTTCACCCACACTGTTAGCTTCAGAGCATGTAGCCGATATCGGAGGCCCCGGTGGGATACGCAAACATCGTGCTCTTCAGATCCTCCGCTGTGAGCCCGTTGCGGATGGCCAAGGCGAAGATATTGATCACCTCATCAGCATGCGGCCCGACCAGGTGCGCGCCCAGGATCCGGTCGCTCTTCTCTTCAATGAGCACCTTAAATCCATAGATCGTTTCCGCGACACTACGCGCGGTATACCAGCCTGCTGCCCTCTTGCTGTTGATCTGAAACTTGAGTCCGTTGTCGCGCGCCTGCTTTTCGCTGAGGCCCGCCGACGCAATCGGCGGGATCGTGAAGGCTACGCTCGGCACTCCGAGGTAATTGGGTTTCTGATGATTGCCGTCGAGCATATTGGCAGCGACGACTTTAGCGTCATGACTCGCAACGGGAGTCAGCGGCGGGCCACTCAGCGCCGCATCGCCCGCCGCATAAGCTGCCGGGCTGGAGACGTGCTGGAGAAACTCATTTCCCTCATCGCCGGCACAGGTTGCGTGAAGCTGCGTTTGAATTTGATAAGATCGTTCCATGCAATGGTGGTCTCACCAGCCGCGATGCCCTTGCCGCGCATTCGACGGGAGTAGTCGATGGCTTCCGCTGCGCCGACGAGTACCTTCTTGGGGTCACAGCCGCGCAAGGCGCAGGCGCCTCCGAAGGGTAAGCTATCAATCACCGCCACGCTCCATCCAGCGGCGCGACAGCGCGAAGCGACACCAGACGCGCCTGCTCCGGTTCCAATAGCGATCAGATCGTATTGCTTGGTCATAGAGTGCTACTCCTTTTCAGGTAGCTGAATAAAAGCTGTACAGCATTACTACCCTGTCTATTTTGTGCTTGCGGTCCTCAGATGTTTTGGCCTTCGTGAACAATCAGGCTTGCTCTATCTGCGTACTAGTGTACTGTAACAAATAGTATGATCATATATAATAGCGCTACTCCTTCCTTATTTTCTGGTGCGCTGACTATGCCTGTCCCCGTTGCTATCTCACTCACAGAAGAAGAACGCCAAGAATTTCATCGCTGTTGTCGT
>JANOSY010000005.1:0-96911 GCA_031416075.1 Tenderia sp. (SeqCode) | reverse complement strand
TGGCGAGTCCATTTATGGACAATGCCATACGGAGACGCGGCGGACGCAGGACGGTCGGGGCAAAAGGAATCAGCTGTCGCGTAAGTGAGTCTATTTTGGGCATGGACGCCCAAAATAGGTAACGAAGTAGCGACACAATCGGAGTGTTTTCTGTTATAGCTATTCACTGACCTCAATATCGCTCTCATCGGCGATATCAAACAGCACGCCGGGGCGATAAGGGGGGGTGATATGGGCGGTATTGGTGGCCGCACCATTGGTTGCCTCGGGTGACTCCCCTTCTTGGTAGGGGTCAATAAAGCCGTTAAAGTTGACGTTGTTGTTCATCTTACTATCTCCCGTTTGATGTGGGTTGCTGTTGTTGTACATCAATTAACATGCCAGTCTGTTGCGCCTGCGTTAAGGTGATGATATTTGGCTCTATTGTGTTTCCATGGCGGTGAAGGGGCGGTTGTTGTGGGGGAGCTGCACTTTCATGAGGCGCTGCTGAGCTACTTTGCAACACGTTGATGCACTAAACCGCTTTTCTGTATCGTGCGATAATCGCCGGAACATTAGTTTTTTATCTGAATTTTGCTGGCCAGGAGCTTTTTATGTCGTTAGAGATTACCCGTCCAACGTTAGTGGTGCGCCAGCTTTCTGATCGTGATACCTGGACGTATACCTATCTGCTGATTGATCCGGCCACTCGGCAGGGGGTGCTGATCGATCCGGTGCGTGAGCAGTTGGAGCGTGACCTGGGGTTGATCCGTGAGCTGGGTGTGGAGCTGCACTACGTGATGGAGACCCACGTCCATGCGGACCATGTGACGGCGGCGGGTATGATCCGGCAGCAGACCGGGGCAAAGATTGTCTATGGTGCAGCGGCGGGGGTGCAGGCGATTGATGTGGCAGCCGAGGATGGCAGTGAATTAAAGTTTGGCCAGTACAAAATCAATGTGATTGCGACCCCCGGCCATACCGATGGCTGTGTGAGCTATTACGTTGATGGCATGCTTTTCAGTGGTGATGCCTTGTTGATTCATGGCTGTGGCCGTACCGATTTTCAACAGGGCAGTGCTGACACACTTTACAGTAGCGTTACGCAGAAATTGTTTACCTTGCCGGATGCAACGATTCTCTATCCGGCGCATGACTACAATGGTCGGTGCTGTTCCACCATCGGTGAAGAGAAACGCTGGAATCCGCGCCTTGGTAATAACCGGAGCCGTGAGGAGTTTGTCGCACTGATGAACAACCTTGATCTCGATCTGCCAAAAAAGATCAACGAGGCCGTGCCCGCCAATCTGGCATCGGGCATCAGCTTCGACCCTAAGCGTTATCTGCATGAAGAGTTTTCGATGTCGGATCTTTTTAAGGCTTGGGGTAAGCTTAGTGCTGATGAGCTGATTGTCGATAATCGCACCCCGGAGGAGTATGAGATTGGCCATGTGCCGGGCAGTCGTAATATTCCGTTTGGCACGGAGGGGCAGTCTGCGGATGAGCTGAGACAATATAAGCGGGTCTATCTCTACTGCCGTTCCGGGCGTCGTGCCCAAACGGCCTTTGCCAACCTCTCCATTATGGGGCTGAACAATCTGGTCTGTGTGGGGCATTCGGGTATGCCGCAGTGGGTGCTGGGTGGTTTTGAGGTGGAGTCGTGAGCCTGTTACGGCTGAAAATAATCAATCACCATGAAAACCGCCAGCCATAGCGCCCCCAGGCTGAGCAGCAGCACGGCAGCGGCGGCACAATCTTTGACCAGTTTGATATTGGGGTGCTGCTCGGGGTGAAGATGGTCGGCGAGTTGCTCGAGGGCGGTGTTGAACAGCTCAGCAGCAAGCACCAGCGTTACCATAATGCCTGTCAGCGCCCACCAGAGTGGCGCGGGGCGCAATAGCAGCAGCAGGACCAAGGCTGCAACTGCACAGCCACCCTGAGTGCGAAAACTCCTCTCTTGCCGCCATGCCGCCTGTACACCGGCCAGGGCGTAGCCGAGGCGGGCGATAAAACCGCGGTTTTTCACGGCACACCTTCTATATAGTTGTTAGACCAGAGCAGCAGCACCTCGCCGTGCCAGTGTGATGCGCTGTTGCCGTTCAGGGGGCGCTGTTTGAGCTGCCAGTGGGCGGTTGCCACGAACGGTTTGAACTGCTGCAACGGTGTATCAAAGTCGCTGCCCAGGCTGGGAAAACGGATCAGCGGCAGTTCAGTCAGGTGTTCATGCCCAACGTGACCAATCCAGATAGTGTGCGGTTGCCCCTCAAGTGTGAGTATTGATGGCCAGAGGCGTAATAGCAGCTTCTGTTCTGGCAATACCATGACCAAAGCCGGGGCGCGCCCGTCGTGTGCCAACGGTGGTTGCGGGAGTTCTGCCAGGGTCGCATTGGGGTTGAGCCACTGCATGGTACTTTTAAAGGTGAGTGGCAGCTCCTGCTGCCAGCCAAGTTCACCTAGATGTTGTTGCAGCTCTGCCAATGTGCCGGACCACTGCAGGTTGAGCGGCTGTTTTTCAACACCACGGGTATCGATGCGGTGGCTGGGCAAACGCTGCCAGTCGCTGGCCAGCCACTGCTCATGGGTGGTGGATTGGGTGATGTAGTGGGGTGCGTATCGGGCCAGATTCATCTCATGGCTCTCTATGACATGCCAACTACCGACGATGATGAGTGTGAGCAGCGGCACGCCCAGCAGCCCAGCGAGCGGTATCCGGGGGGCTAGGTGGTGGCGATAGGCGACACCCAGTGCGGCGGCCCAGATCAACCCCAGAAGAATGCCACCAACCACATCGGAGAGCCAGTGCGCCCCTAGATAGAGTCGTGAAAAGGCGATGCTGAGGATGAGGGTCCAGGCGCTGGTATAACTCAACCAACGCCAGCGTGGTGGCAGCTCACGGGCAACCAGTATTGAGAGAAAACCGTAGAGTGCAGCGGCCAGCAGGGTGTGGGCGCTGGGGAAGCTGAAGCTCATGGCACCGTCATAAAACGGTTGTGGCCGTGGCAGCTGTAGACTCTGTTTGAGTATCCAGCTGGCCAGGGTGGCAAACAGAGCCGCCGCCAGCCAGTGGCCAGCCGCCAGCCAGCGCCGCTGCCACAGTAACCAGAGGGCGAGCATGATCACCAGCGCCGCCTGCACGGTGCCATCACCCAGCTGCGAAACAACGGTCATGAGCTGATCGCCCCACGGTGAGCGCAGCCCTTGCAGTAGCTGGTAGGTGCTGTGGTCGAGGCGGGCGAGGGAGGCGGTGATACTGAACTGTTCAAACAGCGTCAGCATCAACCACGCAAGCGTCACCAGTGTCAATGCTACAAAGGTGAGCGCCTTGGTTTCGGGCTGTTGTGGATCCAGCAGGATGGTGCTGATCCGTCTCCATCTGGGATGTTGGCGTCCCCACTGTGTCAACCGCTCGCCCATCTCGGTGGTGTGGGGGGCGAGCAACAGGTAGAGACGTCTGCCACACCAGAGGCTGAACCAGACCAGCACAATAATGCCGATTAGCAGCAGTGCCAGCCGCGAGGCTATCTCTGCCGCCAGATTGAGTGAGGCACCAAAGGCCATGCCCGGCAGTAAAAAGGCCGGCGCCCAGACCAGGGCAGAGGTGATATTGGCAAAGAGAAAGCGGTCCGCCGGCATGCCCATAATTCCGGCACTGACCGGCACAATGGCGCGTGCCGGACCGAAAAAACGGCCAAACAGTACACTTTTGCCGCCATGTTGGGCGAGAAATCGCTCGCCATGGTCGAGCAGTGCCGGATAACGGCTAAAGGGCCAGAGTGTGCGGAGCCGCTGTTTGTAGTGGTGCCCAAGCCAGAAACTGATGCCATCTGCCGCTACCGCCCCCGCCACTGCCCACCAGAAGGTCGGCCAGAAGTTGAGTGTGCCCGTACCGATCAAGGCCCCCACAGCCAGCATCAGCACGGCACCGGGGATAAACAGGCCGACAATGGCCAGTGACTCCGTAAACGCGATTAAAAAGACAATGAATCCGGCCCAGTGCGGGTGTTGGGCAATCCAGTCAAACAGCGGCTGTAGATAGGTCAGTTCCATGGCCGGCGATTATACCCGTGGAATCTCCATTGATGTGTGATTTGGTGAACGGGGTCACAGTTTGGCGCAACATCTTTAACTACAATTATCGCTTTGCCGCTAAAGGAGTCACCGCCTTGCCCGTTAATAACCCCGTGGGAAGCGTCATGTTTGTAGTACAGACGGGATCGTGGCAAGAGGTAAGTGTTTTGCAACATCGGTCACGGGACGTTCTGATTCTCGTCAGAGGTGGGGGCAGTCAATGTTGGCAGCAATTGATCATTCGCACGAAGGTATGAGCAAAGAGCTCCAGGCGTACAATCGTCTACTCAAGCAGCGTCTCTCTGACTTTATGGCAGAGGCGCGGAATAATGAATACAAACTACGTCGCTTTCAAGCACTGGAGCTGAAGCTGGTGAGTCTGAACTCACTGCGTGAGCTGGTGGAGGCGATTATTCTCCCTGACGCCTCCACCGTGAGCTGGGACGAGGTCAGCCTGCTGCTGTTTGACCCTGAATATGAGGTAAAACGGATACTGGATGATGAGGGGATCGTGTTTGATAATGTCCCGGAGCTGATTTTTGCCACCAGCCTGAAAGAGATGCACGAGCTCTACAACGCCTCGTTATTTCCCCTGTTAGGCGACTATCGCGCCACCAAACACGCCAAACTCTTCTCCCACGCCCGTAAAAAACCGGCCAGCATCGCCCTGCTGCCGTTGGTCCGTTATGGCCGGCTGATTGGCAGCCTGAATATCGGTAGCTACGACGCCGACCGTTTTGTGCGGGGTGTGCGGACCGATTTTCTTGAACACTTTGTTGCGGTTGTCGCTATCTGTATCGAAAACGGTATCAACCTAGAGCGGCTTAAACGTCAGGGGCTGACCGATACCCTGACCTCTATTAATAATCGCCGCTTCTTTGATCAACGGATGAAAGAGGAGGTGGAATCAGCGGGTCGCTCCGGCAAACCACTCTCTTGTATGCTGCTCGATGTTGATCACTTTAAAAAGGTCAACGATACCTATGGCCATCAGGTGGGGGATCTGGTGCTGCGCGAAGTGGCGGCGCTGATCCGGACCCAGCTGCGAGGCAGTGACGTACTGTCACGTTACGGCGGTGAGGAGTTCAGTACCCTGCTGGCCAATACCGGCGGTGAAGAGGCGGTGGAGGTGGCGGAGCGTATCCGTCGCAGTATTGCCGACCACATCTTCAAGACCGATGAGTTTCCACCCTTCAATGTCACCATCTCTATTGGTGTTGCGACCATGAAGTGCGCTGCCAACAGCAAACTGGAGCCACGTGCTGGCCACAACCTCATCGGTCAGGCCGATAAGGTGCTCTACGATGCCAAGGCCGGCGGGCGGAATCGGGTGACCCATGCAGGGAGTTTCTGTTTGACGCAGCTCTGAACGCAACACTTCAATGCGCCGGTCTGGTGAGTTAGGGCAGTATCTCGATCTTTGTGCCCGCTTCAACCAGATTCCACAGAGTTTCCATGTCGCTGTTACTGAGTGCGATACAACCCTCGGTCCAGTCAATACGTTGGCTGAGTGGTGAGAGCCAGCCGAGCCCGTTTTTCTGCCCGTGAATCATGATCAGCCCCCCTGGAGATACGCCACGGGCGTTGGCAGCGGCGCGGTCGTTGTCATTGGGATAGGAGATGTGGATGGCGCGGTAGTAAGCACTATCCACTTTTTTGTAATCGAGAATGTAGTGCCCTTCCGGTGTTTTGCCATCACCCTCTTGCTGTTTGTGGCCGATGGGTTGGCTGCCCAGTGCTATTTTGAATGTATGAGATACCTTGCCTGCGGTGATGAGTTGTAACTGGTGTGCTGATTTGAGTACGCGCACCTGTTCAACCATCGGTGCCGCTAGCGCACCACATTGGTAATAAAAGAGCACACATAAGAGCAGGCGGCGCATCGATCCTTATCCTTTTACCGACAACTCCAGCGCCAATCCCGCCAGTTTGATCCCCGCCGCCCGCAGCGCTGTGTGGTGCTCTAGCCCCAGTTTGGTTCCGACAATCTTGACCCCCGTCAGTTTTGCACCCTCCAGGCAGCAGCCGGTCAGGTCGGCGTCGCTCAGGTCGGCATTGGTTAAGTCGGCATCGCTAAAGTCGGCAAGACGTAGATCAGCGCTGGTGAGGATAGCGCCGTTCAAGTTGGCACCGCTAAGGTTGTACTCCACCAGATTGGCGTTGTGCAGGTTGGCGCTGCCAAGATTGGCCCCTTTGAGGCTGTTGCCTTCCAGTGTTAACAGGGCGTCAAACCCTTTGCGGTCGTAAATGACAATCATGAGACAGTTCCTTTAAGAATGAAGTCGAGCCCCTGGTGGCCGCATTTGCGCCCGGCGAGGTGGCAGGCGGCTGTGAGGCTGGCCCCCAGCGACAGGCCGCTGATCTGGCTATCGATCATGGCAGCGTTGAAGGTATCACCCGCGCCCAGGGTATCCACCACCTGTGGGGGGGCGATGCTGGTTGAGTACTCCTCTTGACCGCGGCGGTCGATAGCCCACGCCCCCGCAGCGCCCCAGGTGCAGACAAGCGCCGCCTGGGGGGCGAGTGGGCGCATGGCATCCAGCAGTCCGGTGGCGTGGTGGTGGCCTCGGCCCAGGGCAAAGGGTTTGGAGAAGAGCAGCAGGTTGGCGTGGGCAAAGAGCTGCTGGATATCGGGGCGCTCTTTTTCGATCTCGATGGAGATGGGGAGTGCCGGGTACTGTGCCCGCGCCCAGAGCAGCATCTGTAGCGTCTCGGCAACGTTGCGCCCTTCAACATGGAGCCAGTCAAACGGACCCAGGTCAATCTCCCGGAAGGCGGCAAAGCGATACTCGGGCAGGTCGCGGTGGTGGACGATGGTGCGTGAGCCGTTGGCCAGGTTGTGGGTGATGTAGGAGGTGGGGACTTTGCCCTGGTTCAACCGGGTGACCGCATCGGTATTGATGGCGTGGCGCAGCAGGTCGGCCTCGATGTGGTTGGCATCCGGTTCGTCGGCCAGTACCCCGCCCCAGTGGCAGGTGTGGCCGAGCTGGCTGAGCACCACGAGGGTATTGGTGGCGTTGCCGCCACGACAGAGGCGCTGGCTGACCGCACGAACTTCGTCATCTTCGTCTGGATAGCGGCTGACACTATTAATAATATCAAGGGTGGCAATGCCTATCGCCAGGATACGTGCCATGTTTTCAGGATTCGGTCTTGCGCCGCAGGCTGCAGAGCGGCATAAAAAAGAGGTTGATTAGTTCAATCAGCACCCAGCCAATCCCCATATACAGGAGATACTGTCCGCCGCCCTCAAAGTGATAGAGTCCAAACCACCAGATGACATTCCAGGTATGGAGGAAGAATAGCAGCATGAGTGTCCAGGGGAAGGCGGCTACCCGTGTCTCGCACTGGCCACAGCGGGTGGTGAGCCACCAGCCGAGGCGGAACTTATCCTTGATTGAAATGCTCTCTTCCTGGCAACTTGGACATTTGAATCGGTGCATGAACAGGACTCTCTGGAAAAATAGGGTGAGAAAGTATAGCACCATGAACTCTTGGCTTAGCATGGTTGAGAGTGTCGGGTAGAATGGCTGCTCTGAACGTGAAGGGGTGGAGAATATGGTGCGATTTTTTAAAGAGGTGGTAGTCCTCTGCATGGTCGGGGTATTGGTCGCCTGTGACAACAATACAGCGCTGATGGAACAGGTGGTGGCGGATGACCCCAAAGGGGTGACTGCGGAGCTGGCCAAAGGCAGTGACATTGAGGGGCGCAACAGCTTTGGCTGGACGGCGCTGACCCATGCCGCCCGTATCGGCAACGCTGAGATGGTGGCACTGCTGCTGAATAACGGTGCCAACGTCAACGCGGTGGATGATACCAGCTGGTCGCCGCTGTTGCGGGCCGCCATGAAGGGGCATACCGAGGTGGTCAAAATTTTGTTGGCCCACGGTGCTGATGTGCATCATGTGGATAACGGCAAGTGGAGTGCGCTGCACTGGGCCGCACAGCAGGGGAATGGCGATATCATGCGTCTGCTGATTGATGCCGGGGCCGATCTGAATGCCAAAACCGGGGATGGCTGGACACCACGCATGGTGGCGCAGAACGAAGGGCATGTCGATCTGGCCAATTTGATCAGCCGCTGGATGAACGATACCGCCGTACGTCAATAACAAAATTTGTAACAAGAGGCATATTAACGTGATTAAAAAATTAATGGGTATGGGGGTGCTGTTGTGTGCAGTGGCGCTGTTGAGTGGTTGTAACAGCAAACCCGCAACCCCGGTAGCCGCGCCACTGGGTGATAATGCAGTGCTGGAAAAGCTGGCAAGTGCATGGGAAAAACTCTCCGATACCAAGCTGGCGGTCAGTCCGGCCAGCTTGCCGGGTGATGGGCGCAAGAAATTTCTGGAACAGGTCTTTGCCGAGGCGGGGTATGACTATAGCGCCACATTGAAGCAGCTGGCCAGCCAGCCGCTGGACAAGGGCAATCAAACGTACGTCGACATGGCCGAGCTGCTGCTGCTGCCACACCGTAACGCCCAGGTGCCGATGGACCCGGCAGAGTATTACTCCATTGAGGAGTTACAGGCCGTTGCGGCGCTGGAGCGGGCGCTTAAAAAACCCTAACAGCAGTTGAATGGCAGGAAGGTGTGCATGAAGAGGTTTGTATCGATAGTGGTGGTAATGGCCAGCATCAGCAGCGTGGTCGCGGCCCCCAAGGAGATGGTTGTGATCCCCGCCGGGCCGTTTGTTATGGGCAGCAACCTGAAGGATACCGAGGGTAAGGCGCAGGAGTTTGGCTCCAGCAAACCGTGGTATCAGGATGAAGCACCGCAGCGCAGTGTGACCGTGCCAGCGTTCTGGATCGACAGGTTTGAGGTGACCAACAGCCAGTTTCGTGACTTTGTTGTGGCTAACAACTATTGGATACCGCAAGGCTGGAAGGAGAATGGCTATCTGCTATCGCGGAATGTGCTGACCTTTGCGGACCTGCCAACGCTGCGGCGGTTGGCCACCACCACCTTCAAGCTTGATATTGACGTCAGCACCATGGAGTACGAACCGTTGCTCGAAGCACTGGTCGTCCATCAGGCCCAGTTTGATCGCCTGCCGGTGACCGGTGTTACCTGGACCCAGGCCCGTGACTACTGCAAAAACCGGGGCAAACGTTTGCCCACAGAGATTGAGTGGGAGAAGGCCGCCCGTGGCAGCAAAGGCAACGAGTATCCGTGGGGTAATCAGTGGGATCAGAGCCGTCTGAATGACGGCAGTGGTGCCGGGTGGCCACAGGGCGTCGCCCCTGTTGGCTCCTATCCCAAGGGGGTGTCGCCCTACGGCGTAGAGGATATGGCGGGCAACGTCATGGAGTGGGTGGATGACTGGTATCAACCCTATCCCGGCAGCCAATATAAAAGTGACGATTTTGGTGAGAAGATGAAGGTCGTGCGTGGCGGCGGCTGGGGGGGGCTGGGTCACTATGTGATCAATCATTTCTACCGTACCGCGTACCGCTTTAACCTGAGGCCTGAGTACACCTTTATCGATTTGGGATTCCGTTGTGCCCAGTCACCAACAGTGAATACACCGGTCAAAAAATAGCCCCATGGCCGTTACCCGGTAATGGGGGCACAATAGGGGGCTACATAATTGGGCAACGGGAGCAGATAACCTGATGGATCAGACAAAAGAGTTAGGAGTGATGATATGAAAAGTATGGACCGTCGTCTGGAGGAGTTGAAAGCGCACGTTCCAGAGCTGGAGCCGGCAGCGGCGCAGCAGCTATTGACCCATGGTGGCCTGCTGGTGGACGTGCGGGAGCCGGATGAGATTGCCAACGGCACCCCCGCCGGATCACTGCGTATTGGCCGGGGTTTTTTGGAGTTGCGGATTGAGGACGCGGTGCCAGATAAAAGCCGGCCACTGGTGGTGATGTGTGCGGGCGGGGTGCGCTCCCTGTTTGCGGCGGACGCCCTGCAGAAGCTGGGTTACAGCGAAGTCCACTCCCTTGCCGGTGGTTTTAACCGCTGGAAAAACCAGGGACTTAAATTTGAGGTTCCGCAGGTATTAAACGCCGAGGAGAGGGAGCGTTACTCCCGCCATCTGCTATTGCCAGAGGTGGGGGTCGAGGGACAGCTTAAACTGAAAGGGAGCAAGGTACTGCTGATTGGCGCGGGTGGTTTGGGTTCGCCGTCGGCGCTCTATCTGGCGGCGGCCGGTGTGGGCACCATTGGTCTGGTGGATCATGACGTTGTCGATCGCAGCAACCTGCAGCGCCAGATTATTCACACCGAAGCACGGGTGGGCACCGCCAAGGTCGCTTCGGCCCGTGAATCGATCGAACAGCTCAACTCAGCGGTCAAGGTGGTCGCCTATGAGACCCGTCTGGACGCTAGCAACGTTGAGGAGATATTTGCCGCCTATGATGTGATTGTGGATGGTACCGATAATCTGCCCACCCGTTATCTGGTGAACGACGCCTGCGTCAAACTGGGCAAACCCAATGTTCATGCGGCGGTGTATCGGTTTGAAGGGCAGTTGACGGTGTTCTGGCCCGACCATCCAGAGAACCCCAGTGGCTGCTACCGTTGTATGTTCCCGACCATGCCACCTCCTGGCTCCGCCCCCTCCTGCTCTGAAATTGGTGTGTTGGGGGTGTTGCCAGGGGTGATGGGGCTGCTACAGGCGGTTGAGGTGTTGAAGCTGCTGCTGAAGATCGGCTCACCGCTGCTGGGCAAGATGCTTTATTACGATGCCCTGCGAACCACGTTTGATGAGTTTAAGATTAAACGTGATCCTGCCTGTACCCATTGTGGTGGCCATGGCCCTGTCCCGGAGTATGAAGAGCTGGCTGAGGTGTGTGCCGCACCAGTACAGGGTTGATTCGGATTGGCCACGGTACCTGCCGTGACCGCTTCGGCGTGATATTGGAAGGTACTAAAGGTTTCTCGTCTCTACACGATACATTCTCTTGTTAAACAAAAGATTATCGTGACTTTAACACTCCGGTGGCCAGCTGTTGCCAGGGTACGTGCCAGATAAGGCGTGATCCTGGAGGGTGCCGTGTGGTGGAATCACTGTGACAGTGGGGCCGCAAATGGAGTTGCCTGCGGCGATAAAGGGGAATATAAGGCCGAGCCAATATGTCTATCGCAAAAACTGTTAAGCAATATCTGGATGACAAACATGTAATATATACCGTGCTGGAGGTGGGCCATTTTGGCTCACCCCTGGAGGCGGCGAGGTTGGCGGGGATTGATGCACGGGCACTCTATTACCCGGTGGTACTGCGCGACTCCTTTGGTCTGTTAATGGCGATTCTGCCCGCCAGCCACAAGCTCGATTTTCAGCGACTCTCTGCCCTGTTACACCGTACGGTTGAACCGGCGTTCCAGACTCAGTTGTCATCGGTATTTACCGACTGCGAGCCGGGGTTGATCCCACCGCTGGGCGAGCCGTATAACATTCGCACGATTATTGATGCCAGTCTGCCAACCCCCGATCAGGTCTGCATCGTGGCGGGCAGCCATGGTCGACTGATTCAGTTACGGCGTAAGGATTTTATGTTGATGCAGATCAACGCCTGGCTCGGTACCGATTTCACTACCTCCATGGAGCCAAGATTGACCAGCGTACAGGGCGGGACGACGGAGGCGCTGGATCAGAGTCACTATATCCGCCAGCGGGTGGAGCAGATCACCGAGCTGCCACCGATGCCGGAGATGGCGCAGCGGCTGTTTGCCTTGCGCGCCAATCCCGAGGCGAGTGCCGATGCACTGGTTGAGGTGGTAGGGCTGGACCCCAGCCTGACAGCGCAGGTATTGCGTTACGCCAACTCCCCCTATTTTGGTTATCGGGGGGATGTGGACTCCCTGCATGTGGCGATTGTCCGAGTGTTGGGTTTTGACATGGTGATGAATCTGGCCATGGGGCTGGCGCTGCTCGACTCGTTTAAGATTCCGCGTCACGGCCCGTTGGGGCTGGATGCGTTCTGGAAACACGCCATCTTCAGTGCCAATCTGATGCAGATGCTCTGCAAGGCGATGCCGAGAGGCAATCAGCCGCGCCCCTCGACCTGTTACCTCATCGGACTGTTACACGATTTTGGTTATCTGGTATTAGGGCAGTTTTTCCGCGATGAGTTTCTGGGACTGAGTGAGAAGATTAGTGACACTAACAGCGCAGAAGAGCGCATGACTATCGAACGTGACTATCTGGGGCTTGATCATACACAGCTGGGCCACTGGCTGCTTAAGGCGTGGAAGCTGCCTGATGAGGTGGTGGTGGCTACCCGTGAACACCATACTGACAAGTATCACGGTCCATACGCTGTATACATACAGATGGCACGCCTGAGTGACTATCTGTTGCGGGTGCACGCCTCCGGAGAGGCAGTCTACGAGGATATGCCAGACGATGCATTGAAGGTGCTTGGCATGGAGCAGAGTGATGTGATTAAAGTGATGGTGCAGCTGTTGGCGCAGGATGAAAACCTGACAACCATGGCGCGGCAGCTGGCGGCTTAGTGGTCTGTGGAGACGGAGTTTTTTGGTGTTAGTGGTTCATGCGGAAAGTTATGTAATTAATAGTGTTTCTATATATGATGCGTAAATGCGCATACCTCTTTTGGCTTCGGCTGAGCGTGAAAAAAATTCGTTACACAATTAACCGCATGAACCACTAGGGCGTTAATCACCGTCCGCGGTTGCTTGCAAAAGGTTCATCGCCTCACTATATCCACGGTAAGGACTAATAATCCTGGTACCATTACGTTTAATACAAGGAAGGGAATCATGAAAATCACAGCCGGTCTGTTTTGCGTAAGTTTAGTGGTGGGGGCAGCAGCCATCAGTGGTTGTGCGACACAACCCAGGCTGACACATCACCAAGCAGTCAGCCAGTACCAGCAAGTAGGGCTATTGGAGGCCGGTCTACAGCAGGCCAAGGACGATGGCGCGGAAATATTGGCACCTCAAGGGTATATCAGGGCCAATCTGTCACTTAAAAAGGCAATGGCAGCCGCTTTAGGTGACCGAGGAGTGGTTGCCAATACAGAAGCCGCTGAAGGGCTGAAAACATTGGAAACCCTGAATAGGGATGTACAGACCAGCCGTGATGTTTTAGGGGAGGTACTGCAGGCCCGTGATCGTGCCTATGCCGCAGATGCTAAAACCATGCAGGGTGATAAAGTAAGCGCCCTTGACGAGGATCTGAAAAAAACCGCAGCGTTAGTGGAAAAAGGGGATCTGGAAAAGGCCAAACAGTTGCGTCCAAAACTGATTGCCGACTACTCACAGCTTGAGTTGATTGCATTAAAACAGGGGACCGTCGACAAGGCTAAAACAGCCATCGTCAATGCTAAAAAACAGGGTGCAGAAAAATATGCGCCCAAAACCATTCTCCAGGCAGAAGAGGAGATCGCCCTGACGGTATCAATTTTAAATGCCGACCGTACACAAACAGAGCGGGCGGACCAGCATGCAGGCAAGGCAAAGTGGCTGGCAGAACGGAGCGCATCGATTACTGAAACAATCAAAGATTTTGCACGTCGCAACTACACCATGGAAGAGATAGTGCTGTGGCAACAGCGACAGCTGGAAGTTGTTAATCAGCCACTGGGTGGAACCCTGCCGTTTAATGAGGCGAGTGATAAAGCGGCGATCAATCTTAAAAACAAGGTGGCTAATATAGCCACAGAAAAAGAGGCATTGGAGCAGAAGCTGAAGATAGCCACGGAGTCGGAGCAGCTGTTGCAAACCCAAGTGAAATCGGCAGAGGCAAAAATTACCGAACTCACAGCAGCCAATCAAGCGGCGATTGCAAAACAGAGATCCAGCAGTGAGTCTATGTTAAGTGCCCGTGATGCGGAGTTGGCCAAGCAGCTCTCAGAGCGTGATAGAGCGGCAGCTGACCAGATACGGCTGCGGGAATCTGAACTGGCAAAACAGCTGTCTGATAAAGAGGCGGAAAAAGAGAGGCTTCGTCTTGAGTTTGAGGCGCAAATGAGTGCAGCTGAAAAGCAGAAAAAAGAGCTGGCAGAGAAAGATCGTGCAGAACAGCAGAAGTTTGAGACAGTACAGGCACTCTTTACCGCCAAAGAGGCCAATGTCTATCGTCAACGGCAGAATGTGCTGATCTCTGCCCATGGGTTTCAATTTCCATCGGGTCAGAGTGAGATACAGGCAGATAATTTTCCGTTGATGAATAAAATTGTTGAGGCCATCAAGATTTTCCCGAACTCGCAGATTGAAGTGATGGGACACACCGACTCTTTAGGGAATGATGCCACCAATCAGAAGCTATCAGAGGCGCGTGCTGAAAAAGTGGCAAAGTTTCTGAAAGAGGTGGGTTCTATAGACGAAAGCCGTATTACCGTCAGCGGTTTTGGTGAGGCAAAACCGGTCTCCTCCAATGAGACAAAAGAGGGGCGTGCAGAAAATCGCCGGGTAGAGATCAGGATTGTTAATCAGTAAGCCATTGTAAAAAGGGACCGGCTCGTTGCTGATTACGGCATGTCTCAATACAGACATGCCGTGTTTTGTGGGTGTTTATAACCTGCCGTGATATTCGATTAATATCCGTCCATCGGACTCTGGTCGTCCGGCGGCCTGGAGTGCTTGCTGTAGAAGGGTCTGTTGAGCATCACGCACGGCGGCTTTAGCGCTGAATTGGTAGCTGCCATCGTTGATCAGACGTGCTGTCCCTTCCAGTTGGAGCGGGCCACCTGCGTCGTTGATCAAGGCTTTGATACCCGCATCTTCAGTGGTGACCTGAATGTTAAAGGCCCCCAATTTTTGTAATACGGGGGTGGTCATGCTGGCATCACGCCACTGGAGTTTACCTTCAGCACTCTGCACCACGCTGTTATTGATGGTGATCTTATCCATAGCCACATCGACCACTCCACCCAGTGACACCGGAATACCCAGCTGCTGTGATAGTTCTGCCATCGGCAATTGGGCCTTGGCCTCCTCTATCACGATAGTGCCATCCGGGCGCAATCCAACATCGGCTGTGCCAGTACGTCCGTCACCAGCAAAGGTGATGGTCAACGTCGGTTGTGCTTTAAAAAGTGCCAACGGTTGGAATTGCCAGGTAAGGCGAGAGAAACGCTGGTTATGATAATGCAAGGTGGCGGCCCGTCCGGACCAGACGGTACCTGTTACGCCACTCATCTGTAGTGCTGGCAGCTGCGGGCGTAGCAGTACCAAGGCGCGATCTGCGGGAAAGGTCCAGGCGAGAAAGAGTAGATAGGCGAGCAGGCCCAGCACGCTGTATCCGATGATCTGTCTCTTCATTAGCTTGCAGATCCTCGTAGTGTCATATTGGCATCAACACGACCTTCGGCTTTGCGCTCGATGGTAATGGTGGTGACGGTGACACCAAACTGCTGCTCCAGGGATACCAGCCAACCCATCATCTCATCAAAGGCGGCCTGTTCCAGCCAGACCTTGACGCTGTGTTCACCCTCTGGCTCCAGCCGTTTGAGGCTGCTGCCAAGCTGCCCATTACGGGCCGACTGGTCGACGGTGGTGAGCAGTGAGCGGCCTGCGGCTTGTGGCTGACCAGCGCTGCCGCCACGCAGCTGCTGCACTTCGGCAGCTGATTGTGCCATCCACTGTTTGAGTGAACGCTGTTCCTGTACCTGTTGTTCAAGCGCGACAACCCCCTCTTGCAGGGGTACCCAGCCGGCAAAATAGATCAGGATCAGGGTGAGTGTGCCGCCACCGATGCCCAGGGTGCGGCGCTCGCTGGCCTGTAGACCAAACCACCACTCTTTCATGATGCAGTTCCTTTAATTTTTAGCCGTGCTTCAACTACGCTGCCCTGGGCGGAGGCGGATTGAACCTCGACCTGAAGTTTACCCCCCTGGGTCAGGCGCAGTTTCAGCTCATCCAGCTGCTGTAGATCGGTGACGGTGAGTGCAACATCCAGCTGCCCTTCGCGGTAACTTAACCGTTGCAATGTAAGCCCTGCACTGGCCTGGAACTCGCGGCCAGACTCGGCCAGCAGGGTATTCAGCCCTGTACTACTGTTACCGCCGCGCAGCTCTTTGAGTGCCCGCTCCATCTGTACCTTGGGGTTGACCACTTTACGGGCCTCCGGAAAGGCCTGGCGGTAGGTGGTCTCAATCTGCTGCTGCAGGACAACCTGTTCAGCACCGAGCCGCCGATAATCAGCAACGGTCACCCCCACCTGGACCACGAGCAGTACCAAAAGCAGGGCCGCAGCGGCGCGCCAGGGCCGCCAATACTGGCCGATCTGTTCACGACGGCTATAGGCACCCTGCATTAGATTAAGGCTGAGCCGTTCGTCATAGTGTTGGCTGAGCCAGAGCAAAATGGAGTCGGGCAGTGGGTGGGGTTCAATTTCGATCTGCAGGTTTTCTAAGCGGGTCTCAGTAGCGGCATGGATCACCAAGCGGTGCGGTTTGGCCTCTCCTGCTTCCGCCAACGCCGCCTCTATCAATGTGTTGGCATTGTTGCTATCCATAACAATGGCCGACTGTTCGCCATGGCGTAGCAGGCAGAGCTCATCCCAGCAGGCCAGCTGCCACTCGCCTGCCTGCCAGGGTAGCAACACTGTTTCGGGGATCAGTGCCGCCGGGCTGATCCCCGCTTCACGCAGCCGCTGCAGCCATACATCCATCAGGGCACGGTCGATAATGGCCACCGCTACAGTGTCATTACTGATCTGGCCAAAGGCAAAGTGGAGGGTGTCGACATCGGCGGCCAGCTGATCCTCCAGGGCATAGGGGACCGCCTGGGCGAGCAGACGCCGTTTCTGCCCCGGCACGGTGGCGCGGCAGAGTAGCACCTGATGTGCAGGGATAATCACCACCACCCGGTAACCGGCGGCCACTTTGCTGATCTCGGCCAGCTCACCATGGCCACTGGCGGCGGCACCGCCCTCCGCCGCCCGTCGCAGCCAGTGGGCGGTGCTGGTACTGCCAGCGTCAAAGCGGATAAACAGTTCGTTACTCATCAGTAGGCCCCTTGACCACGCATGATCACCTTCACCACTCCGTTCTGGCGCTCGAGCAGTGAAAACTGCTGGCTGCGGGAGCGATCAAATTCAGTCATCGCATTTAACAAAAAATAGTTACTCTTGATCTCCAGTCCATCGCCGGTGATGGGCGCGGGGCCAAAAACCGGCTGCTGGGTAAAGTCGGCAACAGAGTTAAAACCCGAATCCCCCCGTGCCGAGAGCAGCGACTCACCATCGGCTATGGTTAGATTGGTCCCGACTATTGCCAGCACAGTCGCCGAGGCAGTATTAATATTAATCGGTGTCGCTTTTGGTAACACCGCGATGAAGGGGGCCAGTTTTTCATAGGCGTCGGCGGTCATGCCCCGGACCAGCCGTAACTCACTGGCACTGGCCATCAAGTGGTTGGCCGTGCGGTAGCCGGGCTGCTGCTGCATGTAGTAACCATCTTCGGCACCACCGTTGGGTTTCAAATCAAAATCCTTATCGAGCCAGTCGAGTGTTGCATCGGCGATCGTGACATCCAGATCCAGCAGCGTAAGCAGGCGCTGAAAGCGAACCAGTTCCAGCTGTACGGGCGCGCCGTTGCCATCAATCAGGTTGTTGATATTAAATCGGCCCTGCATATCTTCCATCACACCACTGAGTACCATCTCTTCAAACGGGAACTGTACCGGCTGCGCCCAGTTTTCGTCGAGGGCGTCAGTGCTACCGCTATTTTTACTATCTTCTACCAGTACATTACGGGCGTAATCTTCACCCCCCATCACCGCGAGCCACGCCTGATCAGTATCAAAAACATTGGCACTACGGCGAATATCAAGCTGCTGGCGTGACGCCATGGCCACCGCAATGGTGGTCACCAGTGCCACAATCAGTACCGCAGTGATCAGCGCCACCCCTTGCTGTTGCTCTCTCATCAGGCTACCCCCCGGCCACTTCAAAGATGCGGCTCATGCGACCCCAATCTTTCAGCTCCAGCGTCAGCTCAATGGCCAGCGGCAGCGGCGGGTCCGTGGGGAGGGCGGCCGCAGCGGGCCATTGTGGCTGCCACTCCCGGTTTTTATCCATAAAACGTAGCTCCACGGCCTTTATTCCTGTCAACAGTTGTGCCGATTGCGCTTCGCTATCGCTGGAACGGTCCAGCACCCGCCAGCTCTGGCGCTGTAGATTTTCATCCTCAAACAGATAGGCGATACGTTGCAGACTACTGCGCGGCTGGGCCATCGGATTACGCCGTCCGCTACGGCTCAGCTCCAGCACCGTGCTGCCGTAGCTGCTCCCGAGCAGTGGTGGCATGTCACTGCCGTAGCTATCACGCACCGGGCGGTCAATCGCCTGGGTGATATCACGACCTATAATGGTCCAGGCCTTCTGCACCTCTGCCAGTCGGTCCGCCTGACGGTCCGCGTGGTCACGGGTGTTCAATACACTGCCCAGGCCGCCGTAGGCCATCGCCGCCATCAGGCCAAAGATGGCGATGGCAACCACCAGCTCCAGCAGCGTAAAGCCGCTGTTTGTCCTGGGCCTGGGTGATGCGCTGGTTGGCAACGCAGCCCTCATCACGGCCTCCCTACAAAGGCGATTAATGAACTCAGGGGCTGCTTGGGGCTCTCCCGTGGTGTCACCTTTACATCCAGACGGCGGACATCACCGCCCTGAAACTCCGTTACTTTCATGGTCCAGCGAAACTCCATACCGCCCATGGTCGCCTCGCCGTTCAGATCCCCGGCATTGGGCAGCTGGCCACTGATACGCAGCTCTGCCACCTTGTTCATCGCTACCCAGTGGGCAAAACTGCGCTCCTTCAGGTAGGTCTCGTTGCTGACGTGGCTGCTGACTGCCTTGATTGCCGCCGCCAGGGCGATGGCCAGTATCGCCAGCGCCACCAGTATCTCCAACAGGGTGAAGCCCCGTTGCTGTTTCACTTCTCTACCCCTGGCTCGTCGAGTTTGAGATTACCGATAAGGTCACCGTGCAGCTGATAATCAACACCATCTTTAATATGGAGTGTCAGGGTAAAGGGGGTCATCTCGCCGCTGGAGAGGATCCAGATCTGCCCCGGTTCCTCCTCATCCGCTTTTTTAGCCGTTGCCAACGGCTCCTCCACCGCTACGGATAGGCTTACCCCCTCCGGTAGTTCGCGGGGCCGCAGGCTGCCGGTGCTATCCACCGGGATCCATTTACCCTTCTCATCCTGTGTTAGAAAGGCGTACCCATCAGGCTCTATTGCCAACAGCAGCTCCTGATTTTTGAGTATCGCCTCATCAGCCGCCAGCGCCAGCAGGGCGGTAATCCTTTTCGCCTCTTCGCGCAGCTGGCGCTGCTCACTGCCACCGCCTACTGACAGGCTGGCCATGGTCAGCAGAATACCGATGATTACCAGTACCACCAACAGCTCCAGCAGCGTAAAACCGTTGTGGCGGTGGTGGGGCTGCCGGGTCAGATGCATGGGGTTACTGAACGTTCCAGTTACCCAGGTCAGCGTTGGCACCGTCACCGCCTTCGGCACCGTCAGCACCGAGGCTGAAGATGTCGATGGTGCCGTTAATGCCGGGGCTCAGGTACTGATAGGGTTTGCCCCACGGGTCCATGGGTAGACGCTCCAGATAGCCGCCCTCTTTCCAGGTTGGGGCATTGGCCGGTTTATTCACCAGCGCCTCCAGACCATCATCGGTTGCCGGGTAACGGTGGTTATCGAGCCGGTAGAGGTTGAGCGCACTCTCGATGGCACCGATGTCCGATTTTGCCTTGGCGATGCGGGCGGCATCGGGGCGATCCATCAGCTTGGGCACAATAAAGGCGGCCAGAATGCCAAGAATGACCACGACCACCATCACCTCGATCAGGGTGAAACCACGTTGGGTCTCGCTACTTTTATCTCTGTTCATAATGTTTTCCTATTTCACTAACTGGTTCAAGTCAAAGATGGGCATCAGGATGGCGAGTACGATCACCAGCACAGTGCCGCCCATAAAAAGGATCATAAAGGGTTCAAACAGCCCCATCATCATGCCCATCAGCGTCTCCATCTCGCGCTCCTGGGTGACGGCGGCGCGCTCCAGCATCTCATCAAGATTGCCACTTGTCTCGCCACTGGCGATCAGATGTACCGTCATGGGCGGGAAGTAACCACTGGCGTCGAGCGCCTTGTGAATGGCCGTCCCTTCCCGTACCCGCTGTGCCGCCTGCTCCACCGCCGTCCGCATCGGCATGTTGGTTACCACCTCGGCGGAGATGCGCATGGCATCAAGCACCGGCACACCGCTGCTGGCAAGAATGCTGAAGGTGCGGGCAAAACGGGCGGTGTTGCCCCCCCGTACCAGCCGTGAGATCAGCGGCAACCGCAGTAGCAGGGCGTGAAAGCTGCGCCGTGGCCCGTCACGCTTCATCATCGAGGCAAAGGTGAATATCGCCAGCGCCAACCCCCCCAGCAGTAACCACCAGGTGGCTTGCAGAAAGTCGCTCAGGGCGATCAGCGCCTGGGTCAGGAACGGCAGCTCCTGGCCCATGCCATCAAATACTGAAACGACTTTGGGTACGACGTAACCCACCAGCCCTACCACTACCGCTACCGCCACGACGGCAATCAGCAGCGGATAGATCAGCGCCAGCTGGAATTTCTGTTGCAGGGCGTGGCGGGTTTCGGTGTAGTCGGCGAGCCGCTCCAGCACCTTGTCGAGATGGCCCGACTGCTCTCCCGCCGCTACCGTGGCGCGGAAAAGTTCGGAGAAAATGTGCGGAAAATCCCCCATCGCCACCGCCAGCGGGTGCCCCTCTTTGACCTTGGAGCGTACCGCCATCAACATGTTACTAAGACGGGGCTTTTCGGTCTGGCGTGAGACTGCGTACAACGCCTCGTCCACCGGTGTGCCGGAGCGCACCAGGGTGGCAAACTGGCGGGTGATGAGTGAGAGGTCGGCGGGGTTAATGGTGCGTCGGAACAGCGGGCTTGAGGTTTTGTGCTGGCGCGACTCACGCTGCTGTACCTCCTCCACCGTCAGTGGTGTCCACCCTTTGTCACGCAGCTGCTGGCGAATCTGGCGCGGCGTATCTGCCTCCATCACCCCCTTGTGCTGTTTGCCGGAGTCATCCAGTGCCTTGTATGCAAACGCGCCCATGATTCAGCTAACCCTCACGGGTGACGCGCAATACCTCTTCCAGGGAGGTGGCCCCTGCCAGAATCCGGCGCAGGCCATCGTCGCGGATGCCGGGGGTGCTGCTGCGGGCGTGACGCTCCATCTCCTGCTCGCTGGCACCGTCGTGGATCATGCCTTGCAGCGTGGCATCCACCTTCACCAGCTCGTAGATGCCGGTGCGCCCGAGGTAGCCGATCTGGTTGCACCTGGCACATCCAACAGCACTATAGAGCGTCGGTGCATTGGCCACATCCCAGCCAAACTGCTGGCATTCGGACGGCGTGGCGACGTGTGGTGTTTTGCAGTGTGGGCAGAGGATACGTACCAGCCGTTGAGCCAGCACACCGATCAGGCTGGAGGAGAGCAGGAACGGTTCGACCCCCATATCGCGGAGACGGGTAACGGCACCAATGGCGGTATTGGTATGGAGTGTGGAGAGCACCAGATGGCCGGTGAGCGACGCCTGCACTGCAATCTCGGCGGTCTCCAGGTCGCGGATTTCACCGACCATGACGATGTCCGGGTCCTGGCGCAGTATGGCGCGCAGACCACGGGCAAAGGTCATCTCCACCTTATTATTGACGGCGGTCTGGCTGATGCCGTCGATGTAGTATTCGATCGGATCCTCCACCGTCATGATGTTGCGTTTGAAGTCGTTGAGCCGTGCCAGAGAGGCGTAGAGGGTGGTGGTTTTACCGGAACCGGTGGGTCCGGTCACGAGTAAAATTCCGTGCGGGCGTTTAATCAGATCGTCGAGCATCGCCATCGACTTGGGTTCCATGCCCAGATGTTCGAGGTTAAGCCGCCCCGCCTGTTTGTCGAGTAGGCGCAAGACAACCCGTTCACCACCGTGGCCCACCGGTAGCGTCGAGACCCGCACGTCAACCGGGCGACCAGCGATCCGCAACGAGATACGACCATCCTGCGGCAGCCGCTTTTCGGCGATGTCGAGTTTGGCCATCACCTTGATGCGTGATACCAGCAGCGGCGCCAGCGCCTTGTGTGGTTGCAACACCTCACGCAGCACGCCATCAACACGCAACCGCACCACCATACGTCCCTCGAAGGTGTCGAGATGGATGTCGGAGGCGTTCTCCTTGATCGCCTGGGTCAGCAGGGCGTTGAGCAGACGGATGATGGGGGCGTCATCCTCGCTCTCCAGCAGATCCTCCGGCTCCTGTAGCTCTGCAGCGATGCTCGACAGGTCGTTATCTTCGCCAAGGGTGCCCATCATCTCGTAAGCTTCGCTGGAGCCGGTCTCGTACCCCTGCTGCAGCAGCCGGTCAAACGCCTCTTTGGTGAGCATCTCCAGCGTCAGCGGCACCCCAAAGTAGCGCCGTAGCTCCGTTAGACTCTGGGTTGATATCCCGGCACGGCACTGTAATACCACCGCCTGCTCGTTAATGGTGCTGAGCAGTACGCCGTGGCGTTTGGCAAAACCAAAACCAAGGCGTTTGGGCAGCGTGACCGGGTTCTCCGTGGCTAGCGGATCACTGCTTGGCGTCATTACCATCTCCTTGGAGGATGACGGTGGGTTCAAGCGCCTGATCTGGCGGATTGACAGCGGGGGTGGTGGGTTGTTTGTGGTTGGCGCGGGACTTGATCTCCTCAAACGATGGTGGGAGCGCTATAAACTCCGGCAGTATCGGGATATCCTCCTTATTCACAAGCAGGATCTTCTTCTTCTGGAAGCCAAGCTGCTCGGCACGAATATAGTCATATTTACCACTGGTGATACGGGTAGCGATGGCCGCATCACGAATGATTGTGGGTTTTAGGAAGACCATCAGGTTGGTCTTGACCTTGGTACTGCTCTTGTTACGGAACAGCGCGCCAATGAAGGGGATGTCGCCGAGTAGTGGCACCTTCTGTACTGATTCGGTGACGTCATCCTTGATCAGACCACCCAGCACGATGGTGCCGCCATCATCCACCAGCACTGAAGTCTTGACGGAACGGGTGTTGGTGATCAAATCGGCGGCACCGGCGTTTGAGGGGGCCACACTCTCAACCTTCTGTTCGATGTCGAGTCGCACCGCATCACCCTCATTGATCTGTGGTTTTACCTTGAGGGTAATACCGATGTTTTCACGTTTTATAGTGGTAAACGGTGCGGTGACTGAGGCGGTGGCGCCGCTGCCGGTGCTGGTATAGCTGCCGGTGCGGAACGGCACGGTCTGGCCAACGATGATCTCCGCCTCTTCATTGTCCAGGGTCATGATAGTCGGGCGTGAGAGCACATTGGCACGGCTGTCACCCTGAATGGCGTTAAGCAGACCGACAAAGTCGGTTTTGCCACTGTTAAAACGGCCAAAGCCGAGGAAGCTGAGTGGGTTGGGCAGGGTAGGGATAGTATTGTTTTTGAAGCTGTCGGCAGCGGCAGCGGCATTAAAGTCCTTAAAGGCGGTGCCAGCGATTGGCCCCTTGTTGTCCGGCGAACCATCAATAAACCAGCTCACCCCCAGCTCGGCACTCTTGTCGTCAGTCACTTCGGCGATGATCGCCTCCACCTGCACCTGGGCGCGGCGGATGTCGAGCTGGCTGATCACGCTCTTTAATGAACGCAGCAGATCGGGCGGCGCAGTGATCACCAGCGCGTTGGTATCCTCGTGGGCCTGGATGGTTATCGGTGCCCGCCCGGCCTGTGGCACAGGCGCTTTAGGCGCACCGCCCTGCTGTTCCTTCTCCAGGCTTTCGCTCAGTCCGGTCAGCACCGGAACCAGCTCTTTGGCCTTGGCGTAACGCAGGTAGGCAACGTGGGTATTGCCACCGGTCTCCAGCGGGGTATCAAGATGGGTGATGACGGCGCGGATACCCAGGCGTTCAGACTTATCACCACTGATCAGGATGCTGTTGGTCCGCTCATCCGCCACCAGCACTGGGGCACCGGCCCCCATCGCCTGTGGATCGGCCTGTTTTTCGCGCTGCCGCAGCGCCTCCATAATACGGACCACCTCAGCAGCGGCGGCATGTTTGAGGGTATAGACCTCGATATCTGTGGCGCTGGAGACATCAATCCGCTCGATGATTTTAATCAACCGCTGCACGTTGGCAGCGCGGTCAGAGACGATCAGTACATTGGTCGGCGCATAGGCGGCCATATGCCCCTCTTGCGGGACCAGCGGTCGCAGGATCGGCACCAGTTGGCTGGCGGAGACATTTTTCACCTCCAGCACCTGGGTGATAATTTCGTCATTGAAACGTGAACTGTCGCCACTGCTGCCGAGCTGTTTGGCGTTAACGGAGGGGATAATCTTGATGACGTTGCCCATGCGTACGGCGGCAAAATTGTGCACATCCAGCAGCGACAGGAAGGTTTGATAGACCTCGTCAGGGGTCATTGGCTTGGCGGAGATGACGGTGACTTTGCCCTTAACACGGGGGTCGATAATAAAATTTTTGCCGGTAAACTCGGCCACCGTGGCGACCACCGTCTCCAGCTCCGCCTCTTTGAGGCTGAAGGTGATATTGGCCACCTCTCTGGCGCTGGCGGGCATGGTCATGGCTGCCAGCGTGGTGAATGCCAGCACCAGGGCCAACTGTTTTGTCCGTGTTTTCAACACAACTGTTTTGCTCTTTTTTTCGTTACACATTATGCGTTTTGTTCCCGGTCAGCACTAATTAATAGGCAGGCTAAACCGCTGCCGTATGCCATTACGATCAATTTCGAGGTCGAGACTTTCGACATTGGCCAGATCTTTCATCGCCTGCATCCCTTTGACGGGGCTATCCAGCGCCATGCCGTTGACGGCTGTTACCACATCCCCGGCCATCAAGCCGTAACGGGCCATCAGTTGTGGGTCACGTCCTGGCTGTAACTGGTAGCCACGAAACTGCCCACCTTCGTTTTTTGGAGTGATGCGGACCAGATCCATCACTTCGTTAGGGTTGTTCAACAGGGCTGTGCGATATTCACGCAGACTGTAGCTGCCCTGGGATGCCCGGCTGTTCTGGGGTGCTGCTGGCAGGCCGCCCATGTCGAGCGACGCCTTGGGCAGGGTTAATGTTTCGTAACGGCCACCACGCTGGATGATAATCCGGTCACTATGAATTTCACTCAGGGTTGCGTTGCCTGGCAGGGTATCCCCCACCTTATAGAAATTATCTTTGCCCGCCGGGTCTGCCACGATGGCCCGTGCGATGGCCATATCCGGGGCGGCAATTACGCCACGTAAGGTGAGTTGCAGACTGGTCTCCGGCAGCTCTTCGGGGATGTCGTTAACCGCTTCAGCCTCGGCTTGGCCAAAGAGATGCCACTGTGGGATCTGTTGCCCGGCGTTGTTGGGGGTGGCGCGGGTCAGCATCGAGGAGAGCACGGGGGCGGGGATGTTGGCCTTTTCAACGGGTGGTAAAAAGCGCCAGCTTATCTGTGCCAGACTGTAGGCCAGTGCCAATACAAGCACTACCTGCACCCCGCCAACCAGACGTGGTCCCGGATTGGAGGCTAATTCCGTAGTTTTTTTCCAGTTAAACATCAATGTTGCTGTGCCAGCGGTTGCTGGCTATTCCCCCAAATTTTCAACGCCCCGGATGATCATGAGGCGTAGCCATTAATATAAATTATTCAATCTAGTGTGGTGAGGTGCAATGTGCACCATCAGGTTGACCTGTCTGTGGCCGGATTGTTGCGTTTACATCCTTGTAAAAGTGCTTGTGGTGGTCAGGCTGTTCCAGTGTTGTTGGATAGTATCAGGAGCGTGGCCCATATTTATCACAAAATTTTTACAATCATGACGTAACGCGACATGAACGGGCAACACCACTGTACATATTAGGCGTGAGTGGCTGGATTTTGCTGTGACAAATTACCACTTCAGCAGGGTCCAGCGTGGAATCTCCACACCAAGCAGAGGGCCGCTTTGGCGACGCTCTAAGGTGCCATCACCATCACTATCAACCAGGAAATAACGCGGCCCTTTAGCGGGGGTGATTTCGATCATGTAGAGCCGACCATTGACGCGGTACTCTTTAACCTGGCTGTTGTCCCGCGGGGTAATCACAATCTCGGGAGCCATCGTTCCCGCAGTCTCTTCTGCCATTAGCGCACTTTGTGCCAGTAATAGCGCTGCAAATGCCATCACATATCGTCTCATCGGTCACAGATCCATTAGCCTTTCCTGTTCTTCGGCAGAGGCTTCAAACCCCCGTTTCTCATAATGGCTAAAGATAGCATCTACCACCTCTTTAGGCGAATCAACCAGTTGTATCAGTTGCATATCGTTGGCACTGATGGTGCCCTGTTTAACCATGACCTCGTCAAACCAATGCAGCAGCCCTTGCCAGAAGGGTGTATGTACCAAAATGATGGGGATGCGACTGGTTTTGCCTGTCTGCACCAACGTCAAAATCTCCGCCAGCTCATCCAGCGTACCAAAGCCCCCTGGCAGTACCACATAGGCGGAGGCGTATTTCACAAACATCACTTTGCGTGAAAAAAAGTGGCGAAAGTGGAGCGAAATATCCTGATACGGGTTGCTCCGCTGTTCGTGTGGCAAGACGATGTTCAGGCCCACGCTGGGCGATTTGCCGGCAAATGCCCCCTTGTTAGCCGCCTCCATGATGCCGGGGCCGCCGCCGCTGACGACGCTGAAACCGGAGTCGGAGAGCTGTCGGGCGATCTGTTCCGCCAGTTGATAATAGGGGTGCTCCGGCACTGTTCGGGCAGAACCAAAGATGCTGACAGAGGGTTTGATCTTGGCCAGCCGCTCAAACCCTTCAACAAATTCCGCCATGATCTGAAACACCTTCCATGACTCTTGCGTCAGGCTGGCGTTCTCCTGGTGCTGCATGCTGGGGTGGTGGTGGCGCTGCTCACTATCCATGGTTAACGACCTCTTTAGTGCTGCTGATCAGCCGTTTTGTCGGCACGATGGTATCGAAGTGCTGCATAATAACCGGCTTCCACTCTCAATTCCGGCTGATACAACGTTATGTCCGATCAAACAGAAAAACCGCTTATCCTGGTGGATGGTTCATCCTATCTCTACCGCGCCTTCTTTGCCATGCCGCCACTCACCACCGCGCAGGGGCTACCCAGTGGCGCGGTATACGGGGTGGTAAATATGCTTAAGCGACTGATTAAAGATTATGAGCCAACATTGATGGCCGTGGTCTTTGACGCCAAGGGCAAAACCTTTCGCGACGAGCTGTTTGAACAGTACAAGTCCCACCGCCCCCCCATGCCCGATGAGATGCGTAGTCAGATTGAGCCGTTGCACAACCTGGTCCGGGCCTTGGGGATCCCAATGTTGATTATTGATGGTGTGGAGGCTGACGATGTTATTGGTACCCTGGCGGTCCAGGCGCGGGCAGCGGGCATTAATACCATTATCTCAACCGGGGATAAGGATATGGCGCAGCTGGTGGGTGAGCGGATTACCCTGATCAATACCATGACCAACACCTCGATGGACCACGCCGGTGTTATCGAGAAGTTTGGTATCCCACCGGAGCGTATTGTTGATTACCTGGCACTGGTGGGCGACAGCTCTGACAACATTCCCGGCGTGCCCAAGGTGGGTCCGAAGACAGCAGTGAAGTGGCTGCTGGAGTTTGGCTCTGTCGATGAGATCGTCATCCGCGCCGCCGAGATTGGTGGCAAGGTCGGCGAAAACCTGCGTGGCAATCTGGAACAGCTGGCACTGTCGCGACTGCTGGCCACCATCAAATGTGATGTGGCGCTGGCGCTGCGTCCGGATGAACTCAAGTTGCACACCCCCGACATCAGCGCCCTGCGTGACCTGTATACCCTGCTTGAGTTTAAAACCTGGCTCAATCAGTTGCGCGATAGCGACATTGCGACACCAGGTCTTGACGCAGACGTGCCAAAGTCCGCTGCCATTGCCACAGAGTACGAAACTGTTCTTACCCAGGCGCGCTTTGACCACTGGCTGGATCAATTGAAAAAGGCCGAACTCTTCGCCTTCGATACCGAAACCACCAGTCTCGACTACATGCAGGCGCAGATCGTTGGCGTCTCCTTTGCGGTGGAGGCGGGCAAGGCCGCCTATGTGCCGCTGGCCCACGACTACCTGGGCGCCCCGGCGCAGCTCGACCGCGAGCAGGTGCTCAACGTACTCAAACCACTGCTGGAAGATGCCAACAAGGCCAAACTCGGCCAGAACCTCAAATATGACATGAGCGTGCTCGCCAACCACGGTATCACCATGGCAGGCATCCGCTTCGACACCATGCTCGAATCCTACGTGCTCAACAGCACTGCCTCGCGCCACGACATGGATACACTGGCGCTGGCCCACCTCGGCCACCAGACCATCCACTTTGAGGATATCGCTGGCAAAGGGGCGAAACAGCTCACCTTCAACCAGATCGATATCGAACAGGCTGGCCCCTATGCCGCCGAAGATGCCGACATCACCCTGCGACTGCACCAAACGCTCTGGCCAAAACTGGCGTCTGATGCCGGGTTGAAAAAACTCTTTGAGGAGATCGAAATGCCCCTGGTGCCAGTGCTGTCGCGCATCGAACGCACTGGCGTGCTCATTGACCGTGACATGTTGCACACACAGAGCCACTTCCTGGCGCAGCGCATGGAAGAGATCACCCTCGCCGCCTATGAAGAGGCGGGCGAGGAGTTCAACCTCAGCTCACCAAAACAGATCCAGTCAATCCTCTTCGACAAACTTGGCCTGCCGACGCTGGAGAAGACCCCCACCGGCCAGCCCTCTACCGCTGAACCGGTGCTACAGGAGCTGGCGCTCGACTATCCGCTGCCAAAGCTAATTCTGGAGCACCGCTCCCTGAGCAAGCTCAAGTCAACCTATACCGACAAACTACCGGGGCAGATCGACCCGCGTAGCGGCCGTGTCCACACCAGCTACCATCAGGCGGTGGCGGCCACCGGGCGGCTCTCATCATCAGATCCAAACCTCCAGAACATCCCCATCCGCAGCGAGGAGGGACGCCGCATCCGCCAGGCCTTCATCGCCGCGCCGGGCTACATCATGCTGGCCGCCGACTACTCCCAGATTGAATTGCGCATCATGGCTCACCTCTCCGGCGATGCCGGTCTGTTGCACGCCTTCAAAGAGGGGCAGGATATCCACAGCGCCACCGCCGCCGAGATCTTCGGCGTACCGCTGGAGCAGGTTGAAACCAACCAGCGCCGCAGCGCCAAGGCGATCAACTTCGGCCTCATCTATGGCATGTCGGCCTTTGGTCTAGCCAAACAGCTCGGTATCGCCCGTGGTGCCGCCCAGGAATATGTCGATCTCTACTTCGCCCGTTACCCTGGCGTAAAGGAGTTCATGGAACGGATGCGTCAGGAGGCCCACGACCAAGGCTATGTTGAGACGCTTTTTGGTCGCCGCCTCTATCTGCCGGATATCAACAACCGTAACGCTCAACGCCGCCAGTACGCTGAGCGTGCCGCCATCAACGCGCCAATGCAGGGTACCGCTGCCGACATCATCAAACGCGCCATGATCAGCACAGACCACTGGTTGCAGCAGAGCGGCATCAACGCCCGCATCATCATGCAGGTCCACGATGAACTGGTATTTGAGATTGGTGCAGAGTGTCTGGATCAGGCCAGGATAGAGATTGAAAAATGCATGACCGGTGCCGCTGAACTGGCTGTGCCGCTAGTGGTTGATATAGGTGTCGGCCCCAACTGGGATGAGGCGCATTAGCGGTTACCCGAAAGCCCATCCCATCCCGGTTAGAAAAAAATTTTCCTTCAGCCCTTGAACTTTCGAGAATAGGGCCGATCTACTAGGTAAGCGCACCCCTTGCGCTTACCCGCTCTCCCTCCCTTGAGCGGGAACCCCTCTAACCCGGTTTCCCCAAGCCGGGAAGGAAATTTTGGCCCCGGCTGCCCTCCAATGTGAAGCCGGGGCTTTTTTTTGCCCCGTTGTCACCGGTTTTTAGGGGGCTCTGCCGTTTGAACAGGCTCAAAGCCAAACCACTCATCCAGCAGTGCCTGGGCATCTTCAACCCCTGTCCCTTTAAGGGAGGAAAATAGCTGCACGGTGGCCCATGGCTGGTCGCGTTCGACGCTAAACTCCCTGTTTAGGGTTTGCCGGACTTGCATTAAGGTATTCCCTGCGGCACCACGCCCCAGCTTGTCGGCTTTGGTCAGCAAAATGTGGACTGGCATGCCGGTGACCTGGCACCACTCGAGCATTTGTGAATCGAAGTCAGTAAAGGGGTGGCGGATATCCATCATCATGATTAGCCCCCGGAGACATTCACGCTGGCGCAGGTAGAGTTCGAGTGTATGTCGCCAGTGGCGTTTGACTTGATCGGATACTTTGGCGTAACCATAGCCCGGCAGGTCAACGATGTAGCGCTGCTCATCGAGTTGAAAGTAGTTGATCTGTTGTGTTCGCCCGGGCGTTTTGCTGATGCGTGCCAGTGCTTTTTGGCCAGTAATGCGATTGATGGCGCTGGATTTGCCGGAGTTGGAGCGCCCGGCAAAGGCGATTTCGATCAGGTTGTCTGAGTTGGGCAGCTGCGTCAGATTGTGTGCGCCCATCGTAAAGGTGGCGCGTTGATAGGTAGGATTTGTCATTAAGGTGGCTTAGCGCTTGCCGGGGCCGTAGATGTAACGGGAGAGATTGATCTCTTCGGTACTCAGGCGGCGGACCAGGTGATCGAGGCTGATGATGGCGTGTTCCAGCAGGTTGACTGCGATGTAGGGGTGTTCGACACGGAGACGTTGATATCTGGCGCGGGTTAGTTTGAGCAGCTGTGTGTCGTTGGCGGTGGCGCGCATCTGTAACATGCGTGGTTGCCGGTCAAAAAAGGACATTTCACCCATCAGCTCGCCCTCTTTCATGACGCCAACCACCATTTCGCGGCCGTGATCATCAAACAGCAGGTCAGCTTCCCCTTTGACGACAAAGTAGAGTGCTTCGCCAACTTCGCCGGCCTCTGCGATAATTTCATCTTTGGAGTAGCCCGCCAGCTCGGTATACTCGAGCAGTGTTTCGACCTCTTTCAGGGTCAGTGATTCACACAGGTACTGCTGATTCATGAATGCTTTTAAATCGATGCCTTTGGCGGACATGGATGTAACTCCTTGACGAAAACAGGGGAAAATTTTGCGAACGATAATAGCAGTAAAAGGGTCCAACGCTCCAGTGACCGGCGGCGTGATTCTGAAATGATGAGGTGATTTCGTTCGGTGGTCGGTGATAGAGTGATGGGTAATCCCCCTAAACATCAACATGTATGAGGATCCAAATAATGCGTTTTATCAAAATCGCAACGCTGTTCCTGCTCTCTGCGTTTGTTCTGGCCCCTGCTTTTGCTCAGTTGGCGCCGCCTGCACCTTATAAAAATATTGTGCCGCCCCAGCCGACTTCAACAGGTGGCAAGATTGAGGTGGTTGAGATTTTCTCCTATGGTTGCTCTCATTGTCACCGTTTTGAGGCAACGCTGGAGCGTTGGCTCAAAAACAAGCCCGATAACGTCGAGTTTGTGCGCCTGCCCGCTATTTTTAGCCCGCAATTGGCGCTGTTTGCCCGTGCCTACTATGCTGCTGAGGCGTTGAATGTGGTTGATAAGGTCCATAAACCGTTGTTTGATGCGGTGCATACGCAAAAACGCCGCCTTGGCAGTGAAGATGAGATTGCTGAGGTGTTTGTGGAAAATGGTGTCAGCAAGGATGATTTTCATAAGGCCTTCCGCTCCTTTTCAGTTGAAGCAAAGGTGCGTCGTGCGGCTGAGCTTGGCAAGCGTTATGGTGTTGAAGCAACCCCTTCCATGGTAATCAACGGTAAGTACATCACCAATCCAGGCATGGATAACATTGGCTTGGATGGCATGATCGAGCAGATTAATAAGTTGGTCGCCAAGGAGAGCAAAGGCGGGTAAATTCATCGCCGTGTTGGCCGTTAACCCCCAATAACAACTATAAAGGCACTATCAACGGCCCATGAAAGCAGTAGAACTTTTTGTCCGTTGCCTCGAAAACGAAGGCGTGGAGTATATTTTTGGCATTCCTGGTGAGGAGAATCTCGCCATGATGGATGCGTTGCTGGACTCCAGTATCAAATTTGTCACTGTGCGTCACGAACAGGGCGCTGCTTTTATGGCCGATGTTTATGGCCGTCTTACTGGCCGGGCCGGTGTCTGTCTGTCGACACTCGGTCCTGGTGCCACTAATCTGATCACTGGTGTTGCGGATGCCAATATGGACCATGCGCCGCTGGTGGCTATTTCGGGTCAGGCGGGTACCCATCGACTTCACAAAGAGTCACACCAAGTGCTTGATCTGGAGGAGATGTTTCGCCCTATTACCAAATATTCGGCACGGTTGTTGATGCCGGAAATTATTCCCGAGGTGGTGCGTAAGGCGTTTAAACAGGCGCAGATGGAGAAGAGTGGCGCAAGTTTTATCGAATTCCCAGAAAACATCGCTGATATGGAGTTGGCTGATGATAGCCTGCCACTCTGGTCAAAAAACCCGGTGCTTCCTGCGCCCGCTCAGGACCGTATTGACGCGGCTGTTGAGGCAATCTCTGCCGCTAAAAATCCGATTATTCTCGCGGGCCATGGCGTAGTACGTGCTCAGGCAGCCCAGCAGCTGGCCGATTTTGCTGCCCAGCTTAATATTCCAGTGACCAATACGTTTATGGCTAAAGGGATTGTCCCTTTTAAACACCCCACTGCACTTGGTAGTGCCGGTTTGCAGGCCAAGGATTATGTAGGGATTGGTTTCGATAAAGCGGATGTCATTATCTGTGTGGGTTACGATTTGGTGGAGTACCACCCCTATCTCTGGCACCCCACCAAGGACCGTTTTATCATCCATATCGATTTCCAGCCCGCCGAGGTGGATGCTCATTACGGTGTCAAGATTGGCGTGGTGGGTGATATCAAGGAGTCGTTACAGCGCATTGCAGGGCTGGCTACGCCGCAACCGGGGGTTCAAAAGCTACGACCATTGCGCGATGCATTGATTAAAGATATGAACGAACACGCCCAAAGTACGGCGTGGCCAGTACAGCCACAAAAACTGATTTGGGATCTGCGTACCGCCATGGGTCTGGAAGATATCGCCATCTGTGATGTTGGTGCCCACAAGATGTGGATGGCGCGTATGTTTCGCTGTGAGGTGCCCAACACCTGCATCATCTCCAACGGCTTTGCCAGCATGGGCATCGCTGTGCCGGGTGCTATTGCTGCCAAACTTGCCTACCCGGATAAGAAGGTGGTGGCGGTGACGGGAGATGCCGGTTTTTTGATGAATAGTCAGGAGATTGAGACGGCGATGCGACTCAAGACTCCTATCGTTATTCTTATTTGGAATGATGGTGGTTACGGATTGATCAAGTGGAAGCAGATGAACCACTATGGCCGTCCGAGTCACGTTGATTTTAATAACCCTGATTTTGTTAAATATGCGGAGGCGTTTGGGGCCAAAGGCTACCGCATTAATAAAACCGAGGAGTTGTTGCCGGTACTACAACAGGCCCTGGCCGATGAGACCGTGTCGATCATTGACTGTCCGGTAGATTATGCTGAGAACCTCAAGTTGACAGCTAAGTTGGGTGAGACAATTATTCAGCTATGAGTGCGCTCCCCAGCCATTCGCTTGAGCACGGTCGAAAAATTAAGCTGCTAAGCTTCAATATTCAGGTAGCCATTGCCTCAACCCGTACACGCCACTATCTGACCCAGAGTTGGAAGCATGTATTGCCACACGCCAACCACTTTGACAATCTTGACCGTATTGCCCATCTGGTGAGTGATTACGATATTGTCGGTTTGCAGGAGGTGGATGGCGGCAGTTTGCGTAGTTACTTTGTCAATCAGGTCGAGTACCTGGCGGAGCGCAGTCGTCACCCGTTTTGGCATCAGCAGACCAATCGTAATATTGGCAGGATTGCCAAACATAGCAACGGACTGTTGAGCCGTTTTCAGCCGAGTGAAATTGTTGAGTATAAGCTGCCGGGTGTCATGCCGGGTCGTGGCACACTGATGGTGCGTTATGGCCATGCCGACAACCCATTAGTACTGATGTTGGTCCATCTTGCCCTCGGCAAACGGACGCGGCTCTATCAACTGGATTTTGTGGCTGAGCTGGTGCGCGATTTCCAGCATGTCTGTGTGATGGGAGATTTTAACTGTACGCCGGATAGTGAAGAGATGGTGCATCTCTTTAATAAGACAGACCTCTGCCTACCGGAAGAGCGGCACCTTACCTTTCCTGCGTGGCGGCCAGCGCGTAATATTGACCACATACTCACCAGCTCATCCATAAAGGTAGAGCAGATGAAGGTGCTGAATGAGGCGCTCTCTGACCATCTTCCTATTGCCATAGAGATCAGTTTGCCAGCAGGCCTGCACCTTGGCCGCTAATCAGTATCGCGTTCTGTTTCGGGCGGTGTTTGCAGCGCCTTGATGCGCTCCTCTTCAGCGCGAATACGCTGGTTTTTTCGATCATCAACCGCCAGAAAAATCAAAAACGCCAAAACCAGAGAAATCACCACCAGCCAGATTACAATCACCATCATCTACACACCTTTGGATCAACAAACCAAAGTGGGCACCATAACATTTTACGACGATAATACAAATGGCCGCGCCACACCCTTACCATGGGAAGGCGTATTATTACCGGTTTAAAACAGACCAACAAAGAGTTGTTATGAATACAGAGACTTTAATCACGCCTAATCGCGCCCATTACATCGCCGGACCAGAGAGCAGTCAGGCTGCCGCCCAGGCCAGCGCACGTGAACAAGGGTTGGGTGAAGCCATTTTGTTGCGGCGACGTGGCGCAACGCTGGGATGGATCGCCGCTGCGCCGCCACCGGAGAGCCAGGATCACTTCAGTGGATTGCGCGATCGCTGGAACAGCGCACGCCCATCTATCCTGCCCGGTTACTGTAGCGCTGCAATCCCCGGCTACCTTAATGAAATTACGCAAGCGAGCCGGTTGATGACGGCCATTGCGGAAGGGGAGAGCCCCGCCGATCTGTTAGAGCAGCCATACTACAGCGAGCGGCTACAACCGCACTTTGAAATGCTAGCCGCATTTTCCGATGAGGGTGATCAGCAGGAGATCGAGACCATCGAATTTGATGTCATGGACGGTGATGAGATCATCGCAGAAAATCTCTGGTGCAAATGTTCGTGGCTCTCCTACGAAAACGATGATGCCTCGCTCCGCTTTCGCTTCTCATTTGGCATGGTCGGTTATGAAGATGTTGCCGCAGACCTTGAGCGCCAGATCCATGCAGGCGCACTGACAGAAGCAATCTTCCCGGAATCCGCCATCATCAGTGGCGACAGAAGACTGGAAGACGAGCTATGCAAAATATTTGACGTAAAGAGACTGGCGTATGTTGAACGAATCATCTACTTCAACGCCCCAAATGGTGGCGCGCATTTTCATCAGGATGTTGAACGTGGCCACCTTGGCGTTGTATTCGCCCAGCTTCATGGTCGTACCAGCTGGGTCGCCTGCTCAAAAAAAGAGCTGATGGATGAGGTACAGCTGTTTGCAGGCAACAGTGAGAACCATCCTGCCCTACGTGCGCTACTGCCTGACAATGGCTCATTTCAAGAGATCATCTCCATTGCCCAGGACCGAGCACAACTCAGTTGCCTGCTGGATGACAACGACAACAACGCGCTTGATCTGCTGCTCAACCGTTGCCCACCGTTTTATCAGCAGCTCAGCGATCATGGCCACGCCTATATCCTCACTCCCGGCGACATCATATTGCTCCCCCAAAACAGCAGCGAGGAGTGTTGCTGGCATACAGTCTGCTGCCTCGATGATTTTGCTGGCGAGGCATTGTCGTTTGCAATGCGCGGCGTGGGTTAAATATTAAAAAAATAGTTTTTATGATTCCGCCCAGCCAACAAAAAATTATTTTGAACAACCACCTCTCCATCCACCCTGCGGCCACACGAGTGGCGGCGGCGCTGCCCATATTTACTGCACACCTCTCAGACGCCATTACACCAGCGACTAAAAAGAGCAATGGCGGTTAATGGCTGCTCACTTGTGATTTACTGAGGGCAGATTCGGCGGTAATCTGCTGATCGAACTCACGCAACAGCTGTAGCAAGCGTGTGACATCGGATGAAGTGGCGCGCTGACAGGTCACTTCGGCATAGGAGTGGATATCGCACTGCTGCGGCAGGGGCAGCGACTGCTCCAGGATCTCCTTCATGCGCGGCACAAACAGCCACTGCAACCACTGATTGAAGTGCAGTGTATCGGCACAGAAAGGGGTAGTGCTCAGCAACGCACTGGCGGCAGGCACCGACTCGTCCCACAACTCCAGACGGCGCAACTCGGCCTCGATCTGCAGCAGTAGATCGGCCAGTGGGTGGTTTATCTCAGGCATCTTGCATATCGTCCTTGTCGTGAATTGGTTATAATTTTACCCTACTCTCACCTACAATTGGCACAGATGACGGGAGAGACAAACTACCTGTGATCCCCCCACAAAGGCACAACTGCTCATGGAATTTATCACCCACATCATCGACCTCTTTCTTCATCTCGATGCGCATCTGGCAGCGCTGGTCGCCGAGCATGGCCCCTGGGTCTACGCGCTGCTGTTTCTGATCATCTTCTGCGAAACCGGGCTGGTCATCATGCCTCTCCTGCCCGGCGATTCACTGCTCTTTGTAGCGGGCACACTGGCAGGCGCAGCACTGCTCGACCCCCACCTACTGGCGGTAAGTCTGATCATCGCCGCCATTCTCGGCGACACCCTGAATTACGCTATCGGCCGCCGCCTCGGCCCCGCCGTCTTCAAATCGGAACAGTCCCGTTTTTTAAAACGCGACCATCTGCTGCGCGCCCACTCTTTTTATGAAAAACATGGCGGCAAGACCATCATCCTGGCGCGTTTCATCCCCATCATCCGCACCTTCGCCCCGTTTGTAGCCGGTGTCGGCCAGATGAAATACAGCCTTTTTCTGCGTTACAACATTGTCGGCGCCGTATTGTGGGTCACACTGTTTGTCTATGGCGGTTACCTCTTCGGTAATATACCCGCCATCAAGGAGAACCTCTCGCTAGTGATCCTTGGCATCATCGTACTCTCCATCACACCGGGACTGATCGAATACCTGCGCCACCGCCTGGCACAGGCAAAATCTTCATGATCCACTACCGCCCGCCACAACCAAAATCATCGCCCTACATCACCCCTGAGGGGTACGAAACGTTACAGGCCGAACTCGACGCCCTCTGGAAGCGCCGCCACGACGTCACCAAACATCTCGCCGCCGCCGCTGCCGAAGGGGACCGTTCAGAGAATGCGGAGTACATCTATCGCAAAAAAGAGCTGCGCGAAATCGACCGCCGCGTCCGTTACCTGCAAAAGCGATTGCCCGATCTCAAGGTGGTACGTGACAAACCGAGCGATCCAAGCAAGGTCTTTTTCGCCGCCTGGGTGCGGATCGAAGATGATGATGGCGTTGAGAAGATCTACCGCATCGTCGGCCCCGACGAGTTTGACCTGAGCCGAGGCTTCATCAGCAT
This sequence comes from Tenderia sp. (SeqCode), assembly GCA_031416075.1. GTDB lineage: Bacteria > Pseudomonadota > Gammaproteobacteria > Tenderiales > Tenderiaceae > JAKFXL01. The sequence continues at coordinate 59,317 of JANOSY010000005.1, read as the reverse complement.
GGATGCACCCATGGCCCTGGCGTTGATGAAGAAGGGGCTGGATGATGAAGTGAAAGTGCAAACCCCCGACGGGGCGCACTACTACTACATCAGTGAGGTGAGTTACAGTTTGATTGAGTGAATTTCTGTATTCTGCGTGGTTTAGAGATTAGGGCTACTCGATTAAAGCACAACTACGCAACGCTACTCCAGCTAGCGCCACTAAGGAAAGAATGTAAGGTACGATATAGTTTGAAAAACTTGGGTATTTAAACATACATTCCATGCTAGCTCTTAAGGCAAGCAGCCAACCTTTGGCATCACTCATTTTTATAGGTTCATGCTTGTTACTGATATCGGTATTTGAATAGCTTCCAATCTCTCCGTTTGCATTACGCACGACACCTTCAGCATATATAACATTTATGTTAAGACAGCCACCGCTCCAAGCTAAACTATTAACGTGGTAACCTTTATCTTGGTCTGTTACTAAGTCTTGACCTATATTCTTAGATGCGTAATTTTTAATGTAACTTTTACCTTGCCAAAGAGTGAGTTCCGAACTGAAGTAATTAGTAAAATCTCCATTATGTGTAAGCCAATATCTATAGATAAACCAAATAAATGCTAACCACACTATAACTGCAAGAACTTCTGGACGTGAAAATTCAACATTAACAACCTGGAGTCTTACACTTGTGTCTGGGAGGCTTCCACCAGCATAAAAGTATGTGATAAAACCTATAGATGTCACCGTTAGGTTTCTTCTTTCTGGATCTGAGTCTTGAATTGCCATACTTATTCTTGCGCTCTAATATCTAAGCATTTATGCCTCATGCGCAGCATGGCGTATAAATGTCTGCTGGACTAAGCCGTGTCGACACGGCAGCCTGATATGTAGGAGATTGTATTGTGAAGCATCAGGAATGTCTAAGCTATTTGGTGGTTTTTAACACCCCTGCCACGTAGATCTCGTAGATCTCGTAGCTCCGATTAGCGTCAGCGTAATCGGAGGAACGGAGATTTTCTTCCATGCGTACGATTACGCTGACGCTAATCGCACCTACAGTCATATAGGTCGGGTTAGCGTAACGTTGCCTGACAACACTCAGCCACCTGTCGGGTTACGGCGCAAACTCCGCGCCTCTTGTACCCTTTAGGGTGAACCCGACCTGCGCAATTCAAGCAAAAATGCCACGCTTTGTCGTAATGCCTTGATCGCTTCGTTTTTACCGTTGTAGCCGCTGACGCGGCACACCTCTGCCCAACTGTTTCTCTGCAACACCCTGCTCACCAGTAGCGTTTTCTGTTGCAACGACAGCTGAGCAACAACGTGATGATGCGCCAACTGCCACAGCGGTACGATGACTGTCTCCAGCCCCAGGTTTGCGTGGGCAAAGGTATGCAGATCACGCCAATCTTCAACACTAAGCTGTAGTGATGGTGAAACGTCGTGGCGCCGCATCAACGCTACTACCAGTGTTGTATCGAGATCACGCAACGGTTCGGCCAGCAGATGTGGCAGTCTGCTATAAAATCGTTCATGTGCATTTTGATACAGCTCAATGCCACGCTTGCTGAGTGGTTGCATCACCAGTAGTGAATGGCTGCCGCTGCTCTGTTCACGTTGCAGGCCGATGCGTACTGGCGCAAATTGCAATCGCTGCCAGAAGCGCAGCAGCTCGGGTGTTACACCAAAACTGGCGCCGATGGCATCAAGGCCGTCGTGCTGTGCATCGGCTACGATTTTTTTGATCAATGCCGATCCAAGGCCGCTGCGTTGCAGTTGCGGATGGATGGCGATGCGCATGATGCGACGGTAGTGCAGTGTTGCAGCTTCGGGCAGGCCGACATATGAAGCAAGTGATTGCGGCAGGAGGTGTCCATGCAGACGCCGTCTGCCTTCATAGATCGACTGGCTCAGCTCGGCATCAAGCCCGCCTTCACTCACCACCAGCGCTGTGCCAACAACAGCATTGCGATAACGCATGACGTAGACCATCACCCCGGCGCTATCGAGCAGTTGGCGCAGGTCGTTGGGGCGGGTGCGGTAGTGGGCCAGTACCAGCAGGCCGAAGAGTTGTGACAGCAGCGCCTCGTCCTGCAACAGCGCATCACGATCGACCGCTTCGATGACACACTGATCAACACTCAAACCTACAAGCTGCTCTTCACCGGCAATGGCGGCATTGAGCAGCAGCGCATCGAATATCGCGGCCTCGACCGGATCATTGGCACCCCAGCGGATCGGCTGTTCCAGCCGCAGCTGCTGACCACCGGGCATTTTTCTGTTCAACGTCGCGCTGAAGCGCAACAGGAAGCCGCGACCACTGCCTTCATAGCCGTGTACGGTGGTGGCAAAGACGATACGGGCGTAGTGATTTAATAATTCATCAAGCATCGGTGTCGGTATCGCGGCGGCCTCATCCACCAGCAGCAGATCGGCAATGGGGTGCATTTGGATCAACTCATCAGGGGCAATGAACTCCAGCACACCAGCGTCATATTCAAGACGACCACGACCCAGCTGTGCCTCCGGCAATAACAGCGCGGCCTGTTCAAAGAGCGTGGCGGTGGCATCCAGACGTGGTGCGGTGACAATGATGCGCCGTGCGCCATCACGCAGTAGCTGCGCCGCTGCAATGCCAAGGGCGGCCGATTTGCCACGGCCACGATCCGACAACAATACCGTTGGCCGTTTACGATGGCCCCGTGCGGTTTTAATGATGGCCGCCACTGCCAGTTGTTGGTCGCGGGTGCGGCAGGGCGCATTGATCAATGGCTCAACGGGAGATGTTGTGATGGTTTCAATCGGTGGCAACGTGCCGTTCTCTTCCAGCAGGTAGTGGCCCGCTGCGCTGCTGAGCCGCTGCGCCAGCCGTTTAATAAACCGACTCTCACACTGCTCCGCCCCGGCCATAAAACGGTGCGCCTCTGGATCGGGCATGGCGGGCCACTGCGCCAGGGGTGGCGTCAGCAACAGCAGTAGGCCACCACCGCGCACCATTCCCGAGACTGCACCGAGGGCGTCGGCATCAAACCCGGCGTGGGCATCGTAGACCACCATCTCCAGCTCACTGCCAAGCAGCTGGGTGCAGTGGCTATTTTCGATCTGTCGCACCCCCGCAGGGGCTAGGTTTGTGACCCATAGCTGATCATCCGGCGCTACATCTGCCGTCACCACGGCGGCCACTTCACGGCACCACGCGGTTGATCCGCTCAACCACAACAGTCGCCGTTGCCGCGCCGCGCTGGCCACGGCACGTAGTTGTGTAATGAAGAGTTCCAGCGGCTGCAAGGTAGGAGAATGAGGCATGGCGAGAGGTTAACAGTTGTCATAACGGCTTTAAACAGTCAAAACCGGGTAAAATGGTGTTTTCACTACAGACCCCTCGCCCATGTCCAGCATCATTCTTTGCACTCTCAATGCGCGCTACATCCACAGCGCCTTTGGCCTGCGTTACCTCAAGGCCAACATGGCGGAGCTGATGGATGAGACCACCATCATCGAGTTCACCATCCACGAGCGCCCGATAGACATCGTTGAAAAGCTGCTGGCGACAAAACCGCGCATCATCGGGCTGGGGGTTTATATATGGAATATCGTTGAGATCACCCAGGTGGCGGCGCTGCTCAAGGCGGTTAGCCCGGAGACGTTGCTGGTGCTGGGCGGCCCGGAGGTGAGTTTTGAACACGCAGCGCAGCCGATTGTGGCGCTGGCCGACTATGTGATCTGTGGCCAGGGCGAGCTGGAGTTTGCTGAGCTTTGCGGCACCTTGTTGGCGGGTGAACGGCCCAAGCAGAAGATCATCAACGCCATTCCGCCCAAGCTGGAGCTGATCAAGATGCCCTATCAGCTCTATAGCGATGAGGATATCGCCCATCGCATCCTCTATGTTGAGGCGTCACGCGGCTGCCCCTTCAAGTGTGAGTTCTGCCTCTCGGCGCTCGACAAAACCGCCAAGCCGTTTGATCTGGATCAGTTCCTGGGTGAGATGGACAAACTCTATCAACGTGGTGCGCGCCACTTCAAATTTGTCGACCGCACCTTCAATCTCAAGATCGACTACAGCATTCGCATCCTCGACTTCTTCCTTGAACGGCTCGACGATAAACTCTTTTTGCACTTTGAGATCATCCCCGACCATCTGCCAGAGACGCTAAAAACGGCGATTCAACGTTTCCCGGAGGGTTCACTGCAATTCGAGATCGGGGTGCAGACCTTTAACCCAGCTGTCCAGGCATTGATCAGCCGCAAACAGGACAACGACAAAACCGCCGAGAATCTGCGCTGGATCGCACAGCAGACCCATGCCCATATCCATGCCGATCTGATCATCGGCCTGCCCGGCGAAGACATGGCGAGTTTTGCGCGAAGCTTTAACCGACTGGCGCAGCTTGCTCCACACGAGATCCAGGTCGGCATCCTCAAGCGGCTGCGGGGTTCGCCCATCATCCGCCATACCCCGGCGTTTGATATGCGCTACAACCCCAATCCGCCTTACAACATCCTCAGCAATAACCTGATCGACTTTATTACGCTGCAACGCCTCAACCGTTTTGCCCGCTACTGGGACATGATTGCCAACTCCGGCCGTTTTCGGCAAACACTCCCCCTGTTACTGGCCGATGATCCGTTTGAATCTTTTATGGTACTGAGTGACTGGCTTTTTAGTACCACCACCCAGACCCACCAAATTGCCCTCAAACGGCTCTTTTTAATCCTCTACCAAGGGGGCGTGGAGGCGCTGAACATTACTGCCAGCACGCTTGAAGAGATGCTGATGATTGACTACGCCGCCTCCGGTCTTAAGGGGATGCTGGTGCTCGATCCCGAACAAGTGGTGCGCCAAACGGAGGCAAATGCTAGTACGCGCCAGCAGCGCCATCGCCAAGTGGCTCTGTAATCCCATGTAATATAAAGAAAAATTTAAAATGTTGGTGATCTCAAACTTGTCCCAACATCGCTATAGTCAGCCTCTTAAAGAGGTGCTAAGGTATTACTCCCTTGGCCGGGGCGTGGTGTAGTTGGCCCAGATCCATCAACATCTACCCTAGGAAGCGATATAAATGAAAAACAGCTACAATTACTCAGGTTTTTGCAAAAGCAGTTACTCTTTCACCGGCAAAAAAAATAGCGCTGGTGTGGTGGGTTCCTTTGAGAGTGCCCCGGTTGATAACTCAGCTTCACGAATCCCCCCTTACCTCGCTCAGACACCTGTCAGTCGTCAGATGAAGGGTAGCTAGCTGCTATGGGTAAAACCTGCCCGGTCTGGGCAGGTTTTACCCTGTATTGCAAAACCCTCTCTGTTATTACAGACATTTCACCTCCTCCCCGCTTGAATTTTAGTTTTTTACTATCACTTAAGGGTTGTTGTTACACCATATAAGGAAGCTTCATGCAGCCGTCACGCCCATCGCTGGATATCGTCATCAGCCAATCAATTGCCATACTGGTCGACGGTAATAATCTCGAGCGCAGCATTCATGACGAGGCGGGTGATACACAGACCATGCTCAATTTTGATACCTTGATCCCGCGACTGCTGGGGAATCGCGGACTCAACCGGTTGATCTACTTTCGTGAAGGAAAACACATCTCCGCAAAACTTCAGGAGCGGCTGCATAATAACTTTCATGGCTCAGTACGCCCCTGCCACAAGTCGGCAGACATCCCCCTGACCATCAACGCCACCCAGCTGGCCAGTAAGGTCGATACCATCATCATCATGTCAGGTGACTCCGACTATGTTGAGCTGGTGCGTCACCTGAAATCAGAAGGGGTGAGGGTAGAGATTGCCGCCGTGCCGCGCACCACCTCACGACTGCTGGTGGATGAGGCGGACTATTTTCATGAAATTACCCGAGAGGATTGGTTCAGCCTGCCCCAGAAAAAGGGTGGCCCCCGCGGCCCCTCCCGGCACTTTACTGCCCCCGTCGAGGCCAGCGAATCAGAGTGACACTCTGGTTCACGTCTAATCTCCAGCAACGCATGGAAAATATCTGTCTTCAGTTTTTGAGTAAAAAATTATTTTATTTATCAATAAGTAAGCTTTGTTTTTGGATTCGGTTAGGCACTGGTCAACCGGGCCGGGAAAAAATGTCAATCTAGTGTAAAATGTGCCACGGGTTTAATTGAAATGGATCGGGGAAAGTAGATGAAATCAATTTTAACGTTGTTAATCGCCATGACCGCAGCTATCGGGTTGTTTGTCACGGGCATGGATGTCGCTGAGGCAAAACGGATGGGCGGAGGCAAATCCTTTGGTGGCAAATTCAATCAGAGCCAAAGTGTTAATCGTAACGCCACCGCTAATCAACCTCAAAAAGCGACTGCTGCACAGCAGACAAACTCAAACCTCAAGCAGTCGTTTGCTAAAAAAGGGGGGTTGATGGGCATTCTGGGTGGTCTCGCCCTGGGTGGATTGCTGGGCGCACTCTTTTTTGGTGGTGCGTTTGATGGCATCAACTTTATGGATGTACTGCTGTTTGGGCTGGTTGCGTTCCTGATCTATAAATTTATGGCCAGCCGTGCCCGCCAGCAGCCCCAGCCCGCTGCGGCAACGGCCAATAATCACTACAGTGCCCACAATGAGCAGGAGACTCCCCATCAGCCTGATCAGGTCAGTGAGCAGCGTTATAACAATAACAGCGAAAGTGTCAGCGAAGGCCCAAGCCTGGATGGTTTGCGCAGTGCGGTACCCAAGGGGTTTGATCAGGCCGCGTTTGTTGATGGTGCCAAAAACTGTTTTGTGCGGCTGCAAAAGTCGTGGGATGAGGGGGATCTGGCTGACATTCGCCAGTTCACTACTGACCATGTGTTTGGTGAAATTCAGGATCAGTTTCATAGCCGCAACGGCAGTTCAGAGACGGAAGTGGTTGATCTGAATGCTGAATTGCTCAGCGCCAATGACCTTGGCTCCAAGCAGGAGGCGATTGTACTGTTCAAGGCCGAGCTGCGTGAGGATGGCAATAATATCCATGTGGATGAGGTGTGGCACTTTGTTAAGGCACGCAACAGTGCTAATTGGCAGCTGGAGGGGATCCAGCAGGTTACGGGATAATCGATTGAGCTAACAGAGACAGTGACTCTGTCGCTGCGGTGAATATGGAAAACCCGGAGGCCTGGAACAGGCTTCCGGGTTTTTTCGTTTTTACACGGATTGATTTTGCGTTTATACGTGGCTGGTAGTGTTGGCGCTCCAGCGCTTTGTAACCTCTGCAATGCGCTTACCAAACAGTCGTGCAGTTTCAAGGTCGCCCGGCAGCGGCCCTTCGGTGGTGCTGGCGTCGGAGGGTGACTGGGCCATCAAACCACTGGATGATCCGAGATAGTTGATGTCGTTGCGTTGTGCTGCCTTGTTGTTGGAGGGCAGCATGCCGGTGCCTGCCCAGACCATTGAGTGTTGCATCGCCAGGGTGAAAAGATAATGCAGGGCGAGCTCTTTGTCGCCATTCATGGAGGCTGAATTGGTAAATCCGGCCCCTATTTTGTCCTTCCATGTTTGCTTGATCCAGTCCTTGCTACTGGCATCGGCAAACTTTTTAAACTGCCAGGAGACGCTGCCCATGTAGGTGGGGGAGCCAAAGATCACACCATTGGCGGTGGCCAGGGTGTGCCAGTCGGCCGCTGTTAATTCACCTTCACTGTTGATGGCCAGCAGGTTGGCGCTGATATCGGCAACAGCGGCTGCACCGGCGTGAATGGCTTCGGCCTGTTTTTGGGTGTGGCCGTAGCCGCTATGGTAAACAATGGCAATGTTGGTCATGTGATACTCCTTTTGGTGGGTTGAACATCCGTTTAGTCGACAAATGGGCCGTGCTGGAAAATAGGTTCGCCGTGTGGCACGCCAAGGCAGAGCATTAGCTGGCTGGCCATCTCTGCCTGGATATGGACCACTGCTTCACTATCGATGAGGGCGGCCTCGGCCTGAGCATAACGCATACCGTTGATCTTTATGGCCCCCTCCACAACATAGAGCAATCCACGCATCTGCGGGGCAATGGTCTCGCTATAGTGGGCGTTGGCATCCATTTGGATATGGGCATAACGTACCGCGGTTAATAGTTGTAGCGGTGAGTCGGTTCCAACGATGGTTTTAATCTGCCCCCCTTCAAACATCTGAACCGGGAAGTCGCCGTCATTCACCTGCTGATAGCTGGGGTCGCTCTGTTTAAGCCGTTTGGGCAGATTGATCCAGAGCTGAATGCCACGGGTGGCAGTGCTATCGTTTGGCATCTCTGAATGGGTTATCCCGCGCCCGGCGGTAAACCGTTGTGCGCCCCCCGCTTTAACGGTGGAGCTGTTGCCAAGGTTATCGCTATGTTTGACGGAGCCGCTGAAGAGATAGGTCAGCCCCTCAAAGCCGCGGTGTGGGTGTTCAGGAAAGCCGTTGCCAGGGGTGATGGTGAAATCATCCCACAAAACAATGGGGTCATAGTTACGAAAACTGGCGATGGGCATCAGGCGCGCGATGGCGACACCCGCCCCCTCCTCCATTTGCTGTGCGGGGTATTTGCTGATCATGAAGAGTCTCTCCTTTTATCTCTCCCTCTCATGCCCCCACTGCCTGATGGCGGGAGGGGGGGCTGCAAAAGGGGTTAATCGTTGTGGCTGCCGTCACAATAGGGCAGATTTTTGCTCTTGCCACAGCCGCATACCCGCAGGGTGGTATCCTCTTTTGCCTCATACTTCATCGGCTGGATAGGCGGGCTGCTGTTGAAGTGGGAGCCGTCACAAAAGGGTTCACGACCGGTTTTGCCACACATGCAGAGGCGGGCGCTGTCACCAGCGTTGAGTGTGATTTTGTGGGGACTGCCTTTGTCGTAAAGTGCCATTTGTGATTTTCCTTGGTGATAAAAAGGTAAAAGTTTAGACCAAGGAGGCGCTGCGTGTGTGGTTATCTTGCGGCTGTGGTTGGCGGCGGGCATCAATGCTCAGTCTCCCCGCGCCGTGGGCCGTGATAAACAGCAGGCCACCGGCGATGGCCAGATTTTTCATGAACATCAGCGACTGTATCTGGTCAGTAAGGTTGTTGTGAAAAATAGCCGCCGCCACAATAGTGAATCCAGCCAGCAACCCGGCGGCTGTCCGTGCCTGCCAGCCAAATAGCAGTGCCAGTCCGCCGCCAAGCTCCAGCAAGATGACTGCGGGCAGCAGTATGCCAGGCACCCCCATGGTCTCCATCCACCCTTGTGTGGCGGTGTAGCCACCAATCTTACCAATGGCGGCGATGATAAATATGGGCGCTATTAACAGGCGGCCGAGTAGTGTTGTATATCTATCCATCTGTGTTCTCCTGAGCTGTTGGTTGAGTGTTTAGCTATTATGGGTCATATTATCTGATATAAAAGCGCAAAAAATAGCGTATATTTATCTAAATTATGAATAGATCAGCCATCAAAGCCCCCCGTACTACCCTCGACCAATGGCGGATTCTGCAGGCCGTGGTGGATGCGGGTGGATATGCACAGGCGGCAGAGCGACTCCACCGTAGCCAGTCCGCCGTCAGTTATGCCGTGGCCAAACTCCAGGCGCAGCTGGGGGTGCCACTGCTGGAGATTCAGGGGCGCAAGGCGGAGTTGACCAAAATGGGGGAGACGCTGTTGCGCCGCTCACGGCAACTACTGGGGGACGCGGCGGAGCTGGAGCAGCTGGCCCATAGCCTGGAACAGGGGTGGGAGGCGGAGGTGGTATTGGTGGTGGATGCTGCTTACCCCAGTAGCACCTTGATGCAGGTACTCAAACAGTTTGCCTCAGACTGCCCCAACACCCATGTGCGGCTGGAGGAGGTGGTGCTCTCGGGGGCCGATGAGGCGCTGCTGGAGGGGCGGGCAGATCTGGTGGTGGCCTCGCAAGTGCCGCAAGGGTTTCTCGGAGACCCACTGCTGGAGGTGGAGTTTATCGCCGTTGCCCACCGTGACCACCCGTTGCATCGCAGTGCAGAGCCGCTCACCACCGAACTGCTGAGACGGGAGCTGCAGGTGGTGATCCGCGACTCGGGACTTTATCTCAACCGCAGCAGCGGCTGGCTCGGGTCAGAGTACCGCTGGACAGTCAGCAGTATCGAAACCGCAGTGGTGGCCGTGAGCAGCGGCCTAGGGTTTAGCTGGTTGCCACAGCATCAGATAGAGACAGAGCTGGCGCAAGGCATACTCGTACCGCTGCCCCTGCGTGAAGGGGGGCGAAAGTTAGGGTTGATGCATCTGGTGTTTGGGCGGAGTGGGGCGACGGGTCCCGCCACGCAGCGGTTGGCACAACTGTTTAAAGAGGTGGCAAACCATGGCCGTTGAGTTGATGGACGACGAGGTTTGTCCGTGTGGTCTGGGACTACCCTACGGAGACTGCTGTGGCGCGCTGCATAGTGGCGGTGCCATGGCGACAACGCCGGAACAGCTGATGCGTTCGCGCTACAGCGCCTATGTACTGCTGAACGATCACTATCTTTGTCAGAGCTGGCACGTCAGCACACGGCCCACCGAGCTTGATCTGACACCTGCAATGCAGTGGCTGGGGCTAACGATTACGGATGCGCCAGCCCCTGATACTGCATCGATCAGGGGCGAAGGTTGGGTGGAGTTCAGTGCCCGCTTTTCGCTGTTCGGGCGTATTGAACAGCTGCGTGAACGCAGCCGCTTCCTCTATGAGCAGGGGCGCTGGTTTTATGTCGATGGCCAGCGCCAAACAGAGACAAAGCCTGTTAAGATCGGTCGTAATGACCCTTGTCCCTGTGGTAGTGGCCGCAAATATAAGCAGTGTTGCGGATCTGCGCACTAAGGCATAAGGTATCTTCAGTTCAACGTTGTGGCAGGTGACCATGTGTGAAGAGATTGAAGCCATTAAAGCACGCATCGTAGCGATGAAGTTGGAGCATCGGGACCTCGATATAGCCATTCAAAAGCTTGTAGAGGACCCCGGTTACGACCAGTTGCGACTGCGGCGTTTGAAAAAACGCAAGCTGCAACTTAAAGACAGCATTGCCAAACTGAAAAGCCTGCTGATTCCCGACATGCCAGCCTGAACCTTGGTCATACCCAGAGGGTAGTTATGAGTGATAAAACCGTTAAAACCGATGCCGAGTGGCGCACACTGCTGACCCCCGACCAGTACCGCATCACCCGCCAGGCGGGGACTGAGATGGCGTTTACCGGCGAATATACCGACAATAAAAGCGCCGGCAGCTACCACTGCCTCTGTTGTGGCGCGCCACTCTTTGACTCGGACCACAAGTTTGACTCAGGCAGCGGCTGGCCCAGCTTTTGGCAGCCAGCGGCAGTGTCAGAGATTGCCGAGCTGTTTGATGAGAGCCACGGCATGCGTCGCACCGAGGTCCGCTGTGCCGCCTGCGAGGCCCATCTGGGGCACCTGTTTAACGATGGGCCTGATCCTACCGGGCAGCGTTACTGCATCAATTCCGCCTCACTTAAATTCAAGGCGCGTTAAGAGCGACGTGTATCGCCGTGCCACTCAAATTCAATGGGCCAAAGCTGCTGTCGTTGTTGATCAAAATCTTGCCATAGCTCACCCATCGTCTGTTGCAGCAGTGGATGAATCAGGCTGCCCGCCACTTCGGCCAGCGGTTGTAATACAAAGGCGTTTTCGATGATCTCGTCACGGGGCACGTTCAGACCGTTGCTGTTATCCACCACGTTGTCATAAAGCAGCAGGTCGAGATCGATGGTACGGGCACTGAAACGAGGCCCCTGACGGTCGCGGGCATGTTCATCTTCGATCTGGCGAAGCATGGCAGCCACTTGTGGCAGCGTATTGTTGCTGTCAAACCCCACCACCAGATTGTAAAAATTGTCACCGCTGAAGCCGACTGCCTCGCTTTCAAAGACCCGCGACAGGATCAGCTCGCCATAATATTGCCGCAGGGCGGTGATGGCAGAGCGTATGTTAAGTGCCGCCTCAATATTGCTGCCAACGCTGATGTAGATACGTGCCATCAGTAGCGGTTGCCACGTTCAATGATGATGCCGACGTCGCGGGCACCCCGCACCGCCCCCTGTTTGTTGAGGCGCAGTTTGACCCACGGTACGTTGAACTCATTTAATACAATCTCGGTGATACGTTCTGCCAGGGTCTCCACCAGCTCATAGTCACTTTGGCCAACAAAATCGATGAGTCGTTTGGCCACCGCCTTGTAGTTGAGTGTATCGTCAAGGTTGTCACTGGCGGCGGCCTTACGGATATCCGTGGCCATCTCCAGATCGATAATGATCTTCTGTTTAACACGCCGCTCCCAGTCGTAGACGCCAATTACCGTGTCGATGCAGAGGTCATTGAGGTAGATAATATCCATACGTTTTTTATGTTTCCGAAGGGTTAGGGTGGCGCACGGACAGCCAAATTGCCGTATGATTACGCCCCGTTATGGTCCAAATTGTTGAAGATTATTATGCTTGATATCGCCCTGGTTGTATTTGCCTATCTGCTTGGTTCGCTCTCTGCCGCCATTATTACCTGTAAATTGATGGGGTTGCCAGACCCCCGTTCTGAAGGGTCACGCAACCCTGGTGCGACCAATGTATTGCGTTTTGGTGGCAAAAAGGCGGCGGCGATTACACTGCTGGGTGACTCTTTAAAAGGGTTGATTCCGGTGCTGGTGGCGCGCCTTGCCGGTGTTGATGATACCGTGCTGGCGGCCACCGCCATGGCGGCGTTTCTGGGCCATCTCTACCCAATATTTTTTGGTTTTCATGGGGGTAAAGGGGTGGCGACGGCCATGGGGGTGCTGCTGGGGATCGCCTGGCCGGTGGCGCTTGCCGCCGCCGCCACCTGGCTGGTGATCGCCAAAGGGTTGAAAATCTCTTCATTGGCGGCGTTAATTGCCGCTGTGCTTGCGCCACTCTATATGTGGCTGCTGGAGTCGGAGCCGGGTTCAGCCTTTTTAAGTATGACGGTGGCGCTGGCTATCCTGCTGGTGTGGCGTCATCGCAGTAACATCCAGCGCCTGCTGAGTGGCGCGGAAGGGACAATCAAGAGTTGATTTTTGCCACCTCAAGAAACCCGTCGCCCACAGAAACAACGGACATTTTTGTCCCTGCGGGTGCGTCATCACCGCGCAGTTGCCAGATAATGCCGTCTATATTCAAGCTGCTTAGCCCTTTGTGAATCGGGTCCATCAGGGCAAATTGGCGGCCAAGATAGTGCTGATTGATGGCGCTGCGCTGTAGTTCGAGATTTTTCTCTTGGCGGGCCTCAACCCATGTGCTGGTGAGGTAGAGGGTGGCGCTGGCGAGCAGCATAAAAAAGAGTAGCAGTATGGTAAATCCCAATTGGGGATAGAAGTGGCTGACGCCGCCAATGGCTAACGCGGCCACGCTGGTGGCCAGAAACATAAAACCACCAAAGGCAGCCTCCAGCGCCAGCAGCACCGTTGCTATGCCAAACCAGAACCAGTAGCTTGATACCCAGAGTTCAATTGTGTCCATTGTTTGTGACCGTTGTAGTAAATGAGTGGGCCGATTATAGCGTTGGTAGTCGCCAAACCGCTCAAGTTAAGCGAAAATATTGTTATGAAGTCTATTCACTCACCTCACTTTTGGTTCTGTTCATAGTATGAAAGCAGTCTGGTTTAAACGATTGTTGCGCCTGAGCGCCCACCTGCCCCTTTGGCTTAACCACGCGATGGGTGGGTTTGGTGGGCGTCGGGCGCTGCGTGGTGACCGTACGGAGCTGCGTACCGCCTGTACCAATTTGACGCTCTGTTTTCCGGAGCGGTCGGAGAGTCAACGGCAACAGCTGCTGCAACAGTCTATGGTTGAGCTGGGCAAAACCTTCAGCGAGGCGGGCACGCTCTGGTATGGTAGCCAGCAGCAGGTTGAGAAGCTGGTGTATGAGGTTCAGGGTGAGGCGCTGCTTAAAGCGGGGCTGGAGCGAGGCAAAGGGGTGATTCTGGCAGCGCCTCACCTGGGCAATTGGGAGTTGATTGGCGCGTACTGCTCACAACGTTATCCCATGACCAACCTCTATCGCCCACCACGTCAGGCGGGGATGGATGAAGTATTGCGCGACTCCCGGGAGCGTTTTGGCTCCAAACTTGCCCCAACCAATGCAAAAGGTGTACGGGTGCTCTATCAGGCGCTTAAAAACAATGAGTTGGTCGGTATCCTGCCCGATCAGGATCCGGGGGAGAACGGTGGCCAGTTTGCCCCCTTTTTTGGTGTTCAGACCAATACCATGACGCTATTGTCACGTCTGGCGCAGAAAAGCGGGGCGACAGTGCTCTGTGTCTGGGCAGAGCGGCTTTCCGGAAGCCGTGGTTTTGTACTGCACTTCAGCCCGGTGGCGGATGATATTTATAGTGACGATATACTCACCTCCGTCACGGCCCTTAATCAGGCGGTTGAGGCGGCGATATGCCAGATTCCGGCCCAGTACCAGTGGGGTTATAAACGTTTTCGAACACGGCCAGTGGGCGCGGCCCCACTATATGGTTAAGGCGTTGTCACAACAGCAGCGTTCATCAGGATGGACATAGAGGAGTTTTGGCATGGGTGCACAGTGGAAAGTAAAACATAAAGAGATCGCGGCAAATGCCAAGGGGCGCATCTTTGGCAAGTTGGCCAAGGAGATCATCGTCGCCGCGCGTAATGGTGCCGATCCCGACATGAACCCGCGCCTGCGTCTGGCCGTTGAGCAGGCCAAGAAGGCCTCCATGCCCAAAGAGACACTCGATCGTGCTATCAAAAAAGGGGCCGGGTTACTGGATGCCGGTGTCAATTATGAAAAGGTCACCTACGAAGGGTTTGCACCCCACCAAGTGCCGGTGATTGTTGAGTGTCTCACTGACAACGTCAACCGCACCATCTCCAGCATGCGCGTGCTGTTTCGCAAAGGCCAGCTGGGTGCGGCTGGGTCGGTCTCCTGGGATTTTGACCACCTGGGCATGATTGAAGCCACGCCCGATGTGGCAGGCAGCGACCCGGAAGAGGTTGCCATTGAAGTGGGTGCCCAGGATCTGGAGCCGGGAGAGGAGGAGGGCACCACACTTTTTTATACCGACCTGACGGATCTGGATGCGGTTTCGCGGGCACTGCCCGCTCACGGTTTTACCGTGCAGTCCGCGCAGCAGGGTTACCGGCCGAAAAACCCCGTCACCATTGGTGAGGCAGAGCGGACCGAGGTGGAGGCGTTTCTGGATGCCATCGATGCCGATGACGATGTGCAACAT
Organism: Tenderia sp. (SeqCode); assembly: GCA_031416075.1. Classification (GTDB taxonomy): domain Bacteria; phylum Pseudomonadota; class Gammaproteobacteria; order Tenderiales; family Tenderiaceae; genus JAKFXL01. The sequence goes on along the minus strand of JANOSY010000005.1, from coordinate 44,159 downwards.
GTTTTTGCCGGATTGGCGGAGTAGTGTTGCTAAAGAGTGATTTGAGATAGGCTGCAAAAGTAAAATCATTTCAGATGTCAGGGAAGGGCTGAAAATGGGTGCCAACGTTGAATGACCAGCGGTTTTTTAAAGGCAAGGTGGATAACGTGCGTCTGTACGGTGTTGCTTTAACCCCCCTTGAGGTTGCAACACTGGCCAATCAATAGTGGGTGGGGCGGGCTGTTTAGTTGATTGCCTTCTGTGCCACCAGTAGCGCCTCATTACGCAGCCCGGTGCTGGTATCCCCGGTCAGCCCCTCTTCGCGGTAGACCAGTGGTCTTAACGCTGCAAACAGGGTGAGTAGTTCACCATCGGCGAGACGCCAGTCATTGGTTTTTGGACCACTTTCGGCCACCCGTGTTTGGGTGAAGGTTTGGTAGAAGAGCAGGCCGCCGGGTTTGAGGGCGGCGATGATGGCGGGTATTAAGCTGCGATCGAGGAAGTGGCTGACAACAACCACGTCGTAACCAGCGGCGGTGGGTGGCTCGGTGACAATATCGCGAGCGCAGGCCGTGACCTGGGCGCCGGTCTCTGTGGCGCGTTGGTTGACCCGAGCAGCGGCAACGGGGGAGATGTCCCATGCCTCCATCTCGATACCACGTGCGGCAATGGCGAAGCTGTTGTTGGCAAGACCGCAGGCGAGTTCCAGCCCTTTTCCTGATGCGGGCAGGAGATGCATATTCTCCTCTACTACACGTACGGGGTGGCCGTACTCTGCACTCCGCTCGCTATAGATTCTGTCCCACTTTTCCCGGGTGGCATCACTCATTAGGCAATCCTCTATTTGCGCCAGAAGGCGGGGCTGAGCAGCACCAGCAGGGTGAAGATCTCGAGCCGCCCCAGCAACATGGCGAAGGTCAGCACCCATTTGCCAAAATCACTGACCTCCATGAAGTTCATGGTGACGCTGCCGAGGCCAGGGCCAGCGTTGGTCATGCAGGCGAGCACGCCGGAGAAGGCGGAGAAGGCATCCAGCCCGGTCGCCATCAGCAACATGCTCATAATAATGAAGGTGGCGACCCAGAGGGCGAAGAAGCCCCAGACCGCCTCGATAACACGGTCTGGCACCGCCTTGCTGCCGACCTTGATGGGGATCTGGGCGGCGGGGTGGATCAGCCGCTTGATCTCACGCCCCCCCTGCTTGATCAGCAGCAGGAAGCGGATCGCCTTGATGCCGCCGCCAGTGGAGCCGGCGCAGCTGACGACGAGGCTGGTGAGTAGTATGAAGACTGGCAGGAAGCCCGGCCAGTCAGCAAAGCCTGTGGTGATGAAGCCGGTGGTGGTGGCCAGTGAGACCAGTTGGAAGGTGCCGTGACGTAGCGCCGTCAGGGGGTCGGTATAGGTGCCGCTTAACCAGAGATACCCCACCACGAGCACCAGCGATATCAGCAATAGCCACATGTAGACCTGCCACTCGCTGTCCTGAGTGTAGACCTTCCAGCTGTTGGCGCGCCAGGCCAGAAAGTGGAGCGCAAAGTTCATCCCCGCCAGGAACATGAAGAAGATGGCGATGGCTTCGAGCAGCGGGCTGTTGAAGTAGCCAAAGCTGGCATCATGGGTGGAGAAGCCGCCCAGCGCCAGGGTGGAGAAGGCGTGGGTGATGGCGTCAAAGAAGGTCATGCCGCCCGCCCAAAAGGCCAAGGTGCAGGCGACGTTGAGAATGAGGTAGACATACCACAACCCCTTGGCGGTCTCGGTGATGCGCGGGGTGAGCTTGGAGTCCTTCATCGGCCCCGGCGTCTCGGCGCGGAACAGCTGCATGCCCCCGATCCCCAGTAGTGGCAGGATCGCTACCGCCAGGACGATGATGCCCATGCCGCCGAGGAAGTGGAGCTGGGCGCGATGGTAGAGGATTGACTTCGGTAGCGTGTCCAGCCCGGCAGCGATGATGGTGGCCCCTGTAGTAGTAAGACCGGAGATCGATTCAAACACCGCGTCGGTAATCGAGAGGTGGGGCTGGTGGGAGAGCATCAGCGGCAGGGCACCGAACAGCCCCAGTACCGTCCAGAACATCACCACAATCAGAAAGCCGTCACGCATCCGCAGCTCAGAACGGCGGCGGCGCACCGGCCACCAGAAGAATAGGCCGGTGAGCAGGGTCAGGCAAAAACTCACCAGAAAGGGGGTGGTGACGCCATCGTCATAAGCATAGGAGACCGCCAGTGGTGGCAGCAGGGTGATACTGAAGAGCATCAGTAGCAGACCGAGGATTCGTTGTACGGCAGTAAGTTGCATGGTGACCTAGAGGAAGGTGATCCCGACCTGGAACAGTTTCTCCACCTCGCGCACGCGGCGCTTGTCGACCAGAAAGAGGATGACATGGTCCTCGGGCTCGATGACGGTGTTGTGGTGGGCGATGATCACCTCGCCGTTGCGGACGATGGCACCGATGTTGGTCCCTGGCGGCAGCTTGATCTCTTCAATGGTGCGTCCCACCACCTTGGAGGAGCGTTTGTCGCCATGGGCAATCGCCTCGATCGCCTCGGCGGCGCCATGGCGCAACGAGTGCACCACCGCCACATCGCCACGCCGCACATGGGCCAGCAGGCTGCCGATCATCGCCTGGTGGGGCGAGATGGCGATATCGATGTCACTCGACTCCACCAGATGTACGTAGGAGCCGCGATTGATCAGCGCCATCACCTTGCGCGCACCGAGGCGCTTGGCCAGCATCGCCGAGAGGATATTGGCCTCGTCGTCATTGGTGACGGCACAGAAGACATCGGTGCTGGCGATGTTCTCTTCTTGCAGCAGCTCCTCATCGGCGGCATCGCCATGCAGCACGATAGTGCGCTCCAACTCCTCCGAGATCAGCTGCGAGTTGCGCAGATTGTGGTCGATGAGCTTGACCTGGTAGTTGTTCTCCAGCGCCCGCGCCAGCCCTTTGCCAATGTTACCGCCACCGGCGATGATGATGCGTTTGTTGGGTCTATCGAGATGGCGCAGCTCACCGATCACCTTGCGGATATCTTTGCGGGCAACGATGAAGAAGACCTCATCGTCGGCCTCAATGACGGTCTCGCCCTCGGGGATGATGGGGGTGCCTTTGCGGAAGATGGCGGCGACGCGGGTTTCAACAGTGGGCATGTGGTCACGGAGTTTGCGCAGCGCCTGTCCCACCAGTGGCCCGCCGTGGTAGGCCTTGACCGCCACCAGTTGCACCAGACCATCCGCAAAATCGAGTACCTGCAGCGCGCCGGGGTGGTCGATGAGCCGCTCCATGTAGTCGATCACCAGCTGTTCGGGGCTGAGCATGACATCGACCGCAATCGCCTCGGGGCCAAAGAGTTTGGGATACTGGAGATATTCGCGGGCGCGGACCCGGGCGATCTTGGTGGGGGTACGGAAGAGGTGTTGCGCCACCTCGCAGGCGAGCATGTTGGTCTCGTCGCTGTTGGTGACAGCCAGGATCATGTCGGCATCCTCCGCACCGGCGCGTCTAAGCACGTCGGGATGGGAGCCTTGGCCATGAACGGTGCGGATATCGAGGCGATCCTGGAGATCCTGCAGTAGGGTGATATCAACATCAACCACCGTAATGTCGTTGGCCTCTCTGGCGAGATTGGCGGCGACAGAGGAGCCAACCTGGCCTGCACCCAGAATTATAATTTTCATATCTGACCGTTACTCATCGGCGTCGGGAGCGCGCACTTTACTATATTAATGGCCACTAATTCAGATCTTCTTTTGGATTAATGCCCAGCGACTTCATTTTGCGATAAAGATGAGTGCGTTCAATGCCCGACCGTTTTGCCACCTGCGAGACGTTGCCATCAGTTACCTGGAGCTGGTACTCAAAATAGGCCTTCTCAAACAGCTCACGGGCTTGGCGTAACGGCAGATCAAAATCCAGCTCCAGCACCTGCTCCGAGGCGGTGGGTAGATGGGTCGCCCCCAAGGCCTGTTCAACCTCGGTGCTCTCTACGATGCCACTCTCGCCCAGGGTTAAAAAGCGGTGCACCAGGTTGATAAACTCGCGTACGTTGCCGGGCCAGTTATGGTGCCGCAGCCGGTTTTGGGCGGCGACCGAGAAGGAGCGGTAGGTGAGCCCTTCACGTTCGACAAAGTAGTCGACGTAGTAGGCCAGCAGCTCGAGCAGATCATCCCGATGGTCACGCAGCGGCGGCACGGTGATGGGGACAACACTGAGCTGGTAGAAGAGTCGGGCGTTAAAGCGCCCCTGCTGCACCTCGGTGGCCAGCGGACGGCTACTGCTGGCGATTATCCTCAGGTTCAGCTTGACCGTAGCAATGCCGCCGCTACGGCGAAAGTGGCCAACATCCAGGGCCTGGGCCAGCTGGGTCTGTAGTGGGGCCTCCATGCTCCACACCTCATGCAGAAACAGGGTGCCGCCGTTGGCCTGCTCCAGCAGTCCGGCAACCATCGGTTGGCCACTACGCTCCTCGCCAAAGAGTCGTGCCGCCCCGTCAGCACCGCTCAAGGTGGCCATGCCAACCTCAATAAACGGACCGCTGCGACGGCTGCTGCGACTGTGGATAAACTGGGCTAAGAGACGTTTGCCCGCGCCCGACTCGCCACTGAGCAGGAGGGTGGCATCACTGCCGGCGGCCTGCACGGCCTGATCGCGCAGACGGCTCATCCCTTCGCTTTTGCCCAGCGGCTGGCTCAGGGGCTGGAGCTGGCGGCGCTGGGCGCTGGCTTCACGGCGCAGATTCTGGTCATCCAGCGCATGGCGCAGGGTGATGAGCAGTTTGGCCATGGAGAGTGGTTTTTCGAGGAAATCATAGGCCCCCAGTCGGGTCGCTTCAACCGCCGTCTCAACAGTGCCATGGCCCGACATGATCACCACCGGTGGCATGGGGTTGTTGTCAGACTGGGCGCTGGTTTGCCACTCTTTGAGCAGCGTAATGCCGTCTATGTCGGGCATCCAGACGTCGAGCAGGATCAGGTCGGGGCGGCGCTCCTGATAGGCGCGGCGCGCGGCAGCACCATCGGCAGCGCTGGTGACGCTGTAGTGTTCATCTTCGAGGATCTCTTTGACCAGTTCGCGAATATCGGTTTCGTCATCCACGACCAGAATATGGGGCGCTGTCATCCAATTACCTCATGGTTGTCGCTTTGTTGCGGGCTTGGCGGGCGTGCCAGCTGCAGTGGCAGACGGATGTTAAAACGGGCACCGCCGCCGTCACTCAGGTTCTCGGCCCAGAGGGTACCATTATGCTCTTCGACAATCTTTTTGACGATTGCCAGCCCCAAGCCGTCCCCTTTGGGTTTGGTGCTGATGTAGGGTTCAAAGATTTTGTTGAGCAGTGCCTCCGGAATTCCGGGGCCGCTGTCGGTCACACTCAGCTCCACCTGTGGGGTTTCGCCCTCAATCTGGCGCGTTTCAACCTTGATGTGGATATCGTTTTCGCCATCGGCGGCCTCGATCGCGTTTTTAATCAGGTTGTGGATCAGCTGACGGATCCGGCCACTGTCGGCGTGGATCTGGCGGGCTTGGCCGATCTGCGGGTCAAGATTCACCTCCAGTATCAGTGAGCGGGGTGAGCTGCGATAGAGCTCCAACACCTCGTTGATCAGGGCGTTAAGGTTGATGGGCAGCAGCTCCAGCTGTGGGGCGCGGGCGTAGTCGGCAAAGGCCTTGACCAGCTCTTTCATGTTCTCCACCTGCTGCACGATGGTATGGGTAGCGCGGTCGAGCAGCTGCGACTCCTCCTCATTCATGGTCGGCAGATATTTGTGACGTAACCGTTCGGCAGAGAGACGGATCGGTGTCAGTGGATTTTTAATCTCGTGGGCGATACGCCGCGCCACCTCACCCCAGGCGGCGTCGCGCTGGGCCTGGAGCAAGGTGGTGACATCATCAAATACCACCACGTAACCGGTATCCTGCTGCTGCTCAACCAGACGGGCAGGCAGATGCACACCCCGACACATCAAGACCTGACGGCCATTGGCACCGTAGAGCACCACCTGCTCTTGCCATCCCTCCTGTGCCGCGCCAATCTGTGCCAGCTGTGCCTCAACAAAGGCCTGGGTATGTTCATGGCTCTGGCCGATGTTAGCCAATGTGGTATTGGTCGCACTGATCAGTTCCACCCCCAGAATCTGTTCGGCAGCGGTATTGGCGGTGAGCAGCAGCCCTTCACTGTCAAATGTGATAACACCGGAGGAGAGATGGCCGAGTACGGTTTCGAGATAGCGTTTCTGACTCTCTAGCCGCAGGCGGCTACGCTCCGCCTCCTCCCGCGTGAGTGCGATGCGTAACATCATGGTATTAAACGATTTGACCAAAAATCCAAGCTCGTCGTCGGTGGCAACGGTGGTGGGCAGCTGGCGGTGGTAGTCCCCCTCCGCCACCGAACGGGTACCGATGGCCAGGATGCGGATCGGTGCCACCAGCCGCTGTGCCAGATAAAAAGCGACCCAGATGGCGGTGAACATGCTTAGTAGCAGGACCAGAGAGAGTGTCAGGATGAAGCTGAATTTGAGTGGTCCGCTAAAAAAGGCGAGCTGTTCATACTGACTGGAGGCGTGGCGGACCCGCTCCATCAGGGTATCGATACCGGCGGGGACTGGAAAAATTGCCTGCAGCAGACGGGGGGTGACGTTGTCGCTGGAGGCGGGAATACTCACCACCAGACGTGCAAAAAGCTCCTTATCCACCCCTTTGCCAGGTTCGAGGGCAACGTAGGCCAAGCCACCTTTCAGCTGCGATAGCACTACAGCATCGATAGCGGTGGGGGTGAGCTGACGGGGGTTGGTATTGCTGAAACCGGTGATGGTGCCATTGATCTGGCTGATCGCCAGCTCCCATGCCCCCTGCTGCGAGCGCAAGGTGTTTAACATGTGCAGCTGCTGTTCTGGCGCAACATCGCTGATAGTGCGCGCCATCTGTTCGGTCTGGCGCATCAGATCGCGCAGCCGCCAGTCGAGGGTGGTGCGGCTCAGCTCCAGGGCGTCACTCATCACCCGTTCGACACGTACGTCAAACCAGCTGTCGATGCCGTGGCGGATAAAACCGAGGGAAAAGTAGTAGAGCACCGATACCGGCGTGACCGCCAGGGCCACAAACATCACCACCAGTCGTAGCGTCAGCCGTGAGCCAGTGGCGCGACTGCGGTATTGCCGGATCAGGCGCCCGATATTGATGGCAATAAGCCCCAACAACAGCAACAAAATCAATCCATTAATAACAAGAAGTGGCATATAGATGCGACTGAACTGCTCGGAGTTTTCGGTGGCCCCCCCCATCAGATAGAGCGAACCGAGCAGCAGCCCCAGCAGCAGTATGATGGGACCCCCGCCAGAGAAACGGCGTTTTAACGCACTTTTAATGGCCACTGGTACCACTCACTCTGTATGTCCCAATCGGATGTGACATAGCTCATTAATCGCAGTGGAACCGGCAGCTGGTCACTGGCGACGGTGATCCGCAGCCGGGCCAGATACTGCCTGTCCTCCTTGATCTGGGTGCGGCCCATCAATGGAAACTTATTCAGATTGCCCAGTACCGCCCTGACGGCGCTGAGGCTGGGCAGGCGTTGTTGGATATCGGTATTGCGGTTGTGCAGCAGATATTGCCCGGTGACGGCGTTGAATGAGAGCAGGTAACCCTGCTCAACATGGGCGACGGTTTTGGGCCAGAGGTATTCACGCTGTTGCAATACCTCAATCTCCACCAACAGTGGCAGTACCACGCCGCTGTGCAGTGCCTCCTCTAACGTTGTGCCAAAGCGCAGGGCAAAGGTGGCGTCAAGATGAACTATTCCCTCAATATTCTGGGCGGTGGCCGAGAGCACAACAAACCCGGGGGTCTGTTGATAGGTGATCTTTTCCCCATCGCCATAGGCCCAAGGGGTGGCAAACCAGAACAGCAGGGCAAGGCTAAGACGGGTGATGGTCGATCTTGTAGCCATCATGGCGTGGGGGCCGCCTCTTTTTGCAGGCAGGCGTAGTAAAAGCCATCCATGTCGCTCTCTCCGGGTAAGATCTGCCGGCCGACGGTTTGGGCCTCTCCCCAAGGGGCCGAAATCAGCTGCTCCTGAGCGTCATCCTGCTCACGGCAAAAGGCGTTGAGCTGGCGTACATTCTCTTGTGGCAGTACCGAGCAGGTGACATAGAGCAACCGACCCCCCGGTTTTAATAGTGGCCAGAGTGCCCGCAAAATTTTCCCCTGCAGTGTCGCCAGTACGGCAATGTCGTCGGCGCGGCGCAGGAGTTTGATATCGGGGTGACGGCGGATCACCCCCGTAGCAGAGCAGGGTGCATCGAGCATGATGCGGTCAAAGAGACGGCCATCCCACCACAATTCGGGCGCGGCGGCATCGGCGGTGACCACCGTTGCCTGGAGCTGCAACCGTTGCAGATTGTTGTGCAGCCGTTCCAGCCGGCCACCATCCTGATCCAGTGCCACCAGCTCCACTGTCGGCTGGCACTCCAGCACATGGGCGGTTTTACCGCCGGGGGCGGCGCAAGCGTCCAGGATGTAGTCGCCGGGTTCTGCGGCCAGCAGCCCGGCAGCCAGCTGTGCTGCGGAATCCTGCACCGATACCTCACCATCAAAAAACCCTGGCAGCGTCTCCACATCTACCGCCCGTGACAGGATCAGCCCCTCTTTGCAGTGAGGCGTAGGCTCCGATTCGATACCGACGGCCAGCAGCCGTTGTTGATAGTCGTCACGACTTGTCTTGGTGCGGTTAATCCGCAGCACCAGCGGTGGGTATTGGTTGTTGGCGGCCAGCACGGTCTGCCACTGCTCAGGGTAGGCGTGGCGTAGTTTTTCGATAAACCAGTGGGGGTGGGCCCAGCGTGAGACCGGGGCTTCATCCAGCCCCGCCAGCAGGGTTTCGCTTTGTCGCTGAAAGTTGCGCAGCACGGCGTTTACTAAACCACGCGCCCACGGTTTTTTCAGCGCTGTGGTTACGGCCACAGTGGCGGAGACCGCAGCGTGGTCTGGCACACGCAGGTAGATCATCTGATAAAACCCCAGCAGGACCAGGGCGTGAACATCCATATCTTTGGTTTTGAAGGGTTTTTGCAGCAACTGCGATGCCAGCGCATCAAGCCGTGGCTGCCAGCGCAGCACACCGTAACAGAGCTCCTGCAGGAGCGGACGATCCTTGGCTGAGAGCTGTGTCTGCCAACGAGGCAGTACCGAGGTGAGAGAGTGGCCCTGGCGAAACACCTCACTCAGGGCCATGGCTGCCACTGCACGTACATCCATCTCAGGCAGTGACTGCGGGGGTATTAAAACAGGCACCGGCCTGCTTCAGTGATTTGCGGGCGTTGAGCAGATCCACCGCCGCCAGCGGTCGCCCCCCCGGCAGTTGCGCCTGCTCCAGTCGCAGCAGACCCTTGCCGGTGGCGATATCGACACCGGCCTTGGTGGCGGCCACCACACTGCCGGGGGCCAGACCATGGTTGTCTTCACCCTCCAGGGCACGCGCCTGCCAGATCCGCACCACCTCCCCTTCGTAGTGGCTTTGGGCCACCGGCCAGGGGTTGAAGGCACGGACCTGCCGTTCGAGTTCGATGGCCGGGCGTTCCCACGCCAGCAACGCCTCCTCTTTTGAGAGCTTTTGGGCGTAACAGGTATCCGCCTCATTCTGGATGACCGGCGCGGCGGTGCCACGCTGGAGCTGCTCCAGTGCGGTGAGCACGGTGCGTGCGCCGATCTCGGCCAGACGGTCATGCAGGGTGCTGGCGGTATCGTCATGACCGATGGGGGTGGTTTCGATGATTAGCATGGCGCCGGTATCAAGCCCAGCATCCATCTGCATAATGGTAACGCCGCTCATCTCATCACCGGCAAGAATGGCGCGCTGGATCGGTGCGGCACCACGCCAGCGCGGCAGGAGCGAGGCGTGAATGTTAATGCACCCCAAGCGTGGGATATCAAGGACGGCCTTGGGCAGAATCAAACCGTACGCCACGACGACCATAACGTCGGCCCCCAGCTCACGCAGCTGTTGCTGTTCCGTCTCTCCCTTGAGCCGTTCCGGTTGGTAGACCGGGATCCCGTGGGTCTGAGCCAGTAGCTTAACCGGGCTGGCGGTCAGTTTGCGGCCGCGCCCGGCGGGACGATCCGGTTGGGTATAGGCCGCTACCACCTGATGAGGTGAGTCGATCAATGCCTGTAGTGCCTCGGCGGCAAATTCGGGGGTTCCGGCAAAAACTACGTTCAAACCTGCTGCTGTCATGGTGCCTTTATAGTGTGATGAAGGGAGTGGCAATTCAGAGGGTCAGAGTGTCTGGCGACGCTGTTTTTCCATCTTCTTGCGGATGCGGTTGCGCTTCATGTCAGAGAGGTAGTCAACAAACAGTTTACCGTCGAGATGGTCAATCTCATGCTGGATACAGACCGCCTCCAGACCACTGGCCTCCATCTCAAACGGTTGGCCGCTGCGATCCAGCGCCCGCACCCGGATCCACTCTGCACGCTCTACCGGCTCAAAAATCCCCGGTACCGAGAGACACCCCTCATCCATCTCCTCCAGGCCCCGGCACTCCAGCAGTTCCGGATTCACAAGGACCAGCGGGGTGCTGCGGTCTTCAGAGGTATCCACTACAATCACCCGCTGGAACGCTGCCACCTGGGGCGCGGCCAAGCCGATGCCCGGCGCTTCGTACATGGTTTCGAGCATATCGTCGATCAATGTGCGAATATTGTCGTCGACCTCCACCACCGGGATGGATGCTGTTCTCAGTTTGGGGTCGGGAAAGTGTAATATCGGTCTGATGGCCATATAATAGTCATTAATTAAAAATGTCGTCTGCCGATTATACTGCTGAACTCAGTTCATCGCAGCTTGTTGTCGCCATTAGTTACAATTAGTCTTAAAGTTGGTGTACTTTGGCAGAATCACTAGCTTCGTACGGAAACGATTTTATAAGGATGCTCCATGTTTATCAGGAAAGCTCTGTTGGCTGTTGCAGTCACTCTCTATTTCAACGGCACTCTGTTAGCGGACACTCTGGCGCTCAAGCCTGACCACCCAAGCCGCCATGTGGTGGTGACGGGGGATACATTGTGGGATATCTCCAGCAAGTTTTTGCGCGATCCATGGCGCTGGCCCGAAATCTGGAACCTGAATCCCGAGATTAAAAACCCTCACCTGATCTACCCTGGGGATATCCTCTCCCTGGTCTATGTGGACGGTAAGCCGGTATTGCAACTGGAGCGTGGTGGGTCGGGGGCGCAAAATATGGTCAAGCTGTCACCACAGGCACGCCCCACCCAGCTGGGGGGGGCAATTCGGACTGTACCGGCCACCGCCATTAGCCAGTTCCTGTTTCAGCCACGCATCCTTACCCAGGAGCAGCTGGATCAGGCCGGCTCTATCGTAGCCGCGCAGGACTCCCGTCTGGTGAGTGGTGCCGGGAATATTGTCTATGTCCAGCAGCTTGCCCAGACACCGGGCATTAAGGGTTACAGTATTTACCGCATCAACCAGACGTATCGTAATCCTGAAAACGAGGATGATATTCTCGGCTACGAGGCAATCCACGTTTCAGATGCCCAGCTTACCCGTGAAGGTGATCCTGCAACTCTACGCATCAGCAAAAGTTACCGTGAGACCCTGATTGGCGACAAAGTGCTGGTGAGTGATAAGGCCGAACTGGATCAGAGTTTTTTGCCACACTCCCCTGAGCAGAAGGTTGACGGGCAGATTATTTCACTGATCGATGGCATGTCCAGCGCCGGCCAGCACCAGACAGTGGTGATTGATCTTGGTAAGCAGGATGGCATTGAGGTTGGCCATGTGTTGGCGGTGAACCAGGGTGGCGATATTGTGAAAGGCACGGGGTTGGCGAGCTACTTTACCTCTAAGGAAGAGGTGCGACTTCCGGATGAGCGAGCGGGGCTGCTGATGGTAGTGCGCAGTTTTGACCGTATCAGTTATGCCATGGTGATGAATGCTACCCGTAATATTCGTGCAGCTGACATGGTCAGCAACCCATAATAGTGTTTAAAGTGATACGCTGGCGGCACCTCTGTCGCCAGCGTATCACTCTATGATCGAAACTCCTGCTACTCGTCCCCCGCTTAGTGACTGGCTTGCCCTGTTGCACTGCCCTGGCATTGGTGCCAAACGGTTTGCTGAGCTGCTGCTACGTTATGGTGAGCCAGCTGCTGTCTTCAGCTACGGCGTCAGGGAGCTGGCAGGCAGTGGTTTGCCACGAGCGACCCTGGAGTGGCTCGGTGACCCTGATTGGCAGGTGGTTGATAAGGATCTGGCGTGGCTGGCGGCGAGTGATCGTCACCATATCATCACCTTGGCCGATGCAGCTTACCCAGCGCTGCTGCTGGAGGCTGCTGATCCGCCGCCACTGCTGTTTGTTAATGGTGACCCCGCTGTGCTTAATCTTCCCCAGCTGGGGGTTGTGGGGAGCCGTAACCCCTCAGCCGGTGGGGAGGAGAACGCCCGCCACTTTGCCAAGAGTCTGGCCCAGGCTGGACTGGCGATCACCAGTGGTTTGGCGTTGGGGATTGATGCGGCGGCCCATGAAGGGGCGCTGGCGGGCGGGGGTGTGACCATTGCAGTGACCGGCACCGGGCTAGATAGAGTCTACCCGGCCCGCCATCGTGAACTGGCGCACCAGATTGCCGCGACGGGGGCCCTGGTTTCGGAGTTTCCCATCGGCACCCCGCCACTGGCAGACCACTTTCCACGCCGCAACCGCATCATCAGTGGTTTGAGTTTAGGGACGCTGGTGGTGGAGGCGGCCCCGCGCAGTGGGTCGTTGATCACGGCGCGGTTGGCAGCAGAACAGGGGCGTGAGGTGTTTGCCATCCCCGGTTCTATCCACAATCCGCTGGCGCGTGGCTGTCACGCCTTGATTCGCCAGGGGGCGAAACTGGTGGAGACGGTTGAGGATATCCTTGAAGAGCTGGGTTCGCACATCTCCCGTGACCTCGTTTCCAGCCATGTGGATGGGGGCAATGTTGCCACTTTGGTGCTGGATGCCGATCAGCAGCAGGTGTTTGAAAATATGGGGTATGACCCAATCTCGGTGGATGCTCTGGTGGAGCGCACCCATTTGACGACGGAGGTGGTTTCGGCCATTCTGCTGGCCTTGGAGCTGCAGGGAGTGGTATCCTCCGCCGCCGGAGGGCGCTATTCCCGGATAGGAAAATAGGCCCGACGATTTTAATAAAGTGATTAAAGAGAAGATGTTAGACATCCTGATGTATCTATTTGAACATTGTCTGGACAGCGAAACCGGGGTGATGCCTGAGGAGTCGATTTTACGCGGCCACCTCGATGAAGCTGGTTTTCAGCACCAGGAGATCGAAAAGGCCTTTGCCTGGCTCGAAGCGCTGGCCAATGCCCGAGAGCACGAGTTTGATGACCAGTTTGAGGCCAATCGTTCCATTCGTATCTATGCTGCCCAGGAGCAGGTCCGTCTTGACCGGGAGTGCCGGGGATTTATGCAATTTCTGGAGCAGACCGGTGTGTTGGATCCGGTAAACCGTGAACTGGTGATTGACCGCGCCATGGCACTGGAGTCGGATGAGATTGATCTGCCACAACTGAAATGGGTCATCCTGATGGTGCTGTTTAACCAGCCGGGACAGGAAGCGGCACTGGCCTGGATGGAAGATCTGCTGTTTGACGGCATGTCGGCACACCTCCATTAAGCGTAGTGGGCATAACGCCTTGAGATAAAACCACCGTTGATGGCTGGTCGCCTAAACTCTGTAACGCTACGACCGCTATCACCACAACCAATACCACGGACGACTGACGCAGAACTCCATGAGCAAAAACCTAGTCATCGTAGAATCCCCAGCCAAGTGCAAGACGATTAAAAAGTATCTTGGTGCTGGTTTTGAAGTGTTGGCCTCTTATGGCCACGTGCGCGATCTGCTGCCTAAAGAGGGGGCGGTTGATACTGAGAATGGCTTTGCCATGAAGTATCAGGTGATCGACAAAAACCAGAAACATATCGACGCGATTGCCAAGGCGATTGCCAAGGCTGATGCCCTCTATCTGGCCACTGACCCTGATAGAGAGGGGGAGGCGATCTCCTGGCACATCTGCGAATACTTGAAAGAAAAAGGGTTGTTGAAAGGAAAGAGTGTCCAGCGTGTTGTCTTTCACGAGATCACCCAGAAGGCGATCCTGGATGCGATGGAAAATCCGCGCGAGCTGGCCACAGAATTGGTCAACGCCCAGCAGGCGCGCCGCGCCCTTGATTATCTGGTCGGTTTTAATCTCTCACCACTGTTGTGGAAAAAAATCCGCCGTGGCCTCTCCGCCGGGCGGGTACAGAGTCCGGCGCTACGTATGATTGTGGAACGCGAACTCGATATTGAAAAGTTCATCGCCCAAGAGTACTGGAGCATCGAGGCTGACCTGAATAAAGGGGCCGATTTCAAGGCCAAACTGATCCAGTACGGCAATGAAAAGCTGAGTCAGTTCAGTGTCACCAATGGTGATCAGGCCGCTAACATTGAGCAGGTCTTGAATCAGGCGGCAGCCGGTGTTTTGAACGTCATTAAGGTCGATAAAAAGAAGCGCAAGCGCAATCCGGCCCCGCCTTTTATCACCTCCACCCTGCAGCAAGAGGCGTCACGCAAACTTGGTTTTACCGCCCAGCGCACCATGCGTATCGCCCAGCAGCTCTATGAAGGGATCGATACCGGCAGCGGTGCCACCGGTCTGATCAGTTATATGCGTACCGACTCGGTCAACTTGGCCAAAGAGGCGGTGGAGGAGATTCGCCACTATATCGGTGAACGTTTTGGGGCGGACAACGTGCCGCAAGAGCCAAATGTCTACAAGACCAAATCGAAAAATGCCCAGGAGGCCCATGAGGCGATTCGCCCCACCTCCGTTGAGCGTGACCCTGCCAGCCTTAAAGATGCGCTGAATAAAGATCAGCTCAAGCTCTATGAGTTGATCTGGAAACGGACCGTGGCCTGTCAGATGATTCATGCCACCATCAATACCATGGCGGTGGATATGACCGCTGGCAGCGCAGATCATATCTTCCGTGCCAATGGCTCATCCGTGGAGACGGCAGGTTTCATGGCGGTCTATCAGGAGGATGTGGATGATGCCAAGGCGGCTGACGAAGAGAAGATGCTACCCGCCATTGCCGAGGGCGATACCATCAAGCTCTTGAAAATCCGCCCCGAACAGCACTTCACCGAGCCACCACCGCGCTTCAGCGAGGCGAGTCTGGTGAAGGCTCTGGAAGAGCACGGTATTGGCCGTCCTTCCACCTATGCCGCCATTATCTCCACGCTGCAGCAGCGTGAATACGTGACACTCGACAAAAAACGGTTCCAGCCGACCGATGTTGGGCGCATCGTTAATAAGTTTCTGGCCGAGTACTTTTTTAAGTATGTGGACTATGAATTTACCGCCAAACTTGAGGATGAGCTGGATGCTGTCTCCCGTGGTGAGGGGGAGTGGACGCCGCTGCTGGAGAAGTTCTGGACCCCGTTTAAGGACAAAATCGACGAGATTGATGCCAACGTCAGCCGTCAGGATGTGACCCATGAGGCGCTGGATGAGGCGTGCCCAAAGTGTGGCAAACCACTATCCATTCGTTTGGGACGCCGTGGTCGTTTTATCGGTTGCACCGGATTCCCTGAATGTGACTATACCCGTGGTCTGGAGGGGGACGGTGAAGAGGGCTCCTCAGAGCCTGAAGTGGTTGAAGGACGCAGCTGCCCCAAGTGTGAATCGCCGCTGATCATTCGCAGTGGCCGTTACGGCAAGTTTATCGGCTGCTCCAGTTACCCCAAGTGCAAACATATTGAACCGTTGGAGCAGCCTGCCGATACGGGGGTGAAGTGTCCTGAGTGTAACAAGGGGACCCTGGTCTCCCGTAAGTCCCGTTACGGCAAGATGTTTTTCTCCTGCTCCAGTTACCCCGACTGTAAATATGCGGTCTGGAATCCACCCCTGAATGAGGTGTGCCCCAACTGTGCTTGGCCGATCCTGACCTTAAAGACCACCAAGCGCAATGGTACGGAGAAGGTCTGTCCGCAGAAGGAGTGTGGTTACAGCGCCCCGGCTGAGGATGAGGCCGAGGGGTAGTTAACCCTCGTCAGCAATGTCGTCCCCGAGACGGTGTCCCGCCATGGCCGCTTCCACCGTGTTGCGGTCCAGGTGCGGGACAAACAGCTCAATAAAATCATAAAGATAACGTCGTAGATAGGCCCCCTTGCGGATGCCGATGCGGGTGATGCTTGGCTCAAACAGGTGGGCGGCATCGATCGCGACCAGTGCCGTGTCCCGCTTTGGATCAAAGGCCATCTTGGCCAGAATCCCCACCCCCAGCCCCAGTTCCACATAAGTTTTGATGACATCAGAGTCGATGGCAGTTAATACCACGTTAGGACTAAGCCCTTTGGCCTCAAAGGCTTGATTGATCTTAGTGCGTCCCGCCACCGCAAAATCATAGGTAACAATAGGGTGCTGAGCCAGCGCCTCCAGTGTTAACGATTTGAGCTTAGTCAGGGGGTGGTCAGGTGGGCAGACCACGCAGCGGTTCCACTCATGGCAGGGTAGCATCACCAGATCGGGAAAATTTTCGATGGCTTCGGTAGCGATGGCGATATCGGCATGCCCCTTGGCGGCCAGTTCAGCCACATGGGCGGGGCTGCCCTGGTGTAGTTCGAGCCGTACCTCAGGGTAACGTTGTTTGAATTTTGCGATGGCAGGTGGCAGGGCGTAGCGGGCCTGGGTATGGGTGGTGGCAATGGAGAGCCGGCCGTTGCCTTCGTTGGTATATTCGCCACTGACCTTTTTGATATTGCTAATCTCTTGCAATACCCGCTCGGTAATTGCCAGGATGGCACGGCCGGGTTCGGTGATTCCCACTAGCCGTTTGCCATTGCGTTCAAAGATCTGGACGTTCAGCTCATCTTCCAGCAGGCGGATCTGGCTGCTGACCCCCGGTTGGGCGGTATAGAGTGCGTCGGCAGCGGCCGAGACGTTGAGGTTGCGGCGGGCGACTTCACGGATGTAGACGAGCTGTTGTAGTTTCATAGGGGTTCTTTATATGATTTTAGGATAAGAAT
This sequence comes from Tenderia sp. (SeqCode), assembly GCA_031416075.1. Taxonomy (GTDB): domain Bacteria; phylum Pseudomonadota; class Gammaproteobacteria; order Tenderiales; family Tenderiaceae; genus JAKFXL01. The sequence continues at coordinate 27,115 of JANOSY010000005.1, read as the reverse complement.
AGATCATCATATTCTCAATATCAATAAAGCTTGGGAATATGGTTTTTAGTGCACCTGGTGTGGGGGCGGGCAAGTGGGTGGCTGGGTATTGCGAAGGCTGATCCCTAATCTGCCTGGAATCTGTCTGGATTAAAGTCACCCCTGCTGGACCCGATATCTTGGAAGGAGTCTGCGTCACTCACGGCGTAGAGATGGGCCTTAACCAGGAGAGCCGATGTTACAGGAGTTTGATTTTGCGACTGGAAAGACGGTAAACCCCAAGCGCCGCCAGGTGATCATCCTGCTTGAGGATGCCGCCCAGGCGGATGAGTTGCAGCAGATCTTGCGTCAGAAGTCCTACCCGGTGATCGGCAAAACCACGGAGCTGCGTGAAGCGCTGGAGATGGTGGGCAAACACAAAGTTGGTATTCTCTTTCTTGACGCGGATAGTGCGGGTGGAAATGCGATGGGGCTGTTGACCACTATCCGAACTAAGTTTCCTGAGTTTAACGTGGTACTGACCAGCGCTACCGTGACCAAGGAGCTTCTAACGGAGTCGATAGCCAATGGGGCGGCAGGTTTTCTGGTCAGGCCGATTGGGCAGGAGTCGTTACAAAAGGTGCTGGATAAAATTAAGTAGTTAGGCAGCGCCGTTCATAGGCTTTGCAACTGAGCCAGCTCCGCTTTCATCCCCCTAACCTCTTTAAGTGCCCGTTTGAAAAAGGGGCGCACAGTGCTCTTCAGGTGCGGTAGCGCCTGGTTATCAGGAATCTCCTTCAGTACACAAAACAGCGCCAGGGCGTAGGCCATCTGTCCTTCGGTCAGCTCGCCCAGCAGCTGGACCCCTTTGGGTTTGCAGCTGCTGCAGCTACCAATATGGTAGTTAAAGGCGTTGTTGGTGAGAAAAAGTCCAAATCCCATGAAGATAGCCAGAAGGTCAGTGGCGTGGCCACGATTTTCGTTACCGCCCGGCGGGGGTTCAGGGGTGAGCTGCGCCAGCGGGCTGGCGAGGTTTTGGGCCATGATGGTGATCAGCAGGTCGGGTTGGCGCAGCAGAATGGGGTCGTAGGGAATTGGCAGTTGTTGCCCATCTTCGACCAGAATGAGCGCTTGATCACCACGGGTGGGGCCGTTGATCTCAATGGCCGGGGCAACCAGCGCCGCCATCTCCTCGTTGATCGGGATGAGCTGAGTGGGCCACTTTTGTAGCGCCATATACCCCTTGACCCGCTCCAGAATCAGGAGGGCCAAGGTATGGCCGTCGTCGGCCTGATCATAAAAATGGGTTTTGGTGGGGGTGATCAGCTCCGTATGGGTGTAGAACAGGTCGCGGTCAAAGTTGCGTAGCGCCCAGGCGTAACTCTCCCACAACCATTCGGTGGTCCCTTCGTCGAGCAGTGGTTGGTTGCGAAACAGCGAAAACATGGGATGACAACACTCGTAGTGGTGGGCGCATATTCTGCCAGCTAATAAAAAAGGCGCAAGTATGCGCCTCTGTGGTGTGGTGTATCAGGTTGTTGTCATCAGTACCGACCGTAGGACTTGTTGATGTAGTTGGTCAGCTGCTGTGTCTCCTGGTTCATACGCATCAAGTTGGTGTGGGTATTGCGGAACAGGGCGCACATCACCTTGTAGATGATACGTGGGTGGTCATCGAGCAGGGACTCAAAGGCGTCTGGCTCCAGGGTGTAGACAGTGGCACTGCCGTTGGCGCGCAGTGTGGCCTTACGGGGAGAGCGGTCGACAAAGGCGCGGGTACCAGCACACTCCCCCTGGCTCATGGTGTAGACCACACTCTGCTCGCCCTCATTGTCGCTGATCACGTCGAGCTTGCCATCAATGAGGATGAAGAGGGTGCTGGCAATACCCCCCTCGCTGGAGAGCAGCTCACCGTCGTTGAGTTCTCGTGAGCCCATGACGGCGCTGAGGATGCCACTTTCGGCGACGGTCAGCTCGTTGCCTATCGAACTGTTACACAGCTTTTCAACATCTGCTTTATTACTCATCGTGCAAGCCTCCTTGATACGGGTTCATATCCATTGTCGGCCCCTGGCCGGTAAATTAAATCTAACATTCAGTGTGGCTAATACTGTGGTTCTTGCAGTGGTCACGCTATCATAGCGCGTACAGAACAACTTGCTGGCCATTATGGCCGAGTTTGGTTGCAAAAATATATCATAAGGAATTTTAATGATGACGCGCTCTCCAGAACAGTTGAACAGTCAGTTGGGTATCAAGGGGCAGGTGGTCTTTAAGGAAGGAGCAGGTGGTCTGACCATGATTGAGGTCAATAATGCTCAGGCAACAGCTACCATCGCCCTGCAGGGGGCTCATCTACTGACCTGGACACCCCAGGGCCAACAGCCGGTGATCTGGCTCTCCACTGCCGCCAAATTTGCCCCTGGCAAGTCGGTGCGCGGCGGTATTCCCATCTGCTGGCCCTGGTTTGGTCCACATGAGAGTGAAGCAGGCTACCCCGCCCACGGTTACGCCCGTACCGTGGAGTGGCAGGTCGTGGAGACAGAAGCGCTGGCCAGCGGTGCGACCCGCCTGCTGTTCCGCTTCAGTGGTGATGAAGCTAGTGCAAAAATGTGGCCCCATACAACCCCGTGCGACTATCAGATAACCGTTGGTACGGCGCTGGAGCTGGAGCTGCTGACCCGTAATCAGGGCACAACCCCGGTTACCATCGGCCAGGCGCTACACACCTACTTTGCCATTAGTGATATCCGTGATGCGACGGTGGCGGGGCTGGATGGTTGCCCATACCTCGATAAGGTCGATGGTTTTAAACGTAAACAGCAGGATGGGGCGGTTGACTTTAGTGGTGAAACTGACCGTATCTACCTGGAATCAACAGCTGACTGCATCATCGACGATGCCGCCCTGGAGCGCCGCATTCGTATCAGCAAACGTAACAGCGGCTCCACCATCGTCTGGAACCCATGGATTGAAAAAGCAGAACAGATGGGTGATCTGGGCGAGCGCAGCTATCTGGGCATGGTCTGTGTTGAGAGTGCCAACGCCGCAGATGACGTGGTGACAATTCCCGCAGGCGGCGAACATAACCTATACGTACGTTATGATGTTGAGCCGCGTGGCTGACCTACATCCCCAGCTGCAAAAGGATTGTCTGGTGGTGGGGCGTTTCCCGCTCTGCCAGCTGCTGCTGTTGCAGGATGCCCACTACCCTTGGTTTGTGCTGGTCCCGGATCGTGACGGGATCAGCGAGATCTACCAGTTGAGCGATGTCGATCAGCAACAGTTGCTGCGTGAGTCAACGATGTTGTCTCGGGCGCTGGTCGCCGCGTTTGCCCCGGATAAACTCAACATTGCAGCACTGGGCAATGTGGTGCCTCAGCTCCATGTGCACCATGTGGTGCGCTACACCGATGATGCCGCATGGCCGGCACCGGTGTGGGGTAAAGTGGCCGCCAAGGGTTACACAACAGAGGGGTTAGCCGCCGTGGTTGAAAAACTTCGGCACGCGTTAACTATTAACGATTTTGAATATTGGGTGTAAGGACGTTTGTATATGTCAGAACAGCAGTTAGAGGCGATCCGCCGGATTAAAAAGAGCCACGAAAACCTGGTGGTTACGCTTGGCATCACCATTGGTGTGGTGCTGGGAATCTATTTTTTTACCTTTGCCGCCCTGATCGATAGCGCCCGGCCATATGTCATCCAGTTTATGATGGTGACCACGGTGCTGCTGGTTGTAGCGTTGTTCTATGTAAAACAGATAGCCTTCTTTTTTACCCGGCGACTGCTTGGACGCAAGGCGGAGTGCAAGGCGCTGCTGGCGTTGCTGGTGGTGGCAGATCTGGCCAAGGATGAGCAGCAGCTGGAACAACAGCTGGGGCCAAAGTTAGGACTAACGCTAAAATAGCTCCCCTTACTCTTTCCAGCGCTCCATATCCACCTGTATGTTCTGTTTGTTGTTGCTGATCCAGCAGTCACCGTCCTGGATGGTGCACTGTAGCCGCATGGAGCGCTCCACCATGGTGGCCAGTGACTCGGCGACCCCTTCAGCAAGTTTGACCACTTTAAGGTTATCAAACCGCTGCACTAGAGTGCGGTTCTGCTCCCACCACACCTGTGCACTACGATGGCCATAGCAGTAGATGATCACCTGACGGCTGCGACCACACGCTTTACGAATCCGCTTTTCATCCGGCTGGCCCAGCTCTATCCATAACTCAATCTCATCGCTGTAGTTTTTGTTCCAGAGTTCAGGCTCATCATCGGCACTTAACCCTTTGGTAAACTCCAACCGCTCGTCAGCGTTCAGGGCAAAGGCGACTAGCCGCACCATCATTCGCTCGTTGGTTTCCGACGGGTGTTGGGCAATAGTGAGTGGATGCTCTTGATAGTAGTGGCGATCCATGTCGCTGATGGAGATCTCAGCCTTAAAAATGGTGGCTTTGAGCGCCATTATTTCACCTCTTCGATATAGGTGCGCGCTATCGGGGTCTGGACGTAGATTTTTTTGCCCTTTTTGAGTGCCCAGAAGTAGTAATACCCTTTTTCTGGCTCACTGGTGATCTTGCTGTTTTTTACAATCCAGGTTTTAACGTGGCTGCCCTCAACAAAAGTTACCTGATAGTCGCCCTCCATCCAGGTAACACCGATGCGGCTAAGGCGGTTTTGCTGCTCTTCCGAACAGCCTGTCAGTAGGATGGCGGTGAGTAGCGCGACAAGTAGCACAGTTTTAGACACGTTATAATTTCCTTGAATGCAACAGACAGAGTGGTAACAGCTTCCACCCGGCAGCAATGGCAGCGTATTCTAGCTCAAGTTGGCTGATTATTTTGCAGAAGTAAAGGCAGTGCGGCAAGAAGATGGCCGCCCCATACTATACATAGGGATCGACATGTATACCCCGAACCATTTTAAAGAAGAGGATCTGGAGAGCATGCTCCGCCTGATGGAGCAGCAGCCCTTTGCCACGTTGATCACCACGCCAGAGGGTGTGCCGTTTGTTAGCCACCTGCCGCTGATGGTCGAGCGGCGGGGTGATAAAACCGTGCTGATTGGTCATGTGGCCAAGGCCAATGAGCAGTGGCAGCACTTTGAACAGTGCAACCAGACGCTAGTGATATTCCACGGGCCGAGTGTCTACATCTCCCCCTCGTTATACCAAACGCCAGGGGTGCCAACCTGGAACTACGCGGCTGTCCATGTTTATGGACGGCCAACGCTCATTGCCGACACAGCCCGACTGCAACGAGTTATTGAACAGCTCACTTCACTCCATGAACAGCAGCGGGCCACACCATGGCAGCCAGACTACCTCCCCAGATTATTGGATGTGATTGTCGGGTTTGAGATGGAGATTGAGCGCATTGAAGGGAAGTACAAACTCAGCCAGAATCGCCCTGAGGTCGATCGACGGAATATTATTCAGGCGCTCTCTGCCGCCGAGACAGATGCCGCACGTGCAGTCGCCGCGCTGATGCAACAAGGGCTGGATCCAGCGTGATATCTGGCGCAACGGGCGTGGTGAATGGATGATGGGGTATTGGTTGGCGTTGAAGCGTTGGGTCGGTAAGCTCAAGGGGGATATTTTTGCCCTTTACTACGCAGCACGTGACCCGGACACGCCATGGCAGGTCAAGCTGTTTGTGGCCACTGTTGTTGCGTATGCGTTTAGTCCGATCGACCTGATCCCCGACTTCATCCCCCTGATTGGCTATCTGGATGATCTTATTTTGTTGCCACTCGGGATTGCATTGGCGATTCGGTGGGTCCCTGCACAGGTCATGGCGGCGTGTCGTCTTCGTGTGGTTCAAATGTTACACGAGGGTCGCCCAGTGAGCTGGATTGCGGGGACGGTGGTGGTAATGGTCTGGCTGGCATTGGCTCTGGGTTGTGGTGTCTGGCTTTATCAAACGTACAGCTCGTCAATGTTTTTATGAGGGCCGTGATGCAGGTGTTTTTTCAATTCAGGGGGTGTCGATGAAGGCCAAAATAGTCTGTCTGCATGGCTACTCCATGAATAGCGACTGGCTGCGGCAGTGGTGTCTGCCATTGGAGCAGGCGTTGGCGGAAGAGGCGGTTTTTCTCTATCCGCAGGGGCCGATTGTCTGCCCAGAGGCGGAGGTGCGTGCCACCACGGCGCTGTTTAATATGCCCATGCCGGAGTCGCGTATCGGCCCTGGACTGAACTGGTGCTGGTACCGCGCCAGCGAGGAGCGACCACCCCACTATCATGGGATTGAGGAGACACTGGTATGGCTGGCTGAGCTGTTTCAGCGCGAAGGGCCGATTGCGGGGCTATTGGGCTGGAGCCAGGGGACGGTGATGGCGGCGCTGCTGGCGGCATTGATGCAGAAAAAGCCAGACTCCCCCTTTCAGTTTGACTGGGCAGTGCTGTGTGGCGGTTTTTTGCCCGGAGACCAGCGCTATCGCCCCTATTTTGATGTCCCGTTATCGTTGCCAAGCCTGCATGTGCTGGGTGAAAAAGAGTCGGATTTTATGCGGCAGCAGGGGGATAAGTTACAGCGGGCCTTTGCCTATAGTGAGCGTCTTGATACCCCGGTAGGCCATATGTTACCGATCCGTTACCCGGACTCCATGGCGCAGATCGCCACATGGATGCAGTGGCAGCTGAGCCAGGATTAGGCCGTTTGTGGGTAGGGGGTGGGTAGTTCGGGTGAGTTGTTGGGGGTGAGGGGAGGCAGGCCGTGTGCCATCCGTGCCTTGTCACATTTGTCGTCCGCCTCGCCGTTGTGCCACGAGGGCATAACATCGTGACAGCTGGAGGGGCGCTGGGCGTAGATCGTACAGGAGACCCCCATACCAACCGTCCCCTCCAGAGCGATACAGCGTACCGGATTGGTCTCGGTCCCCTTCATGGCGATGTAGTGGTGGTTGATCGGCGCTGTTAACACTGCGGGTACTTGGCCGCCCAAAAATGGCTCTGCCTCAGACCAGTAAAATGAGACCCGAAAGTAAGCACAACAGGCACCGCAGGTTAGACAGGGGTTGTGTGTGATCTGTGGTGGTTGTGCTATCTGGGTCAAGGTAGATTAGTTCGACTCTAGCGCTGTCTTAAAGTCCTCCAGCAGCTCCTCGGCGGATACCACAATGGCATCCCCCTCCTGGTTGGGGCAGACGGCGGCTAACAGACCATCTGTATCCATGCCGGGCAGCCACTTCTCCAGCCACTCATTCAGGGGGATCGCCTGCGGCTGGCAGTCAGCAAATTCACCGGCGGCCCATTGTGAGGCCAGTTCGGCGTGTGACCAGATAGGTAAATGGTCTTCGCCATCGTCTGGCAAAATTACCCAGCCCTCCTTGCTGTCCAATCCCCAAACCGCCTTTAACTCAATGGCTTGGCTTATAAAGTGGTCATAACGCTGTTCGGCAGACATGGCGTTGATGGTATTGATCTGGGGGGCGGTGAGCGATGCGGTCATGGTGAATGCCTTTGGTAAAAATAGTGGGCGTGAATAGTGAGATATGTTGGGCTGTTTGTGAATAGTTATTTGAATTTTTTATTTCCGGTAGGGGTGTTGTTGAACTCTTTTTAATCGTTTTTATAAATTTATAATATTTAAACCATTTGTTGGATTGATTTGTTTGCCATCCCTATGATGACAACCGTAGCCACTCTGGTACGCAAACATCAACCTAAGTATGGAGAAGTAAAATGAAAAACGTAATCGCAGCAATAGTATTGGCCATGGCATCTGGAACAGGTATGGCAAACGGGTTTTCCGCTGGTAATGTCGATCTGTATGGTTGGGTGGTGGATGATAAAGCAACCGCCTCAACTGCAACAGCGACAAACGTCGGTGGCAGGTATAGCCGTGACAATGTTGATCTGTATGGCTGGGTGGTAGAAAACCCAACGGTGCAGGATAACCATAGCAGCAACATAAACCATTACAACCGTTACAGTGTGAGCAAGGGCAATGTTGATCTGGTGGGTTGGGTGGTTGCCGATGTGATGGTGGACTAAATGGCAAATGCTGAAGGTGCCGGGGGGGATAACCCCGGCGCTGACCGGCTTCATCCCCGTTGATCATCCCGCCCCTTTGTGAAAGTTTTTAGCCGTTGCCTCGCCGTAATTGCCGCAGTAGCGGCCTGCCATCTACCCATAGTGCCAGTAGCAGGTAGCTCCCTAGTAACAATATTCCCAACAGCCAGGGCTGCCACCCTGTTGCCTGTACCAGCGGTGCCTGTAGCAGATACAGCAGTACCCCCACGCTGGTGTAACCAAGGATGCGTTTTAGATCATAGTTGACCGGATAGTAGCGCTGCCCCAGCAGGTAGGAGGCGAGTGCCATGCTGCCGTAGCAGGCGAGTGTTGCCCAGGCCGATCCCATGTAGCCAAACAGGGGTATCCACCAGATATTAAGTCCAACGGTCAGCAGCGCACCGGCGGTAGCGACGTAAGCCCCCATCAGGGTCCTGTCAGTCAGTTTGTACCAGATGGAGAGGTTGACGTAGATGCCAAGGCAGAGGTTGGCCAGCAGCAGGATCGGTACCACCGCCAGTCCGGCCCGATATTCGGCAGCAATAAAGTATTGGAAGAGGTCGATAAAGAGCGTTACCAGCAGAAAGATGCCGACACAGAAGATGACAAAATATTTCAGCACGTCGGCGTAGATCTGACGGGCGTCACTCTTGTCAGCGTAGGCAAAAAAGAAGGGTTCGGCGGCATAACGGAAGGCCTGGATAAACAGGGTCATCAGGATGGCAAGTTTGTAACAGGCGGAGTAAATGCCGAGCATGGTCATGTTGGTCTGCAGGTCGTGGGGAAGCAGGTATTTGAGCAGGGCGCGGTCGAGCATCTCATTGATAACCCCAGCAAAACCGATGACCACCATGGGCAGTGAGTAACGCCACATACGGGCAAACAGTGCGCTATCAAATCCCCATGCCAGACCGCGCAGCTGAGGCAGCAGCAGCACAAACTTAAAGATTGAGGCGATGAGGTTGGCGATAAAGATGTAGCCGATGCCGATCTCGGGATTGTAGATGAGTGTGATCCAGCCGTTGGGGTCGGCGGCGTAGAGCATTGGACACCAGACGATAAAAAAGAGGCTAAACCCTATCGTCATCAAGATCTCCGCGATCTTGATGGTGACAAAACGTAGCGCCCGCTCTTCGGCCCGCAGACGGGCAAAGGCGATGGCGGCGACCGCATCCATGGCCAGTATCAGTGCCAGCCACCAGAAGTACTCGGGGTGATCAGCGTAGTGAAGGGCGCTGGAGAGTGGCCCGCTCAGCAGCAGGATCAGTGTCAGGAAGGCAAGATTGGCCCCCAGCACAAAGATCAGCGCTGTGGAATAGGTGCGGTCGCGCTGTGGAGAGGTTTTGTCGCGGAAGCGGAAGTAGCCGGTCTCAAACCCCAGCAGCAGCAGTACGGCAAAAAAGCCGGCATAGGCGTAAAACTCTGCCACCACACCATATTCGGCAGCGGCAAAGGAGTAGGTGTATAGTGGGACCAGCAGGTAGTTAAGAAAGCGTGCAACAATACTGCTTGTGCCGTAGATTGCCGTCTGTGATACCAGTTTTTTTAAAACACCCAAGTGAACACCCTATACTGCACCGTAAACAGTTGGCTATTAGACCATAGCTATCTCTTTGCCAACAGTCGCTGTCTGTCGTTGGCGACGGTTGTTTGATCTGTAGCAGAACTTATAGACTACGCGGTGCAGAATAATCATCAGTCATATAACGAGGTTCCACATGCATCACTTTTACAAGACCAGTACTATCGTTGCCCTATTGGGTTGCGCCTTGGCCACCCCTGCCCTGGCGGCAAAACCTGCCGCAACGGGACTGTTTTCCTATAATTATGCTCAACTTTCGTATGTTGATCTTGATTCCGGGTTTGATGGTTTCAAAGTTGACGGTTCGTTTGACCTGAACCCATCATTGGCGCTGACGGCCTCTTACATGTCGACAGACCGTAAAAAATCTATCGATTACGACCTTTTTACCCTAGGCTTGGCGCACCATCAGCGTTTGGTTGATCTGCCCAAGGCGGACTTGGTGCTGCACGGCGAGTTTCAGCGTGCCTCACTCGATTACGCCTACAATAACCACGACACGGAGACCGGGATTGGGTTTGGTGCCATGTTGCGTTACCAGGTACAGAAGAACTTTGAGACCTTTGGTGACCTCTCCTATACCAGTCTGTATGACAATGATGTGGCGTTGACCCTGGGGCTTAATCTGGCACTCAATCAGCAGATTTCACTGGTGGGGGCGATTGAGATGAGTGACGATGACAAGTTGCTGTTAGGGGTGCGGGTTCTACTGAAGTAGGTTTTACTTTTGCCGGGGTGCTTTGCCCCCCCGGTTGTTAACGTTGTGCCACCAGATGTATGTAGCGACCCAGAGAGGCAAAAGGCTCCTGGCGCGCCAGCTGTTTTTCCAGCAGTACGATATCCTCCAACGGCCTGTTGTTACGGGCGTCCGGCCACATCATGTCGTAGAAAAAACGCACGCCACTTTTGCAAATCACGTTCATATTGGACTGTTCCAGCCAGACTCGCACCTCATCAGGATCTTGAGGGTGGGTAGGGGTAAGACTATGTGGATCGCCAGCATAGTTGCCTGCGGCAACCTTGTGGAGATTGCCTTTGAGCAGATTGAGGTAGGTGAGGGCGTGGCGGTTATAAAAAAGCAGCGATAGTGCGCCGCCAGGGCGGCAGTAGTGCAACACTTCACGCAGGGTGGTCTCTGGCTCTGCCAGCCACTCCAGCACCGCATGACACAACACCAGATCAAACTGACCATCGAGATGGTTGTGTAGCTGCTGTATCGGGGCGTGGATAAACTGGACATGGGCGCGGGGCAGCGTCTCGGCAAAAGAGTGTTCTGCCAGGGTCAGCATCTTTGATGAATGGTCACACAACACAATCTCATGGCCCTGTCTGGCCAGGCGCAGTGCTATCTGCCCCATGCCCGCGCCCGCATCCAGGATCCGCAGGGGTGGCCCTTGTAGTGCGGGCAGGTACGTCAGCAGATCGTCCCAGACCACCTCAAGGCGAATATCCCCTTTGGGGCTGTTGTAGATTTTGCGCTGGAACTTGTCGGCCAGGTCGTCGAAATTGCGGTCTTCTTTCATGGTTTTACAGTAGATGTAAGAGACGCTGGCGGATTTGCGGTGCCATGATGGCAGCCGCTGTTATTGCTGTTTTTTTGGTGTATGCTTGGCCAGCTGCCTGCCAGTTTGCACGCTGTGAAGATGCCGGAGCAGACATAGTCTGGCAGCATACACATTTACTTGATCTGCACATTAGATGGAGATGAGACCATGTCAAAAGAGCAACGTCCAAATAAAGAAGAGAAGAAAAAATCTGAGCTAACGCTGAAAGAGAAGCGGGCACTCAAAAAAAACAAGAAGGAGAATCAGGGCTGATTGCGCCCGCTGGACTCTCCTGCTACCTGACCGGACTGATGGGGCTGAGCATGTTTTGCCCCATCAGTCCGCTCGTTTGACTACCCATTCAACCGGATGCCATCCGCTTCAATCGTAATGCGGCGGTGTTTGTACAGGATGCCGATAGCGCTCTTGAAACTCTTTTTACTCTCGCCAAACAGTGCGTAGATGGTTTCAGGTGAGCTTTTGTCGTGTACGGGCAGAAAACCACCACTGTTGATCAGTTTTTCCAGCACCTTGTCGGCAACCCCGCCGAGTTTTTCATGGCCCGACTGGTGTAGGGTCAGATCGATCTTGCCATCATCACGGATTTTTTTGATGTAACCCTTGATGCTGTCGCCAGGCCAGATGTTTTTGAACAGCTCATTCTGGTAAAGCACACCCCAGTGGCGATGGTTGATAATCGCCTTGTGCCCCAGATCGGTACGGTCGCAGATCAGCAGATCAACCTCCTGTCCCTCTTGATAGTTGGCGGGCCAGCGGTCGAGAAATTTGTCGACCTTGGCGCTGGCGACCAGCCGCCCCTCGTTATCAAGATTGATATAGACGACATAGCGACGTCCCTCCTGCATCTCTACCTTCTGTTCGCTGAGGGGAACCAGCAGATCTTTGGGCAGCCCCCAGTCGAGAAAGGCCCCAATATGGGTCGCTGAGACCACCTTGAGGGTGGCAAACTGGCCAAGCAAGGCACGGGGTGGGGTGGTGGTAGCGGCGATGCCCTCTTCATCATGGTAGAGAAAAACCTCCACCTCATCACCTACGGTTACCCCTTTCGGTACCTGTTTGCGGAGTAGCAGGATGTCACCATCACTGCCGCCGTCGAGATAGAGCCCCGCGGGACCATCGCTGATGATACGAAGTCTGTTTAATCTGCCGATCTCTGCCATCTGTTGCTCGATGAGGGTTGCGCTGGAGTATCGATTATAACGAATGCAGGGGGTGAACCTATACACAATATTTGCGCTTGGCTACACCTTGATCTCGCCAAAATCGAGGGCGGCAACGGCTCGATTGAGGCGGCCCTGTTCGCCGGCCTCCAGCGCCAATGCTGAATTGATATTGCCGGCACTGCGTGCAGCACTCTCAATGCATTCAATATATTGTTGGCTACATTCGGCTATTTTTGCCTGGAGGAGTGCCAGAAAGGGGGCAATCTCATCGATGGTTCTAACGTAGGCCTCAATGTAGATCCCTTCACTCTCTTTTATCTTGGGGGTGGCGGTATGTTTGGCCAGCAGGGCATTAAAGGCGCGGCACCACTCCGCCGGTGCCTGGTGTGACAGCTTGAAGATAATATCGATATAGGGCTCTTTCCTGATTTTGGGGGGGCGCGTCTCATCAATGCCGATGATTTTGATATCGCTAATGCCTTCCACGGGGTTACTCCTCATATAGATGTTTACAATGCAGTCGGTGATGCTGCCACGTTAGGTTAGCGACCGGCAGAGGGTTGTCAGCAGTGCCATCAGGTGTCGTTGTAGCTACCCATGCGCTAACAGCTGGGGGTTGTTTCCCGTATACTCGCCGCTCAGCGGTCTTGCGGCATCAGGCCATGGGTTCTCAGTTGAGGGTGGCTAAATGAAAGATGTTCTGCGGATGTTTGCCTATTCGGCGATTGGTGTGGTGATGATTGCCCTGTTGATTAAGGCCACTTCCTTCAAGATTCCTGCTGGAATGGAGGTTTTTCTGGCGCTGTTTGTGGTGGTGATTTTGCCTTTAATGGTGATGTTTGTGGCTACGCGCCGTAAAAAAGCCTCATGAGCACCACGGTTACCTGCTCTACCTGTCAAGCCAACTGCTGTCAGTTGGAGGTGTTTTTGATGGATGATCGTGATGTTCCGCTCTATTTCACCGAGTGGAATGAGTATGGTGCACTGGTGATGCAGCGGCTTGATGATGGCTGGTGCTCGGCGCTGGATAGAAATACGATGTTGTGCACCATCTATGCCTTACGGCCGCAGGTCTGCCGTGATTACGAAGCGGGTTCTGTGGAGTGTCTGGAGCAGCGTCAGGTGGATCCCTGGCAGAAGGTTCGCTTCGAGTGAGTAAACCCGCGCCGTTCTGGCGCGGGTCGCAGTCACCCTTACTTAATTTTGATTTCAGTCCAGAGCTTGTTGAGCAGGCGGCGATCTTTGGGGGATGTGGCCTCCAGGGTCTCGAGCTTGCCTAATGTGGCTTTGTCCGGAAATACCGCCGTCAGCTTTTTGATCTCAGGTTTGATAAAGGCCGCTGCCGCCGTATTGGGGTTGCCCGCCCCCACATCATTGGTCAGGCCGGCGGCGTGTTTGCCATCCATCATAAAGTTGATGAACTGATGTGCCAGCTTTTTGTTTTTGGATGATTTGGGGATGACCATGTTGTCCAGCGCCAGTACCGCCCCCTGTTTGGGTTGTACAACATTGATGTTGAAGTCACGCCCGGCGGCCTTGGCATCGGCGTGTGCCTGTACCATGTCGCTGGAGTAGCCGTGGGCAACCCAGATGTTACCAACCGTTAACTCCTTGATATAGCTCGATGAGTTGAAGGCAGCCCAGTAGGGCTTGGCAGCCATGATCACTTTTTGTGCTTCGCGCAGATGTTTTTCGCTGCGGTCGTTGGCGGGGTAACCCAGATATTTGAGCGCCGCACCAAACAGCTCTTCAGCATCATCCATGACGGTCACTTTGCCACGCACCTTCTCCAGCACCTTGGGATCAAAAATCACCGACCAGTCACCGGCGGCCACCCCTGCGGCGGCCAGCCGCTTTTCGTTGTATCCGATCAGGGTGGTGGTGAAGGCGTAGGGTACCGAGTAGGTATTGCCTGGGTCGTAGCTGCGGTTGAGGAAGCCGGGATCCTCATTTTTAAAGTTGGGCAGTGCCTGTTTATCAAGGGGCTCCAGGGTCCCCTGTTTGATCAATGCCTGCACGGCGTTCTGGGAGGGGATCACCACGTCGTAACCGCTGGCACCGGCCTGCAGTTTGGCCATCATCTCCTCGGTGCTGGAGTAGTAGTCCTGCACCACCTGGCAGCTGCACGACTTTTCAAACGCCGCCACCGTCTCTTCGGAGATGTAATCATTCCAGTTGAAGAGATGGAGCTGCTGCCCTGCAGCGGCAGCCATCTGCGCTGCGCCCATCAATACCACGGAAGCCAGGAGTTTTTTCATGTAACCATTCCTCTCTGTTGAGTCGTTGAACTGTTTATTTGCCACGGAACAGGCCCGGTGACAACTTTGATACCGCAGTAATCAGCAGCAGCGTCAACAGCATCAACAGTGTAGAGATGGCATTCACCTCCGGTGTGACGGCTGTTTTGACCATGGAGTAGATCTGCAATGGCAGTGTTGAGCTGCCGACCCCGGCGACAAAAAAGGTGATGACAAAGTCGTCAATCGACAGTGTAAAGGCCATCAGCGCACCGGCAATAATGCCGGGTGCTAAGAGTGGCAAGGTGATTCTACGGAAGCAGATCCACGGTGTCGCCCCGAGGTCGCGGGCCGCCTCCGTCAGACTCTGGTCGATACCCGAAATACGCGCCTGTACCGACAGCGCTACAAAACCGATGCAGAAGGTGATGTGTGCCAGCACGATGGATACCAGCCCCAGGGTCATGTTCAGAATAATAAAGAATAGTAACAGACTCACCCCCATCAAAATGTCGGGCATGGCAATGGGGGCCATCACCAAACCTGGCAGCAGCCGCAGTTTGAACTGGTGAATTGCAAGGCCGGCCAGTGTCCCGAGCAGTGTGGCGATGGCGGCGCTGATGGTGGCGATAAGCAGTGAATTGCCCGCCGCCTGGAGCAGCTCCTGATTGTGCAGCAGTTTGTCGTACCAGTCGAAGGTAAACCCGACCCACTCAGCGTTGAGGCGTGAGTCGTTGAAGGAGTAGATCACCACAATCAGCAGTGGCAGATAGAGAAAGGCGTAGACCGCAAAGGCGGCGAGCTTGAGCAGCAGTGAACTCCCTTTATACACGGGGCACCCCCTTCTGGGCAAAGCGGGCACCGAGCAGGACAACCAGCACCGCAGCCGCCGTGATTACCATGGAGAGGACGCTGCCAAACGGCCAGTCACGGGACTCGACAAACTGCTGTTTAATGACGTTGGCGATCATGATGCCATCGGTGCCACCCAGCAGTTCGGGGATTGCAAACATGCCCAACACCGGGATGAAGACCAAAATCGACCCCGCATAGACGCCGGGCAGGGAGAGTGGCCAGGTGACATTCCAGAAACGGTGCCAGCCGTTGGCCCCCAGATCCTGGGCTGCATCGAGCAGCGCCGGGTTATGTTTCTCCAGATTGGCATAGAGCGGTAGCACCATGAAGGGTAGATGTACGTAGACAAGCGCCACAATCACCGCCGTGGAGCTGTACATCAGCGTGATGGGGGCCATGCCAAACAGGGTGAGCACGCTGTTGATCATCTTGGTCAGTGCGCCTGAGGGGCTGAAGATGATCATCCAGGCGTAGATGCGTACCAGAAAATTGCTCCAAAAGGGGAGGATCACCAGTAACAATAGCAGGTCGCGGTGTTTTTTAGCGCTGCGGGCAATCATCAATGCCAGCGGGTACCCCAGCAGCACACAGAGTAGGGTAGTGAGCAGTGCGTAGCCGATCGATTTGATGAAGAGCCGCAGGTATGTGTCGGTCTCAAACAGCCGCTGCCAGTTCTCAAGCGTTAGATCAAAGCTGAGTTTGCCCTCCTCATAGTAGTACCAGGGGGCCAACCCACCATACTCGCCGGCGTAGCGGAATGAGGCAAAGAGCATGATTAGCGATGGCACTGCAAAAAATATCAGCAGATAGGTGAGCGGCGGCAGCGTCAGCAGCCGTTTTTTCCACGGTGTGCGCGCCATGTTCTAATCCATCACCAGATGGCCGGCATCAATACGCCAGGCCACCTCCACCGAGTCACCCACTTCAAAAAAACGGGCGCGGCCGGGTGCAGAGTTGGGGAGCAGCGCCTCCATGATGATGCTATTGGCCAGCTCAACCTTATAGACGGTGACATCCCCCAGATAGAGCATGTCATGGATGACCCCTTTAAAGTGGGCCTCGTCTGCCTCCTGGGATAACGTGGCGGAGATACGGGTTTTTTCAGGGCGTAAAGTAAGGGTGCAGTGGCTGCCGACGGTAATGGCCGGGTTGGTCTGGATGATGGTCTGCACCGCACCCAGTCCGTCAAGCTCGATCAATGCCCGATCCCCCTGAAGAGACTTGACCACGCCGCTCAACAGATTGCACTGGCCGATAAAGTCCGCCACAAAGCGGCTGTTGGGGAAACCATAGATCCGTGACGGCTCATCCACCTGGATAAAATGGCCATGGTTCATCACCGCAATTCGGTGCGCCAGTGCCAGCGCCTCCCCCTGGTCGTGGGTGACATAGATAAAGGTGATGCCAATCTCTTTCTGGAGATTGATCAGCTCCAGCTGCATCTGCTCACGCAGTTTGGCATCAAGGGCGGAGAGCGGCTCGTCCAGCAGTAGCAGTCGCGGGCGGTTCACCAGGGCGCGGGCGATGGCAATACGCTGTTTTTGGCCACCAGAGAGCGCTTCGGGATACTGCTTGCCTTTGTCCGGTAGGCGCACATCGGCAAGCGCCTCGTTAACACGATCATTGATCTCGCTCTTGGCGCAACCGGCCATCTGTAACGGAAAGGCGATATTCTCCGCCACCGTCATATGGGGGAAGAGGGCGTAGTTCTGGAAGATAGTGTGGATCGGCCGCCGCTCTGGCGGCACAGCGACAATGCTCTTGCCATCCAGCAGGATGTCACCACTGTCCGGCTGGTCAAAACCAGCGATCATCCGCAGCAGCGTTGTTTTTCCACAGCCCGACGGTCCCAACAAGGTAAAAAACTCGCCCGCCTCAATCGTGAGGCTGACCTTATCAAGTGCCACAAAATCGTCAAATCTGCGTGAGACGTCTCTAAACTCTAACAATGTAAATAGATCTCCATCAGAACATCCGGCGACCGGAGCGCCGTATTGCCCTCCCCTGTGCAGGGGAGGGTCGAGGTGGTTTAAAAAAAGTGGGCATATTCTTTATCCATGTGGGCTAGCGGTCAATAGAAAATCGAGGCGGGATGCCTTTTTTCTATTGATCCCCCCTCTCACGGCCCCTTCAAGGCACGAAGCACCTCCTCATGCGGGCCATATTCTGGCTGAATCGGCGGTGAATTATTACCCATGGGAACCAAATGAGCGGTAGCGACGTGTTTAAGGTTGTCATACATAGTGCTAAACAAAAAGGATACACAACATGAATTATAAAGCCTTTATTTTGTTGCCGCTCATCGCCAGCCTGGCCGCGTGTGGTGGTAACGACTCTACAGCCACCCGCGCTAATACCGGGACGGTCTCACTGGTGGTCACCGATAATCTGACCCTGGCCTACTCCGAAGTGTGGGTCAACATCCGCTCCATCGCGGCCATCGATGCCAATGGCCAGAGCGTGATCCTGTATGAGGACCTGACGGGACAGACCCACAACCTGAGCCAGCTGGTCAATGTTGGTTCTCTGGTTGATACCCAGTCAGTCGCCCCGGGAACCTATACCTCATTCAAAGTCACCCTTGCCAATGCCATTACACTGGTTGATCAGGTGGGTATGGTCACCAATGCCACCTTTGATCAGAGCAGTCATGCAACATACACGATCAGGGTGCCAGGCGGCTTGACTGTAGACGCCAATCAAAATGTCACACTGGCCCTCGACTTTAATCTGGAGCGGTTCACCTACAACGCCATCACCAACAGGGTGACCCCGGACATTGTCCAGAAAGATCACCGCAAGTTGCATCAGATCATGGCCAAGACCAAAGGGCAGATCGATACGGTAGTGAGTCCAACCCAGTTTATTCTCACCCCAGCCTCCGGCGGTGCCAAAATTACCGTCAACCTGCACAGTAGTGCTACGGTCATCAATCACCGTACAGGCGTAGCCACTACCGATACCTCCGGGCTTGAATCAGGGATGCTGGTGAAAGTTACCGGGAGCTATGATGTGGCCACCCTGACAATCACCGCCGCTGCAGTGGTTATTAAAGAGAGCTCAGCTGCGGTTCGTGATGAGATCGAGGGGAAGGTCATCTTTTTTGATGGTGCCACACTCACGGTTGATGTTGAGGAGGGCAGCTTCACTCCCGATAGCAACACCATGAATATAATCAATTTTGAGACAGCCAAGTTTAGCCGCGGCACACTCTCCATGCTGAGTGTTGGCCAGCAGGTAGAGATTAAGGGGGTGGTTGTTGATGGTTATTTTAGCGCCGCCATTATAGAGATTGAGGGTGCGAGGCGCAGCACAGGCCACCATTCAGAGCATGCGAACAGTTACGCGGAGCTTAAGGGGCAGATTAGCGCCGTTAATGGCTCTGATTTGACTATTACTGTCTCCAAGTCTGAACATGTTAATGGCGTAAGCAACGGCAGCTCCGTCATCATTAATACCAGTAATAGCTTGATTCGTAAGGGTGATGACAGCTGTCTGGTGGTTGGTGCAAAGATTGAGGTGAAGGGAGCCATGAATGATAGCGTTGCAATGGATGCAAGTCTGATTAAGATCAAGACGGGTTGTGCTGGTGACGATGATCGTGAATCATCAGATGACGATTAATGGATGAAGAGAGTTGAGTGGCCTCCTGTGTGAGGCTGCTCAAGAGTCTTTTTGAACAATGTGATTAAACAAAAAGCCGACCCTAGGGTCGGCTTTTTAACTGCTTAAACTACAAACAGCCCGCTAGAGCGCTTACTCAGCAGCTGGAGCTTCTGCTTCAGGAGCAGTCATTTCCATATCGTGAGCTGGCATTTCAGGAGCTGGCATTTCAGGAGCTGGCATTACTGGAGCAGTCATTTCAGGAGCAGTCATTTCAACAGCAGGAGCAGTTATTTCAACAGCAGGCTCTTCTGATTTGCTGCAAGCGGTCAAAGAGAGGGCAACAACAGCGGCTGCAACATATACAAAATTACGCATGGGATTAAACCTCGAAAGGGTGAAAAAAAAGGGTTGTGGTACCAATCTGTCAGGGGGGTCAAGAGACCTCTGTCAGAAGCGCGATATTCTAGGGGAAAACCATTTACTTTACTATAGGGGTGCAAAAAATATATTTCAATACAAATCAAGTGGATAGATAAATTTTTTGCAATATAGTAAAAATACACGGTTAAGAGTAGGCCGTTTTTTCCGTTTTGTCACGCCATAAACGGTTGCTGTACGATTACCGATGAGCCCCGCATATACTTGGCGAGATATTTTTAAGAAAGTCTAAGAAACATAGTGACAGCTTTAAAATAAAGTGCTAGGCTTACTTCGTCTGTATGTAGTTAGCTACAGACATTAGTTAGTGGTCGTACGGTTATGACCAAGATAGTATGTCCGGACCTAGCATCGCAAGTAGTGCCATCCTCTCATCCTGCCTTCATAACACCACGCACACATATTTAGTATATTTAGTTAAGGAATAAATTCTAGTGAATACTGGCATAGTTAAATGGTTTGACGCCACCAAAGGCTTCGGTTTTATCACTCCAGACAACGGCACAAAGGATGTATTTGTACATCACTCAGCCATTCAGGGAACCGGTTACAAGAGTCTGGAAGAGGGTCAGAAAGTGACTTTCGAAATCCAGAACGGTGCCAAAGGCCCAGCTGCTGCAAACGTTAAAGCAGCTTAAGGCGAGGCTGCTTTAATGCGGCCCCAAAAAACCCCGCTTCGGCGGGGTTTTTCGTTTTACTGCTAAAATTAAATTACGATGGCATCAGTTTCTGAAACCCCGGTCCCTTCACCCTGTATCCGCCACTGTTGTTTGAACGGTGCTGATATCTGTTTGGGCTGTTTTCGTAGTCTGACGGAAATTGTGCAGTGGGGGGCGGCGGATTCTCAGGCGCGTCTATTGGTCATTGCTCATGCGGCCCTGAGGCGTGCTGAGGCGACAGATGTTGCCGATAAGCAGGGTGGGTTGTGACTTTAATGTAGTGTTGATCCATTATTCAGTCAGATAGCGTTGGTCCCACTCTTTATATAGTGTGTAAACGGCCTGTTTGTACTCTTCTACGCTGTTGAAGTGGGCTGGGTCGATGGCGTCAAAGAGGTAGTAGTTAGCCCGTGGGTTTTGTGTGGTCATCATGTGCCATATCTTCTGGGGGAGGGTGTAGGGGTCTTGCCATTCGAAATCCTGTTGTGATTCGTAGTGAATAAATATGGGGACAATCGGGACTCCGGTGCGTAGTGATACTTCAAAGGCCCCGTTGAGAAAACGCTCGTTCAGGCGTCGTCCGGTACAGCCTCCTTCGGGGTAGAGGGCGATATTTTTGCCGTTGTTGACGGCTGCTACCATTGACTCCAGCGCCGCCTTGCGTGACTCTTTGGAGTCGCGTTTTACATAGAGTGTGCCGGAGGCGACAGAGATTCGTCCTACGATGGGCCACTTGCCGACTTCGGCCTTGGCCAGTGAGCGGACGGGGAAGAGTGCGGGTATGCCAACATCCTCAAAGGCGGCTGGGTGGTTGGCAATGAGTATGTAGCGACTGGGCAGGCGATGCAGGTTTTTCTGATGCAGACGTAGCTCCACGCCCATGGCGCGTACAAAAAAGCGGCACCAGATGCGAAATAGTGGGAAGTAGTAGTGGCGGTTTATCGATTCTGGCAGAAAGGCACAGAGCCACATGATGATGGTGAGCCAGATAAAGTCGATGATGTTGATGAGATATTTGAGTAGTGTGATAAGCGTGTGGAACATGTGCCGTATCCATGGTTGATATCTGTATCTGTTATCGGTGGCGCGTCTGAAATATTCAGCACCACTATTGATAGTAACCTTTTATGTGAGCTCAGGAGTATGACGGTGATAGCGATTGCCGCTTTTATTAGAGGGATTAAGCAGCAGCCTGACACTGTGGTGTTTAAGGATGTGATTGCGCTTATTGAGTCTTACTATGACTACCGGCCCAGCCGCTTTACTAACGGTGTGGGTGTTGAGCAGATGGTGAATGAGGCGGGTAAAAATGAGGGGTCCTGTAAGATTTTTGCCTTTGCCCAGCTGAATGGCTTGGATGTGGCGGAGACGTTGGCCTGTTTTGGTGACTATTATCGTGATGATGTGTTGAAACATCCGCAGGGCACGGACCATTCTAATATTCGCCTTTTTATGCGTCACGGTTGGCAAGGTATAGCGTTTGAGCGGTTGCCGCTGACGGTAAAAGAGGGGGTGGAGCTGTGATTGGTGTGGTTAGGATCTCTGGTAAGGTGGCCGGGGTGCAGACTCAGACCTCCTCGGCGCAGGCGGCATTGATGTTGAACGGGGGGTATTAGGGTGCGGTGGCTGGATAAGATTTCGCTGATGCCGTTGGCAATCGTGGCGGCATTTTTAACATTTGCGCCGTTTGTGCCTGAGCCACATCTGTGGGAGAAGTTGAAGATGCTGGTGGCGGGTGAGCTTGTTAAGCCGCTGGATATTTTTGATCTGTTGATGCACAGCGTGCCGCTTGGCCTGTTGGTCGCAAAACTTACTCTGCGGCGTAAATAGCAGAGATAAATCAGCCGTGCCGCGAGCGGATAATTAGCTCTTTGACGTGACGAATACAGAGTACCGGCAGAAAGGCGGTGATACGTGTACCCACCTCCAGTTTACTGAGTTCAGCTTGATAGATTCCCTTCACTTTTTTCTCATCAATATTGTACTGTTCAGCAAGGGAGTGGATCGCGTCGGCATGTATGCCCATATCGGCACTGTTTTTATAGGGCTGGCTCATTGGCTCTCTCCTTATTGTCCCTGCCAAATATACGGCTACTCGAACAAAAGGGTATGTTAAATATTTATTACAGTGATAGGTTCAGATAGCGGATAATCCCCACCAGACTTTTTAATCGATTAAGATCAATCTCATGGCACTCACCTCCCACCAGTTTCGCGGCATTGTTGATGCCCTCGCTCAAGTTTTGCCGTTTACCTATCCGGCCGATGCAGTGATGTCACACTTCTTTCGTGAACATCGCAAGCTCGGTTCAGGCGATCGGCAGGTCATCAGCGAAACGATCTACGCCACTCTACGTCGTTACAACTTTCTCAGTGCTTTGATTGCGCCGGACGAGGTGACGCCGCGTCATCTTGCCATCGCCGCGCTACTGCGGCTGCGGGGTCATAACCTGCGGGAGATCACTGACCAGCTCAGTGACGATGAAAAAAAATTCGCCATCTCACTAAAAGGGCGAGGTTCACAGCTCGATTTAACAGCACGTTCCGAGCTTCCGGCCTGGGTGATTGAAAAGTTAGACTGGCCGGAGGAGGAGATTGTGCAGCTGGGGCAGAGCCTGCAACAGGCCGCGCCACTCGACCTGCGTGTTAACAGCTTTAAGGCCAAGCGTAAAAGTGTGATGGAGCAGCTCAGTGCAGAAGGCATCAGTGCCACTGAAACGCCTTACTCACCGCTTGGTATTCGCCTGAAGGAGAAGCTGCAGCTGCAAAAACATCCGCTCTTTCTTGAAGGCATGGTTGAAGTGCAGGATGAAGGTAGCCAACTGCTTGGTCTACTGGTAGGTGCCAAGCGTGGTGAGATGGTGGTCGATTTTTGCGCCGGTGCCGGCGGCAAAACACTACTGCTTGGCGCGGCGATGGCCAACACCGGTCGTGTCTACGCCTTTGATGTCTCGGCAAAGCGGCTTGATAATCTTTCACCACGGCTGAAACGGTCCGGCCTCTCCAACATTGGCGCCACGCTTATCAGCAGCGAAACCGATGCCCGCATTAAACGGCTCAACGGCAAGATCGACCGTGTCCTGGTGGATGCACCCTGTTCCGGCATGGGCACATTGCGGCGCAATCCTGATCTCAAATTCCGTCAGTCACCGCAATCAGTTAAAGAGCTCAACGTCAAACAGAGCGCCATTCTCGAATCGGCCTCGTATCTGTTAAAGCCGGGCGGGCGATTGGTCTACTCCACCTGCTCACTGCTGGTGGATGAAAACGAAGCGATTGTCGAGGCCTTCCTCGCCAAACATCCTGAGTACCAGCTGATGCCCATCGTTGAGGCGTTGCCCAAGATCGAGCTGGGTGCTGGCAATTATCTGCATCTCTATCCACATCGCCATGCCACCGATGGCTTCTTTGCGGCGGTAATGGTGCGCTCAAGTTAAAGGTCTAAGCTAACGGAGGCGCTACGGTTCGTAGCACGCCTGTTTATGTGTAAGTTGTTGAATCAATAAATTCAAGATAGTCAGCCACTTTCTGCACAAAAAACCACAACTGCTGTGGCCTCCGGTTCAGAAGCCACATACCAATAACGCCATACCCCTTGCAGAAAATGTCAGATTAGCTGCCTGACCACCTCTTCAAGCGGTAAACCAAAGTCCGCCCTAACAAACAGAAGTTGCGTTACATTCTGGGCGAAGGGGAGGATACTAACCACGCTGCAAGGAAAATTAATCAGATGCTTCCTTAGATTAGCCTGCAAAAATTAGGTGGAAGAGATGTGAGGGATCGAAGCTCTAGTTATGGAAACCAGTGATCTACCCAGACACCAGCTAATTGTAAGTTTAACGGAACAACATTCTGAAAAAACTACGGATGCTGCAATTAACTTATGGGAACAGATGGCAACCCAAATCATTTCGCTCGTCGGTGAAGGGGGGTTCCATTCACTTTACGCGAGAAGTCTATTTCTTGCCCTGTCCACATTTCCCTGGCTCGAGGCCAGCGCACTGTCACCCCGGACTGATCACCGCTTCGCGGCATTAAAAATGTGCCTTGAAGGACAAACATCTGCGCAAGCCAGCGCAGCCAACACTCTGCTACTGATTACGTTCACCGACATAGTGGCCTCATTAATTGGTGAGCAGTTAACAACCAGTATTTTACGTTCGGCTTGGGGCAATAACGCCTCGCATGGGGCCGGCAAGGAATTCAAACATGAGTAAAAAGGTAAGCATACGTCGTCTGCCCACAGGCGTACCGGGCTTGGACAACTTGCTGGGCGGTGGTCTGCCGGAATTCTCGTTTAACCTGATTGCCGGTGCGCCGGGCTGCGGAAAAACCACGCTCGCCCACCAGATCATGTTCGCGCTGGCAAACCCGGATAATCGGGCGCTGTTCTTCACGGTGCTCGGCGAGCCACCTTTGAAAATGCTCCGCTATCAACAGCAATTTCCGTTTTTTGATATCAATAAAGTCAATGAATCGATCCGCTTCGTCAACCTGTCTACAGACTTGCTAGAGGGAGATTTTGACCGCGTATTGTCACGCATCGCCGAAGAAGTGAAAGACTATGCGCCCAGCCTAGTATTTGTCGATTCGTTTCGGTCGGTGGTGCAGTCGGCGAAGCGGGAGGATCAGGGGGCGTCCGAGCTGCAGCAGTTTGTGCAGCAACTGGGCGTGCAAATGACCAGCTGGCAGGCAACTACGTTTTTGATAGGCGAATATTTAATGCCGGAAGCGGAGTCCAGCCCGGTCTTTACCGTGGCCGATGGCATCCTCTGGCTGTCGCAAAACGTGCACCGCAATTCAATGGTACGCAAGATGCAAGTGGTCAAAATACGGGGTCAAGCCCAGGCACCCGGTTTGCATACGTTCCGCATTAGCGATGAAGGCATTAAGGTTTTCCCGCGGGCGATTATTGAACACGGCACAGAGGTTGACCCAACAAGCAAGATATCCACCGATGAGGAACGTGTTCCCATGGGAACATCTGGCCTGGATGAAATGCTGGGCGGTGGTTTGCCGGTGGGCTATTCGCTACTCGTAGTAGGCCCATCCGGTTCCGGAAAAACCGTGCTGGCGACCGAATTCCTCGCCGAAGGGGTGCGCCGGGGTGAACCGGGTGTGATTGCGGCGTTTGAAAAGAGCCCTAACCAACTGCTGAGCAATAAGCTGTATGCGCTGGTCGAGGCGGGACAAGTCGGCGTAATCGACACGCGTTCGCTGGATTTGTCGATTGATGAAATCTTGCATAATTTGATAGCAATGATTAATCGAATGCAGGCCAAGCGTGTCGTCATTGACTCCTTGTCTGGATTTGAGCTGGCGCTGGCGCCCGAGTTTAAAGAAGACTTTCGCGGATCGCTGTACCGGATGGTTGCCGAGCTTACGGGTATGGGCATGACCATCTTAATGACCTCGGAACTTGAAGACCGCTACACCGATTTACGCTTTAGTCCATTTGGCAGTGCTTTTCTCGCTGACGCCATTATCGTGCAGCGCTATATCGAGATCGTGGGCCAATTCAAACGCGTCCTCTCGGTCGTTAAAGTCCGTGGCAGCCAGCACAGTAAGGACATTCGATCATTTGACATTACAGACAAAGGCATCGTTATTGGCGAGACCTTATCTGAGTATGCTGGAATCTTGTCGGGCCGGCCGCAGTCAGTCCGTAACTAGAAGACTAGGTGAGGGAGGTCGACAATGACCAGCAACAGTAAGGACGACGCTTCTGAAACCCATGGCCTCGATCAGGCAGGGGTGGCAAGCCTGCCCAAAGACAGGTTGCCAGCTGTCTGCGGAAACGATAAGAGACGTAGGGAAAACGGCGTCATTGACGGTAAAGCGGGCATTCTAAGCCGCGAGAAATCGGCCACTGCGCGAGAAGATGCCGTACATTTGCGCGAGGACGCGGTGCAGATGCGGGAAGGAGAAGCTCATGGGCGCGAAGCAGCAGCCACCTTGCGCGAGCGGGAAATTCGCACGGCAGAGGCGAAACAGGCAACGTCCGACGATCACATGATTATGCTGCGGCAAGCGAACGCACGTCTGGTCATCGCCACCATTGAAGCACAGAAACTGGCTGAACAAATCCACACAGTCCAAGTTCAGCTGCATCATTTGGCCCATCACGATGTTCTTACCGATCTGCCTAATCGAATCCTGCTGCAAGATCGGCTTAACCAGGCGATAGAGTTGGCCCGTCGTCAAGGCCGACAGCTTGCGGTGATGTTTATGGATCTGGATCAATTTAAACATATCAACGACTCCCTGGGGCATGCGATTGGCGACCAACTGCTGCAGTCGGTTGCACAGCGCCTGGTGGGTTGTGTGCGTCACTCGGACACCGTCAGTCGCCAGGGTGGGGATGAATTTGTGCTGCTGTTTCCCACTATTGAGCACGCAGAAGGCGCGGCGCTGTCTGCGCAAAAGATGCTTGCGGCGCTCGCGCTGCCGTACAACATCGACCAGCACGATCTCCATATCAGTGTGAGTATCGGTATCAGCATCTACCCCGACGATGGTCAGGACGCAGAAACCCTGATCAAAAATGCGGACACCGCGATGTACCACGCCAAGGAAAATGGCCGCAACAATTACCAGTTCTTTGAACAGGGTATGAATGCGCGGGCTGTGCAGCGGCAATCAATCGAAGCCAGCCTGCGCCGCGCGCTGGAACGGCAGGAGTTTGTGTTGCACTACCAGCCGAAAATAAATCTTCACAGCGGCGCGATTGTCGGCGTCGAGGCGCTCATTCGCTGGCAGCATCCGCAACGCGGGTTGCTGCTGCCTGCGCAGTTCGTGCCCATCGCCGAAGAGTGCGGCCTGATTGTGCCGATGGGTCGCTGGGTGCTGCGCCAGGCCTGTCTCCAGACCCTGGTTTGGTCACAGGCGGGCTTGCTGCCTGTGACGGTCGCCGTCAACACCTCCGCGCTGGAATTTCGCGCCCAGAATTTTCTCGAAAATGTACGCGCAACCCTCGCTGAAACGGATTTGGAGCCGCGCTATCTGGAACTCGAGTTGACTGAAAGCGTCCTTATGCGTGATGTGCAC
>JANOSY010000004.1:0-34804 GCA_031416075.1 Tenderia sp. (SeqCode) | reverse complement strand
CTACGACAACAGCGATGAAATTCTTGGCGTTCTTCTTCTGTGAGTGAGATAGCAACGGGGACAGGCATAGTCAGCGCACCAGAAAATAAGGAAGGAGTAGCGCTATTATATATGATCACATTATTTGTTACAGTACACTAGGTCAAAGGACAATACCGGAATCGCCCATGCTGAGTTTGTGCCTAGTGCAGCCATAAAAATAACCGCAAGTATAGAATAAATAGGTAAGCCCGATTTCCGAGATAAAGAGGTTATGCGCTGCACAAAAATAAAATCACTAGATCCGGTTTTGTTGTTGCTTCTAACGAGGGTCGAGTTGTTTGTTCCAGTAATTTTATTTTTCACAAGAAGCATTAGGATCTCCTTAATTAGTGAATTCCATCTGTTGATATTGTATTGATGATGGCGTTAGCGTATGTCTAATTTGTTTTAAAAACAACGTTGGAAAAATACAGGTATATTTTCAGTGCTTAAATACTATGTGGGTGGTCGATAACTACAGATAAATGGCTATCAACAGATATGGATTAGTTGTTCATGGTAGTCAGAATTAAAGTTTGTAGCGGGGTGGTTTTAGATCTGAATTACTACATAAAAAAAGGAACAGATCATTCCCGTGTGGGGCAATCTGTTCCTTATTGTTGTGCGTTTTCCGGCGGCTATCAGAGGCCGGAGTGGTTCAGCACGGTTGTGTGACTAATCTTTCTTTTTGCCGGCAAAGCGGGATTTTGAGCCTGCTTTGAATTTGTCATCCGGTTTTTTTTTGGTGACGTATCTCACCGGCACCTTGGCCTCACCCTCTTTCTGGCGTGAGAGACGTAGTGTCTGCCCGCCGACACGGGTCTTTTGCAGGATCTGGAGTATATCGTCCGGCATGTTGCTGGGCAGGTCAATGAAGCTGTGGTCGTCCTGTATGTCGATGCGGCCTATGAATTCACTGTCGAGACCGGTCTCGTTGGCGATGGCACCGACGATGTTGCCAGGTTTGATGTTGTGTTCATGGCCCACTTCAACGCGGTAGCGTTCCATGCCTTCATCAAGGCGTGTTGGTTTACGTTTGTGTGCGCTTTTGTGTTCACCCTTCGGTTCACTTCTGTCGCGGTCACGGCGTGGTTTGTCGTCAAAGCTGGCGCGTGTGCGCTCTGTTGGCCGTTCAGCAGGGCGTTCACTACGAGCCGGTTTTTTGGAGAGTAGCAGCGGGGTTTTGCCTTGCAACATCACGGCAAGGGCGGCAGCCACTTCGATAACAGGGATGTTGTGCTCCTGCTGGTAGTTTTCGAGGATCTGGTGGAATAGCTCCAGATCCTTGTTGCTGGTGGCAAGGGTGTCGCTGATACGCTGTTTGAAGCGGGCGATCCGGATGTCATTAATATCTTCAGTGGAAGGCAGTTCCATCAAATCTATCTTCTGTTTGGTGGCGCGTTCGATGGTCTGCAACATACGTCGTTCACGCGGGGCGATGAAGAGGATGGCATCACCCTTACGACCGGCGCGGCCAGTACGACCGATACGGTGGATGTAGGCTTCGGTATCGTAGGGGATGTCGTAGTTGATGACGTGGCTGATGCGCTCAACATCCAGGCCACGGGCGGCGACATCGGTGGCGACGACGATGTCGAGGGCACCGGACTTGAGCTGCTCAACGGTGCGCTCGCGCTGCTTCTGCTGCACATCGCCACTGAGGGCGGCGGCAGAATAACCGCGGGCGAGCAGCTTTTCGGTGATCTCTTCGGTGGCGATCTTGGTGCGCACAAAGATGATCATGCCGGTAAAGGGTTCGGCTTCAAGGATGCGGGTCAGTGCGTCGAGCTTGTGCAGTCCACTCACTTCCCAGTAGCGCTGACGGATGGTGTCGGCCGTGGCGGTCTTGACCTTGATCTTGACCTCTTTTGGATCATTGAGGTGCTGCTGGGCGATGCGGCGGATCACGTCGGGCATGGTGGCGGAGAAGAGTGCCACCTGGCGGCCGGGAGGTGTCTGTTGCAGTACCCACTCAACATCATCGATAAAACCCATACGCAGCATCTCATCGGCCTCGTCCAGCACTAATGCCTGGAGGGTGTCGAGCTTGAGGGTGCCACGGCGCATGTGATCCATGACACGACCGGGGGTACCAACCACCACATGTACACCACGCTTGAGCTGGGTGAGTTGGGTTTTGTAGTCCTGGCCGCCGTAGATCGGCAGTACATGGAATCCTTTCATGTGGGAGGCGTAACGTTGGAACGCCTCGGCCACCTGAATCGCCAGTTCGCGGGTGGGGGCCAGTACCAATACCTGAGGGTGTGGCACATTCAGGTCGATGCGGGATAGCAGCGGCAGGGCAAAGGCGGCGGTTTTGCCGGTACCGGTCTGGGCCTGGCCGAGTACGTCGCGGCCTTGCATGATGTAAGGGATGATCTCGGCCTGGATGGGCGAGGGGGTTTCATAACCCACTTGATCGAGGGCCGCTAGAACGGGTTCAATCAGCGATAGATCACGGAAACTGGGCAGAGCAGTGGTGTCACTAGACATTTTAACAGGGTACCTATTGGCAATCGGGCGACGGAGGGGCCCGACGCAGGGGAAGACAGGGAATGCTTATTACAGAGCGGCGTATTATATCTGTTTGCACGATATTTTGCATGTGCAGTTTTATATGGCTGATTTGAAAGGGAATGGTTCGATATTGGGTGGGGCGTGGAAACAGCAGCGTTGGTATGGTGGATATGAATGTGGCAGATGAGGGTCGGTGTAGTGCACCGGTCCGGCCCGGTTTGGGTGAGTGGTTGGTCCGCTAGGGGGCTGTGTAGCGCTCAATCAAGGTATTGGTGAAGTCCACATTACCAACGGTCCACACATCATTGGCGGTTACCGGGCAATACCAAATAACTGGCTGGTATTGGCGCTGGAATCAGGGCTGACAACAATGCGCCAGGTAGCGCCATTCCAGTGGAGTATCTCGGTGAAATAGGTGTGGCGGGTAAAATAGCCGGCCCCTGAATAGCTGCGTAACCGTGTGCCGGTGGCCCAGATGTTGTTGCTGGCATTGGCACTAATCCCGTACTGGCGGGTAGTGTCTCTGAAGCGGGTATCGTTGGGCGATGGGCTGGCTACAACACTCCATGTGTTGCCGTTGTAACGTAGTGTTAATGGTCTTGTACCGCTGTAACCGGCAGCCCAGATATCATTGGGTGCGACTACTGTGATGGCGTTTAAACTGCTGTTTGCTAAAGTGGGCAGGTTAGCCACGCGCCATGTACGGCCCAGACGTTGTTAGCGGATACGGCAGCGCGACGTTAGACCCTGTAAGTACGAGGTACGGCATGGCCAGCTGTGGCAAATGTCGCCAGCGCCAGCGCTATCCCTGCAATCCGTTTTTGACTGACTGGTGTGAATGGATTTGTTTGAGTTGCTCCTGAATTTTCTCGGGGACGAACGGCGAGATTGTTTCAGGTGGCGGCGGTGGATTCATCACAAAAGCATCGCATTTTTTGTGAGTCGTATGGGGTTGGGGATACCGGGTTTTTAACTTATTTTTGATTGGGTAATTGTTGCTGCGCTGTTGTGGAATAGAGTGTTTGCAGTGGGGTATTTTGTGCAGCTGTGGTGAGCTGGGTGGTGTGGTTGACGGTTGCATGGAGTGCTTGATACCACGGATCATCCGCCAGCCATTCAGGGTCGATTGCGGGTTGCACCAGATGCTGGGCATGGTAAAGGTCGGCGAGTGTCAGGGTCGACATATTTTTTGATAGTGCCCACACGTTCTCCTCGGTATGGTGGATGAGCTGAGCAGATTCAAGCCGCAGCAGTGAATCATCCAGTGCGACCTCATTTAAGAGTGTTTCACCTTGCAACAGCTGTTCAATGGTGGCGGGGTGACCGTTGCGCTGGGCTTGCCAGATCAGCCCAAGGGTCCGAAAATCATGCAGCAGAGACTCACCAGCAGTGGGGGGGTTACGATTGGCTTTTGCATAACTGAAGTGAGTCATGCAGTAGCTCAGCTCGGCACCGATGAGCACCACCATCCATGAGATATAAATCCAGATTAGGAATATCGGAATAGCAGCCAATGCACCGTAGATCACCTGGTAGGTGGGAAAGGTGGTGATGTACATGGCAAATCCTTTTTTTGCCAGCTCAAAGAGGATCGCTGCCACCACCGCGCCGACAACGGCGTTACGTAGTGGTACGTAGGTATTCGGCACAATGGCGTAGAGCAGGGTGCAAGCGAGTGTGGTTGCAAAAAATGGGAGCACCCCCAGCAGTTTGCTTTTGGTTTCAAGGATAATGGCTGTTTCGTTCAGTAACGGCAGGGCGGCGAGATAGGATGTGCCCGCCAAGCTGACGCCAATCAGTAATGGCCCGAGTGTGAGTACTGCCCAGTAGACCATAAACCGGGGAGCAGCTTTGCGTTTGCTGGTAATGTCCCAGATGTCATTCAGCGTCCCCTCAATTGTATCCATTAGCAGTAGCGCGGAGAGGATGAGCATGGCGATGCCGATGCCGGTGAGGTTGGATGAGTTGGCAATCAGTACGGTTAGATTCTCTTGCACCACGTTGCCAGAGGTAGGGACAAAGTTGTTGAAAATAAAATTTTGAATATCGATGGAAAAAGAGTCAAACGAGGGAAAGGCGGTGAAGATCATCAAAATGACTGTGGCCAGTGGCACCAACGATAGCAGAGTTGTAAAACAGAGGGCAGCGGCACTCCGCAGGCAAGGACCCTGATAGTAGGTTTGGGCAAAAAAAACTAAAAACGAACCGAACTGCTGCATTCTCTCCAAAGGTGTGGCTCTACAGTTGATGGCTTTTGGTCGACGATGGGTTGATACAAGCGTTAATCACAGAATATGTGCGGCAGCCCTATATTTAGGAAGGAATATCTGCGGGCTGTAGAAATGTTTATAATTTACGCCAAACTAGCACCGGTGTTGATGTACTGTCAATATTGACCGGATCAGCATGGCAGCCATCCATAGGAGTAGTGATGAGAGAGATTCTGGTTCTTTATTATAGCCGTGATGGTAGTGTTGCCCGCATGGCGCAACTGGTGGCAAGAGGGGTTGAGGAGGTGGATGGCATGGCGGCACGGCTGCGTACAGTGCCTCCCATCTCAACGGTTTGTGAAGCTGTAGCAGAGACAGTGCCCGATAGTGGCGCACCCTATGTAACGGCAGATGATATGCGTGAATGTGATGGATTGGTGCTGGGCAGCCCCTCCTATTTTGGCAACATGGCGGCACCGCTCAAGTATTTTCTCGACACCACCGGTTCACTGTGGCTATCGGGGTCCATGGTGAATAAACCGGCGGCGCTTTTCACCTCGTCGGGGACACTGCATGGTGGCCAGGAGAGCACGCTGTTGTCGATGATGTTGCCGCTATTTCATCATGGCATGGTGATGGTGGGGCTGCCTTACAGTGAAGGTGATCTCTCCACCACCACAACTGGTGGTACCCCTTATGGCGCGAGCCATTATGCAGGTGTAGACGGTAAACAGCGTGTCAGTGACGAGGAGGGGAGGCTCTGTAAAGCACTGGGCCACCGTGTTGCCAAGGTGGCCCAGGCACTCATGCTGCCATAGTATTTAGGCGCGACGTTGACGCCGTGCTAACAGTAAACCGCTGAGTGTCAATAACCACCATGGGTTCACGGTTCCACCACCACCACCGGAAAGCGCTGAGCCGCCAAAGTTGCTGGTCGGGCTTGCGTTGACATCGACAACCGTATCTTCCGTCACACGATTGTTGCCAAGGAAGGCATCGGGTGTGGTGCTTTTAACCCCCGCTTCGGCAGTGATGGTGGTCGGTTTTGTGAACTCTCCTGTGACATTGCCAGTGACAAACAGCTCCAGCTGTCCCAACCCTGGCAGGGTGACCATACGGCACTCTAAAATACCCCGACCATCAGGGAATGGGTCGCAGTCGGGTTGTGCTGTGGTGGAGGTGGTAGTGCGCTTGGTGAATACAAACTGGGGCGGTAGTTTGACCTCCAGGATGACCCCGGTGGCGGAGGCGTTGACATAGACATTGGTCAATACAATTTTATAGGTCAGTGGGCTGAGGGGGTCGTTGGGCTTGATGGGGTCAGCCGTGTCGCTGATGACCAGCTTCAGGTCGACATAGCTATTCTGCTGGGATATGGATGCGCCAAATTCGTAGGCACCGATATCACAGCGCCCATCTGTTCTTTGCAGAAAACGTTGATCTACCTGGGGGCAGAGGCTGCCATTGCCATGGTCGATGGCGTCACTGCCAAAGAGCAGTTTGTGTATGGGCATTGTCTCTGGGAATTTTGGATCAACCGCCAGGACGCTGTCGAGGCCCAGATTGGGTGAGTTGACAATATCCGGGGTGCCGACGGTTCGGATGGCGATAAAACCACAACTGTCACCACTTTCCAAGTTGCCACCGGAGGAACGAATCAGGTTTTTATAGCTGACCGGGGTGGTGGTACCTGAACAGGCGGTGGTGGCAGAGTTGCTATCAATGCCATCGGCGATAATGGAATTTGCGATAGTCACGCTGGGGCTGGAACCGGCATCGCGACCAAACACCGCCAACTGGTTACCCCCCACCGCCCCATTTTCAGCGGGTGCATTGACATCAAAGCTCCCCTGACAGCTGGGGCAGGGGTCAGATCGATTATTATAGATTGTGGTGTTGGTGAGACTGATACCACGACTGTTGAATATGCCACCACCACTGCGCCCTTCATTGCTGCTGATAGTGGTATTGATGATATCCATGTTACCCAAGGCTGAGTTATAGATACCGCCCCCATCATAAATGGATCTGTTTTTACTGACGGTAGAGTTGGTCAGTGTCAATGTACTTTCGTTGTGGATGCCGCCGCCAAACTGGTTGGCAGTGTTGAGGTTGATCAGTGTATTACTGACAATTGCATTTCCCAGATTTAATCCCACCTGAGTACTGGCAATCCCCGCCCCCAGGTTGGCGGTATTGTTGGTGATGAAGGAGTTCCCCACATTGAGATAACCACCCATGTTACGGATGGCCCCGCCGTTAGAGGTGCCACCACGGTTTTCAATCAGGGTGCTATTGCGGATATCGATAGTGCCAAGATTGGCTATCCCACCGCCACCAGGGCCTGAGTTTTTCTCAAGCCGTGAGTCCTTGATGGTGGCTTTGGCCAGTGCGTCAATGTAGATACCGCCGCCGGTGAGTATGAAACTGGTGTCACCGATCAGCTCGTTGCGTGTCAGGGTGACACTTTCCAGGGTCAGGACACTTGATCCCTCGGCCAAAATGCCTGCCCCGCCAGGGATTTGGCCCTTAGGGACGGCGGTGCTGGGGGATATATTGGTATAACCGTTAGTGATGATGAGGTTTCTCAGGGTAACCTTGGCACCATTCTGGACGTGCAGAACACGGTCGATTTTATTGGCATTGATGGTACGTGTATTGCCATTACCGATGATGGTCAAACTATCACTTATATCAAGATCGCCGGTTTTACCGGCATTTTCGAAGGTACCGGTTTGCGTTAAAAAGACGTCAGAGTTCAGGGTGATGATATCCGCACCAATGGTGGTATTGGCCAGTTGTATGGCGGCACGTAGCGTACATTGACGGTCAGCGATGGTGGAAGCACAGGTACTGGTATTGCCGGAGATTTGTGGTGCATCTGCGCTGCTATTGACGGTGATGTCCAGGCTGTAGCCTACACTTGGCACGGCCAACATAATGAGTGAAGTGAGCAATATCAACGGTTTGCTGTGAGATGGGAGTTGATGGCTGCGACGTATGTGGTTGCTCATAATTCAAACTCGTCAAGTGGGTGCAGAGGCGGTGATTCTATCACGTTGGCTGCAGCTATGATTGTGGCTGGAGAATAGAACGCTGTTCTTATTTCCAAGTATTGTGAGACGACTTTGCCAGTTTTGTATAACAAATCGGCTTCCGATGTTAAACATTGTGGAGAGTCCAAGTCAATCACCAAATCACTTTGTCCCCATTGTTGCTGTTGAAGTGCGGATTTCCATAATATAAGTAAGTTAGCGTGGATGTGGGCTGATTCTGTATCTGCATTGTTGGAAGTGTGATTTGGGTCACGTTCCATAGGAGGGTTGGCACCGGGCCGGTAAGGTGATGATGGTGGTCGCCTCTGCCATTAGCATTAGATGCATTGGTCTGGCGGGGATCTTTTTTAATGAGATAGGCACTCCTACCCGATATGCTGTTAGAGAGGTGTCTATCCAAACTTTCTGGTGGCTGGGACAAACCCCGCCCGTTTAAGGATAGAAACGGGGCGCTACATGGACGCGTTGAACATTTTCAACTGGATTGTTGTGGTGC
This sequence comes from Tenderia sp. (SeqCode), assembly GCA_031416075.1. Taxonomy (GTDB): domain Bacteria; phylum Pseudomonadota; class Gammaproteobacteria; order Tenderiales; family Tenderiaceae; genus JAKFXL01. The sequence continues at coordinate 26,504 of JANOSY010000004.1, read as the reverse complement.
TGGGTTGGATGGCGGGCCTGGTGATGGTGGCTGTGGTGGTGATGTTTGTTCAGGATGTCAGCCAGAAGCAACATGCCGTGCGACGCAATTTCCCGGTGATCGGGCGGATGCGCTACTTCCTTGAAAAACAGGGGGATTATTTCAGGCAGTACTTCTTTTCCAATGAGCGTGAGGAGCTGCCGTTTAACCGCGCCACCCGTAACTGGGTCTACCGCACGGCTAAAAACATCGGTGGCACGATCGGTTTTGGCTCCACCAATGATCTGCGTGAACCTGGCACTATACTCTTTGTGAACGCTGCTTACCCGGTGCTGGAGGAGGAGCTGCAACCCACGCCAGCACTGGTGATTGGCCCCGATTGCGATAAACCCTACGCTGCCCCTGAGATTTTTAATATCTCGGGGATGAGTTACGGTGCTCTGTCGGCCCCGGCCATTCGTGCGTTATCCAGGGGGGCGGCAGCGGCGGGCATCTGGATGAATACGGGGGAGGGGGGCATGGCACCGTTTCATCTGGAGGGCGGGTGCGACCTGATCTTCCAGATTGGCACGGCCAAATATGGGGTGCGTGATGCGGATGGCAATCTCAGTGACGCACGCCTGCGCGAGGTGAGTGAGCATGTGCGCGCCTTTGAGATTAAGTTGGCACAAGGGGCTAAACCCGGTCGTGGCGGCGTATTGCCTGCTGTAAAGGTGAACAAGGAGGTGGCGCAGATTCGTGGCATCCCGGTGTTCCAGACCTCGAATAGCCCCAACCGCCATCCTGAGATCAAAAATGATGATGATCTGCTCGATATGATCTGTCGTATCCGTGATGTTAGCGGCCGTCCGGTGGGTATCAAACTGGTATTGGGTGGTGATAATCAGATCCGGGGTCTGGCGGAGGCGATCCTGCGCCGTGGTCCGGATTGTGCGCCTGACTTTATTACCCTGGATGGCGGGGATGGCGGTACCGGCGCTGCACCCCAGGTGTTGGCGGACCATGTGGGGCTGCCGTTGAGTGAATCATTGCCGATTCTGGTGGATGTGTTGCTGGAGAGTGGTCTGCGCGAGCGGATACGGGTAATTGCGTCAGGCAAACTAGTCACTTCGGCCCATGTTGCCTGGGCGATGTGTGTGGGGGCTGATTTTGCCGTGACAGCCCGTGGTTTTATGTTTGCCCTGGGCTGTATCCAATCTTTGCAGTGCCACAGTGATACCTGTCCTACCGGGATTACGACTCACAACAGACATTTGCAGAAAGGGTTGGTGGTGGAGAATAAAGCTGAGCGGGTCACCCATTACGCCCGCTGGATGAATGTGGAGGTGGCCCGTCTGGCCCACTCGTGTGGGTTGGCCCATCCGCGTGAGTTTATGCGCCACCACGCCCGCATTGTTCAACATGCCGGGTTGAGTATGCCGCTGGACAAGCTCTATCCATACCCAATTAGGGTGAAGTGAAAAAGGGGGTCAGAGCCTCAGTTCATCCTCAAGTGCGGTCTGCACGTCGCTGTTGTCTGTGTGTTGTATCTGCCATGCCACATCCCGTCCAATATTGCGCAGTGCCCCCAGCCAACCGTTTTGCTGTGTGAGCTTGAACCACTCACCGGCGGCGGAGTTATAAAACTCAATGTACTGCCTAATTTCGTCGTCGCTGGCGCGGCGATAGGTGATGATCGCGGCGGCTATTGTTTCGGATGTCACGGTGGCGCGTAGTGATTCAGTGGGTGCAGCAAGCTGTTTTTGCTGGCTTTTTTGGACGGGGCTGGCTTTGGCCGCATCTGTTTTGTTGACCAGCCCGTGAATAACCTCATGCAGTGTGGCGCATGTCTGCAGGGCGTTTTCGATGGCCCCATTGGCGGTTAGCAGTGTTGTGATGAGTGCCTCCCGTTGAGCAGTGACGGGGTGCTTGATCAATGCTTGTTTTGCATTACGGATATCGAGTGGGGTGGTGGCTAGCGCCATATCGAGCAATTTACGGGTTGGTTGGCCCTCCAGCTTCTGGATTAATCCCAGATAATGGCGATGATCATAACCAAGGCTAAGCTGCTGCCCCATGGCGTGTTTGCCCCGGCGGCTATCGTAGGCATCCAGCAGTGTTGAGGTAAGCTTCTTCATATCAATAACATGGGTATTGCTGGCAGAGACGCTGTTTGCCAGGGTCTCCTTGATGATCCATGGCAGTTGCTCAAATTGCGGTGGGTAGCCGGAGTAGCTGATGAAACGGTCAATGACCTGTTTTTGAGAGTGGGTGGCATTGGCAGCCAGCGTGAGCAGTGGTGATAAGAGCAATATAAGAAGTGTTGAATGGATGAGCGATTTCTGTAACGGGTACACCGGAGCGTTCTCATATTATTAAGGCTTTATTTATTCTATCTTCATATGAATAGAATGGGTACAGTGCTATTGAATAAAACCAGTTAGGACACATCTAGTGCCATAACACCCTTTAATATCATGAGGATACTTCGATGCGTATGGATAAGCTGACCAGTAAGTTCCAGCAGGCCTTGGCTGACGCGCAGAGTCTGGCCGTGGGGCGCGACCACCAGTTCATCGAGCCGCTGCACATCATGTTGGCGCTACTCGATCAGGATGGCGGGTCGGCCCGCCATCTGCTGACCCAGGCTGACGTTAATGTGCACAGCCTGCGCTCCCAGCTCGGCGAGGCGCTGGATCGTCTGCCGCAGGTAGAGGGTGCCTCCGGTGATGTGCGCCTGGGAAACGATCTGGCGCGGGTACTCAATGTTACCGATAAATTGTCGCAGCAGCGTAAGGATGATTACATCTCCAGCGAACTATTTGTGCTCGCCTGTGTGATGGAGACAGGGACCATCGGTGAGATTATGCGCAAGGCGGGGGCCAGCAAAGGTTCTATTGAAAAGGCGATTGAGAAGGTGCGGGGTGGCCAGAAGATCAACGATCCTAACGCCGAAGAGCAGCGCCAAGCGTTGGAGAAGTATACCGTCGACCTTACCGAACGTGCTGAACAGGGCAAGCTCGACCCGGTGATTGGCCGTGATGACGAGATCCGCCGCACCATCCAGGTATTGCAGCGCCGCACTAAAAACAACCCGGTGCTGATTGGCGAACCAGGTGTGGGTAAGACGGCCATTGTTGAAGGGTTGGCACAGCGCATCGTTAATGGCGAGATCCCCGAAGGATTAAAGGGGAAGCGTGTACTCTCCCTCGACATGGGCAGCCTGATTGCGGGTGCCAAGTTTCGTGGTGAGTTTGAAGAACGGCTCAAGGCGGTGCTCAACGACCTTTCCAAACAGGAGGGACAGGTGATCCTCTTTATTGATGAGCTGCATACCATGGTGGGTGCCGGTAAGGGGGAGGGGGCCATGGATGCGGGCAACATGCTCAAACCCGCACTGGCGCGTGGCGAACTGCACTGCATTGGTGCTACCACCCTCAACGAATATCGCGAATATCTGGAGAAAGATGCCGCGCTGGAGCGCCGTTTCCAGAAGGTGCAAGTAAATGAACCGACGGTCGAAGATACCATCGCCATCCTGCGTGGCCTGAAGCAGAAGTACGAAGTGCATCACGGTGTTGATATTACCGACCCGGCTATTGTCGCCGCAGCAACACTGTCGAATCGTTACATCACTGACCGCCAACTGCCAGACAAGGCGATCGATCTGATCGATGAGGCGGGTAGCCGTCTACGTATGGAGATCGACTCCATGCCGGAGGATATGGACAAACTCGACCGCCGCCTGATTCAGTTCAAGATTGAACGCGAAGCACTTAATAAAGAGACTGACGACGCCTCGCGCAAACGGTTGCAGGCGCTGGAGGAGCAGATTAAAAAACTGGAGCGCGAATACTCCGACTTTGAGGAGGTGTGGAAGTCCGAGAAGGCGGCATTGCAGGGGACCAAACATATTAAGGAGGAGCTGGAGCGGGCCCGTACTGAGCTGGAAGCAGCGCGCCGTGCCGGTGATCTGGCACGCATGTCGGAGTTACAGTATGGCCGTATCCCAGACTTGGAAAAGTCGTTGCAGATGGCCAACACCGCTGAGCTGCAACAACCCACGTTGTTGCGGAATAAAGTGACGGAAGAGGAGATTGCCGAAGTCGTCTCCAAATGGACCGGTATCCCGGTCTCAAAGATGCTCGAAGGTGAACGGGACAAACTACTGCGTATGGAGAGCGAACTACAGAAGCGCGTAGTGGGCCAGGCTGAGGCGCTGAAGGCGGTTGCTAATGCGGTTCGCCGTTCACGTGCTGGACTCTCTGATCCCAATCGTCCTAACGGCTCGTTCCTCTTTCTCGGCCCAACAGGTGTTGGCAAAACTGAATTGACAAAGGCGTTGGCCGGTTTTCTCTTTGATACTGAAGAGGCGATGGTGCGTGTGGATATGTCAGAGTTCATGGAAAAACACTCTGTGGCGAGACTGATTGGCGCACCGCCCGGCTATGTTGGTTACGAAGAGGGCGGTTATCTCACCGAGGCGGTGCGGCGCAAACCCTACTCCGTGATCCTGCTCGATGAGGTGGAGAAGGCACACCCTGATGTCTTCAATATATTGCTTCAGGTGCTTGATGATGGCCGCCTTACCGATGGCCACGGCCGAACTGTCGATTTCCGCAATACCGTCATCGTCATGACCTCCAATTTAGGCTCGCAGGTGATCCAAGAGCTGGCAGGTGAGGAGAACTACGATCAGATGAAGGCGGCGGTGATGGAGATTGTCGGCCAGCATTTCCGTCCCGAGTTTATCAATCGTGTGGATGATGTGGTGGTATTCCATCCATTACAGAAGGAACAGATCCGCCGTATCGCCGATATCCAGATTGACTATCTACGCAAACGTCTGGCTGAACGTAGTCTCGGTTTGAAGCTCAGCGATGCAGCGTTGGATCAGTTGGGCGAGGCTGGTTTCGATCCGGTCTACGGCGCACGGCCACTCAAACGGGCCATTCAGCAACGCATTGAAAACCCGTTGGCGCAGGAGATCCTCGCCGGCAAATTTCAGCCCGATGATGTGATCGTGGTGGAGGTAGTGGGTGAAACGTTTGTCTTTGAAAAGGGGGTTGCCCCTGTTGCTGAGGTGAGCGCGGCTTAACGTGCCCACCTCGGACGGGTGTTATTATGGCGTGAGCACAGTGTTCTGTGGCGTGCCTGTCTGCTGTTCTGGATAGTCGAGGGTATAGTGCAATCCTCGACTCTCCTTGCGGGAGAGGGCAGAGCGGACAATCAGTTCCGCCACCAGCACCAGATTGCGTAGCTCCAGCAGATCGTTACTGACCTCAAAGTGGGCATAGTAGTCATCTACCTCGTGGGCGAGAATCTGAATGCGGCTCATGGCGCGCCGCAGACGGCGGTCGGTGCGGACAATGCCCACGTAGTCCCACATGACACGGCGCAGTTCGTCCCAGTCATGGGCGACCACCACCTCCTCATCTGACTCGATCACGCGGCTTTCGTCCCAGAGCGGGAGCGATTCGGGCATTGGGAACTCTTGAAAACGCTCAGCGATGTCGTGGCTTGCTGCTTTGGCAAAGACCAGGCACTCCAGCAGAGAGTTGCTGGCCATGCGGTTGGCACCGTGCAGACCAGTAAAGGCGGTCTCGCCGATGGCGTAGAGATTGCTGATGTCGGTGCGTCCCTTTATATCAGCCATGACACCACCGCAGGTGTAATGGGCTGCTGGCACAACGGGGATGGGTTCCTGGGTAATATCGATGCCATACTCTAGGCAGGTGCTATAGACCGTTGGAAAGTGCTCTTTAATGAACTCCGGCGTCTGATGGCTGATGTCAAGGTAGACACAGTCGATACCAAGCCGCTTCATCTCGTGATCGATGGCGCGCGCCACCACATCCCGTGGGGCCAGTTCCATTTGGGCATGGTAACGCTCCATAAAACGGCTGCCGTCGGGCAGTTTCAGCTGTGCCCCCTCCCCACGTAGCGCCTCGGTAATCAGGAAAGATTTGGCTTTTGGGTGGTAGAGGCAGGTAGGGTGAAATTGCACAAACTCCATATTGGCAACGCGGCAGCCAGCGCGCCACGCCATGGCGATACCGTCACCGGTGGAGACGTCGGGGTTGCTGGTGTAGAGGTAAACCTTGCCCGCGCCACCGGTAGCCAATACCGTAAACCGGCTTGCCAGTGTGATGACCCTGTCGTTGGTTTTGTCGAATACATAACACCCCAGGCAGCGTTTTTCCTCGGGGCTGACAGCGTTGTTGGTAATGAGGTCAATAACAAGGTGATTCTCTAATATATCAATATTGGCGTGGTGTTTGAGCTGGCTGATTAAACTGTTCTCAACGGCGCGCCCCGTCGCGTCAGCGGCATGCAGGACACGGCGGTGGCTATGGCCGCCCTCACGGGTCAGATGGAAGTCGCTGCTACCATCGGCGCGGGTTTCGCGGGTAAAACTAACGCCACACTCCACCAACCAGTCGATCGCCTCGCGCCCATGTTCGACCGTGTAGCGCACCACGTCGAGGTTACAGAGCCCAGCCCCGGCGCGTTGCGTATCATCGATGTGGGACTCAATAGAGTCCTGAGCATCAAAGACTACCGAGATTCCCCCCTGGGCATAGAGGGTCGCCCCCTCTTGCAGTGGGCCCTTGGTGATGACGGCGATTCTGGCATTTTCAGCCAGACGCAGGGCTAAACTCAGGCCAGCAGCACCGCCGCCGATAATGATGGCATCGTATTGAAGTTGATTCATTGTTGCTCAAAAGTTAACCAAGTGTTGATCGTGATGGATATCTAAGACTACTTTTTAGCATATAATGGTCTTTTTTGGGACTGATAGTGAACCTGCGCGCCGTTCCGGGGTCCATCCACACAGCTTACAATGAATATACATAAAAATAATATGGAAAGTCGGTATGGGGGATAGTCAGACAGACCAAGCCCTCGTTGAGCGTGTGCAGGGTGGCGACAAGAAGGCTTTTGACCTATTGGTGCTTAAGTATCAGCATAAGGTTATCAATTTGATTTCGCGCTATGTCCGGGACTCATCTGAGGTCTACGATGTGGCGCAGGAGGCGTTCATCAAGGCCTACCGTGCGCTGCCCAACTTTCGTGGTGACAGTGCCTTTTACACATGGTTGTATCGAATTGCTATTAATACGGCAAAAAACTATCTGGTGGCGCGTGGACGTCGGCCACCACAATCCGATATAGAGATTGAGGATGCGGAACAATTCGAATCCGCAGGTGATCTAAGAGAACACGATACCCCTGAGGGGTTGTTGATCAAGGATGAAATTGAACGTGTAGTGGCGGATGCAATCGAAAAACTCCCGGAAGATCTGCGTATGGCAATTACCCTGCGCGAGCTGGAGGGGTTAAGTTACGAGGAGATTGCTGATGCCATGGGATGTCCGGTGGGCACGGTCCGTTCCAGAATATTCCGGGCGCGTGAGGCGATACAGAAGCGGTTGGAACCTTTACTGTAGGATTAAACTCCTGAAGGCGAGCATATGGCAGATGAAAAAATGAGAGAGACACTTTCGGCGCTGGTCGATGGTGAGATGGGCGGCGATGATATAGAGCGCTCTATCCGTGGACTGCAAAACGAGGCGGAGCAGCGTCAGGTTTGGCAACGTTATCATTTGATTGGTGATGCTATGCGTAAAAGCCTGCCTGTCCATCATGATGGCTCTTTTGCCAATCGTGTCAGCCAAGCCGTTGCTGCCGAAGAGATTCCTGCCAGCACCGTTGTTGAGTTTAAACCCAAAATTCAATCCCACAAACCAAAGACCTCGTACTCCAGACCGATGGCTGGGTTTGCGTTGGCTGCCTCGGTGGCCGCGGTGGCATACCTTGGAGTGGGGATGATTGCCGTGGATGAGCAGGCAGCGGTGCCACGCATGGCAAGTAATTCATCATCGCTGGTATCACCAGTGGCTCAGTCGGTGTCGCTGGATGGGCTGCAAACTGTGCAGGGACAGCGTTGGAACGTGGACACACCCGCTGTGGAATCGCGCCTGAATAGTTATCTTCATAATCACAATACCAATACGTTGTCGAGTGTGACAGCAATGAATACCATCATGTTGCCAAACGTTCGTTTGGCAGAGACCCAGTCAGTGCAAGGTGAGTAATTTGTCTCCTAGTTGTCGCTGTAAAGGGCTGCCACGGCAGCGCTATTCTCTGTTGGGCCTGGTTATTGCCAGTGTGCTGCTGATTTGTAATGGTGTTGCGTCTGCCGCTGGACCTGCCAGTGAGGCCCAAAAACACTTGGAACGTATGTCGGTGGCGTTGCAGGAGCTGAGCTATCAAGGGGTGTTTGTCTATCGTCGCGATGAGGATCTGTCCGCGATGAAGGTCGTTCACCTGGCCCATAAGGAGGGTGAGCGTGAGCTGTTGCTTACCTTAACGGGTGAGGCGCGTGAAACAGTGCGCGATAGTCGCCGGTTTGGTCTGATGGGGCAGCAGGTGGCCGGGCGTCTGGCCGGCGTTGAGAATTATTACCAGTTGGCAGCGGTAGGCCGTGATCGGGTTGCTGGGCGTGAAGCAAGGTTGATTGCAGTGGCACCGCGGGATCAGTTCCGCTATGGGTACCGCTTGTGGCTGGATGCAAAAACAGGATTGCTACTTAAATCTGACCTGTTGGGTGAGCAAGGGCGCGTGTTGGAGCAGGTGATGTTTACCTCGATTGAGTTGTTGCCAGAGAAGGAAAAACAGCGGCTGTTGGCTGAAACAGGCAGTCAGCCAGCCGCAGCCGATGAGCGTGGTGCGGTGGTTGTGGAGCGCACCAAATGGCAGGTTGTGTCGATTCCTGCGGGGTTTCAGTTGATTACTACGCGTGCAACAACGCCTCAGGGCGGGGTGGCCCATATGATTTACAGCGATGGTCTGGCATCGGTTTCAATCTTTATTGAGGCGGAGCAGGGATCTAACGAAAAAGCGTTTACCGGTGTTTCCAGCATGGGGGCTGTGAATGCGTATGGAAATCTGGTGGCGGGGCATCAGGTGACAGTTGTGGGTGAGGTGCCCGAGGTGACTGTCAAGACTATTGGTCAGTCGATACGTTATCAGGGACAGTAAATATGATTGAAGAGCGGGCTAGTGTGGTGTCGGTTGAGTCTGGTTTTGCCTGGGTTGAGACTCGGCGTACCAGCACCTGCGGCTCGTGTGCCGCGAATAAAGGGTGTGGTACGGGCGTGGTTGCCAAAGTGGTGGGGCAGCGTATGAGCCGGGTTCGGGCAATCAATGCCATTGACGCGAAGGTTGGTGATGAGATTGTTATCGGTCTGCATGATCAGGCGCTGGTGCGCGGGTCGCTGGCTGTTTATGTGGTCCCCATTGTGGCGCTGCTGTTGATGGCTATGTTGGGTGATTTGCTTGGTACGGAGCTGCAGTTAGCGTCTAATGAGGGGCTAACGGTGATGTTTGGCTTTGTAGGTCTTGCTATTGGTTTTTTGTGGGTTAGACGGTTCTCTCTTCGTATTGCGGATGATAGCCGTTACCAGCCTGTTATTTTACGTCGTAGCCCGGTTGTTGCTAAGCCGTTGACGCGACTTCAGCCTTTCTAAGTTTAATTCCCTATCGTTTTGTACAGTATTTAAGGAGGTCATGTGTTGAGTCTAAAATGGAATTCAATGGCGGTGACGTTAGTTTTGTCGGTCATGTTATCTGCGACGACGTTACCTGTGCGCGCTGCCGTTTCGGCACAACTGCCTGACTTTACCCGTGTGGTTGATGCCACCAGTGCTGCTGTGGTCAATATCAGCACTACTCAGAACGTTAAGTCCCAACCAAAGCGTGGTAATAGTCCTCATGGGGGGCGTGTCCCCGGTATGCCAGAGGGGGCCCCTTTTGATGAACTGCTGCGACGCTTTTTTGATCAGGCCCCTGATGGAGAGCCTGATGATGGGCGTTCTCTTGGATCGGGTTTTATTATCTCTAAGGACGGGTACATCCTTACTAATAATCATGTAGTTAGTGAGGCCGATGAGATTATCGTCCGGTTGAGTGACCGCCGTGAGCTGGAGGCTAAGCTGGTCGGCAGTGATAAACGTAGCGATGTGGCGTTGCTGAAGGTTAACGCTACGGATCTGCCTGTGGTAAAGATAGGTGACTCTAAAAAGCTGAAGGTGGGGGAATGGGTGTTGGCGATTGGGTCGCCTTTTGATTTTGACCACACCGTAACGGCGGGGATTGTAAGTGCCTTGGGGCGTAATCTGCCTAACGAAAATTATGTGCCGTTTATTCAGACCGATGTGGCGATTAACCCGGGCAACTCGGGTGGTCCGTTGTTTAATCTCGATGGTCAGGTGGTGGGCATCAACTCCCAGATATACAGCCGTACCGGGGGATTTATGGGACTCTCATTTACAATCCCGATTGATTTGGCAATGGATGTGGTAGAGCAGATTAAAAATGGTGGTCAGGTCAGCCGTGGTTGGTTGGGTGTTTTGATTCAAGATGTGACACGTGAACTGGCACAATCTTTTGGTATGGATAAACCTGAGGGGGCCTTGGTATCTCAGGTATTGCCGGACAGCCCTGCGGAGAAGGCCAAGTTAAAGGCAGGTGATGTGATCGTTGAGTTTAATGGTCGCAATGTGACAACGTCGGCGGCTCTGCCACCGATGGTTGGGGTGACGCCTATTAATAAGCCTGTGAAAATCAAGGTGATGCGTGATGGCAAACCACAGATATTGATGGTGACGATTGGTGAACTGCCGACTGAGGATGCGTTGGCGAATGCTAGCACCGACTCAAAAGGCGGCGGTATTGAGGAGGGGCGCATTAAAGTCCGCGTCGACAACTTGACCGCAGAACAGCGTAAAGCGCTGGCATTGCCGGAAAAGCAGGGGGTGTTGGTCACTCAGATTAAGGAGGGGGCTGCCCGTGATGCGGGTATCCGCGAAGGTGATGTATTGATGATGATGAACAATGTAAAAATCACTGATACTAAGCAGTTTCGTGATCTGGTGGCCAGTCTGCCTGTTGGCAAACCAGTGGCGGTGTTGTTACAAAGGCGTGATGGCGCAGTCTTTCTTGCGCTTAAAGTCCCTGAAAAATAACGATTTTATTGGGGCTTGAATAAACAGGGGGCTGATTGACAGCTCCCTGTTTTTTTACAGGGATTTCAGTCGGGCCTGAAATTCGTTAGACTTGCGCCCAAAAATCAATGCCATAATGGTTATTGTCCTGATGTAGTCACTAAAGAGCCTGAATGAAGCATATTCGAAATTTTTCTATTATTGCCCATATTGACCACGGTAAATCGACGCTGGCCGACCGCTTCATCCAGATGTGCGGGGGGCTTGCTGATCGCGACATGGAGGCTCAGGTGCTGGACTCTATGGATATCGAACGCGAACGTGGTATCACCATCAAGGCTCAAAGCGTGACCCTGCCCTATACGGCCAGCGATGGTCAGGTCTATCAGCTCAACTTCATCGACACCCCCGGCCATGTTGACTTCTCTTATGAGGTCTCCCGCTCATTAGCCGCCTGCGAAGGGGCATTGCTGGTGGTGGATGCTTCGCAAGGGGTCGAGGCACAGAGCGTGGCTAACTGCTACACCGCCATTGAACAGGGGCTGGAGGTGATGCCGGTGCTGAATAAAATAGACCTGCCTTCTGCGGACCCTGAACGGGTGATTCATCAGATCGAGGATATCATCGGTGTTGGTGCCATTGATGCCCCGCGTGTCAGTGCCAAGAGCGGCCTAGGGGTGGCTGAACTGCTGGAGGAGATTGTCAAGCGCATTCCACCACCGGAAGGTGACCCTGATGCGCCACTGCAGGCGCTGATCATCGACTCCTGGTTTGATAACTATGTGGGTGTTGTCTCGTTGGTACGGGTCAAAAACGGCACCCTGCGTAAAAAGGATAAAATTTTGGTGATGTCAACCGGGCGTCATCATCTGGTTGATCATGTGGGTATCTTCACGCCTAAGCGAGTAGATACCGCAGAGCTAAAGGCGGGTGAGGTCGGTTTTATCATCGCTGGCATTAAGGAGATCGACGGTGCCCCGGTTGGCGATACCATCACACGTGCGGATCGCCCCTCTACGCAACAGCTACCCGGCTTTAAACAGGTACAGCCGCGTGTGTTTGCCGGACTCTTTCCGACCTCTTCGGAAGATTACGAGGATATGCGTGATGCACTCTCCAAGCTGCGGCTCAATGACTCGGCGCTTTTTTACGAGCCGGAGACCTCGCAGGCGCTGGGATTCGGTTTCCGTTGCGGCTTCCTCGGCATGTTACATATGGAAATTGTGCAGGAGCGGCTGGAGCGTGAATATGATCTCGATCTCATCACCACCGCGCCGACGGTAATCTATGAGGTGGTGACCACCAAGGGCGAGATTCTGCTGGTCGACAACCCTGCCAATCTGCCCGCCGCCAACTACATTGCCGAAATTCGTGAGCCGATTATCGAAGCCCATCTGCTGATGCCGCAGGAGTATCTTGGCAACGTGATTGGTCTCTGCATTGAAAAGCGCGGTGTACAGAAGAACATGCTCTATGTCGGCAGTCAGGTATCGCTGACCTATGAACTGCCACTAAATGAGGTGGTGCTCGACTTCTTCGACAAGCTTAAATCGGTTTCGCGTGGCTATGCCTCACTCGACTATGAGTTTAAACGTTACCAGTATGCTGATTTGGTGAAACTTGACATCATGATCAGCGGCGAGACTGTAGATGCACTGGCGGTCATCGTGCATCGCGATAAAGTTGAGTTTCAGGGACGTGCTCTGGTCGAGCGGATGAAAGAGGTAATCCCGCGGCAGATGTTTGATGTCGCCATCCAGGCGGCCATTGGCAACAAAATTATCTCCCGCAGCACCATTAAAGCGCTACGCAAAAACGTACTTGCCAAGTGTTATGGTGGCGATGCCAGCCGTAAACGCAAGTTGTTGGAAAAACAGAAGGCGGGTAAAAAACGGATGAAAATGGTCGGTAAAGTGGAGATCCCTCAGGAAGCCTTCCTGGCGGTACTGGACGTAGGTAAAAAATAGATGAGCTTTGATTTTGCAACAGTAATGGTGTCAGCGGTGTTTGTGACAGGGCTGATCTGGGGGGTTGACTCCCTGCTCTGGAAGCCAAAAAGAGCGGTTGGTTTGGCAAGGCTTAAGGCCGAGGGGGCCGGAGCTGACGTTATCGATAACAGTTATCGTGAACCGATATTGGTTGAGTATGCTCGCTCATTCTTCCCCGTGATTTTGGTGGTTTTGATACTGCGTTCGTTTCTGGTTGAGCCGTTTCGCATCCCGTCAGGCTCAATGATGCCTACACTGCTGTCGGGAGATTTCATACTGGTTAATAAGTTTACTTATGGTATTCGTCTCCCGGCTGTTAATACCAAGGTCATATCATTGGGGGAACCCGCCCGTGGTGATGTGGTTGTTTTTCGTTACCCTAATGATCCAGCGGTCGATTATATTAAGCGTGTTGTGGGGCTGCCTGGAGATACCATCACTTATTATGGCCGACAAGTTTATGTAAATGGCCAAGTCGCCCGACAACAATTAGTGGGCACCTATTCTGCTAATGGAGCCGGGTTTCTGGCGGGGGCAGAACTGCGTAAGGAGCAGCTAAGCGATGGAGAGCATGACATTTTAGTGATGAATGGAAAGCCTACCATTGAAGGTGAGTTTAGGGTGCCTGCTGGACACTACTTTGTCATGGGCGATAACCGTGACAACAGTAATGACAGCCGTTACTGGGGATTTGTGCCAGAGGAGAATCTGGTTGGGCGTGCCTTTATGATCTGGATGAACTGGGATAGTGTGGATAACCGGATCTCTTGGGAGCGTGTTGGTAATATGATTCGTTAGAATTGAACCGGGTGCAGAGGAGAGATGATATGTCCAATACATTAAAGTCACAGCGTGGTATGACAGCCATCAGTATGTTGGTGATTTTTGTTATGGTCGGCTTTATATTTATGATTGTTGCCAAACTGGTGCCAACGTACTTTGCCCACTTTAAGGTGGAGGCGGCGTTAAAGAATCTGGCTTCAGATAACCGTGCTGAAGGCATCAGTGATAAAGAGGTCAAGGGCTTGATCTTGAAAAAACTCGACGTTGATGATGTCGATTTTGTCACGGAAAAGGATATTCTGATTACAAAAACATCTACTGGCCGCACGGTTAGCATCGATTACGAGGCGCGGGTGCCAATGTTTGCCAATGTGGATGCTGTGGTTAAATTTAATAACAACTCGGTTGAGTTGAGGTAATGGCTGTTTGAACCCTCCGCTTGATAGGTTGTTGAAGCGACTTAATTACCATTTTAATGATGCCAGCTTGGTTGAACAGGCCCTGACCCATCGTAGCGTTGGCCATCGTAATAATGAACGCTTGGAGTTTTTAGGGGACGCGGTGCTTGGCTGTGTGATTGCCGAGGCGTTGTATAACCGTTTTCCAGCGGCGAGTGAAGGGGAGCTGACCCGGTTGCGTGCCACGTTGGTGAAAGGGGATAGCCTTGCAGATATTGGCAAGGAACTCTCTTTAGGCGATTACGTGCGCCTTGGCTCAGGTGAGCTGAAGAGCGGTGGTTTTCGCCGAGGCTCAATCTTAGCCTGTGCGGTTGAGGCGTTGATTGGTGCGGCTTATTTAGACGGTGGTTACAGTTCTGCGAGTGAGTTGATATTGGTACTTTATCAAAAACGTCTCGATAGTATCTCTCCAGAAGATGAGCTTAAAGATCCCAAAACCCGTCTGCAGGAGTTTTTGCAATCACGTAAATTACCTTTGCCATCTTATGAGTTGGTTAAGGTTGAAGGGGATGCCCATAATCAAACTTTTTACGTTGAGTGTATGGCTGAAATGCTGAAAGAGCGTATCCCTGGTCATGGTAGTAGTCGTCGTAAGGCAGAGCAGAGTGCTGCGAAGAAGATGTTGAAAATATTGTCGGAAGCGGCTGATCGCTCCGTCCCAAATGGATAAAATGATAGTGACTGAGTCTGATCAAAACAGCCCCGATAATTTTCGCTGTGGATTTGCTGCGATTGTCGGGCGTCCTAATGTAGGCAAGTCAACGCTAATGAATCGTATTCTTGGCCAGAAGATTAGCATTACTTCTCGACGCCCCCAGACTACCCGTCATCGCATACACGGTATTCATACCACCACTGAGTGTCAAGTGATCTACGTGGATACGCCGGGGTTGCACAAGCCGGGTGGCAAGGCGATGAATCGTTATTTAAACCAGGCCGCCACCACGGCGTTGCAAGGTGTTGATGTCGTACTGTTTGTGGTGGCAGGTACAAAATGGACGGATGAAGATGAGTTAGTGCTGGAGCGGGTGAGGCATGGGGGTGCGCCGGTGATTTTGGTTGTGAACCAGATTGATCGTTTGCAGCCGGAGCAACTTTTGCCTCATTTAGCCAAGGTCTCTCAACGCATGGAGTTTCATACGGTGATACCGCTCTCGGCCAAAAGTGGTGAGAGTGTTGATCTATTGGAGGCGGAAGTTGCAAAATTGATGCCTTATGGTCCGGCACAGTTCCCTGAGGATCAGATCACTGATCGTAGCATGCGTTTTCTTGCCGCTGAGATTGTGCGTGAAAAACTGACCCGCCAATTGGGACAGGAGCTACCGTATGAGATGACAGTGGAGATTGAATCGTATGAGATTGGTGATGGCATTGTTAATATTGCCGCACTTATTTGGGTTGAACGTGATGGCCAGAAGGCAATTGTTATTGGCAAGGGTGGCCAAGGGCTGAAAAAAGTGGGACAGGAGGCCCGGCAGGACCTGGAAAATATACTTGAGCAGAAGGTGTTTTTACAGCTCTGGGTGAAGGTTAAGGAGGGGTGGTCGGCTGACGAACGGGCATTGCGGAGCCTAGGGTATACAGATGAATAGAACTTCACCCCTGTAAATATCAAGAATTTTTTAATGTTTTACTGAGTCTGACCGCAACGGTTGGTCTATCACCCCATCAAAATCCTTTGTGGAGTTTTCTTTCCAGTTCTCATGTTTCAAGAGGGGCCTCTAGCCCCTCCAGCTTGGTTGCTGTTTTTCTATGGCGCCATAATACGAATCGCTCATGCATAAATGCTTCGGGTGTCCTGTATCTATTTGTATATAGGGTACTTCTTGTCCATTGTTTGAAGTTGCGTATCATAAAAATCCCCCCCTCCTATAGCCAACTTTGAATGTGGTTACACACTAAAGTTTTAGTGCTGATTGCCGCTTACAGGACAAGATTCATAGATGTGCCAGAATAAAAGGGACAGATATTGAATGGTAATTGTTGTGGGATAGCAGCAATGAGGCAGTGATACGCGGTATCCATTCAAATGGAAACAATATTTAAAGAGAAAATGCTATGACAGAGACAGAGAAAACTCACTCGTTTTTAGGTGCCTTATCCATTCCAACAAAGATGAATTTAATTGTTGGCATGGTGTTTCTGGCAGTCATCACCATTGTGACGGGGTATATGTTTATCCAGAATAGCAACAGAGTGCTTGAAGAGGCGACCGACCGCACCCAGGACATGGCAACACTCTATTTTGATGGCCTCAATACTATGATGCTGACCGGCACAATGGCACAGAGAAAAATACTTCAGGATAAGATGTTGCGCCGTGCTCAAGTGCTTGATGCACGTGTCATTCGCGGTGAACCCGTTAAGCAGCAGTTTGGTCCCGGCTTTGATTTTGAGCAGCCCATTGATGAGCTGGATCATCGAGTTTTGCGTGGCGAAGAGATTAAAGAGGTCAGTGATACCCCGCAAGGGCGAGTCTTGACCGTGCTGACACCATTTAGAGCAACAGAAAATACCCGAGGTGTTAACTGTCTTCAATGCCATAACGTAGAGAACGGCGCCATTAATGGTGGTATTCGTATCAGCTACTCCCTCTCTGAAATGGACAAAACAGTCAGGAATGACATGTTGCTTGAAGCAGGCATAAATCTCTTTTTTCTTATTATTGGGTTGATCGTTACTAATTTATTTACCCGCCGCTGGATCTCATCGCCTATTGGTGGTTTGATGAATGTTGTTACACAGCGTACCCAGGGTGACAACAATGTCCGTTTTAAAGTTACCAACTCCGATGAGGTGGGACGTGTGGGAATGGCTTTTAATGCCATGGCCGATAAAGTAAATGCGAGCACTGAACGTGAACATGAAGCGGCAGAATATTTGCGGCATAAAGTAGATAGCCTGCTGGAGATTGTTAATAAAGCAGCCAGTGGTGATTTGACAGGAAAAGTTAACTTCACTGATGATGGCGCTATTGGTGAGCTTGCTCATGGACTTCAGATCATGATCGACAATCTGAATAAAATGGTAGAGGAGCGGCGGCATACTGTTGAGGAGTTACGAACCAAAGTAGATGAGATCCTTGGTGCAGTGACTAAGGCCGCTGAAGGCGACTTAACAGTAAAATTACATGTTGCCGGAAATGATGAAATAGGACAGCTAGGACGTGGTGTTCAATCGATGATCGATAGCTTGAACTTCCTGGTGGCGCAGGTACAGCGCTCTGGCATTCAAGTGACATCTTCGGCGACACATATAGCAGCAACAGCAAAGGAACAGGAAGCGACCGTTGCAGAGCAGGCTGCCACAGTCAATGAGGTGGTCACAACAGCTACAGAGATATCTGCGACAGCCAAGGAGCTGGTCAAAACAATGGATGAGGTAGCCAAGGTGGCCGAAAGTACAGCAGGGTCGGCGGAGTCTGGTCAGGCCGGGCTGAAAAAAATGGGCTTGACTATGCATCAGGTAGTTGAAGCATCATCATCTATAGCAGCGAAACTTGAAGTATTGAATGAGAAGGCAAGTAATATCAATACTGTCGTTACCACCATTACCAAAGTTGCAGATCAGACCAATTTATTGTCATTAAATGCGGCAATAGAAGCTGAAAAGGCCGGCGAATATGGTCTTGGGTTCTCTGTAGTAGCCACAGAAATTCGTCGATTGGCAGATCAAACGGCGGTGGCGACATGGGATATAGAGCAAATGGTTAAAGAGATGCAGTCTGCAGTAACAGCGGGGGTGATGAGTGTTGAGAAATTTACAGAAGAGGTACGTCTCAGTGTTGATGAGGTGAGTTTGATCAGCGCCCAGCTTACTCAAATTATAAATCAGGTCCAAGCACTAACACCGCGTTTTGAAAGTGTCCATGAAGGGATGCAGTTCCAATCACAGGGGGCAGATCAAATTAAACATGCCATAGTCTCGTTAAGTGAGTCGGCTCAACAGACTGTTGAATCATTGCGT
The DNA here is from genome assembly GCA_031416075.1 of Tenderia sp. (SeqCode). Classification (GTDB taxonomy): domain Bacteria; phylum Pseudomonadota; class Gammaproteobacteria; order Tenderiales; family Tenderiaceae; genus JAKFXL01. Next base: position 8,342 of record JANOSY010000004.1, on the reverse strand, counting down.
CAGTCTCATTCATCGATTGACCATCTGAATGATGCAGCACGTATGTTGCAGGGCGGGGTGTCTAAATTTAAGGTCTCTGAAATAGAACAACGCTAAAACGAGGCAGAAGGCCATGATGTTGTTAATGCTCAAAGTAAATGACAATCGATATGGCATTAACGTGGTGGAGATTGTTGAGGTAGTACCGCATGTGTTTCTGCAAAGGCTGCCTAAATCCCCAGTGATTATTGCGGGTCTGCTTAACTATCGCGGTCATATTGTGCCCATTATTGATGGATCAAGATTGATGGGTGATAGAAGCGTTAAAAAATGTTTGAGTAGTCGCATTATTATCATCAAGTCCGAGAAGATGAGGTCGTCTTGTATTGGGTTTCTGGCGGAGAATGTAACAGAGACATTAAAAGTTGATGATTCCCGATTTACTGATGCAAGCATAGGAGAAGGTGAAAATTCTGTCGTTGATAAGGTTGTCTTGGATGAAAACGGGATGATTCAGCATATCAACGTGACTCGTTTGATTCCAAATGAATTGAAGTCATTTATGAAATCGGCAAATGAAAATGAATCTTCCTTAGAGGATATGATGGATGGATCATAGCAAGATCTATGCATATCTTAGAGATGTCACGGGAATAGATGTTGTCTCTATTGGCGAAGAGGCCGTCGATCGCGTAGTGAAAGGACGAATGAAAGAAGGTGAGTTTGGAACGGTTGAAGAATACCTTTCTTGCCTTGATAGGTCGATTAAGGAAAGACAGGTATTTATTAACGATATAACTGTTCCTGAAACTTGGTTTTTTCGTGATAAAGAGCCGTTTAAACTTCTTTCACAGTATGTTTCAAAAACATGGGGACCTTCGGGGGATAAATTCAGGGTGTTGAGTATACCTTGTTCTACCGGTGAAGAGCCGTACTCTATTTCTATGGTCCTTATGGATTCTGGTCTTTCTCCAGATTCATTTGTTGTAGATGCTGTTGATATAAATACACGTGTTCTTGAAGTTGCTAAAAAAGGTGTATATGGGAAAAATTCATTTAGGAGTGATGACCTTAAGTTCAGAGATAAGTACTTTGATTGTATCGGTCCTGTGTATGAGATAAAAGACGAGGTAAAATCATCGGTCAATTTTCATCACAACAATATTCTTTCCAGTGATTTTTTAAAAGACAGGAATAGTTATGATGTTATTTTTTGTAGAAATTTATTGATTTATTTCAATATTGAAACTAAAGAAAAAGTTATTAAATCATTGAGGCGGATAATGGTTTCAGATGGGATTCTTTTTTTAGGACATGCGGAGACTGGTAGGGTTGTGAATGGATTGTTTGATTCAATGAGGCATTCTGGCGCATTTGCTTACCGGCCAACAATGTTGGAAAAAAACACACCAATCAAAGTGAATGTTGATCCTGTTGTTTTTTCATATAAAGATCCTGAAAGATATATAAAATCGAAAGATGTAGAGGTTGGCCGTGAAATAGAAATTAAAGAAAACTCTAAAAATGAAGATGGTGATTTTTTTATAGAGGATATACAGGCGTTGGCTGACCGTGGTGAGTTGGATAGAGCGATGAAATTATGCTGTGATTACATTGAAAAAAATCCATTAGAAGCCGACGCACATTGCCTCCAAGGGATTATACACCTAGCAAAATCAAGTAATGATAATGCCCAAGTGTCATTCAAGAGGTCTATATATATTGATCCTGGCCACTATCAGTCTTTAACGCATCTTTTGATATTGGCAGTGGAGCGTGGTGATTCTCAGGCGGCAATGAATTATCGCGCGAGAATTGGTCGGGCAAAAGAAAGGTCATGACCCACAGCCATTATTTATATTGGGAATGCTGATGATGAATGATATTAAGATTAATGATTGCTGGAACAAAATTGGCGTCTGGGCCAGCAGTCAGCAACGTACATGCCCTAAGCTGGAGGATGTTGTTCATTGTGCAAATTGTGAAATATTTTCAAATGCAGGAAAGACTCTTTTAGAAGGAGAGGCCCCAGATGGATATCTTGAAGAGTGGTCCATGCTTCTTTCTGTTAAGAAGGTCAGTAAAAATTATAATACAAGGTCTATTATTCTGTTCCGTCTTGGGGATGAGTGGTTGGGAATAAAGACGGGTCTGTTAGATGAAGTAGTCTCTATGAGGGCTGTGCACAGTATTCCACATCGTAAGAGCTCTATTCTAAATGGGCTTACAAATATCAGGGGTGAGTTGCAGCTATGTATTTCTCTTGGAAAATTGATGAGTATAACGCGCGGTGAAATATCAGGAACAAATGTTGTTAAGGGAATTTATGAGCGAATGGTTGTGATGTCATTTAATGGGATGAGATTTGTTTTTCCTGTCAGCGAGGTTCGCGGGGTGTACAGGTTCAGCGATAACGAAGTTCAAGATTCTCCTTCTACCTCTATGAATTGCTCGGTACATTATATAAAGGGAATGTTGAATGTTGAGGGCAAGCATGTTGGCATTATTGATCATGAATTGCTTTTTCCTGCTTTAGGGCGAGTTGTTCTTTAGTGATATAAGGCGGTTGTGTTATGGATGCATCCATGCTGAATATGTATAAAAACGAGGTGAGCCAGCAAGCCTCCATTCTTAATGGCAGTATTCAGGGAATGAGAGGGGGCGGTGCTTCTTATGATGTGTATGATTCTGCGATTAAAGCAGCTCACTCGGTAAAAGGTGCTGCACGTTTAACATCAGTGATGCCCGTTGCTAAAATATCTGGGGCAATGGAAGAGTGTTTTGTGGCTGCTCAGGATGGTGTTGTCTCTTTTGAGAGCGAGGATATTTCAATGCTCTTAGATGCGCTCGACATGATTGAGGAGGTCACAAAAGTAGCTGATGACTGGAACTCTTGGGAGGAGAGAAGTCGAGCTGATTTTGACAATATTGTTAATTTCCTTGGCGCTGTTCTGTTGAGAAAAGAGCGTTCAGAGGGCAAGGATGGTGAAGTCGATAGTGTAGATGTTGAATTTTTATCAGATGCTGTAATGGCCCCTCCACGTGTTGAAAAAGCCACTATTAACCCTGTTTTATCTATTCAAGATATGTCAATGGTTGAGCTTTTTCGTGTTGAGACAGATCAGCAATCGGTTGTTTTAAGTGAAGGACTTCTTGAGCTTGAGCAGGATCCTGGCTCCCCAGAAAGACTTGAGCCGTTGATGCGTGCCGCACATTCTATTAAGGGTGCAGCAAGGTTGGTAGACATACAGTTTGTGGTGCAGCTCTCTCATGTGATGGAGGATGTTTTTGTTGAGGCCCAGAAAGGCGTTTTAATATTGGAGGGAAGTCATATTGATGTGCTTTTGAATGGCGTTGATACGATTGTTGAAATTTCAAAATTTGAGGGTGATTTATCATTGTGGATGGAGTCTTCAAGGCCCCGTTTTGAAACGTTGATTAATAATCTGAATGCTATTCTTACGGGCGCGAACTTGGTTCCGTTGCCAGGAAAAAATGTGCCCACCGCAAAAACAGCTCCACACGTTAGGTCTAAAGCTTCTTCGTCAGTCGGTAGTGCTGATTCTGTTGTGCAAGATGTTAATGGTATCGTTGATAAACAATCACCTCAAAATAAAGAACGGGTTCTGAGGGTGAGCGCTGAACAGCTGAACCGCTTGATGGGGTTGGCGGGCGAATCTCTGGTTGAATCCCGTTGGATATATCCTTATGCAGAATCATTGCTACGTTTAAAAAGGCAACAAACGGATCTTGTTTGTCTAGTTGATAGTTTGCGTGAGCAGCTTGATAGTGGTAGTTCTAATGATGATATTCAGGCGCTGGTGCGCAGCGTTCAAAAGCAATCATCATATTGCCGAGAGGTCCTCGCTGATCGTCTTGCGGAACTTGAGTCTTATGATCGTCGCGCAACCAACCTCTCTTCTCGATTGCATCGTGAAGTTGTGAAAAGTCGTATGCGCCCATTTGGGGATGGTATTCATGGATTTCCACGTATGGTGCGTGATATTGCGAGAGGGCTTGGAAAAGAGGTTCAGTTTGTTGTTGACGGCGCAAAAACTCTCGTAGATCGTGATATTTTGGACAAAATTGAATCCCCTTTGAATCATTTAATTCGGAATGCGATTGATCATGGCATGGAGATGCCGGATGAACGTCATGTATCAGGAAAGCCTGTCAAAGGCACCATTCGTCTTCATGCGTATCACCATGCGGGTATGTTATCACTAGTGGTGGAGGATGATGGTCGCGGTGTTGATCTGGAACGATTGCGTCGTAAGGTGGTTGAAAAAAATTTGGTTGATGAAGAGATGGCAACTACATTGTCTGACTCTGAGTTGTTAGAGTTTTTATTTCTACCCAGCTTTAGTACGCGCGAGCAAGTGAGCGAGATTTCCGGGCGTGGTGTTGGCCTGGATGTGGTTCATGATGTGGTTCAAGAGATGCGTGGCAATGTCAGAGCTACGTCTGAATTTGGCCGGGGAACTAAATTCCACATGCAGTTACCATTGACGTTGTCAGTTATTCCGGCATTGATTGTTGAGATATCTGGAGAGACGTATGCTTTTCCGTTAGCCAGAATTGACAGAATAGTGAGAATTGATCCCGATTCGATTGAGGAAGCTGAGGGAAATCAGTTTGTACGTATCGACAATATGAATGTTGGCCTGGTAAACGCAGCGCAAATTTTGGAGCGTGATCCACGGCGTGATCATGAGAGCGGATTGTTATCGGTAGTAGTGCTGACTGAGCGTGCTAGCCATTATGGAATGGTAGTGGAAAAATTTTTGGGTGAACGTGAGCTTGTGGTTCAGGTGATGCCGCCCGCATTAGGAAAGGTCCAAGATATTAGTGCTGCGGCATTAATGGAGGATGGTTCGCCTGTCTTGATTGTAGATGTGGATGATCTGATTGGTTCAATCGAAAAAGTATTAAAAGTTGCACGACTGAACAAAATCAGAGATGTGGTGCATGAGGTAGGTGCCGCCAAGCGGATATTGGTTGTTGATGATTCTATTACAGTGCGTGAAGTTGAGCGTAAATTGTTAGAGTCTTCAGGCTATCTGGTAGATACAGCCGTTGATGGTGTGGATGGTCTTAATATGTTGCGTGGTGGAGGCTATGATTTATTGATTACGGATGTGGATATGCCGCGTATGAATGGAATTGACTTGGTGAAGACCATACGACAGGACCCTTCATTGCGAAGTTTGCCAGTGATGATGGTCTCTTATAAAGATCGTGAAGAGGATCGTATACGGGGTCTGGATGCGGGGGCGGATTACTATCTTACAAAAGGTAGTTTTCATGATGAGAGTTTGCGCCTTGCTGTGGTGGACTTGATTGGGAGTGCAGGTTCATGAGAGTTGCCATAGTAGATGACTCAACGATGGCGGTTGAGAGTTTGCGACGTGTACTTGCATCGTCACCAAACTATCAGTTGGCATGGGTTGCCCGTGATGGTGCCGAGGCGGTCTGGCGCTGTACTCTGGATACGCCGGATCTGATTTTAATGGACCTGGTGATGCCAGTGATGGATGGTGTTGAAGCTACCCGTAAAATTATGGCCTCAACGCCATGTGCCATTTTAATTGTGACATCGACTGTGTCAGGGAATGCCTCAAAGGTATTCCAGGCGATGGGGTGTGGTGCGTTGGACGCGGTTAACACACCTATTTTAGGTTCGGCCGGCGATGCTCCTGGGAAGGCAGAGTTACTTGCAAAGATTGCCATGATTGGAAAACTTGTCTGCCATAAGCGGGATGATGTTGCGGCTCCTCGTGGTAACAAAGGGCTGGATAACTCTTTGAAGTCCAATAATACTGCTTTGGTCGCAATTGGTGCATCTTCTGGTGGACCACATGCATTGGCGCAGGTGCTGTCAGCGCTTCCGGCAGATTTTTCATCTCCGGTGGTGATTGTTCAGCATGTAGATGAGCATTTTTCGAGTGAATTGGCGCAGTGGCTGGATAAGCAGTGTGCCTTGAATGTACGGTTGGCACGAAGTGAAGATACATTAATGCCAGGGCAAGTGCTGATTGCAGGAACAAATGATCATCTTATTATTCGTCCCGACAACCATCTGGACTACACGCCGTTTCCTAAAGAGATGCCATATCGCCCATCGGTAGATATGTTTTTTAACAGTGTTGCCGATAACTGGAGAGGGAACGCTGTAGCAGTTTTGCTAACTGGAATGGGACGTGATGGTGCAGAAGGGTTGCTGCATTTAAGGCAGAGGGGGGTGCATACAATTGCTCAAAATGAGGCGACTTGTGCTGTTTTTGGAATGCCTAGGGCTGCTGTTAAATTAAATGCCGCTGTTGATGTTTTACCGTTGGGTGATATTGGTACAGCATTGGCAAAGCTATTGCCTGCTCGATATAAAGGTAAAGGATAACCGCTGTTATGGCTGATACTGGGAGTACGGCACAGGATAGGTGTGCCCCTGATGTGTTGAACGCTGCAACGGATGCGGTGCGCTCCAGGGTTATGTTGGTTGATGATCAGGCTATCGTGGCTGAGGCGTTACGGCGAATGTTGGCAGGTGAGGAGGATATTGAGTATCACTATTGTAGTGATCCGACTCAGGCGATCAGTGAGGCAATTATTTTTAAACCGACGGTGATACTTCAAGATTTGGTTATGCCTGATGTTGATGGTCTTATGTTGTTGAAATTTTTCCGCGCTAATCCACAGGTTAATTCAGTACCCATTGTTGTTCTTTCAACGAAGGAAGATCCTAAGACAAAAAGCGAAGCTTTTGAATTTGGTGCCACTGATTATTTGGTGAAGTTTCCTGATCGGATAGAGGTTGTTGCGCGTATTCGAGCCCACTCACGCAGTTTTATGGTGCAGCAGCAGCGCGATGAGGCTTATCGTGCGTTGAGTGAGCTGCAGAAAGAGCTGGAGTCTAAAAATAGTGAGCTGGAGCGTCTTTCATCTCTGGATGGGTTGACGGGAATTGCTAATCGTCGTGTATTTGATGAGTTTATTAAAAAAGAGTGGTTGCGTGCGGCACGTGATGGTCGTTCGGTCTCACTGATTATGATTGATATTGATCATTTCAAGAAATTTAATGATGGCTATGGACATCAAGGAGGGGACGACTGCTTGCGAAGAGTAGCCCAGGCCTTGGCGACTACTGTCAAACGTCCCAGCGATCTGGTGGCGCGTTATGGTGGTGAGGAGTTTGGCGTTGTGATGCCAGATACTGATCATGTAGGTGCGGCTAATATTGCCGAGGCGTTGCTTTCAGCGGTAGACAGTATGAATATTGCTCATGAGTTCTCAACGACCAATGATCACGTGACGATTAGCCTCGGCGTGGCGACAATGCCGCCAAATGGTATAACAGCACCTGAGGAGCTGATTTCTAAAGCGGATGAAGCACTTTATTTTGCCAAGGAGTCGGGCCGTAATCGATTTCATGTGGCTGAATAAGTAGAGCGACTATTGCTCTTGTTGTGGTTGGGATCTGAGGGCAGGATGGATGCGGATGGTTTTGATGGTGTTGCTGGTTGTCTGCACTATATCAATGGGATAGCCTGCTAATTTGACGCTGGTGCCGGTTTCCGGGATCGATTCCAGATACTCTATGATTAGTCCGTTAATTGTTTTGGGACCATCAGTAGGCAGCTCCCAGCCCATGGTGCGGTTGATTTCCCTGATATAGGCACCGCCATCAATCAGATAGGTACCATCCTCCTGTGGGTGAATATTTTTCATATTGGCCGCCATGTCGGTAGTGAACTCGCCGACAATCTCTTCGAGAATATCCTCCAGTGTCACAAGACCCTGAATATCACCGTACTCGTTAACCACAAAGGCAATGCGGCGTTTCTGACTCTGAAAGTTGAGTAGCTGAGTATTCAGTGGCGTGCCTGCAGGAACGAAATAGGGCTCGCGGGTAATTCCTTGTAACTGCTCTTTTGTAAACTTTCCATCAGGCAGGATACGCAGGGTATTGCGGGCGTGAACAAATCCAACAACATTGTCGATATTGTCGCGATAGATAGGCAGGCGAGTGTGTTGGCTGCGGGTAAGCTGTTCCAGAATGGTCTGGCTATCCTCTTCCATATCTAGCCCGATAATTTCATTACGGGGGACCATAATATCTTCAACAGTTACCTTTTCCAGATCAAGGATGCTTAACAGCATTGTTTGATGGCGACGGGGAATCAACGCGCCCGCTTCATTGACAACCGTACGTAGCTCTTCGCTGCTTAGCAGGCCGTTGAAAATCAAACTCCGCAACCTCCACATGCCGGTGATTTTTCTAAAAACAGCCAAAAATAACGATATTTAGCGAAAAATTCCCAAGGTTTTCGTCCACTCTCAGGCATTTCATGCCATCTGGACGGACT
>JANOSY010000003.1:0-3720 GCA_031416075.1 Tenderia sp. (SeqCode) | reverse complement strand
GTCCGCCGCTGGAGTGGGTCCGGTTAATTGGTGAGTTAGCCTGATGAACAAAGCCCAACACGCTGAACACACTATTGTTTATAGCTGAGCTGCCCACTGCTTGCTAGTGGCGACCACTCCCCAAAAAGCTTTCAGATCACGACGTGCTTAAATGTAGCACACTGAATGAACAACGCCCGCCTCAGAGCACACGCACAACGACTGGCGCTGCAAATACGAAACCACAGCATAATGCCTTTTGCCAATGCTACACGATTTAATTCTATGAGCACGAAGACACCCAATTGGTTTTTATATTTTTAGGCTAACGTGGAAGCTAACCTGCCGCCGCAGCGCGCAGCGCGGAGGGAACCAACCAGCGCAGCTGGTTGGCGGTCAGGTTGAGCGGCGGGTTAGATTGCTTCGACAATAACCTGTTGCTCTCTGAAGTTTTCAGGGACATCTATTTCACCCCATGTGTGACACTCAAGCGAAAGTTCGCCGTTTTCGATAAACACGACAAAACCACTTTGAATATTACCTGAATGACCGACAACCTTGGGTTTGTCGCAAACAATGCGCTCACTCGGAAGGCTTGGATGTTTGACGGTGAGAAAGTAGCCGGCGCCTGAGTAGTCGTAACTCACTAACTCTGCTTCGCGCTCAATGGCTTCAACAGTTTCCGCGCCAAGCTTTGGAGCAACGAGCAGGCGGAGAACGTGGCTCTCAAAAACGCGGAATTCACCCATGAGCAATCTAACGTTAAATTAAGGGGCGCGCTTCAGCGCGTCCCTCTTGAACGCTGGGTTAGCCCCAACCGCGCTTAAAATGGAGGCGTGAGATTGATCAACGGCGAACCAACACGAAGACTCTACTGTTTCAGGAAGATCGTTCCACGCAACGACAAAGTGGAGGCTTACTGATACACCCGCTGGAATTTCTGCAATGTGAATTGATAAGGACTCGGCTGAATACGTAAACGGGTTATCGGGCAAAACTATACTGTGGTGTAGCCGTGCCTTTAAATATTCGAGGTCTTCTGTTCCAACCAACATGACACAATTTTGATTGTTCCAATCCTGCGCCTCTAGCCCTTCACCAGTTGCGGCCCCACCGATAATCTTGGAATTCGATTTGAGTATCGCCTTGAATTTTAGATCGCTCACGGTGTTGAGCGCACCAACTTGAAGAACGACACCATAACAAGCAAGGACAGACATGCCTGCTGGGATCTTTGGCTGGAACGATGCCGCATGAATGCAAACACCCAATGTCAGATTGTCAGCAGACTCCACTAGGAATTCCAGATTACCTAAGGGTGTTTGGATGCGAACCGATGGTTGTGGCATAAGGGCTAACGTTTCGCTTAACCGGCAGGCCGGAGCGGGGCGAGGCTTGTGGCATTCGCCACAAACGAGCGCCGCGGAGGACTGTCCGAGTTTAAGCGATTGTTAGGGGCGTATTTGATGGACTACGGCACATGACGGATAGTAAGTTGCTCGATAGCCTGCGCCGTTTGCCGTTTTGGTTCTTTGCTGAAGAAACCGCTCTGTGCAGTAATGTCTGACTTGTTGGGCAAGACCGCCAGAATCTTGCCTTTGAGTTCGGCATCGGCCTGATCATCTTTGCGGGTTTCCCACATTTCCAGAAATTGTTCCCGGCTGTAGGTGTGGTTGCCCAATGAGGGGTCGGCCAGCCAGACGGTGTTTGCATCAATGCCACGCAGCACCGAGAAATGGTCGTCCTTGCGGTGTTTCAAATACACCACCACAGGCGCTTTGAGTTTGGTCAGTTGTTCATAGGAAGCCGCATAACCTACCGCACGAAAACCAAACTGTGGCAATGCACGCTGCATGTCTTCAAACGATGCGCGTAAATTGCCCTTATCCATGGCACTGAGCAATGTTTCCTCAGTAATAGACTGCCCGTAAAACTCGTTGAGCAAGGTCGCCAAAGAAGCTGCGCCGCAGGAATAATCGAGGTCTTGCTTGATGATGCGCAAATCACGAAGGGTTTTCCAACTTTGGATGGAGACAGGTACAGTGTGATGATGACTGCTTATAATCGCAATATCGGAGGCAAAATTCTGTGCGGGGCCAAACAATGCGAGCAAAGAAAAATATATTATCGGTTTTTGCATTATGGAATCTGCCTCCAGCTATAGAAGTTTTCTGGCCGTATGAAAATCATCGTATCGAGACTCCAGCCACACTTCAAATTCCCTTGGATTATTGCTCTTAAGCATTGCATCTATACACGAAGAAAGCTCTAAAGGTAACACCCCTTCGAACTCAGAAAATGTAAGATGTTTGAGTTTCTCGTAACTCCCTTCCCTTAAACAAATATTTGGTGGAAAATCATGTCGTGTTGTTCGTATTGGTATGGAAAAAAAACATATTTTTTTCTCTCCTTTTGGAATCTTCATTGTTAAGTTAAAACAAAAGACTATGAACTGGCGGACAAAAGTCCGCCAGTTTTGATTATCAGCATCTTGATCAGATGATGAAATAATCATATTTGAATGCTAACGAAACAGATTGCCAAAGAAATTGCCATAGGTGCTGTGCTGATTAAAACCGGTACCATTCAGCCGATGATGCACAGTAGTAGGGGTAAAACCATTGAAATTGAACCTCGCTGCCTGCTGAGCATTGCTCTGAAGTGTGAAAGGGTTGCTGAATCCCTTGTTGACAGCAACACCCCACCCACCGGATGAATATGGCCCGATCACTTTTACGAGGGATCCAACTCCATATCCAGAAGCCACTCCAACGGCAGTGTTCCAAGCAGCACCACCCAAGCTCCATTGATCACGTGGGGTATTGTACAGGTATGTGCCTAACCCGGCTCCACCACCAATAATGCCATTCCATATGACTGCCCCCTCCGTTTCCTTCATCTCCTGAGGTGACAGCGTAGCCAATTGCATCGGCTCGGCATCGGCTTCAAAGATCAAGCTGATATCCGCCTCACTAAATGGCTCCATGGGTGTCGTAATAACTGGGCTTTCATTGGCAAAAGCAGGCACAGCCATTACCGCACCAAGCACACCCGCCAGAACAGTCGTTATCAAACGCTTCATAATCAAACTCCTTGTAATATTAAGCACATAAATAGAGCATTTACACAACCTGCTGTACATCAAAACGTGTGCAGCCAGTTGAGCCTCAGGTCTGCTCCATTTCGACCTGACGCATTCGCTTTGAAGGTGAAGTTGAGTGTACTTTCCTTCGAGATGCCATAACCCACGCCCAGCAGCATATCGGTGCTGGTGCGTCTGAAGCCTTCTGTCTTGCCACCGTAGGTATCCGCTTGGTGGCTGGTCCATTGAAAACCTGTGGTGAGGGTGGTGCGGTCGTTCGCTGCAAAAGCTACCGACGGATTCAGAAGCAGCAGGTTGCCAGGCGTGTAGTCGTTGTTACCGTCTTTGCGGGTCTGATTGAAGCGGTAACCTGCCGTGAGTGAAAGTACAATTGGGTCAATCGCCTTGTAGGTGGTGAGGCCCAGCATCCACGATTTGAACGACGAGCTGCTCTCACGGTGTTTTTCGCGTAGAGCGACTTCGGCAAAGCCGAGTACTGCAGGGGTGTCATCATCGTTCTTAAATAAATAAGGTAATCCCCCGGCTTAGCCGGGGGACTCACTAGGTTTGACCGAGCGCTACGGTCAGCCTGATTCAAGGGGAAGAGTGCGATATCAATAGCGAGACGATTTGCCGGGAAGACCAGGAATTTCAACGGT
>JANOSY010000002.1:0-73605 GCA_031416075.1 Tenderia sp. (SeqCode) | reverse complement strand
ACCGTTGAAATTCCTGGTCTTCCCGGCAAATCGTCTCGCTATTGATATCGCACTCTTCCCCTTGAATCAGGCTGACCGTAGCGCTCGGTCAAACCTAGTGAGTCCCCCGGCTAAGCCGGGGGATTACCTTATTTATTTACGTCAGCCGCACAACGAAAACCAAAAAAATCCGACGCATAATTTGGCCATGAATAATTACGATGATAGGTCGCCGTTGAAAATGGGTCACTTTTCCATGAACCGCCACGCAACACTTTATACTTCGCATCCACTCCAACAAGGTCGACCACCTTCATAGCCCGGTCTTGTGGTGTATTTGCCACGCCAACCTTGCCTTGAAACAACTCGCCCGGCGCAGTCGAGCCATCATATGGTAAAAAATCATCCTCAACCCATTGAAACACATTGCCCGCCATATCCATTACACCATACGGGCTGGCACCATCCAGATAAGTGGTAACATCGGTGGCAGTACCCACACTGTAATAAGTATTTAGCCGTTTTGCATCCATATCATTGCCCCACGGCCAGCGGCGACCATCTACACCACGTGCGGCCTTCTCCCACTCAGACTCTTTGGGTAATCGCTTACCCGCCCATGTGCAATAGTTACTCGCGTCATACCAAGAGACCATGGTCACCGGACGCAACGCCTCATTTTTAGGCAACTTACCACCCTCCCAATCGGCAGGTGGGCGATATTTAGCTTCCGCAACAAAACGGGCATATTGGGCATTGGTTGTAGGGTACTTGTCGATACGGTATGCAGGAAGTAACACCTTGTGCTCAGGGCTATTTTGAGAGCTGGTGCGTAATTGATCAGACCCCATCTTAAACTCGCCCCCCGGAATCGCAACCAAAGTATCAATCTCACGCCACTGCTCCGCGGTCAACATACTCGCCACAACAGCTGGCGAATCTGGTTCGGCTTTCTGAAGACCGGCCTCATTCATTTTATTACGTGTTGAGTCCTCCCCGGCCGCCCGAATACGGTCCTTCATATTCTCCAGATCATACGTTGCCTTATTACGCATCTCTTCAAAAACACGACCATGGCCAATATCAATGACATGCATACTGCCTCCCACTACCGCCAACGCAGCACAGGTAACTAGCGTGGCGGAGAGGTAGCGGCTGCGTTTAGTCCGCTCTAACTGACTCAGCGGCTTGGATTTTTTAAGATTACTAGCCATTATTTTTTTGAATTACTGCCGGATGACTGTTTGTAAAGCAGATGCTTCGGCTGGCGTCCATAGACCTTTTTAATCAAAATCTCACCAAACACACCACCAAAGGCAGCCGCCTCAACTGCCACAATCAGTATTAATACCCAATACCCCAACGGAAGAAGAGTTACCCCATCAGGAAGACCTTCATAATTGGCCATCTGAATATAACTGATCCCACGCACAAGAATCGGAGCAAAATAACACAGCAACTTCCCCCCTAAGCCATAAATCATCGAAACAACCATCCCGGCAATAAATGGCACCACAAAAAGATCTAAAGACCAGAGAGGCGAAAAGGTAGAAACACCCCAGAAAAGTTCCAGCCGGATCCCTAATAGCCGGTCACCCGCATAGTTAACCAGCGCACCAGCAGTAATCGCAACAATCGCCATCAATGCCGGCATAAACTTACTGCTGATCAGCACGTTCATCTCCGTCCGTATACTCTTTTCCAGTCAATTTCTCATACTCAGTTTTACGCACTTCAGGCAGGTACCACTCCTTAACCTTAAGATGAGATAAGTATTCTGCCAACAGACGCCGCTCGATCTCAGGAAGAGTCGAATAAGAAGGCATTTGATATTCCGCCTTAAGCCGCGAAGGCACTATCGTCTGAGGGTCTGCTGCTGACAAGTAGTTATAAAACCACTCCTCATCATATAATGCACCAATACCATCTAAAGAAGGTGAAGGCACAGACTGCATAGGGTCACGAATACCCCACAATGTATGACATTTACGGCACTCTAAGTCGCGAATCAGCTGGGCACCACTGTCCTGCAACTCACGAGAAGCAGTAGTATAAAAAGGAATGCCTTCATCAGGAGACTTATCCTGGTTTTGTCGATACATGTTAATAACTGTAAACAACACAACAAACACCGCTATCGCGGCCAATATACCCTTCTCACCTTTACGCATTATATTAAGGTTTTTCCTGCTTTTCTTTCAGAATTTCTTCACGACGTTGCAGCTGCGCCTTCATTACTTCCTGGCTCTTCTTAAATTCCTCAGGCGACATCTTATCCTTATCATTTTCATCAAAAACCAGATACTTGATATCCTCATCAAACTGCTCGTTCTTACTTGCCCAGCGCAAAGCAACAATCGCAGCCAGGATAATCATTGCCCCCGCAATCAACCAAATATAGATAGTCCAACCATCCTGCCAATTATCCACATTCATATCCAAACTCCTTTAAAAGAGATACCCCTGAAGCAACTGCATGGCCGCCATAACAACTGCACCCGCAATACCCAAGAAAATCCAAAAAAACATGACCTTCTCGCCAGTTTTAAGCTTTTTTTGATTACCGCCAGCCACAGTACCACTACTGGAGCCACTTACCATAAACTTTATAACAATAATGGTAAAAACCACGATACTAATCATTAAGAACACAAAAATCCCAACACTAAACTGCTGGCTATAAAGCCCTTCCACACCCCACTGGCCATCAGTAATCGAACCAGTATTGGTAGAAACAGCAATATTTATTGGCATCATTGCTTCAAGTGCATCTAATAACATGTAATCCTCAACACCCCAGCCAAAGTAAGTAACTCATTATACAGAAAAAAAATGCCGCTCAATGAGCGGCATTAAAATCAATCACATATCGCGAGCCCATCTGGCCCGCAAAAAAGCAGGTTATGATTTAATCTGCGGCTTACCCTTATCATAGTCATCTATGAAGAAACTGTAGATAAATGGTGCAACAAACACCACTATAATAATCCCTAGCAGAACTAGAGGCGGGTTATCAATATCAATCATGACTGACTCCTTTATTTGTTAGTGGGCCACACTATGATCAGGTTTCCAGCTGTAATCTGGCAACCGCTTAATAACTATCAGCATAGCAATACAGAAATAGGCTACATAAAATATATCAATTGTGTAACCCTTATCCCAAAAAGGTTGCTTGCGTGTCGGCGTACCATCAGCCTTAGGCTCACCCTCAAAGTTTGCCAACTGAACATGAGGACCAATAATTGTGTATTCTTCAAGGTCTACACCCTTATTTTCCAGTTCAATAATTTGGTCTTTGATGACATGCAGATCATCCATTGTCAAAGGATGACGATCTTGCAACCCCAAGGTCCTAGAGTCACTAGACTTGGCATTATTAACGATGTACTCCATCTTGCCCTTGTCCGTGGCAATTGCCTGCACTTGAGGGGAATCCATTAGCTTTACATAATCAACATACAAAGATGCTGTAGGACGCTGCCCCCACAATGGATTAGTCACGGCAAATGCCGTAACAATCGTCATTACCATCAGCCAGATAACGGCACGTGGAACACGGTTGTTATTTTCAGCAATGCCACCCAAGCTCTCCCCTTCCCATACACCACAAGCCTTTTTGTTTTGCTCAGCATCAGACATCGAGTGAAGCGGTTTATCAAATTTCCATGCCATAATTGTATCCCCTCTTACTTAAGGCTTAAAACAAAGTCTATCAAGTAACGAATCTCGCTATCAGCGGCATAATCCGGTACTTCTGGTGGGTAAACTGTTTTGCCTTTTTGATACTCAGTGTATGCAGTTCTCCAAGCAGCAAAATCGATACTCTTACCAGAAGCATCCTTCTCGCCCCACAAATAGTCATACCGTGGCATGATTGAATGCGGCTGCACCAAACGTGGATTAAAGAAATGCATCATCATCCACTCTTTGGAGGAGTTACGGGACCCAACATGCAGCAAATCAGGAGCCTTACGGTCCGAACCAAACGCAGTTGGGGACTCACCATTGAAATCTCCTAAACGAGGAGGTATACCAAAATACTGCCAGTCCTGGGTCTGCTCAGGCAACAGTGTATGACACCACCAACACCCTTCCCTCACAAACATGATTTTACCGGAACCAACCAACTTGGTATTGGCATCACCAGCTGTTGTCAGTACATCACTAGGTTGCCAGCCGCGTGTCGCACTGGCATTTTCGATGTAAGTAACCGTCTCACCCTGGCTAGTCCCGCGGCTAACCACAAAGACTGCACCCGCACCTTTATTGGCTTCACCTATCATGCCCTTATCAACACTTAGCTGTGTAACACCTGGTCCAAGTGTACGGGGATGATTAACCCCGCTCGGGAAAGGAACCCCCGCCTCATAGACATACGCCTCTATGGGGTCAATTTGAGCACCAGTCTTTGGATCTGTGTTTAGCATTACAGTCTTTGGCTTCCCTTCCCCCCGAAGAAATGGATCTTCGTAAGAGAAACCACTGATACGTCCATAAGAAAGCTGCTTCTTCAAACCAATCTCGGTAACCGCCACCGAGGTCATGTTTACGGTAGGAAAATACAGCGTAATCACCATGGAACCACCAAGAGCTACCCCAAACAACCTCGCTCCGATTTTATACTCTCTAAAAGCCATTTAAAATTCCTCCCCTACTACTATTAACGTTCGTAAGCCAGCTCGTGAGGCAGACGACCTTCTGGTATCTCAGTACCGGCCTTAGCAGTCATGTACATATTGTATAACCACACAATATTACCCGTGAATACCATCGTGCCTCCAACCCAGCGCGCAATCATGTACGGGTGTTCGGCAATTACAACGTCGATGTAGGGAACTTCATAAATTTTACCTGCCCCTTGGATAAGACCTGCGATAGTCATGGAGACCCAATAAATTGAGAACCCTATCAACAAGAACCAGAAGTGGAAATTGGCCAGTGCCAACGAAAACAGTTTACGGCGCAAAATCGTCTGAAGACCGTAATATACCGCTGCCGCTTCCAAGAATGTTGAAAAGCCCAATAACGCCAAGTGTGCATGGGCAACAATCCAACCAGTACCATGCACATACCAGTTAATCGCACGGGTTTGCTGAAAACCACCCTGCATATTTAACGGGATAGCCATCAAAACACCGGTGATGGTAAATTTGATTTCAACGTTTTCCACGAACATATGCCACTTGCCCTGCATAGTGAGTAGCAAATTAGAGACGAAGGCAATTGCAGGCACAAGTATCAAAACACCTTCTACCGATGCAAAAGATTTCAACCACTCAGGCAATGGGGCAGACATCAAATGATGGGCCGCTGGAGTAGAATAAAACACTACAACTGACCAGAAATGAAGGTGTCCAATACGGTGTGAATAAAGCGGATTACCGGTCACTTTTGGAACCGTATAATATGCAATGGCAGCCGCAATTGGCGTAATCCACAGCCCCAGCACGTTATGAGCAAACCACCACGTCAGGTAGGCCTCACTCAAACCGGTCAAGTTGAACCACTCAGGACTGTTGCCAACTATGAACACAATGGCAATCATGAACACACCAGCACCAAAGAACCAGTTGGTCGTGTATATACCCTGCGTACGACGAGTCAGAATGGTCATCCACACATTGATCGCTAAAGGCAGAGCAATAAACGACGCAATGAACAAATCAATGAACCACGGAAAGTCTGAATATTCACGCCCAGACGTGACACCAAACCATAGCAATGTCAGGCCTGTTGAAAGCCCAAAATTCCACAAGAAGCAATTCCATACACCCAGTTTTTCAGACCACAGCTTGGTATTACCCAAGGCCGGAGTGATGTACATCATCGCCATCGCAAACGCCATGGAAATCCAACCAAAAATTACTGCCAATACGTGAACTTGGCGCATATGGCCAAACGAAAACAGTTCGCTTCCTGTTACAAAATCAGGAAACGCAAGCTTGGCCGCGTTAAACGAGCCTAGGCCTGTACCGATAACAAACCAAAGAATCGACGAAAAACCAAAATAGACCGCCGCTGTTCCTGGCGGAATATCCTCGTTTCTCGCAAACAGATATTTAAACATGGTTTACAACCTCCCCTTATCTTATTACAAATAAATCCAAAATCCGCTGTTCAACGCCTAATTGTGCTCACCGGGCATCAACAGATACCAAGAAAACCACATACTAGAAAGTGCAAGGAGAATCCCCAAGATTGTCGCTATCATTACCATAACCGTACCCCTCCAAAACGTATATATTTCACAACCAACACAAATATGCGTCACTGCTGTAATTATTTATACAGATTTTTTAATGCCCTTTACGCGCAGCTACAGCCTCTAACTCTCCATGACGATTGAGAGCCACCATCATAATGACAACATAAGCCGCACCGAATACAAGCATACACCAGTCAACAAAACCCTGGAATGTCGTAGGGTCATACGCTTGTGCGCCCCAGCCACCCCAATCCTCAAATCGAGCTCGCCCCAGCGCACACATCAAGGCCGCACCAAAAACGCTCCCATTGCCCATTCCTGTGACAAACCCAGAGATTAAACTCAGAATAAACGTTTTACCCGGCGTCAGGTTATTAACCATGATTCCCCTCCTCAACAAATTGACAGACTAAAAATTTTATGATGCCGTTTTGACCTAACTTCTACTCCCCATCCAACCCAAGCCCCCTTGGTTAGACACATCTGGGAAAGCTTTCATAGAAGCCAACTCCGACTGGAGATGTTTGCATAAAGAAACAATGACAGTCAAGTCTTTTTAAGGTGTTTGCTTCAATTCCCGAGAACAACAAAACGCCTACATAACCGCCCAAATCAATCAACTATACATCACCATACCTAACCCACAAAAAATGTTACAAACCAAAGGTGAAAATCGATAGAATGAAAACTTGTAATTTTTTATTCCATTGATACAACACAAAGCAAATTCGTGAAAGAAATAATAATCTACACCATCGCAGCAATCGCTGGCCTGACTGTTTTTGGCTATTCAATTCATATGTTTATAGGAGGACTTGTCAGTCCGGAGACAGAAATTGCTGCCATCATAATAGGCTGCATTGTTGCCGCCGTTACCATGGCGCTTATGGCATGGGACATAATTAGGCAGCGTAAAAAGCCTCGCCAGTGATAACCCCCCCTACTTATAAACGGCTAGACGAGACCTAATATCATTAAAGTCAGATCCGCCACCAAACTGCGCCTTATGGAAGACAAACTGCTGTTTTTTGCCCGACAAATCGACACCCGTCAATCCAAATGACTTTCCGGCATAATCGGAAAAATAACGTAGTTCCCTCACCAGCTCAACCCGTTCGCCATTCCGCAATATGACCACAACCAATTTTTTGTCTATTTCAAAAGACCTAGGCGCACTTGGCAGTATCATTAGACGGCTTTTTAACACTCGATTCGCGCCAATAAGAAAGATAAAGCTCGCCGCAAAAATAAGAACATATGAAAAGTTTTTGTACGTGCCTCCATACCAGAGCTGCAATGCCAGCGAGGCCAAAACAACCACCACCGGGACATACATCACGACATCCCACAAGGCTCCTTGCTTGTCCGGTAGTAACTCATAGTTTTCGCTCTTAGCCATTGCCAGTCTCAACATTCAAGACACGCTTAATCACAGACTCGAGCTCACCATAAAGCATTCTGCCCGCTTGTTTGTATTGCACCTTATTCTCACCGTCAATGATGTACGTCCAAGGATCCCCCATCACCTTAAACGCTTTAAATGCTTCAGGATTCTGGTATTGGTCCATGTGAAGAAATATTACATCCTCCCCGTACTCAGCCAACAAACCCTTTAACATCTGTAACTGCACATCACACACCGTACAGTGTCCTGGGGTTGCAAACTCCAAGACTATCGGCTTACCTGTCTTCAGAGCGTCATCTAAAGAATACTCATACATGCGCTCATCTGGATAACGATAACTAGTGATGCGACTAAAGTCTCCATCTACATCCGCCAGTGTTTTCGTTTTAATGCGCGGGGCTTCTGACCCTACTTGCAACATACCTACAGGTACCGCGCCACACCCCATCAGGAACGAAATCAACACCAAAGAAAACACGCTCATTTTCAGCATTAATCTTTCTCCCATCCCAAACAAGTTCTGGTCAAGTTGTAAGCCCATATTAAATTAGCGATTAACACCACGGTACCAAACAGACCCATTGCGGCCAACCACGGCTTCACAATTTTTTCCACTTCATCCGGTGCCATTGCCACACTAGCCATACCGCCCAAGACACCTGCGATAGTAAACAGCAAAACCATCCCAATCAGGCCAATATTATGCGTCCAAAAATGAACCTTAACCAAAGTAATGCTATATATGGGACGCCGTACCAAACGTGGAATTATGTAGTAAACAGCAGCAAAAATTGCCATTTCAACCCAACCCAACAGATTGATATGGGTATGAGCACGCACAATCAAATCTCCATGCAACCGATGATCAACAAAGTGCCTAAACTCAGAGATCCCTCCCATCAAGGCACCCCAGGAAAATCCAATAATGCTATAGATTATGCAGCAATAAACAAACCACAGTGTATAACGAATATACACCTTATCCTGCGTCCACGGCTCGTTCACCACATCACCTCTCTGTTGCATTTTTTTCTACATCCAATATTTCCACGCCACCTTGCTCACGCACGTCTTTATACTTATCCTTCCAATCCGGAGGGGCAACCATTTTCAACGCACCATCAATAAATCCCGACTCGCCAGATGGAGGCACTGGGGAAGAGGGGGAGCCCTGATCTGATATTAACTCAGAGAGAAATACTGCGATTAGCTTCAACTCGGCTTCTGGCATTTTTGCAACATAGGCAGCCTCTTTTGGAAACTCCCCATGATCAAGCGTGGTCGAACCATACATTTTTTCGGGGTCGCGTAAAAAGGCATATATCCAATCAACCGTGCGCTTGCTGCCCAAACCATCCAGTGATAGCCCCATATTTGTGCCATTACGCATAGCCCTATGACACGCAGTACAACGCCCTTCGCGAAATACTACCGACCCCTTCAGCCCATCGTCAGACAACGCGAAGTGGGTTGTTACCTGATACATAGGCTTATCAAGATTATGGCGCACAACCTCCAGCACAATATAACCGAGCACCGCAGCAACTATAAAAGCGCCAAAGACACCAAACAAAACCTTCTCACCCTGCTTTAACGCATGTTTACTAGCCATACCTTCTACCACTCACGTAACAGCTTTATTGCCAGAGAAAAAAAAGGGCGGCCAAGGCCGCCCCATTATTTAAGTCACCAAGATTTTCTGCACCCCGGTAAAACTTCTAACCTATGGCAAATGCTCAACCGGAATACGGCTGTTGCCCATCGTAGTCTGAGGTGCCTGAGTCAGATATGTTGCAGCATTGAGGATATCTTCATCAGTCATTTTGCCCGCGACAATCTGCATCTGTTTCATAGGGTCGTTGGCACGACTACCGTCACGCCACTTTTTCAACTGACTGACCAGATAAACAAATTTCTGCTCGCCTATACGTGGATACATCGGCTCCACACCACGACCTGCATGGCCATGACAGGAAAGGCAAGCAGGAATGCCACGCTCGGGCACGCCAAAATTAACTATCACTTTTCCAAGATGACTCTTGCCAACCTCGGTGCCTGACTCTTTTAGAGCAGCCATATCGGAACCACCAGAGGTCTCTTGCAAGTGCTTACCTTCGAAAGCACGGCCCAGCGAATTAAGGTAGCCCGCAACATCACGACGATCCTGTTCACTCAGCCCTTTTGCGTTAGCGTTCATGACGTACATGGTAGTGTCTTGGCGTTTATCAGTGGCGAAATCGTGCAACTGCTTAACCAGAAATACGTAAATCTGACCGGCTAGCCGAGGCGTGCCCATATCATCGTTGCCCATACCATCAGCACCGTGGCATGAGTTACACGCCGGCACATCCCCTTTACCCTTTTCAAAAATTGACTTTCCATTAACGCGGTCAATATTGCCAGCGTTACCGCTTGCATGTGCCAATGGAGCCAACATCATCGACAGAGCGACCACTGAAGCCGACCCCAACTTAATCAAATAATTGCGCATAACAAAGACGCCCTCCCATTTCTTATCTTTCTTCAAGTAGTTCTTGGCACCGAACACTACACCCACGCACAGAGCCACGTCAAGAACACCCTAAATCCCCATTTATCTAACTTTCCTAACATCCAGGCACTATGCCAAAATTTCAGGAATTCTTTTTAAGAACAAACCCAGCCAACGCAAATGCAAATACAAACCAAATCACATATAACGTGATCACATCACCTGTTTCTACCATGTTTGCCTCCCCTTAAAATTAACGAACCAACCATCTAATCTATTTTATATTATTAACAACATTTCATTGCTAAACCGGATATATAGCATGACCACAAACTTTAATGCAAGCACTACAGCCAGCGAGACACACAGATAGGGCACTACCCCTGCCGATTATTTTTGCTGGCGACATCCTACCACATCAGCGCACCATTATTAATAGTCTGATCGGGGTGCAGCGACTATTGATTTACGTTATGATCCTGCGCTTGATTTTTTGTGTGCTATCAATCCTCTAGACAGAGAGATAATAATGGATGTTTCAAGGCTTTATCGTTATTGGGGTGTAGCTGTCCTGTTGGTTTGGGGGGGGCTGGCGCTTGGCTTTAACCTATTGCGCTTTGATGCATATGGCATCGATGAGTCTGCGGCACGTGCATTATTATCAAACTGGAGTGTTTCTGACCGCGTGGTGAATCCCATTGTCACCTTGGGAGTACCTGACTTGCGCGCGCTGTTATTTTTGCCGCTGGGTGCCTACTGGACTGGGAGCTTTATAGCTGTCAAGGTCTTTATGTTGGCGGTGCTGTTTGCAGCGACCACACTGCTCTACCGCTGGAGCAAGCAGCATCAAGATGGCGAGGCCGCACTCATCGCATCGGGGCTGTTGCTGATCGCTCCGCTGTCATTGATGCAAATAAACTCCGTGGGTGCCGGTCCCTTTTTACTACTCGGTTTTGCGGTCGGTTTTTGGCTCAACAATAAGTACCGCACCTCTGGCAAACCGCTAAGTGGCTGGTATTTCTGTCAGCTTCTGCTGGTTCTTACATTGGTTAGCATCCACCCTGCTGGACTCGCCTATCCTTTGGCCCTTGCTTGGGAGTGGCGTACCAATCCCATCAGTACCACCCAGCAACGTCAGTTTCACATCGGAATTGCATTGACGGTAATCTTTACATTGCTCTTTAGTTATCTATTGGGCAGGCCGGCACTGGAGTGGCTGCTCAACCCACTCACTACACTGGGTGCGGCATCCTTGGGCAAAACACCTGGAGACCCCGAACCCGTTGAGTGGGTCTCCGGCATTATGCCTGCCCTGCTAGTATGTGCTGTTGTTTTTTTCCAGCGCCGACAGCTGGTATCCAATTTTTTGCCAAGAATGCTTCTGCTGGCCACGCTTGTGGGATTGGTTGCGGCTGACTACAGCTGGGCACTGATTGTGCTGGCATTGACGTTATACTACGGCGTACAGCTGCTGATTGCTGCCAATGACAAACTTGGCGGCCAGGGTTTTGCCGGGCAACGGGGCATTGTGATGGCCGCCGTTTTTATTGTGGCGACACTGTTTATGATGGGTGATCGCAGTTACCGCAGCGGCGTTATCAACAATACTCTTGAACCGCACGACGACATTATCCGCTCTCTGGCGATTGAAACCGAAGAGATCAAAGATGACTTTTACACCATCAGCCAGTGGCCTGCACGCACCATGTTGGCGCTCAAACGCCCGGTATTTCCACTACCGCCGAACTTCGACACCGCTGAGGAGCTACTGAAAAATATTGGCACCATCGACTTTATTGTCTTTGACCCGTTTGACCCCAAACACAAGCAGTTCCGGGATCAGGTCTCCACGCTGAATAAGGATATTGAAACACTGATTCAGCAGCCCAACGGGGTCATCCTCCGCGCACTGCATAAAGAACAGGATTCAACCAAACAGAGTAGCCCGATACTTTAACGCTGGCAGTGTGGGCAGTAATAGGTCGCCCGCTGCCCCTGACGTAACTGCTTGATTGCCGTGCCACACTGATGGCACGGCTCACCTTCACGCCCATATACGTTGAGTTGCTGCTGAAAGTAGCCCGGACGCCCTTCGCCATCAACAAAATCACGCAAGGTTGTGCCGCCCTGCTTAATGGCCGCTTGCAAGACCTGCTGAATCGCAGCAACCAATTGCTGGCAGCGTGGCCGAGTCACCTTGCCTGCAGCGGTCTGTGGCCGGATGCCCGAGAGAAATAGTGACTCACTGGCGTAGATGTTCCCCACCCCCACCACCACATGGCTATCCATAATGAACTGTTTGATCGATTGTTTACGTTTGCGGGAGCGCTCATACAGGTAGTCGCCATCAAAACTCTCCTCCAGCGGCTCGGGGCCCAAGGTGGCCAGCAGGGCATGTTCAAGTATATTGCCACCGCACCAGAGGATTGCACCAAAGCGGCGTGGGTCATGAAAACGTAAAATTCTTTTAGAATCAATAATAATGTCGACGTGATCATGTTTTTCCACCGGAGTGGCATGATCAACCAGGCGCAGATTGCCAGACATACCGAGGTGGATAATCACCGCGCCCTCCGCCACACAGAGCAGCAGATATTTACCCCGCCGCTCAACCCGCTCGATCACCTTGCCCGGCAAGTCGGTCAGCAGCGATGGCGGTATGGGGTAGCGCAACGTACGACGGCGCAAGACCACATCAGTCACCACACCCCCTTCAACATGGGGCGCTATGCCCCGCCGGGTGGTCTCGACCTCTGGCAACTCCGGCATTACTGTTTTTCCCCATCTATTGCAGAGGCACTCCATTTGAACAACATGGCTTCCTGTTGCAAAGCCATGTGATACTCAATTCCTAGACTCTCAGGTCGTAGTATCAAGGTGTCATCCGTTCTGCTCAGCATCAACAACAGCGGCGGATGGTCATCGGCAAACGTGATTGTCACCCGCTCACCACCCGCAGTCACCGCCGGTTCAACGGAGATGGCCCTGGCACTGCGCCAGCCATCTACCAATATCTGCATGGCATCGGCAGAGTCGGGAGGGGTCGGCCCTTCATAGTGCCAGCCCTTCTCTCCCTGCATGACCACACCTAAACCAGGAAGGGTTAGTGATTCGATTTTTGCCGCAGCCGGAATCACCACCGGTGATACAAACTGGCTCCAGCCAGAAGTCACATCCGTCAAATCGTTCTTGGCAACCAGATGTACCACGCCATTAATCAGCAGATAACGACGTTGATTAAGTGGATCCAGACCACCAAAACGTAACTCCAGACCCTCTGTGCTCAATGTCGCCTGCGGCTGTTCAAGGCCAAATTTGGCCAGATCCAACCCCTCTGCGGCATAGCTCTGCAGGCTGGCAACCGTCAACCATTGTAGTAACTGCTCCACCTGAAACGGATCAGCCGCCACTGTCAACGGCTCACTCAGCGCCCAACCGTCGCCCTGGCGCTGCAACAACAGCTCGCCATGTCCATTTTTCAACCGCAGCTGCTGCACCTGTTGCGAGGTAAGTGCCGTTAACGGTGTCTCCTGCTGCGCTGGCTCTTTCAGGCCCGGCTCCAGCCAGACCACCGTGCCCAGCAGGGCTACTAGCAGCAACAGTCCCAGATTCAGTGCGGTACGTCTGTTTAATGCCATCGGATCACGCCTTACGCCGTTTCAGCCAGATCACCAACCCAGTCGTCAGCAGTAACAGTGGCAATGCCAGCAAAAAACCGAAGCCGATGATCACTGAGTCTGTTTTTGATAGATCCAGCGAGGTGTCCGGCGCAGTTCTGGCCGGAATCGACAACAGCTGATCATCACGGCTTAACCAGTTGATAATGTTCATGCCAAGATTAAGATTGCCACCATTGCCAAGATAGGCGTTCGAGAGAAAGTCGCCGTCACCAATCACCACCACCCGCTGCTCCCTCAGTGGCAGCTCAGAGTGCTCCGGCTCCTTCTCGCTATCCAACGTACGTGTAATGCCAACGCCCAGCGTTAACGGGCCAGAGATGTCCTGACTGGCATCAAAGTCAATTTCACCGGCTAGCACACCGGTTTCAGACCAGCTATGTTCGGATGTGGTCAAAAACGCATCACCACGCCAACCGGTGCGCGCTTCAAACATCAGTCCCGCCGCCATCGGGAAGATGGTGTACATATTAAAGCCTTGCGTCACCGGGTGCCGGCCATACTCGCCAATGATGGCAAAGGTGGGGTTATTAATGTTGTAGGCCTGGGTTGTCGGATCAACAATCGCCCCCGGCTGCAACGTCACACCCAGCTGGTCCGCCACGGCATCAAGCCCAAACAGACCATCGGGATCTGCCAGCCACAGCAGATTACCGCCCCGCTGCAGATACTCATTAATGACCTTTACCTCCCCAGGCAGATAATTGACCTGCGGTCCGGCAACGACCAGAACGGCGGTATTGTCAGGAATCAGGGGCTGTGTTGCCAGATTGATCCCCTTGAGTTTCAACCCTTTTGCCTCCAGCTCCTTGGCCCAGGTCTGAATATCGTGGTTCGCCTGCCCAAAGGGGTTGCGCTCACCGTGCCCTTCCAAAAAGACCAACCAACGCTCTTCGCCACGACTCAACCGCTGCAGGACATTGGTGATGCTCTGCTCATCAATCGCCGCCAACTTTTCACTACGGCCCTGATACTCAAACACCATCTCACCGTTAATGGTGATAGCAAGTTTGCGTACCTGATCCGGGGCCGTATCAGGATTAACAACCTCTACCGTTATATCCTGCTTGTGACGTTGATAACGCGCCAGCACTTCACTGATACGCTGTTTCATCGGCCCCATCTCGGTAACAAACAGCGTCACCTTCAGCGGCTCTTTAATCTCCGCCAACGCCGCCACACTCGCCTCAGAAAGCGAATTCCGACCATTGGCGGTCCAGTCAGACTGATAGTGGTAACGGGTACTCAGCCACGCCAACACACCAATTAACCCTACAAACAACACCACAAACAGGATGTTTTGCAGCCTGATCTGACGTCGTGATTTTACAGTTACCTTCATGACTTCACTTCCTTAGTGCTGCAGACGGTCGGCATCGAGACGACGGATGCTCAGGCCGAGAAAAACCGTGACAAACAGCAGGTAGTAGATAACATCACTGCTATCAAAGACCCCGCGCAACAGCGACTCAAAATGGCGCAGGATCGAGAGATAGGCAAACAGGCCACTGATATGACCCGCCTCATTACTGCCCGCCCAATCGATGATCCACAACATCAGCAACACACCAAAGGTGCTGATGGCCGCCACTGTGGGCTGATCGGTCAGTGTCGACATAAACAGCCCCAGCGCCGTAAAACAGGCCAGCAACAGTAACAACCCCAGCAGCGCTGAAGCCAGCAAACCAAAATCGAGCGTGCCGCCCAGCAGCAACGACAGTGGCATCAATGTAATCATCGCCACCATGATCACCAGAAAGCCCATCACCCCCAAAAACTTGCCAATCACAATCTCACTCATGGAGAGCGGTGCCGAAAAGAGCAGCGCCAGCGTCTGGCTGCGGCGCTCCTCACTCACCAACCGCATCGTCAACATTGGCACCACCAGCAGCAGAATAATCGTGGCGTTGCCAAAGATCGGCGTCACCACAATCTCCGTCACACCCGGCGCACCGGCCATACCCAGCAGCTGCGACTGCACCTCCATATACCCATCCAGCTGGCTCAAAAAGAGGTAGGCAATAATCAACTGCACCACCGCCAGAATCGACCACGCCAGTGGCGACAGAAACAGGCTTCGCAACTCACGCCCCGCAATGGTAAAGATCATCATGCCGCTGTCTCCGTTGCTTCACTCACATCCGTACTCTCTTCAGTGGTGATATCCACAAACACCTGCTCCAGGGTAATACGCTCCGGTGCCAGCTCGTACAGCCCCCAGCCATTTTGTACTGAGAGCTGCACCAACCGCTCCGCCAGATCATCACCCTGCGCCATGGCAAGGCGGAAACGGCCATCGGCCAGCGCCGTCACCTCTGCCACCCCGTCCAGCGCCTGCAACACCTCCAACGTCGGTGGCTGCCGCAGCGCCACCTGCAAACTCGCCCCCTGCATTCGCTGCTGTAAACCACTGATGGTATCGCTCAAGACCAGCTTGCCCTTGTTAATAATCTGCACCCGATCACACACCGCCTGCACCTCCGGCAAGATGTGGGTAGAGAGAATCACGCTGTGTTCACTCCGCAGCTCACGAATCAAGGCGCGGATTTCAAGGATCTGGATCGGGTCAAGCCCCACCGTCGGCTCATCAAGAATAACCACCGCTGGCGAATGAATAATCGCCTGGGCGATGCCTATACGCTGGCGAAACCCCTTGGAGAGATTTCCAATCAACCGTTTGCCAACCTCAGTCAGACCACAACGCTCCTTGGCACTGTTAACCGCCTCACGGCATTTAGATTTAGCGATACGATTGAGCCGGGCACAGTAGAGCAGATACTCATCCACCGTCAGCTCACGATAGAGCGGCGGATGGTCGGGCAGATAACCGAGCTGCGCCTTGGCCTCTTTGGGGCGATCAAGCAGATCAATGCCATTAATCAGAATCCGCCCCGCCGTCGGCGCAAGATTGCCACTCAACATCTGCATCGTCGTCGACTTGCCGGCACCGTTGGGGCCAAGAAACCCCAATACCTCACCCCGGCGCATCTCAAAGCTGATGTTATCCACCGCACACAGATGGCCGTAATAACGACTCACCTGCTCCACCTGAATCAACGTATTATCGCTACTAGTCATGGCCACAGTTTTTTGAATGAAAATTTGTACTTGAGGGAAGAGCCACCCGCCTGCAACGACAAATCTAAACAGGGGCCGTATAATTCGTTGCATATGATGACACAAATCACCAAAAGTTCCTGCCCCCGCCACCGTGAACCCGCGTAATATTTTACTCGGCGTCGATACCGGCGGCACCTTCACCGACTTTGTGCTGTTTGATGGCACAACACTCACCGTACACAAACGGCTCTCCACCCCGCACGCCCCGGAAGAGGCGATCTTGCTGGGCATCGCCGATATGGGTTTGAACACCACCACGCTGAGTGTCGTGCACGGCTCCACCGTCGCCACCAATGCCGCACTCGAAGGCAAGGGGGTACGCACCGCCTTCATCACCAACCACAGTCTTAGTGACATGCTCACCATCGGCCGCCAGGCACGCCGTGAACTCTACAACCTGCAACCCAAACCAGTTGCACCACCGGTGCCGCAGCAGCTGTGCCTGGAAACAGGCGGACGTGTCGCCGCCGATGGCAGCACCATCGAACCACTCACCGCCGATGATCTCGCGCTGTTGCGCCAGCAGCTGCAACAGCTCCAACCCGAAGCCGTCGCCATCAACCTGCTCTTTTCGTTTCTTGACGACAGCCACGAAAAGGCGATCGAGGCGATTGTGCCGGATAACATCTTTGTCTCACGCTCCTCCGCAATCCTGCCCGTATATAAAGAGTATGAACGTGGCATCACCACCTGGCTCAACGCCTGGGTCGGGCCACTGGTACAACGCTACCTGCAACGGTTGCAGCAAAACTTGCCCGCAGCACAGATCAGCGTCATGCAGAGCAGCGGCGGCACCATCGCCGCCGAACTGGCCGGGGCGCGGGCGGTGCAGATGCTGCTCTCCGGTCCTGCCGGTGGATTGGCGGGTGCACGTTTTATTGGCCGCTGTGCCGGACGCGACAAACTGCTCACCTTCGACATGGGTGGCACCTCCACCGATGTCGCGCTGATCGACGGCGAACCACGCCTCACCAACAGCGGCCAGATCGGCCCCTGGCCCGTATCAGTGCCGATGGTCGACATGCACACCATCGGCGCGGGCGGCGGCTCCATCGCTTATATAGATGAAGGAGGCCTGTTACAGGTCGGGCCACAATCCGCAGGTGCCGCACCCGGCCCCGCCTGTTATGGTCGCGGCGGACAACAACCCACAGTGACCGACGCCAATCTAGTGCTAGGCCGACTGCGCCCCGACGCCTTCCTCGGTGGCAAGATGCAACTCGATGCCGACGCCGCGCGCAACGCCGTCGCCACCCTCGCCGCACCATTAGCATTCAGTATCGAAGCCACCGCCCAAGGCATCATCCAGATCGCCAACGAACACATGGCCCAGGCGTTGCGACTCATCTCCATCCAGCGCGGTATCGATCCCCAAGGATTCACACTCATGCCGTTTGGCGGTGCCGGTGGCCTGCACGTCTGCGCCCTCGCTGAAACACTGGGGTTACAAGAAGCACTGGTGCCCGTACATGGCGGCGTACTCTCCGCCCTCGGCATGTTAGTCGCACGCCGCAGCCGCGAACTCTCACGCACCATCGCCAGCAACCTCGACGCCGTAGAGAGCACAACACTGGAAAACTGTTTCAGTGAACTGGAAGCCACCGCCCAACAGGCATTACAACAAGAAGGCATCGCCATCAATACAATCACCATCAAACGCAGCGTCGATCTACGCTATCGCGGCCAATCCCATACCCTCAACATCCCGTGGCAGAACAACAGTCAGGATGAATTTCACCAAGCCCACCAACAACGCTACGGCCACCGCCTGCATCAAGCAGTAGAGCTGGTCAACATTCGCATTCGTGCCGAAGGGCCAGCACCCAAAATCGAACTGCCACCCCTCACCACCACAACAGCATCAATGCCACAGCAGAAGGTTGAGCTGTTTGGCATCAGTGGCAAGGTTAATGTGTGGCAACGCGCAACATTAATGGCCGGGCAACAGATCACCGGCCCGGCATTGATCATCGAGACCGTAGCCACTACGTTTATTGATGAGGGGTGGCGTTGTGTGGTGGATGGGTTTGGGAATCTGCTGCTCAATCAGAAATGTCGGGTTATGCTGCGCTAACCCGACCTACCTCACTGGCCACGGCGATCATAGCTGCCATAGCGCTTTTTCCGTGCCTTCTGGCAGCGTAAGTGACGGTGGAGGTCGCCACCATTACGCTTGTCCGTATAAACATACTGATAGATCCACTCCGGGCTGATGCTGCCCAACGCCTCACTAAGGAGCCAGCCACTAATCTGTTCGGGACTCCACTCTTCCGCAATCAGGAGGTCTAGCCATTGCCACACCTCATCGGAGATGCGAGGCCGAGTTTTTTCTTGTTTACGATTATCGGCAAGTTTTTGTGCCTGAGCGGGTCGGTACCCACGAAGCCCTCGATTACGCCGGAACTCTCGACTAATTGTCGACTTATGCCTACCGAGCTGTTCCGCTATCCCTGTCTGGTTATGACCAGCTTTACATAACGCGTAAATACCCAAAGCACTTCGTGGGGCAGGCTCTGGTATCGTTCCTCTTGGGCGAGCTGTCTGTGTTCTCTCATTGGTGCTCCTCATACTTTGGTCGGTGGAGGGAGCTACGATAATACCGCAGCTTGCCCTTCTACCTTGACCTGTGAGTTGCATTTACGAGTTGAATCCGCGGCTCCCAATCTCGCTACGGATGGCTGGAACCCCGGTTTTAGATCGTCCAATTAGAGGGGGGATACTTTTTATCAGGGGATAGTATGGCGTTTATTTTTCCTGTTCTTCGCGCGCCGCACAGCTACGACCCGGCGATTGGGTTCATCGGCAAACTCAGGGCAAGCGGCTGTAAAACGATATTTTCTGCAAATTATATTCGCTCAGTGTAAGGAATTTCCCCACGCGGCGACCATGTTGGTGATTGAGCTATCTTCCCCGGCTCTTGCTGATAGGGGCGGCGAGATCAAAAACATCAACCCAACACTGGAGAATTCATATGTATAAAATCACATCGGCTACCACGCGTAATGTGCTCGTCGCCACCCTCGTCGGCGCCACCGCCGGTTGCGCTACCACCATGCAGTCCAACAGCATGGCGCCACAACCTGCCATGGCCGACGTAAAGCCGCAGGTCGCCATGAGTCAGACATCGCCTACCGAGTTGGTCGATGCTCTTAACGGCGTGTTTGGCAAACACAAGGCCCGCGCCTCAGGTGCCAAAGGGGTTTGCATCGCCGGACAACTCGAAGCATCCTCCAGTGCCGCCACCCTTACCCAGGCCGCGCTATTTCAGGCCGATAAACGTACTCCCATCATTGGTCGCTTTTCAGTGGGCGGCGGCAACCCCAAAGCGCCCGATAACGCCAAGAGTGTACGGGGTATTGCGGTACGTGCGAGTGATGGCAATGAGCGTCTGGAATGGGTTTTTATTTCCGCCCCGCAATTCTTCGCACAAACACCTGAACAATTTGTGAGTTTCTTAAAGGCACGCGTACCTGATCCAGCCACCGGCAAAGCAAATCCTGACGTAGTCGCGGCCTATTCAAAAGCAAACCCCGCCACCACAAAGCAGAGCGCGTATCTCAACAGCCAACCGGTGCCGGCAAGCTACGGTGCCTTGCCTTATTGGAGTACCAATGCATTCATCGCGACCAATGCACGCGGCAAAACCCAAGCCTTGCGCTGGCGCTTTGAACCGGTGGCGGGACGTCTTGGGTTGACGGACGATGAGGCCAAGGCCAAGGGTGGTGATTTCTTGCGTGCTGAGCTTGCCGAGCGGCTCACTAAAGGCCCGGTGGTTTTTAATGTCATCGCCCAACTTGCCCAGCCCAGTGATCAACTGACCGATCCGACGGAGCCGTGGCCCGCCGATCGTGAAGAGGTCAACATGGGTCGTTTAGTGATTGATCGTGTTACCGATCAGGCCTGTGACACGGAAACATTTTTACCCACCGCGTTACCCGCTGGGCTTGCGCCGAGCGCTGATCCAATCCTGAATGCGCGGCCTACGGCCTATGTGGAATCATTGGATCGCCGTACTGCAAATTAATTACCCGTTATCAATCCACAGCAAGCCCGGATGAAGTGAAACGGAATCCGGGATAGTCCATAGGATGCGCTGAGGTACGAAGCGCATCGTTCGAGTTACTCGACTGATGCGCCTCCTGCGTCGGCACATCCTATTTCTGCGGCAACACTATCCTTCTACTTTCTTAAACATCAACATCTATCGGTGCCAGGTCGTATCAAATGAAGCGCGTAGGATGGGTGAAATGAAATGTAACCCATCAGCACTGACATCAAAATATACAGGATGAATATTGAAGCACCATGACCAATGGTTTGCGTGACCTGTTATCGGGAATGATGGGTTACGCTGCACTCCACCCATCCTAGTGGCTTTACAACCTACGCCGCTCTACGCGCAACCACCAAACAGATACAACACCACACCGTTTAATAGATGCCACATAAAGTGCGTGCCGACGGCTATCGATTCACACATGGCTGCATCTGCGGTTCTAAACCCCAGCGAGAGACAAAACACTGCCGCACCAAGCAGTAGTGATAAACGTCCATTCTGATTTGATAGATAGTGAAAACCACCCACCACTTGGCCCACACTGTGGCGTAGGTATGAAACAGGCCACTGCCAATACCGATGGTGGCGATGAGCAGCACCAGAATTTTATGGCTGCCATCTACCGCCGCACCGCGCTGCAACAGTCGCCACGCCACAAACGCGGCGATCAGGAACGACAGATTACTCAGCGCATTAAGTGGCTCTGCCCACAGGCCCGGCCCGAGTCGTTCACAGTAGTTGTCAATCATCCTGCGCTACCTTTCCTAAATAATTTCACAGACAAATGCAGCGGCAGCCAACATTACGTGGCTGCATGATAGGATTTTGGTTTGTGGGAGCATAACGCACGCTTAGCTTTATTGGTAAAGCGGGATGGATGTAGCTGGCGGATTTCGAAGATCTGCTGCACCGTGGCGGCCGTTAATCACCAATGAGGATGCGACAGGTCTCGGTGGCCCAGGCTATCGATTGCAGATAGGCGTCCATAATCACTTCCCGTGGCAGTTCGCTATGCAGTACTTCGTCCCACTCGCTCGACTCGTAGTGCAGTACCATGGCCAGGATATTGCCGGGAATCCCTTCATGGCTGGCCAGGGCACTATTTACCTCTTCAGACATAGAGAGCATTTCAAGCACGTTCTCCATCTCCATATCGAGCAAGGCATCCAGCACGGAGAGCAGCCCCACGGTAAAACAGAGATCATCAGAGGGATAACCCATAGCCTTGGCCAGAAGTTCACTCATCTTGGCACGGACAACGGCGGTCACCATCAGCTCCACCGGTTTATCATCAAAACGTGACAGTATTAACAGAGTAGCCCAGCGTTTGATCACGTTGGTGCCCAAAAAAACCACCGCACGCTGGATTGAGTCGATGGGTTTTGGCAGCCCGAAAAACGAGGAGTTGATATAACGCAGCAGTTTATAGCTCAGCCCAACATCGTGGCTAATTAAGATTTCAAGTTTAGGAACGGTGACATCCGGATGCTGTAGCTCGGCCAGCAGCTTGATCAGCGCTATCTGGTTACCCGGCAGCCGTTTGCGTTTGATGATTTTGGGGCGGGAGAAAAAATAGCCCTGAAAGTAGTGAAAACCCAGATCACGACAAACCTCATACTCCTCGTACGCTTCCACCTTCTCAGCCAGCAGCTTGAGATGGGGGTAGTCACTGAGCGCAACCACGTGGTAACGGAGCGTATCTTCAGACATCGCCTGAATATCGATCTTGATAATATGCACCAGCGCCAGTAGTGGCAGGGCCGCTTCACGGTAGACAAAATTATCCAGTGCAATGGTATACCCTTGTTGGGCAAGCCGTTTGATGCTTTCAATCAACTCGTCATCAATATCAATACTCTCCAACACCTCAATCACAACCCGATCATTTGGCAGGGGTAACGGATAGGTACCGATCAAAAAACCGCGGGAGAGGTTAATAAACGCCAGTCGGCTGCCCACCAGGCTGTCGGCGCCAATCTCGGTAAAGGCGTTAAGCAGTGTTTGTGAGGTTGCCACATCCCCTTCTGGAAGCTTGGCACGATTTTCATCATCGGAGCGATACAACAGCTCATAACCCAGCACATGTTGTGTACGGTTGTAGATAGGTTGACGGGCAATAAAAATATCAGGCATTCGATCATCCGTTCTTTAATGGCCACTGACGTACTCAAGGTATCGGCCAAATCAGACAATTCACCAACGGTTTTTCACCCGCCACAGGGTGGTCCACATATATAGACCAGATTAAAGCAGCAGCAGTGTTGCCAAACCTAAAAAGACGGAGAAGCCCACCACATCCGTCACGGTGGTTAATACCACTGATGAGGAGAGTGCCGGATCGACACCAAAACGGCGCATTAACAGCGGGATTGTGGCCCCCGCCAGCGCCGCCATGACCAGATTAATCATCATTGCAACACCGATAATCAGACCAATCCTGATATCACTAAACCAGAACCCGGCCACCACCCCAACCACCAGCGCCCAGAGCAGACCATTTAACGCCCCTACAGCCAACTCTTTGATCAATATCCGTTTAGCGTTGGCAGAGTCAATATAACCCAAGGCCATCCCACGGATCACCAGAGTCAGTGTCTGACTGCCGGCAATGCCGCCCATACTGGCCACAATTGGCATCAGTACCGCCAGCGCCACAATCTGTTCGATGGTGGCCTCAAAGAGACCAATCACCCAGGAGGCGAGAAAGGCGGTGAGCAGATTGATGCCTAGCCAGATACCACGCCGCCGTGAGCTGGTGACCACCGGGGCAAAGATGTCATCCTCTTCATCCATACCGGCCATGCTCATGATCGAGTGTTCGGCCTCGTCACGAATCACATCAACCACGTCATCGATGGTGATACGGCCTAGCAGTTTGCCATCATCATCCACTACGGGAGCGGAGATCAGGTCGCGGAACTCAAATATCTCTGCCACCTCACGTGCTGTCATCAGGGCGGGAATAGGATCGATATCCTTCTCCATCACCCGCCCCACACTCAGACTTGGATCTTTTGTCAGCAGGTCAGAGATGGAGAGCAGGCCGATATAACGGTCAGCCCGGTTGACCACCACCAGATAGTCGGTCATGGGCGGGATTTCACCACGCAGCCGCAGATACCGCAGCACCACGTCCAGCGTCACATTAGGGCGCACGGTGATAGTATCGATATTCATCAGACCCCCCGCGGTGTCCTCTGAATAGGCCAGCATCGTCTCCAGCCGCTCACGATCCTGGCTGCCCATCGAGGCCAGCACCTCCTGGATCACAATGTCGGGCAGATCCTGGAGCAGATCGGCCAGATCATCCGTCTCCATGGTCTCGGCAGCAGCCACCAGCTCGGCCGGTGCCATCTGCCGGATGAGTTTGGCGCGTACATCATCATTGACGTAAGTGAGTACCTCACCATCCTTCTCCGGCTCCACCAGCTCCCAGACCAGTTCCCGCTCGCTGGGATGCAGTGACTCCAGCAGGTGGGCGATTTCAGCAGGGTAGAGTTCGTTGACCATGCGCCTGATATTGACCAGACGGCCACTCGCCAACGCCTTGGCAAACCGTTGCAGGCGCGTCTGTGACTGTTCGTTATCAGGGGAGTCAGGCATCAGCGGCAATCATCACGTCAGAAGGCAAAGTGGTTGCCGGAATTCTAAGGGGAATAGACGCTTAGCGCCACCCCTTAATTAAGAAACAGAAGATTGTTTACGAACCTGTTTAACGGCTGTTCAGGCGCTCTACCAACGTCTCAACCTCAACCATGGAGGGGAGCTGCAGTACACCCCGCACCTTTTTGGCCAGCTCACCAACATCACTCTCCTGCACAATGCGCTTCACCTCCGGCACCATCACTGGCTGCATGCTGAAATGGCGCAATCCCAACCCTAACAGCAACCGGGTATAACGCGGCTCCCCCGCCATCTCCCCACACATGGAGACCGGGATACCCGCTTTATGCCCCGCTTTGATCGCCATGCTGATCAACCGCAATACCGCCGGGTGGGTGGGCTGGTAGAGATAGTTAACCGCGTTATCAAGACGGTCTGCGGCCAGCGTATACTGCACCAGATCATTGGTACCAATAGAGAAAAAGTCGAGATATCTGGCAAAGGCATCGGCACAGAGCGCCGCCGCAGGCACCTCGATCATGCCACCAATCTCAATATTGGCATCAAAGGATTTGCCCTCGCGACGCAGCTCCTGCTTGGCCTGCTCGACCAGTTCCAGCGCCTGATGCAGCTCCTGCATACTCGACAACATCGGCAGCATCATGCTCACCGGCCCCTCGGCCGCCACCCGTAAAATTGCCCGCAGTTGTGGTTTGAAGAGCGCGGGGTCACGCAAACAGAGGCGAATCGCCCGCAACCCCAGCGCTGAAATGGTCGGCACGACGCCACGTCGTTCCGAGTGCAGCTCTTTGTCCACCCCCAGATCAAGGGTGCGGATCGTCAACGGCGCACCCTTAAGCGCCAAAACGATATTACGATAGGAGCTGAGTTGCTCCTCTTCATCAGGCAACTCAGTTCGGTTCATGAAGAGATATTCAGTGCGGTACAGCCCCACCCCTTTTGCCGCCACCCGCGCCAACATCACCATATCCTCAGGTAACTCAACGTTGGCAAGCAGCGTAACCACCACACCATCGTGGCTGACGGCAGGCAGCTCCTTAAACTTGTTCAGTTCGGCCGAATCGTGACGCTCCTGGGTCTGGCGATGGCGGTAATGGCGGATGCTGCGCTCATCAGCACCAGCAATCACCACACCATGGTGGCCATCTACCACCAGATGCTCCCCCTGCCCCAGGTAACGCAGCACATTTTTAACCCCCACCACAGCAGGAATGCCCAAGCTGCGCGCCAAAATCGTGGTATGGGAGGTGGGGCCGCCATACTCGGTTACAAAGGCCACAACCCCTTCATGCTGAAGCATGACCGTATCCGCCGGGGCCAGATCATCAGCAATAACAATACGTCCCTCCAGACGCCCATCACCGGCACTGGGCAGACGTTCGCTCTGGTTCAGCAGGATCCGCTGAATGCAGTTAACCGCATGGTTAACGTCATCCTTACGGGTGCGTAGATAGGGATCGTCCATCGCCTCAAACACCGCCACCAGCGCATCGCGCTGCAACTTCAGTGCCCACTCAGCGTTACAGCCACGTTGACGAATCACTTCGATAGGTTTTTGGGAGATGGCCTTATCCGCCATCATCAGCAGATGTGTATCAAAAAAAGAGGCGATATCAACAGGTGTGTTCTGCGGCATTCTGTCACGTATCGTGATCAGATGTTGCTGCGCGACCGCCAGGGCCCGGTTAAAACGGTCAACCTCCGCCTCAACCAGGTGCGCTTCAATCAGGTATTCACGTGTACTGGGCTGGTTACGTTGCAGTAGATGCGCCTGGCCCATGGCAATGCCACGCGAGACCCCTACCCCTTTAAGGCCAAGTGTCGCCACCCCGTTAACCCTGACGCACGATTAGAAACAACCCAACTTCACAGGCAGCGGGGATAGCTCCCCCTTCACAATCGCCATGGAGCCACAACACGGCATTACTACAAAGTGGCAACGACCCAGATCCCTGATAATCCATGTGTGCCCCTTAGGTGCTCAGCAATAGCTGTGCATTATTAAACCATTCTTAACTTAACTTCAACTACTCCGCCTCTCCAAAACGCTCCGCTACCAGCTGTTCCAGTGCCGCCATCGCCTGCTCTTCATCCGGGCCATCCGCCGTCAGCGCCAACATCGAACCACGACTGGCAGCAAGCATCATCACCCCCATAATGCTTTTACCATTAGCACTACGACTCCCTTTACACATGGTAATTTCACTGGCAAACCCCGATGCCGTTTTCACAAACTTAGAGGCGGCACGGGCATGCAACCCCAACTTGTTTACTATTTCCACCGTTCTATTAATCACAGGCTATCCGTTTCACAAATAAAAATACCGTCTCGGCCACCACTGAGCGCCTTATGTGCCAACTCCATCAGCGGCAGATCCGGATAGTTAAACACCCGCACCAACATTGGCAGATTTAATCCGGCAACCACCATCACATTGGACTCACTGGCAAGACGGTTAGCCACGTTGCTGGGCGTTGAGCCATACATATCAGTCAATACCAGCACACCACTGCCCCGTTCGAGACGTCGCACCGCCGCCAGCGCCTTGTCGTAAAGCGACTCCGGAACACAACCAGGCGAAACCGGCAGCAGCTCCAGTGCCATCGGGCACATCTCCAGCATCAGTGATGCGGTATCGGCTAATGAGCCACCCACCGTCTCGTGGCTGATAATCAACAGTCCGGTGGTCACTGCGATAACTCTCGATGCCGCAGCAGCACATCAAAATCAAATGAAGAGAAGTGGTCATGCAGCCGTTTGGCAAGATAGACCGAACGGTGCTGACCGCCGGTACAGCCAATCGCAACGGTCATGTAGGTGCGGTTATCGGCCTGAAACGCCGGTATCCAGCGCTCCAGAAAACGTTGAATATCCTGATACATCTCATTCACATCAGGCTCTTTATCAAGAAACAGCTGTACCTCCCTGGATATCCCGGTCAACGCCCGCAGCTGCGGATCCCAATGGGGATTGGGCAGACAGCGGACGTCAAAGACAAAGTCCGCATCCACCGGAATACCGTGTTTAAAACCAAAGGAGAGGAAGGTCAAGGTCAGGCTTTTACTGTCACTCAACATCTGGGCGCGAATGATGTCGCGCAGCTGGTGGATGTTGGTGCTGCTGCTATCGATGCACCAATCGGCGTTGATCGATACCCCCCCCAGCAGTTTGCGCTCCTGCTTGATCGCCTCCGCCAGGGATATTCCCGCCTTGGTGAGTGGGTGTTTACGGCGTGTTTCGCTAAACCGTTTGATCAGTGTATTGTCATCCGCCTGTAAAAAGATGATTTCACAGGCCAGCCCCAAGCCGCGAATCTGCGATATAAGATCCGCAAAACTGCCAAAGTCATTATTCAGGTTACGGGCATCAATCCCCACCGCAGCACGCTGATACTCACCCAGCGCACCTTGCGCCATCTGGGTGGCAAACTCTTTCAGCAGGCTCAGCGGCAGGTTGTCGATGCAGTAAAACGAAAGATCTTCCAGGGTGTGTAAAACCACACTTTTACCAGAACCCGACAGGCCGCTAACAATCACCAGTTTCATGGCCGCCCCTCCCAAAAGGCACTCAACTTCACTTCAAACTCAGCTGCATCATCATGTCCCTGCTGCCAGTGGCGACTCAGGCGCACCGTGGTCTCAACCAAAAGTGGCAGATCACGGCCCCGACCACAGGGTAACAGCACCTCTTTCACACTGACTCCCAAATATGCCCAGTCACGCTGCTGACAATGGAGGCGCTCGCCCAGCACCCGTGGCACATCATCCGCCGTTTTAAGTGCCAGCACCAGCCCCAGCGGCAACGCCTGACAGAGCACCTGTTCGCCGTAAAGGCGCGCCAAGTTTACCACCCCCAGGCCATGAATCTCGATAAAACCAGCCCCGCCTAGCGGGCTACTCCCCACCAGCTGACCGTTAACAACCCTGAAAGCCACCTGGTCATCGGCGACCAGACGGTGCCCCCGATCCACCAGTCCCAGCGCCAGATCGCTCTTGCCGCAACCACTGCTACCGGTCAGCAGCACCCCCATGCCCAACACCTCAACCAGTGTACCGTGGAGCGTGGCAACCTCATCGACCTCGCCCACTGGGGGGACAAAAATGGGTTGTTGAGCCATAGGCGACTATGCCTGCTGACCTGCCTGACGGTGTGCCGACGACCACTTCTCCACCACGGCAGAGAGGCCCGCAGGTGTGGTTGTCTGGCGCAGTTCGCGACGTGTGGCGGCGTCGCTGAACATCTCTGCCAGGGCCGCCAGCAGCTGCAGATGCTCCTCCGTGGACTGCTCCGGCACCATCAGCGCCACCACCAGATCAACCGGCTCACCGTCAACCGCGTCGTAATCCACCGGCTCTGCAAACCGTACCAGTATGGCTATCGCCTGTGTCAGCGTACCAAAGCGGCCATGGGGAATGGCAATGCCATGGCCCAACCCGGTGCTGCCCAACCGCTCGCGGGCAATCAGACCGTTAAATATATCCGACTCTGACAAGGGCGCCCCCGCACCCACCAACAGCGCACTCAATACATCCATCGCACGCTTTTTACTGCTAACGGCCACGTCACAATGGATGTTCGGGACGGTCAATAATGCTGAGATTTCCATTTTGCTCTTTTTACCTGCTATACCGCGCTATACCAGCCGCTTTCGCTCGTTAGAGGGTGGAATCGAGAGCGCCTCCCGATACTTGGCAACTGTTCGACGTGCAATGTGAATCCCTTCATCCTCCAGAATCTGGGCAATTTTGCTGTCACTCAGTGGTTTAACCTGATTTTCAGCCGCCACCAGTTTTTTGATCAAGGCACGAATTGCCGTGGAGGAGCACTCGCCCCCCTCGGCTGTGCTGACATGGCTGGAGAAAAAGTATTTCAACTCAAAAATACCACGCGGGGTGTGCATATATTTTTTAGTGGTCACCCGCGAGATGGTCGACTCATGCATGCCCAGCTCTTCAGCAATGGCATGTAATACCAGTGCCTTCATCGCCTCTTCGCCAAACTCCAGAAAACCGCGCTGCCGCTCAACAATCGCGGTGGCCACTTTGAGCAGTGTCTCATTGCGGCTGGAGAGACTTTTAATAAACCAGCGCGCCTCCTGCAGCTGATTACGCAGGTAGGTATTGTCACTGCTGTTATCCGCCCGGCGAATCAGCCCGGCGTACTGGGCATTCACACGCAGGCGTGGCATCGCATCCACATTCAGCTCAACCCGCCAGGTCTCATTGACCTTTTTTACAAAAACATCGGGGACGATATATTCCGCCTTGGTGGTGTCGATGCTGTTGCCCGGACGGGGGTTGACCCCCTGTATCACCAGGATTGCCTCCTGCAGCTGCTCACGGCTCAGCTTCATCTTTCGCATAATCTGGTTATAGTCGCGACCACCAAGCAGATCGATATGCTCACTGACCAGGACCATGGCCGCCTCAACCTCCGGCATCTCACGATCCAGCGTCTGTAACTGTAACAACAGACACTCCCGCAGATCACGGGCCCCGACACCCACGGGGTCAAAGTTCTGGATGCGATGCAATACCGCCTCGATCTCATCCAACTCAACCTCAATCCCCTCATCCAGTATCAAGCTGGAGCAGATATCCTTAAGAGTGCTACTGAGATACCCCTCCTCGTTAATGGAATCGATGATTGTTTCGGCAATCTGCATATCCAGATCACTAAACGGGGTGAGTCGCATCTGCCATAACAGATGCTCCTGCAGGCTTTCGCCGCCATCGCCTTGATTTTCAAACCCACGGTAGTCATCATCACCCGAGCTGCTGGCGCTGCCACTGGGCAGGACGCTATCGTAAACATCTTCCCAGTTACTATCGACAGGCAGCTCATCAGGCATTTCAGTTGCCTGCAGATCCACCGCCGAGTCCTGGCTGGCCGTTGTGGTGGGCACCTCTGGCGACGACTCATGTTCACTGGCGGAGTTGTAATCGGTAGAACTCTCCTGGATGTCACCATTCTCCCAATGGTCATCTGAACCATCTGCCGGAGCCGCATGTTCATTGACCTCCAGCAGCGGATTGCTCTCCAGCGCCTCCTGAATCTCGGCCTGTAGATCAAGCGTCGACAACTGCAACAGGCGGATCGCCTGCTGCAGTTGTGGCGTCATGGTCAGCTGTTGTCCAAGACGAAGTTGAAGTGTTTGTTTCATGTGTCAGCGTTATCTCAATACTGCGATTTCCCACTCATAAAGTGGACAATCGTCGGATAAGAAGCGGAGTCTACCGTAGTTATCGGCAGGATACAGTCTAGAATTTTAGAGTCGAAAGTGCTCACCCAGATAAACATTACGCACCTGTTCGTTAGCCAAAACCTCGTCCGGCGTCCCTTGGGCAATCACCCGCCCCTCGCTCATAATGTAAGCCCGCTGGCAGATCCCCAGCGTCTCCCGAACATTGTGATCCGTGATCAACACACCAATCCCCTTCTCCTGTAGCTGACTGATAATGCGCTGAATGTCGATCACCGAAATCGGATCAACCCCGGCAAACGGCTCGTCCAGCAGAATAAAATCGGGCCTCATCGCCAACGCACGGGCAATCTCCACACGCCGCCGCTCCCCGCCGGAGAGACTCATGCCTAAGGAGCTGCGAATGTGGCCGATGTGCAGCTCACCCAACAACCCCTCCAGCATCTCATCACGCTGCTGGACAGTTAACCCACGCTGGGTCTGAAGGATCGCCATGATGTTATCCACCACACTCAGCTTGCGAAAAACCGACGCCTCCTGCGGCAGGTAACCGATCCCCAGACGGGCGCGGGCATGCATTGGCAGCGCCGTAATATCGCGGTCATTGATATAGAGTCGTCCTGTATCACAGGGAATCAACCCCACAATCATATAAAAGCTGGTAGTTTTACCGGCACCGTTAGGCCCCAGCAGC
Organism: Tenderia sp. (SeqCode); assembly: GCA_031416075.1. GTDB lineage: Bacteria > Pseudomonadota > Gammaproteobacteria > Tenderiales > Tenderiaceae > JAKFXL01. The sequence goes on along the minus strand of JANOSY010000002.1, from coordinate 42,147 downwards.
CCCACCACTTCACCGCTATTGACCTCCAGCGATACGCCATTGACCACCGAACGGCCACGATACCCCTTGAAGATGTTCTCCGCCCCTAACCGACTCATGGCTTAACGGCATCTCTGTCCGGACTGTTAGTTGTACGGCGCGGTTGGATTACGATATTCACCCGACCACCCTCACCATTGGGGGATACCGACTTGCCGGCACGCACGATCTTTTTTTCTGCTTCATACTCAATACGGTTGCCGGAAAATTGGTTTTCGCCCTGCCGGAAACGGGCCTGTCCATCCAGGATCACCAGGGACTTGGGGGCCACATACTCAATCCGCAGCGCCTCCCCCGAGGCGCTTTTATCGGGTTCGGGTGAGCGCTGTTCAAAACGGGCCGGTGTACCTTTGGCAACAATGGTCTCGACATCACTACGGTTACGGGTCTGTATCACCAGTGTATCCGCGGTGAGCGTGGCCGCCCCCTGCCGAAAGACCACACTGCCCTGATAGGTGCTGAGGCCTTTTACATCGTCAATTTTAAGGCTGTCGGACTCTATATAGATCGGTTCGTCCCGCGACAATGGCGCTGCCGGCCCCTCCGCCCCCGCTGGCAACCCAATGCCCAGCAGTACCACCGCCATACCGGCGACACCGATGCGCCGCTTGATGCTACCCATATTACCGCTCCCGAACATATTCACCACGCACAGCGGCCAGCAGCTCTATCTGCCCCGCCTTAATATCAATCTTCAACCCTTGGGCGCGGGTAACGCCATGGCGCTCACGAATCTCCACCGCCGCACCGGACTCGGCACGCTGCTGATCGACGTAGACCCGCAGATCGCGTGTATGTAACGCCTGCATCACCTTCTCTTTTTCATCAATATGCTGCACCTGGACCGCACCCTTCAGTAGCGCCTCCGCGCCATTGCTCTCAATATGCGCCTGCTCTGCCCGCAACTGCCAACGCTCCACGGCCTGCGGACCACCGGGCTGGCCAACAGGCTGGCCAGCAGGCTGATAAAGCAGCAGCTCCGGCTGCTCCAGAGTTGAACTGCCGTCGTCCATATAGTGTTGCATCGAGACTGCACGCAGACGGTGGCGGGGACGCCCCTGCTCATCCATGGCCATCACCTCAAAATCACGCATTGAGTAGTCAACCACATGGCTATCACGCGGCTGCTCCACCCCCGTGGCACTCTCCTGACGCTGGAACCACCAGCTCAGCAGCGCCAATACCAGCACCACAACCATGCTGATATAACGTTTATGCCCACCTACACTAACGGCCATATAGGATTGAGGTCACTCAGCCACGTACTTGGCCATCTGTCCGGCCAGGGTGCCTTGAGCCTCCATGATCAGCTCACAGATATCACGCGCCGCACCGCGCCCGCCAGCAGAGGGGGTCTGCCAGTGGGCATGTCTTTTAACCAGGCCGTGGGCATCCTGAACCGCCACCGCCAACCCCACCTGCTGCATCACAGGCAGATCCACCACATCATCCCCCACGTAGCTCACCTGCTCCGCCTGCAGCGCCAGAAGCTCCAGCAGCTGAGCAAAGGCGACCCGTTTATCATGCTGCCCCTGATAGAGGTATTTCACCCCCAGGCCATTCATCCGGTGCTCCACCACTGCCGAGCTGCGGCCCGTAATGATGGCAATCGGAACCCCCGTCTCCTGCAACATCTTCATGCCATGGCCATCACGGGAGTTGAACTGTTTGTACTCGTGACCCTCCTTGTCCATGATCAACCCACCATCGGTCAATACACCATCCACATCAAAGATCAGCAGTTTAATGCGCGCCGCACGGGCGAGAATATCTTGCATAGGGACTCCGTTTTATCGCTAAAGGGGCTAAACCACACCGGCACGCAGCAGGTCATGCATATTCAGGGCACCCACCACCCGCTGGTCACCATCCACCACCAGCAGGGCATTGATCTTATGTGTCTCCATCAGCCGCAGCGCCTCAGCGGCCAGCCCATCCGGCCCCACGGTTTTGCCACCACAGGTCATCAGCTCCGCCACTTTGGCGTGATAGATATCCACCCCCTGGTCAACTGCACGGCGCAGATCACCGTCGGTAAAGACCCCCAGCAGGGTCTGCTGGTCATCCACCACGGCCACTACCCCCAACCCCTTGCGCGACATCGCCATCAGCGCATCGATCAAAGAGACCTCCGCCGTCACCAGCGGCAACGCCTCACCACTGTGCATCACATCGCGGATCAACAGCAGCAGCCGCCGTCCCAAACGACCCCCGGGGTGGGAGCGGGCAAAATCCTCCGCCGTAAAACCGCGCTGTTCCAGCAGCGCCACAGCCAGCGCATCCCCCATCACCAGGGCCGCCGTGGTGCTGCAGGTAGGTGCAAGTCCCAGCGGACACGCCTCTTCCGCCACAGTCACATCAATGTGCACATCAGCGGCGCGGGCCAGGGTGGAGCCAGGGTTGCCCGTCAAAGTGATCAACGGCACGCCAATACGTTTAATCAGCGGCAGTATGGTCAGAATTTCATCGGTTTCCCCTGAGTTGGAAAAGGCCATCACCACATCTTTGGGCATGATCATTCCCAAGTCGCCATGGCTGGCCTCACCGGGGTGGACAAAAAAGGCCGGGCTGCCGGTACTCGCCAACGTGGCGGCAATCTTGCCACCAACGTGGCCCGACTTGCCCATACCGATCACCACAATGCGCCCTTCACACGCCAGCATCAATTCGCAGGCGTGGACAAAACTCTCATCGATACGCGCCGCCAATGCCGCAACCGCACGTGCCTCGGTTTCGATGACTGCCAACCCCAGGCGCTTCAGTTTGTCGCGCTCGGCCGCTGCCAATACCATCGTCTTCTGTTCAGATCTCAATTAACCTTTTACCTCAGGGTAACCCAGCGCCACCAGTTTGGCGGCAATCGCACCGCGATCCAGCGCCGCGCCATTCACCACCACCTGTTTGGTGGCCAGATCAACACTCACAGACTCAATCCCCGGCATCTGACCAAGACCGTTCTTAATGTTGCTGACACAGCCACCACATTTGACGTTTGTGACTATAAACCGCTCTTCTGCCATCACCCTCTCCTTATGCAATTGCACTGATATAGCGCCACACCATATACCCACCAAAGGCGGGCAGCAAAGCCCCCTTCCCAGCGACCAATACTGCGCTGGCCACGAAAGCCGTAGGCCATCATGAACATCGCCAGGGTCAGGCCGATCACCCACGGAAAGTCACGGGTCAGCACCGCCGCCTCAAAACCGCCCGGATGGATCAACCCCGGCAGACTCAGCACCCCTAACCGGCCTTGTAGTAGTGCAGTGCAATGCCCACAAACACCGCCGCGCCAACCCACTGATTGTTCAGAAACGCCCTGAAGCAGAGCATGCCGTCACGATTCTGGATCAGATACTGTTGGTAACACATGAAAAAAACCGCCACCGCCACCCCGGCATAATAATATCCACCCAGCTCCAGCTTAACCCCTACCGTTACCAGCACCACCAGCGTCAACGCCTGAATGATGGCAATCATGGCACGGTCCGCCGGACCAAACAGGATCGCCGTCGACTTGACGCCAATCTTCATATCATCCGGGCGGTCAACCATGGCGTACATCGTATCGTAGGCGGTGGCCCATAACACCGTGGCGATCAGCAGCAGCCACGCTACTGTTGGGACACCGCCGGTCTGCGCGGCAAAGGCCATCGGCACGGCCCAGCCAAACGCCAGCCCCAGATAGACCTGTGGCAGATAGGTGTGGCGTTTCATGTAGGGGTAACTGGCCGCCAGCGCCGCCCCCACAAAGGAGAGCAGGATAGTGAGCAGATTCATCGTCAGTACCAGTGCAAACGCCGTCAGTGACAGCACCGCAAACAGCAGCAGCGTCTCTCTGGTTGTCACCCGCCCCGCCGTCAGTGGCCGGTCGCTGGTGCGGGCCACGTAGCGGTCAATGTCGCGGTCGGCATAGTCGTTAATCACACACCCTGCCGAACGCATCAGCACCACCCCCAGCACAAACACTGTCGCCACCCAGAGGTCAGGTTGCCCCTCTGAGGCTATCCACAACGCCCATAGGGTTGGCCAGAGCAGTAAAAAGATACCAATTGGGCGGTCAAATCGCGTGAGCAGGATATATTGCCGTAACCGTTGCATTATCAAACCAACACTCTCATTCAATCACCGTATAAATCATGCCCGTCACTAATGACGGCAAAAAAATCTCATTCACCAGCAGTGGCCGGCCAGCCACAGTAAAGACCGAGCGCCGTCCCCAGAGGGGTCTGCTACCGGCCACTGCGCCGTACGCGCTCTGTTCCGGGCCAACCAGCGCCACCTGCATCTCACCACGATACATGGTGCGATCACGAAACAGCTGCTCACCCAGCGGCCTGCCGCCCAACCGCGCCAACCGCCGCTGCCGCCCCACCAGTGTCTGACGTGGCAAGATAGTGCGGGCGTAGACCACCGCCTCACCGTTGCACCAGAGCCGCACCTGACGGATCAGCGCCACCGCCCGTGGCTCCAGTCCCAATACCTGCCGCTCACACCGTAACGGTCTGGCCCAATGCTGCCCGAGCAGTTCAACCCGAAAATCCCCGCCGCTGGCCTGCCGCAACCGCCGTGTCAGGGAGCCGTTGTCGAGCAGCCAGTCTGCAATCCGCGGGGGTACCTGACCCCGTCTGATCAGACGGGCGTTGCGCCACGCCGGTTCACCCTTCATCCAATACTGCCCATATTCTGGAATAGAACCCTCAAACATCACCGTAACGCTGCGCCTCACCCAGCCAACGTGCAATCAGCGGCGGCACCCGCTCTGGCCAGCGCTGCAGCAGCTGCCCGGCCACCGCCTCCACCTGCGGCAGCAGTGCCTGATCACGCACCAGATCGGCGATGCGCAACATCAACAAACCACTCTGCCGGGTCCCCAATACCTCACCGGGGCCGCGCAACTCCAGGTCACGGCGGGCAATTTCAAAACCGTCATTGGTCTCGCGCAACGCCGCCAGCCGGGCACGCCCCTGAGCGGAAAGCGGCTTATGATACATCAAAACACAGCTGCTACTGACGTCACCACGCCCAACCCGGCCCCGCAGCTGATGCAGCTGCGCCAACCCTAAACGTTCGGCGTTTTCAATAATCATCAAGCTGGCATTGGGCACATCCACCCCCACCTCAATCACCGTGGTCGCCACCAGCAGCTGCAACTCACCCCCTTTAAAGGCGGCCATAATCGACTCTTTTTCGGCGGACTTCATCCGCCCATGAAGCAGACCGATGTTCAGGTCTGGCAGTGCTTCAGTCAACTCGACCACCGCCGCCTCCGCCGCCTGACACTGCAACAGCTCCGACTCCTCAATGAGTGTGCAGACCCAGTAGGCCTGACGCCCTTCGGCACTGCAGGCACTCCGCACCCGCTGTACCACCTCGGCACGACGACTGTCGGAGATCACCACTGTCTCAACAGGCGTGCGCCCCGGCGGTAGCTCATCAATCACTGATATATCAAGATCGGCATACGCGGTCATGGCCAAGGTCCGTGGGATCGGTGTCGCCGTCATAATCAGCTGATGGGGCAGCCGACCATCGACATCACGCCCCTTTTCTCGCAGTGCCAACCGCTGATGCACACCAAAGCGGTGCTGCTCATCAACAATCACCAATCCCAACCGGTTAAAGACCACCTCATCCTGGAACAGGGCGTGAGTCCCCACCGCCAGCGCCGCATCGCCCGCCACCAGCCGTGCCAGATTGTCGCGCCGCTCCCGTACCCCTTGCTTACCGCTGAACCAAGCCACCTGTAGCCCCAATGGCTCACACCAGTGGCGAAAGTTACGCAGATGCTGTTCCGCCAGTAGCTCCGTCGGGGCCATTACCGCCACCTGATACCCCGCCTCCACCGCTTGCAGTGCCGCGGCGGCGGCCACCAGGGTTTTGCCACACCCCACATCCCCCTGCACCAGCCGCTGCATTGGATGGGGTTTGGCCATATCGGCAAACAGCTCTGCCATCACCCGCTGCTGCGCCCCGGTCAGGGTAAAGGGCAGCCCGGCACGGAGCTGTTGTAACAGACGCCCGTGGACCACCATCACTGGCGCACTGTTAATCTCAATACGTTGACGCAACTGCCGCAGGCTCAGGTGGTGGGCCAGCAGCTCTTCGAAGGCGAGCCGCTGCTGGGCCGGATGCTCTCCCGCCAGCAGCGCCGCCACCGGGGCATCGGGCGGGGGCCGGTGTACATAACGTAGCGCCTCGGCCAGTCCGGGCAACCCCAGGGTTGCCACCAGCTCGGGCGGCAGATAGTCAAACAGCTCCGCCTGGGCCAACCGCTCCAGGGCACGGTCGGTCAGCTGGCGCAGGCTCTTTTGTGCCAGACCATCGGTGGCGTGGTAGAGCGGCGTCAGATGTGGCTCGGTCGCCGCCCCCGCCAGCGGTGCTGAATCCCCTTCCGGATCGAGCAGCTCATATTCGGGGTGGACCATCTCCAGCATCGCCGCGCCCCGTCGCACCTCGCCAAAACAGCGCAGCCGCGCCCCCCGCACCAGCCCCGCCTGCTGCCGGGCGTTGAAGTGAAAAAAGCGCAACATCAGGGAGCCGGTGCCGTCATTGATCCGGCACAGCAGCGAGCGCCGTTTGCCAAATTTGATATCGCAGGCTTGAACCTCCCCTTCCACCACCAGCTCGCTACCGGGACGCAGCGCACCTATCACTGCCACTTGGGTGCGATCCTGATAACGGTAGGGGAGATGGAACAGCAGATCTTCAATGCCCCGCAGGCCGAGACGTTCGAGACGCTCGGCCATCCGTGGCCCCACCCCTTTAAGGGTGGTGAGAGGTGCCGCCAAGCTCATTAGAGAATGGTGCCGGGGCAGTTACTGGCAAAACCGGCCGTTCATCCCGCCAGCTCCATTACCCCATCCATCTCTACCGCTGCGGCACGAGGCAGGCTCGCCACACCAATGGCGGCGCGGGCCGGGTAGGGTTGCTGAAAGTAGTCAGCCATCACCTGATTGACTAGCGCAAAGTGGCCAAGATCAATCAAAAAAATGTTGAGTTTGGCGATATCCTGCAACGAACCGCCCGCCGCTTCAGCCACCGCCTTGAGATTATCAAAGACACGGCGGATATTGGCCTCCATATCCCCTTCAATCATCTGCATGGTCTCCGGCACCAGGGGTATCTGGCCCGAGAGGTAGACGGTACTCCCCACCTTCACCGCCTGAGAGTAGGTACCAATCGCCTTGGGGGCGTTGTCGGTATGGATAATTTCACGTGCCATGAAAAATCTCTCTCTGTTTCAATTGGGTAGGGTGGGCACGTTTTCTGTGCCCACGCGGAATGTTGAAAGAATGGTGGGCCATGCCCACCCTACACTTATCCTCGGGTGCGGACAATACGCAGCACCGGTTCAATGGAACGAATCCGACGCATAATATTGGCCAGATGCTGACGCCCCTGCACCTCCAGCACCACGGTCATGCTGCTGTTGCGGCTGTCGCGCTCTTCAACATTGACGTTGTCGATATTGGCACCCAGTTCGGAGATGGTCGCCGCCACGGTGGCCAAAACACCGCGCTGGTTAAGCAGATCGATCCGCACCTCTACCGGGAAGTCACCCCGCACCCCCTCCTCCCACTGCACATCGATCCACTTATCGGGCAGCTTGCGATACTCCGCCACGTTTTTGCACGACTCCGTATGGATCACAATGCCACGCCCGGCAGTGACAAAACCGAGAATCGAATCACCTGGGATGGGGCGGCAACACTTGGCAAAGTTGAGCACCATACCCTCGGTACCCCGTATCAGCAGCGGCTTGGAAGAGGACTCTTTCTCCCCTTTGAGCCAGAGCGGTACATAGCGGATCAGCGCCTCTTTGATACCCACACCACGAGACCCCGGTTTTTTATCCGGCATAAAGCGGCGTGCTACCAGCAGGGCCATGCGGTTCCCCAGGCCAATCTCTTCGAACAGCTTATCCAGGGACTCCAGCTTCAAATCTTTCAACAACCCTTCAACCTGCTCCAGGGGCAAGTTATCCACCGAGAGCGCGACGGAGACCAGTTCATTATCCAGTAACCGCTTGCCCAGATTGATCGCCTCATCCTCACGCAGGTTCTTAAGGTAGTGGCGGATGTTAGCCCGCGCCTTGCCCGTCACCACAAAGTTGAGCCAGGCGGGGTTGGGGTATGCAGTATTGGCCGTCACAATCTCCACCGTCTGGCCGTTCATTAGCTCCGTACGCAGCGGTGCCAGACGGCGGTTGATCTTGGCCGCCACACAGCGGTTGCCCACATCGGTATGCACACCGTAGGCAAAATCGACGGGGGTTGAACCCCGTTTGAGCACCATGATCTTGCCTTTTGGAGTAAAAACATAGACCTCACGCGGGAACAAGTCGATCTTGACGTTTTCCAGAAATTCCAACGAGTTGCCAGCGCTCTGCTGCATCTCCAGCACGCTGCGCATCCACTCCCGCACACGGAAGTGGGCACCAAAATTATTCGTTGAGTCTTCGCCACCTTTGTACAGCCAGTGGGCAGCCACCCCCGCATCGGCCACCCGATCCATATCTTCGGTACGAATCTGCACCTCAATCGGCACGCCATAGGGGCCAAACAGCACCGTGTGTAGCGACTGATAGCCGTTGGCCTTGGGGATGGCAATATAATCCTTGAACTTACCTGGCACCGGTTTATAGAGATTGTGCACCGCACCAAAGACCCGATAACACATATCCACAGAGTCCACCACAATACGAAAGGCGTAGACATCATGAACCTCAGCAAAGGGCAACCCCTTCTGCCGCATCTTCTGATAGATACTATATATATGCTTTTCGCGCCCCTGGACCCGTGCATTCAGCCCCTCCTGCTGCAACCGCTCGGTGATGGCAGACTCCATCTTGGCGACAATCTCGCTGCGGTTTCCCCGTGCCTTCTTAATCGCCTCGGACAAAACACGGTGGCGGTCCGGGTAGAGTGCCGCAAAACCGAGATCTTCCAGCTCCAGACGCATCGCATTCAGACCCAGGCGGCTGGCAATAGGCACATAAATATCAAGGGTTTCACGGGCGATACGGCGGCGTTTGTCAGGGCGCATAAAACCCAGGGTCCGCATATTGTGCAGACGGTCAGCCAGTTTGATCAGCATGATGCGGATATCCCGCACCATTGCCAGCAACATCTTGCGGAAGTTTTCCGCCTCTGCCTGGGCGCGACTCTCAAAGCTGATCTGGGTCAGCTTGGTCACCCCATCCACCAGCTCTGTCACCTCATCGCCAAACTCGGCGGCCAGCATCTCTTTGGTAACGGGGGTATCCTCCACCACGTCGTGAAGAATGGCAGCGGCCAGCGTGGTGGCGTCAAAACGCATCGTGGCCATAATCTGGGCCACGGCCAGGGGGTGGGTAATATACGGCTCACCTGAGCGGCGCTTCTGCTCAATATGGGCGTCGGCACCAAAGACAAAAGCCCGATGCACTATAGCGATGTGATCGGGCTCCAAGTATTTGTCAATCTCCGCCCGCACCCCATCAAACAGATGTTCAAAGCTCTCCGGGGAGATAACCAGCGGGGGTAATACGGTATGAGGTGTGCTCATGAGCAACCTCTAAGATCAGAAGTCGTCGCCATCCTCATCTGCAACTGAAAGCGCCTGGGTAGTTTCAATACGCGCCTCCTCCTCAGAGATACGGGAGGCACGTTCCGCTTCGCGGCGGGCATCTTCAACCAGTGAGGTTTTGGTCACTTTATCTTCGGCAATTTCGCGTAACGCTACCACGGTAGGTTTGTCATTTTCCCAAGGCACCAGCGGCTCTTTGCCATTGGCCAGCTGACGGGCACGTTTGCTGGCAACCAGTACCAGCTCAAAACGGTTATCCACCTTACTCAGACAATCTTCAACGGTCACACGGGCCATGACTATTCACTCCAGATATAGGACAAAGTTCTCAAGAACCGGTGATTGTACACCAGCCACTGCAAAATCCCCTCATTGATCGAGTAGTTTCTCAATCAATATCGCCTGACGACCACATTGCACTTCGGCGCGCTGCCGGCGGGCACGGATAATGGCGCTCAGATCGGTCAACGCCTCAGAAAAATCGTCGTTGATCACCACGTAGTCATACTCAGCGTAGTGTGCCATGTCGGTTACCGCATCGCGGAAACGGCGCTGGATCACCTCTTCGCTATCCTGGCCGCGGCCACGCAGACGCTGCTCCAGCGCCTGGCGTGAGGGGGGGAGAATGAAAACACCCACATTACCCGGCATCCGTGGCCGCACCTGACGGGCACCCTGCCAGTCGATCTCCAGGATTACATCCACCCCCTCCCGCAGCTGCTGCTCAACCCATTCTCGGGAGGTGCCGTAGCAGTTATCAAACACCTGAGCGTGTTCAAGAAAGACATCATCCGCGACCATACGCTGGAACTCTGCCATATCGACAAAATTGTAGTTCACCCCATCAACCTCACCAGGGCGCATGGCCCGGGTTGTAAATGAGACCGAGACACGGATCTCATCCATGGTATCCACCAGCGCCTTGACCAGGCTGGTTTTGCCCCCGCCAGAGGGGGCGGAGATTATATACAAGGTGCCAGCGTAAGGGGCCTGACCATCGGTGGTTTTACGTTGTTTCATCTATATTCCAGTCTTGGGTGTGCGGCTGAAGTGCCTTTGGTGGAATATTATTATGAAGCCCCCATACCGATGTGTCACCTGCCCCGGTAAGCGGAGCTGGGGTCGAGAAAGAACGAAAGGTCTTTAGTGAGATTAAGGATAAGCTCAGACTGACGCCTGACCCCCAGCTTCTGCATGATCTGCTTGCAGTACCACTGTGCAGTGCTACGAGTAAGTTCCAGCGCTACGGCAATCTCCTTGACGTTAAGCCCCTTGAGCAGCTGCAAGGCAAACTGCGCCTCCAGAGGCGACAATTGCCAACGCTTGGCAAGACAATCGACGTTAGCGACCTCGCGGTCATCTGGATCAGAGATGAAGATCGTTACAGAGCGGCTTGGCATACCCAGAAAGTCACGCTTATCAGAGACAGGTATCACACAGAGTGACAACTCTGATGCCGCAGAGCGTGACAGTGTCAGCGCTGCACTTTTACGTGCGTTGAGCGCCTGATCAAGTGCCTGATCCAGAAGTTTCTGGGAGCTGTGGTCCACCGTCTTTAGGCGCAACTCCTTTTCGCAAAGACCTTTATTGCTCTTAAGTAACGCATCTGCATATTTATTCACAAACACAATGCGACCGAAACCATCCAGCGTAACCACCCCAAGGCGCAGGCAATCCAATGCCCCCTCCTGACTGCCAGCCCCCGGCACAAGCCCCATTGTCCTGGCATTGATCTCCACTGCCTTTATCAAATGGCGACACAATCTCTGGTAACACTTAATCTCAGCATCGGTGAAGTAGCCCGACTGCTGTGATCGAAAGAAAGAAAAATTCAGAAGGCTCCCATGTATATCTTGCAAACTTCCCCCCATGAGATGGCGAATATCCTGCTTTTTGCACCAATCCTGATACATTTCGGTCTTGAGGAAAGCGCCTTTGTCATTGTGTATTTTTTCAAGAGAGAGATCAGTAAGCACCCGCCCCGGCTTCATCAAACCAGGAATAGTGAACCAAGGGTTAACGCTGGCGAAGTGTTCGCCATACACATCCATTTCGTGACTATCAAGCCCATGAATATAGTGACCATCTCCCCGCTGATCTGCGGTTTGCACAAAAAAACCGGCCCCGATGGAATCAAACGCATCCTTCAATCCTGAAACAACCGTATCCCAGCGTTCAGGATTTAGCGCAGCATCATAAATGGATTCAACTAACGCATCGTAACTTTCACTATCCATAACGTTTGACTATCCCCCGACAATCACCCACCTGCAGAAACAGTGCCACCCTCACACAACAACATGATTAAGTGAAAATGCCATCCTACTATATCCTGCTTAACCTTTGGCCGACCGCCATGGTGTTTGCGAAACCTTCTCAACCAACCCTAGATTGGCAAGGAAAACCCAAATCTCCCCCCTCATTATAGTTCATAAAAAAAACAGGCCGTTTTTTATGAACAAACAGCCTGTCTCTTAATTAATCTCAGATGATACGAAAAAGTCTATTGAACGAGTCGTAGAATGTCCCCTTTTACAAAACCAGAGCCTTCGGCCACACTTCCTTCTGAAACGGTGCTATTTGTATGGCTCGAGAGTTTAATTTCACCCACGCGTTTTTCCCGCTTCCCTAAGGACCGCCCCGTTTCCGGATCAATCAACTCTTCGCCAGGACGATAGACCGCCAACCGAGCGCCTGATTCGAGTTTGGACCGTGTGCCTGCTTTGAAAACAATCGAACCCCCATCGACCAGCAGAATATTGCTCTGAAAGGGCAGCTTATTCAACTCAAGAATCATGGCTTCGACAGCTTTGTTCATAGCATCTCTTAACGCACCTTCACGCAAACTGACATCTGCAGATGAAGAGTTCCCCAAACCAAGAAACTTTGTATTCTCTTTGCGATACTCTCCAAGGCCCGATTTTGCAACCAGCGTTTTTCCGCTGGCGATGTCGACCAACGCATAATCCACACCGACACGTGCAATCTGCGTTTTGGTTTTTGCAATTAATAAATTGTTACCTTCAGCCAACTCAGCATAGGAAGTGATGGCGCCGGACACCCGAAAATCAATCGAATTCATGCCTTCCGCCGCATCCTTTTTCCCTGTTTTCACAACCCCGGACTGCTGCAGCTCGACCATCGAATCATGCTGTTTAAGTTCATCCTTGGTGAGCATGACAGGTTCGAGACCCGCCTGTTTGATGGTTGTTCTGAGAATATCTGTTGCAGCTTCATCTATCCCCAAGACCTTAGACGGTGTTTTATTTAACAAGGTAATGATGCCGATTGTATATTGGGGGCCTGTGTAATTTGCCCCCGCCTTTTCCAGCTTCTCGGTCTGATCCGTGAGCGACACATCTTTTTTAACCTCGCCACTCATACTCGAACACCCAGAAAAAAACAGAGTGCTGATGATAAGCACTGAAAAATAACCGAAGGCCTTTGATTTATTAATTTCCATTTATTGCTCCCTTGTTGGATCTATTTAAAAATTAGTGGATACCGACACCACATCACTTGCAGAGGTTATTTGACTACTGGGCCAACCAACATGGTAGGAAACAGATTGTCGTAAGCAAATTTGATTTCATTTTTTAAACTGTTGCCCATGATGCCGCCCCCCACCTTATCCATAAGCCCTCCGACTATGCCTCCAGCAAGGCTAGACGACTTGTCTCCCATTGAAATCCACTTGTCTAATCCTGGCATTTCATTCATAGGATCCTTGGAACCAGGCATGACTTCGACTTTTTCTGACTCAGTAAGCCCTACTTGATCCGTTGCAGACCCAACTGCATGCGCTGCTCCGGCAAGATTCCCTATAGATTGCGTTCTTCGAACCGCGACCCCTTTCCCCCACGAGACTTTACCGGTTTTGGTGTCCACCAGTTTCCATCCCATACGGACTTTATAGCTATTGACGAATCCGGTAGTGACCTCATCAAAATCAAGCAGATAACCGTAGAACAGGCCATCCACCCCCAATGTTTTACCGATCTCCTGGGGGGTTGCCTGGTCATACTGCTTGCCCATGGTAATGCCCATCTGGAAATTCAGTAATTCATTGGTTTCTGCGAGAGGCTGGATATCATAATTGTATCGTCCCAAGCGGTTGAAGAACTCATCTCTAATGCGAGTCGGCGCATCAACATCATCCGAGTTATCCAGCATTGGAAGAATCGCGACGCGCTTGATGGGATTGGCAGGGTTGGAAGGCATAACAATCTGGGGCGCCGTCGCACAACCTGCAATAATCCAAGTCACTGCCAATAACAACGCCATTTTAAATTTTTGTCTATTCACAACGTACTCCCCAAGAGTCTTGTTTTATTTTTAACGTGATGAAGTTACTGCTTTAGCTTTGCATTCATCTGCTCAACCATTTTTTTTGCCAGCTTTTGTGACGCCCTTTCGATGGCCTGACTCCCTCCCGTTATTTCGGAAACATGCCGAGCAACATCGTTTGCACGACCTGAAGCCAGCACGAGACCATCTTTTACCTGAAATGCAGTGGCGGTGATGTCAGCCATATAGGTGCCGACGTTGCTACCTGTATTAATTGGGCCGCGTTTAGCGATGATCTTTCCTGTAACAATGATATCCGCACCGACATCTTTGCCGATTTCGAGCGTGGCATCTTTTGCAAGGTCCATGACCTTATACGCCTCCGACACCTTGATTTTGTCTGACACACTGGCAATGTCGATTACATCAAACCCTGTATTCAAAAACTCCTCTTTAAGAATGGCTTCTCCGACTGAAAGATCGAAACGCTGGTGTTGAATGTCGGTCTGCCTGACAACCCCCGTCTCGCTGGCAACAATACCTGTCAATGGGGTTACAACGGCGACGCTGCTGCTGTACCGGCTCCACCAGTAGGTAAATACTTTATCGCCGATATTTTGCTCGGCAATCATAAACATCACCTTTGGCCGATCTTCCGAAAAAACAATTCGGGGAGAGAGCGCAAATAATATAAATAAAAAAATAGATATCTTGGTAGTAACACCTTTGATATTTAGCATGTTAAGTACGTCTCCCTGGAATTTTATGGTGCATAGCACCCCCCGTTAAACCAATTCAGCCACGCTAATTGTCCGTGACTTTGGTTACAATTGATCGTTTTTTTAAAACGCGTTAGCGTTTGCGGCGACTTTGTCGAACCGCCGCTTTCTTATCACTGCCTACCTTTGTCAAACTCAACTACTCCGCACTCTCTCCCAGCGCGATGGCCAACTCGTTTTTTGGGTTGGCCATGCGGTACGCCACATCAAACACGCGGATTATCATTTGCCATGTTCATTCATCTCCACATTTGACTGCGTGGGCACAAACAACGCGCCCACCCTACACGGCTTACCCAGCCAAGCCAAGTATGAAGTCAACTAACTTCTCGATGTTGGCATCAGTAACACGTGGTGAGTAGGGTGGCATTGGAACCCCACCTGTTACCGCAGTCCAGTTACCATTACCACCCGCTTTTACTTTAGCAACAAGAGCTGCTTTAGCTGCTGCATCGCCTTTGTATTTGTTAGCAACATCTCGCAATGCTGGACCAACAACTGTTTTCTCAACGGAGTGACAAGCTAAACAACCGCTTTTTTTCGCCAACGCCAAAAAATCTGCCTCTGGAGTCACTAGGGTCACACTACCAGTCGCGCCCAAACTTCCTTGGCTATTGTTTGTATCTGGATAATACCAACGATAGATAAGTTTATTGCTCGACTCATCGGCAAGCTCAACAAACCCATTATCTACACATCCACCAAAGGTTATCTTTTCTCTGAAGGTGAGTTGTGTATTGGTGGCAGATGACAACGTTAGAATTCCACCACACCTCAGGGACGGATATTCAATCAACTGCTCTCCCGCTTTTATAGTTACTTTTATAGTCCATGTGCCAAATCCAGGTTGTAATCCTTCGCCTTCCCATACCCCAATTTTTTCTGTTAAGTCGCTGCCGCTCTGTTGTGTCGTAAAACTCCAGCTGTAAGCGCTGGTCATGGCATTCCCGGCCGCGTCGCTCACTCCCGTAGCAATAGTCGCGGTGTAGCTAGTATTAGTGGTCAGTGGGCCGGAAGGGGTGAAAGTGACCGTGGTGCCTAAATGGGTCACCGTGCCAGCAACACCGTTCACGCTGAATGTGACTGGCGTGAGGGTGGCAACGCTCATGTTTTCGCTGAAGGTAGCGCTAATGGGGCTGTTGATCGCCACAGCGGTAGCGCTGTTGGCCGGTGTTGTCGAAATAACCGTAGGGGGCGTGGTGTCGGGCGCGGTCACGGTGATGCTCAACGACGCGCTCGCCGACTTTGCTGGTGTCGTGCTGTCCTGCGCCTCTATCGTCACGGGAAAAACACCCGCAACGGTCGGTGTGCCGCTGATCTGGCCGGTTGAACTCAGTGTCAGCCCCGTTGGCAGGGCGCCGGTGATGAGACTCCAGACATAGGGCTGCGTACCATTGGCGGCGGCCAGACTGGTGCTATAGGCGCTACCCACGATTCCCGCCGGGAGCAACGATGTGGTAATGCCAAACGGTGCGGGCGCGGCCACGATGATATTGAACGGCGCAGTCACCGACTGCATTGAACTGTCCTGCGCCCGTATCGTGAACAGGAAGGTGCCTGCGACGGTTGGCGTGCCGCTAATCTGGCCGGTGGTGCTCAGTGTCAGGCCCGTCGGCAAGTTACCGGCGATGAAACTCCAGGCATAGGGTTGTGTGCCGTTGGCGGCAGTCAGGCTGGCGTTATAGGCGGTGCCCACGCTGCCATTCGGGAGTGTTGAGCCTGTGATAATCGCCAATGGCGCAGGTGCGGTCACGGTGATGGTGAAGGGCGTGGTCGCTGACTGTACGGGCGTTGAGCTGTCTTGTACCTCGAAGCCGCCGCTAAAAGTGGCCGCTGTCGTGGGTGTACCGCTGATCTGGCCGGTGGCTTGATCTAGTGTTAAACCCGTCGGCATAGCACCGGAGAAGCTCCAGTAATAGGGTTTGGTGCCATTGGTGGCGGCTAGTCTAGCGTTATAGGGTGTGCCGACGATGCCTGCTGGCAGCAACCGGGCGGTGATTGCCAGCGGCACAGGTACTGTCTCAATGCAGGATGGCAGTGTGGTATCGGCGGTAAAGGGGCCTGCGTTGACGGTGGCGGTCACTGGCTTGCCATTGAGCAAGAACGTTACGCTGATCGTCACTAGACCATCACGACGCACCGCCAGCCGGAAGCCGCCATCTGCCGCTGTATATGTCGAAGCCGACCCTGAGTAGTTGACGCCATCGGCCTTAACACTCACGTTTTCCACCGGTTGATTGGCAGTATCACGGACACAGCCTGAGACCATCACCGTGTTCATCGCCTGATCGGCGTTCCAGCGACCGAATTGTTTTACCGTCCCGGTGTAAAACTGGTTTTGCGCGGGGCCTGTGAGGGTGGCGGTGCCCTCCTCTACCCAGCGGCCAGTCGTTTCGTTAAACATCAATAAAGGAATGGTGGGGGGTGGTGATGCCGAGAGTGACCCCACCGGGATGCGGATGGTGGAGGTTTGTCCTTCCGCCAAGTTGTAGCGTGTGCCGCTGGCGTCGCGTACATCCACCAACAGTGCGCCAAAGCTTTCAATGGCGACCGGGGTACCACTGCCGGTGAGCAGCGCCGTAAAGTCTCCCGGCATGACGCGGGAATCTATCGCCGGATTGATCGGCGTGAGTGATACGTTAACCGTGGTCGCTGGCGCGCCACCCGTTGCCGACACAAGTCCGCCAGCGGGAATGGTGACCTGGGCGCTGGAGTCCGGCACCGTAACCGTGCCGCCCGCCGCGATAGTGATGGGCTGCGTCACCCCGACAGGCAGCAGTTGTACTTCGAGTGCCGCCGTCAGCCCGTCCGCCAGGCGGGCCACCTGAAAGGTTTCCGCAAAACCCACTGCCGCGATAGAGATGATGGCGCGTTCGTTGACGCCTGCCGTTAAGGTGTAACTCCCATCCGCCGCCGACGTCACACTGGCAGTGCCTGCGCGAATGGTTGCGCCGGGGATGGCCGCACCGGTGATGGCCGAGACGACCAACCCTGAAACCGTCCCTGTTGCAGGTTCGGAATCAGGCGCAATCGGAGCAGGATCGGAACCACCACCGCCACAGGCAACAAACAGCGTTGCAGCCAATAGCAACACCACCAAACGAAACATATGACCTAACGACCCTGTTGTGTTGCGCATTTTATCCCCCATTTAGCCATGCCTATCGTCAGTAGTGCGGTGAGCAATCCGTTTTTTAGGTTGCCCACGCGGTGCGCCATCATCAACCACAGCGGATTATTATTTGTCATGTTCATCTGTTTCCGCGTTTGTCTGCGTGGGCACAAAAAGCGTGCCCACCTGGCTAACCTGCAACGTAGGAATGCGAAAACGGCGTGGCTACTGCATGGAAGCCTCCTGTGCCGCTATCCGTCGATTTCTGCTCTCGAGGATGCACATATTCAATTCGTCTCGAGATAGAGCGGCATCGCACTCTTCGGATGCTGGGTTTATAGAGCCGGCTAAAGACCTGGCACTAGCTGTGGTGGTGTCCTCGAAATCTACGAAGACGAGCAGTTTTTGCCCCGATCCTTCGTAGTAACTTCCAAGGTAGTCTGTGGTAAGCGTTGCTGTACCGGACACAGGGATGAGTCCATTACTTGGCATTACGTCACTGGCAACGTCATAAAACAGTGGTCGCATCGCATCGTCAAACAACACCAACAGATTACCAAATCCGGAAATCTGTGCCGAACCCGAGCCAATATTGGTGACGGTGACAGCCAAAGATTGTCCTCCGCCATCTGCGATTGGATTGACCGTATAACTCTGTGGAATCACACGTGCAGTGGGGGCGCTCAAAGCCGAAGAACTGGATTCGAAGGTAAACTCCATCGCCGCGACGTTCGAGTAGATAGATTCGATGTCGATCACCCAGCCCGTTTCGCCGGGGGCAAGACAGCTATTGGTGTAGTAGTTGGAGCTGAAGATTGATTGCTTTCCAACCGACCCACGCACGTAGGTGTAGCCAGGATCCGCAAGTGCCACACCACTGGCATTGCGATACGTTAGCCCTGCGAGCTCTATATAGCATAAAAGTTGGTTTCCGGTATTGGTTACCGGCAAGATGATGTAGGCGTAGTCTAAGTAGCTGCTGGTACTGCTTCGTGTGGCGTATGCAGTGCCGACGGTGAGAGGGAGCGTGCCCTGGCCGAGCACAGTCACAGCGATCTGCTTACGAAGGTTATCAACGGACGTGGTGCCTTTGCCAATGGCCGCGCCGCTCAGCACGGCGCTGTTGTTACCGGTAGTGGAATTAACGCTTTCGCCACTACCACCTGTGTTACCACCAATACTGCTTGGAGTAAAAGTCAGCGTTCCATTTAACGTAATATCTGGGTAGGTAGCGATCACCCCGTTCGTACCCCCCGTTAACTTGGTATTGGCCAAGGTAAGGGTGCCGGCGCTTCTGTTCAACGTTACTCCACTGCACGGTATTGGGGAGTCAACAGCATTCGAGCATACCCACCCCGCCCCACCTGATGTCGATGATGATAAACTAGAAAAAGCAATCAGTTTGACATTGTTGGTCAATCCATCTGTAACCACGCCGATAACGGTGCTGTCGTTAATCCACGTAATCGATGGCTCTGACGCATCTGAGTTATCAATTTCGCTATTACTGGCGATGAAGGTGTTTCCGACGAAAGACGGGGCATTGGCGATTGCCAGTGACCCACTCCCTCCAGCACCATTGCCACCCCCACCGACATTCGGTGCCAATGCAGGATAACCACCCAGCGCTGTTTTTAATTCCGGCGTACCGTAACTTTCTGCTGTTGAGGTGAGCTTGCTCATCAGCTCAGTGGAGAAGTTGCTATAAGGCGCATTGATCGAGGCATTGGCAGAATCTTTGCCATTGATAACGCCATCCCCGATATCCTGCGTGAGGATTTGCATGATGGCCAACGCGGGCGCGGCCTGGCCGCTGCCAAATTGGGCTAAGGCGGCGAGTTTGAGTGCATATTTGCCAGCGTCGTCGTTGCCAAGACTGTTGGCAGTGGTACTGGAGTTATAAATAGTAGGGGGAGTGAGTAGATCGCCAATCTCTGGAATGAGCGCCTTGCGAACGCTCTCATTGAGCGCGGTGACGTTGGCGGCCACCAAGGGGAAGCCGTTGGTGGCGAGTGCACGTTGATAGGCCAACTCCGTCAGCAGGGTAACGGCGAATGTTCCGCTGCTGGTGGGGGCGATGGCGTGGAATTTTTTATCGGCGGGAAATGCCACGAGACCGTTGGTTGCTTCATCGAAATAGCGGGCGGCAGCATTGCCTGCTACTTCGATAACAACGGGGCCGGAGTAGTCGTTGAAGCTGATGGTCACTTTGCCTGATGAACCGAGATCACCGCTGCCAATAAAGGTTGTGCCGTCGGCCTTGTAAATGCTAACTGTTGCGTTAGTTATGACGCCTAGCGATGGGGTTACGGTGATTGACGACGGCGTAAGTCCAGTATCTGTTTGTGGAACGCCATCACCACCGCCACCCCCGCACGCGGTGAGCAGCGTAGCAACCAAAAACAATCCCACCAACCGAAACATATTGCGTAGCGAATTCATTGGATCTGTCCCCCGACTCTAACGTGCCTAAATACATACCCCATTAATTCAGCCAAATCACACCACTCGTGTATGGATTTGACTACGGTCGAACCACTGCATAAAAACCACTTCCGTTTGCGCCAGCTTTGCCTATCTAGCGCCCTTGCCCCGACCATGTAAAAACCGTACGCGAACAGACGAAATACAATCATAAAATGGCGTTGAATGAGGGGCTGCCCCATTGCCGGAGCGACAGCGGCATGGCAACGCGAGGGGCTTTCCACATCAGTCGTAGGGAGTCTATTCAGGCGATTTTCTTTCCGCACCTCCCATTTGGGAGGTGCGGCCGAAAATTTAAGACTGTCAGGTAGGCCAGATCTATTTTCTGGGAGCTGAGAACCGAACCACTCATTTATGAAGATGACTTTGCCCCGACAAGGGCCAAGATAGTGAGGGGGGGGGTCCGGCGCATGTACAACCGGCAGTGATACTGCGGCAATTCATACTCAGTTACTTATCGAAAACTAAAACAGGAGAGTCAACCAGACCAAGCCCCGGAAGAACTGATTAACTCCCCCGTCTGTGGCGTGATAAGCCCGCCTCGTCGAATCTGCGCCCCATACGTACTTTGAACACGGGGGTTTTTCACAGCACCCCATAATTTTATTGCTGTAATTACTCTATGTTCTGAACCTGTTCTCTAATCTGCTCAATCAACACTTTGAGATCAACGCTGACACGTGTCACCTCGGTGTCGTTGGACTTGGAGCCGAGGGTATTGGCCTCGCGGTTCAGCTCCTGCATCAGAAAGTCGAGGCGTCGTCCTACCGGTTCATTCCACTCCAGCACATGGCGCACCTCACTGACGTGTGCGGCCAGACGGTCAAGCTCCTCATCCACATCCATCTTTTGCGCCAGGATGACAATCTCCTGCTCCAGACGGCCAACGTCCAGTTCACCTTTCAGCTCCGCCAGACGCTCTGACAATCTGCGGCCCAGCTGTTCACGCAACAATGGCAGATGGAGATTCATTTTGATCACCAGGGCATCGATGGTGTCGCAGCGCTGCAGGATCACTGTTTTGAGTTTATCCCCTTCACGGTGCCGGTTTTCAACCATCTCATCCAGCGCCTCATCCAGCAGTGCCATCACCGCTTCGTAGAGTGGCTCCAGATCGACCTCCTCCTGCTGCATCACCCCTGGCCAGCGCAGCACTTCAAACATGTCCAACGGTGCGGGATTGGCAATATGTATCGTCGCCTCACGCACCGCTGCTGCCAACCGTTTGACCGCATCATGATCAATCGCCAGGGAGCGGCTCTGTGTGTCGATGGTTTGAAAACGGAGTCCCGCGTCTACCTTGCCCCGTTTCAACCGTGCACCCATGCGCTCGCGTATCCGAACCTCCAGGGCGCGCAGCTCCTCGGGCAACCGCACACTCACATCGAGATAACGGTGGTTCACTGAACGCAGCTCCCAACGCAGGCTGCCAGAGGGGGTCTCACGCTCACGGCGCGCAAACGAAGTCATGCTTAATATCATCAGAGATACCTTATATACGTTCATGGCTGAAGTGGATGGCTATGGTAACCGGGAGGCCATGGGTTATCCAGACCGTTTTGACCATTCAATTACTCACAGGAAGGTAATCTAATTTTTTGATCAGCCGATGACCTGCTCTGACGACTGTTTTGGGTGGGGAAACTTGATGTCTGTAAAAAAACTAAGCGCATGGATCAGTGCTAACAAACCTTCCTTAAGTGCGCTCGCCTTGGTGCTAACCGCCATTGCCATCGTCACCTGGTGGGCAGACCACACCTTTGAAAAACGCTCCCGCACAGATCTGGCCCGCTCATTAAATGCCATTCTTGATATCAATAACAACACCATGAATCTGTGGGCATTTGAACATATCCGACGCGCCGAATTTGCCGCCTCTTCTCCCGACATACAGGCGATTGCCGACAGTTTATTAAAACTGCCCCGTGACCGTGCGACGTTACTAACCGCGCAGCAGGAGCCGCGCAGCATGAAGCTCGTCTGGCTCTATAAAATAGGCGGATACCAAGGGTATTTCATCGTCTCGCCGGATAACATCAACCTCTCATCAGCACGTGATGCCAATGTCGGGGCCACCACTCCGCTGGTCAAACAGCCTGAGCTGCTGCAACGACTCTGGGCGGGTGAATCGGCCATGAGCCACCCGATGATCAGCGACGTGCCCCTGCCTGATCAGAAAGGGGTACCTAAAAGCAATCTGCCTACCATGTTTGTCGGTGCACCCATTAAAAGTAGCAATGGCAGCGTTGTCGCACTACTGATCCTGAGAATTGACCCGGTTAAAGAGTTTTTCACCACACTACAGGCAGCACGCATCTCCAGCAGCGGCGAAAGTTACATCTTCAACCGTGATGGTGCCATGTTAAGCGAGAGCCGTTTTACCACCCAGCTCAACCATGTGGGCTTGCTAATGCAGGGTGAAAGCGCCGTGGAGAAGATCCAGATCCGCGACCCTGGCACCGATCTAACCGAACACAACAGGCCCGCATTGCCACTCTCACAGCGCCCACTCACCCACATGGCCACCGCAGCCGCCCGAGGTGAACGAGGTATCGATCTGGAGGGGTATCGTGACTACCGCGGGGTCCCTGTTGTGGGTGCCTGGCTCTGGAATGAAAAAATGGGCTTTGGCATGACCACAGAACAGGATGTGGCCGATGCCTATCAACCACTCCACATCTTTCGCACACTGTTGTACAGCTTTGCACTCTTCACCGCCCTGCTGCTGACCGGACTCGTGGTCATGAGTGCCCGCAGCCGCGCACAGCTGAAACGGTCACAGACACGGGTTCAGGGATTAGTGGATACACTGGCCGACGGGGTTGTGGTCATCAATCACAAGGGCATTATCGACAGCATCAATCCTGCCGTTGAGAAGCTGTTTGGTTATAAAGCCGCAGAGCTGATCGGCCAGAATGTGAGCATTTTAATGCCCGCCCCTGACAGGGAACAGCACGACGGTTATATCAGAAACCATGTCGATTCCGGCATGAATCTGATGGGGTCGGGCCGCGAAGTGCAGGCGCTGCGCAAAAATGGCCGCGAGTTCTCCGCCGAGGTGATTGTTAACGAAATGCGGCTGGACGACACCCTCTACTTCACCGGTGTGATCCGCGATGTCACCCAGTACAAGCAGGTAGAAGAGCAGCTCAACATGCTCAACGACGAGCTACAGATGTTAGCGCTGGTGGCACAGGAGACCGACAACGCCGTTATCGTCACCGATAAAGAGGGGCAGATCCTCTGGGTCAACCGTGGTTTTGCCAGCAGCAGCGAATATCTGATGGAAGATGTGCTTGGCCAACACCTGGCTGAACTGTTGCAAAATACCAACAGCGATCCCCAGGCCATCGACAGCATCCGCCAGACACTCAGCTCCGGGCAAAAGATGACCACCGAGCTGTTGACCCATAGCAAGTCGGGACGCCCCTACTGGATCAACATGGAGGTCTCCCCCGTCTTTGACTACAACGACGAGGTCAAAAAATTCATCATTCTCGAACGTGATATCACCGCACTGCGCCAAATCATGGGCGAACTACAGGCCGCCAAAGAGGATGCAGAAGAGGCCAGCCGCTCAAAATCCAACTTCCTGGCCGCCATGAGCCACGAAATCAGAACCCCCATGAACGGTGTCATTGGCATGATTGACGTGCTCGACCGTACCGAACTGGATGATCAGCAGGTCAAACTCACCACCACCATTCGTGACTCCGCCTTTGCCCTGCTGGGCATCATCGACGACATTCTCGACTTCTCCAAGATCGAAGCCGGACGGCTCGACCTGGAAGAGATCCCCACCGAACTTGGCCTGCTGCTGGAAGGGGTGGGTGAGACCCTGCAACCCATTGCCGTCAGTAAAAATGTCGATCTGACACTCTTCTGTGATCCACGCATTCCGATCCTCAGCGGCGACCCGATCCGCATCCGTCAGATACTCTTCAACCTCGCGGGCAACGCGGTCAAATTCTCAAGCGGCAACAACAAGACCGGCAAGGTCACCGTCCGGGCCGATCTGGTTGAGCTGCTCACCGATAAAAATCTGGCACGCATCCGTATTCAGGTGAGTGACAACGGCATCGGCATGAATCCCGATGTTCAAAAACGGCTGTTCCAACCCTTTACCCAGGCGGAAAACTCCACCACCCGCCGTTATGGCGGCACCGGACTCGGGCTGGTCATCTGCCGCCGGCTGGTGGAGATGATGAACGGCACCGTCACTCTCGAAAGTGAAGAGGGCAAAGGGTCCATCTTCACCGTGGCGCTTGAACTGGAGACCGTGCCACAAGAGAACGCCAAACCGAGCCAGGAGCTGGCCGGTGTCACCACCATCCTGGTTGGATTTGATGAGGTGGCTAGCGCCATTGTCGCCTGCTATCTCGGCTATGCCGGTGCCAAGGTGCTGCTGGATATGACCCTCGACTCCTGCATCCAACGTGTCAGCAATACGACAGGCAACAATGAGACCGTCGTCATCATCGATGACCGCCAGGCACAGCTGGGCGGTAAAACACTCTATGAACGACTCGGCACCCAAAACCATCTGAAAAACATACGGATGCTGATCATCACCAGCAATACTGCCACCTCGCCGACCGTCGAACAGAAAAACGTCTCTTATCTGCAGATGAACTCACTGAGCCGCAGCCAGCTGATCCAGACCGTCGGCATCGCCTTGGGCCGTGTGGAAAAGACCGAACGCACCACCCACAAAACACCCCTGTCACACCGCACCCCCATGACCGTCGAACAGGCGCGCCAGTCTGGCCAGCTGATACTGGTTGCCGAAGATAACAAGACCAACGTCAAGGTCATCATCCATCAACTCGGACTGCTGGGGTACGCCGCCGAAGTGGCCAACGACGGCAAAGAGGCGCTGGAACTCTGGCGCAAAGAACCGTTTGCGCTCCTGCTCACCGACTGCCACATGCCCGAAATCGATGGCTACGACCTGGCCCGCGCCATTCGCCTGGAGGAGAAAGAGGGGCAGCGCATGCCGATCATCGCCATCACCGCCGACGCCCTGAGTGGCACCCATAACCACTGTCTTGAGGCCGGCATGGATGACTACCTCACCAAACCGACACAGGTGGAAAAGCTCAACGCCATGCTCTCACGCTGGCTCCCAGAACCTATCGAGATACCCATCGAGATACCCGTAGAGGTCTCCATCGAGGTGCCCGACGCTGAGACCTCACAGAATGCAGATGAAGAGCAAGCGTGGGACGACTGGGGCGATGAGGATGAGGAACCCGTCGCCGAGTCGCCGCAAACAACCTCCGCCCCCCCCCTGCCGATCAATGGTGTTGTCGATCCCGAGATACTGGCCAATGCCATTGGTTCGAACGATCACGCCCTGCTGTGTGATTTTTATCAGGACTTTCTCAGCACCCTCAAAGAGACACTTGTCGAAGTCAACCAGGCCCACGCCGCCGGGGAGTATCAACCCATCGGTGGCTTGGGTCACCGTCTCAAATCCTCCGCCAATACCACCGGCGCAACAGCACTGGCAGAGTACTGCCTGACCCTGGAGATGGCCGGCAAGGCCGACGACCGGGACAGTATTGACCGTCTGATACCACAACTGAATAGCCACGCCACAGCAGCCATCGCCTGGATTGAGCAGTTTATTGCAAGTTAGCAACACCGCCGTTTATGGCAAATATGTCGAACCACAGACCGGGGCGCTTAAGAAATAGCTGAGTAACTCCACCGCGCCCAAAACACTTCGTGGGGCAGACTCTTCGTGGTGAATTTGTCGAATCATTCATGAAGGACTCTTAACAATCAATACGTTACGTCATCACCCCTTCGACAGGCTCAAGACCAACGGGGTTATTCAGAGGTTCTTTGGATATTCACAAACAGGGATATTCACAGATAGACAACAGGGGGCTGACCCCACACGCCCCCAGCAACCAAAGCCGCTGTAAGCACGTGACACACCTATTCTGGCGGTAAAACTTTTATCATGTTGGAACGTAGAATTGAGTGCAGATCCTGCAGGCGATTAATAAGCTGTGGTGTCAGCCGCTGACCCGCCGACAGTAGCAACGTGCCATCCTTGGCCATCAGCTTCTCCGCCAACACCGAATTCGGCTGAATCTGATGCGTCGCCACCACCACAACCCCCGGCACTGTCATCTCCTCCGGCTCCGGGGCCTTTACCACAGGTGGTGGCGCTGCGGGTGCGGCCCTAGGGACGTGGGCTGCACCCCCGACGGAGATAGGTTTACCCTCCTCCTTACTGGCCCACCCCTGATTGATCGCAATCGCCTCGTACTCCGCCTCAGTACGTAGATACATCTTCTCTTTTAATGCCTTGAGCATATTTTTTTTGACCAGCTCAGCCTTAATCGGCTTCACCATAAACCCATTCACATCCAGCATCATCGAGGTATTGAGGATCTCAGTATTGGAAAAAGAGGTCAGCGCAATCAACCGGGCATCCCTGGCCAATATTGTCTTGCCCGTGCGAACCAGCTTCAAAAACTCCAGCCCGCTCATGCCGGGCATGTAAATATCACTAAGGATCAGATCAAAATGGTTTTTACCCAACAGCGCCAACGCCTCCGCTACCGAGCCTACATCCCCCACCTGAGTGCAGCCGAGACTGGTCAGCGTCTGGCGAATCACCCGGCGCATAAACGCTTCATCATCAACAATCAGTACCGAAGGCGCTGCCATCTATCCCTCCTCACAATCAAAATCCATATTTATTAACAACCGCATGGACACGCTAAAAATCCCTGTCCATTTTCTGTTACAAAAAGTCACACGGCACCTAGAGTTCAGCGGCCAAAGAGGCAGAAAATTAACACCATAAACAATAATGTACACCATTTTAAAGAGGGTGCCAGCCATCCCCTCCAATACACCACTGGCAAAAAAACCCACACGCCACCCTACAATAGTCCCATGCAATCTTTAAAAATTGATAAAACAGCCGCCATTACACCCTGCTGACTACCAAATCCGCTATAATTGCCGCCCTTTTCCAGTAGTCATTCAAGAGGTCAAACCATGCGCCCAAGCGGACGAGCCCCCGAGCAGTTACGTGAGATCAAACTCACCCGCCGTTTTACCAAACATGCCGAAGGTTCGGTGCTGGTGGAGTTTGGTGATACCCAGGTGATCTGCACCGCCTCGATCGAGGAGCGGGTGCCGCAGTGGCTCAAAGGCAAAGGCCAGGGTTGGGTGACAGCCGAGTACGGCATGCTGCCACGCTCCACCGGCTCACGTATGCGCCGCGAGGCGACCAGCAATGGTCAAGGGGGGCGGACGATGGAGATTCAACGTCTGATCGGTCGTTCACTGCGTGCCGTGGTGGATCTGGACGCCCTCGGCGAGCGTGTCATCACCCTCGACTGCGACGTAATCCAGGCCGACGGCGGTACCCGCACCGCCTCTATCACCGGTGGTTATGTTGCGTTGGTCGATGCCTGCAACCACTTGGTCAAAACCGGCAAGATCAAAAAAAGCCCGATCCACGGCCAGATCGCCTCGGTCTCCGTCGGTATCTACAAAGGGATACCGGTACTGGACCTGGACTACCCCGAGGACTCCGATGCCGAGACCGACATGAATGTAGTGATGAACGAAGCCGGTGCCTTTATCGAAGTGCAGGGCACTGCCGAAGGCCACGCCTTCCGCATGGAGGAGCTGCAGGCGATGCTGGCACTGGCGCAAAAAGGGATTAACGAACTGATCCAGAAACAGACCGACGTGCTGCAAGGCTAAAACATGAACCAGCGCATCGTGCTCGCCACTGGTAACCGGGGCAAGGTGGAGGAGATGCAGGCGATCCTCGCCCCGTTTGGGTTGCAGGTGGTGCCGCAGTCGGAGTTCGGCGTACCGGAGGCGGATGAGACCGGCCTCACTTTTGTCGAAAACGCCATCATCAAGGCGCGCAATGCGGCGACCCACACCGGACTGCCCGCCATTGCCGATGACTCAGGGCTCGAGGTCGACTTTCTCAAAGGGGCGCCGGGCATATACTCGTCCCGTTTTGCCGGCATCACCGCCAACAGCAGCGACAACGTCGCCAAGCTTTTGGCTGACATGAAAGAGGTGCCCGATAGTGAGCGCACCGCCCGCTTCCAGTGTCTGATGGTATTCATAAGACACGACCGCGATCCGACCCCTATCATCTGCCAGGGCACTTGGGAGGGAACCATCCTCCATGCCTCCCAAGGTGACGGCGGTTTTGGTTACGATCCGGTCTTCTATGTGCCAACACATAATTGCGCTTCAGCAGAGCTGTCCGCCGAGCTGAAAAACCAGTTGAGTCATCGCGGCCGGGCGCTACGTAAACTGGCCGAAGTCCTAAAGAATAACGTAGGGTGGGCACCGCCCACCTCGACCGCCACCTCTGCACCTGTGGTGGGCAATGCCCACCCCACATAAGATCTGCACACCATGAAAGCCCCCGAACTGCTCGCCCCCGCCGGCACCCTCAGAAACATGCGTTACGCCTTTGCCTATGGCGCGGACGCCGTCTATGCCGGTCAGCCGCGCTACAGCCTGCGGGTGCGCAACAACGACTTTACGCTGGAGAATCTCAGCATCGGCATCAGCGAGGCGCACGCGCTGGGCAAGAAGTTCTTTGTCGCCAGCAATCTACTGCCACACAACGCCAAGGTTGATACCTACATCAAGGATATGGAGCCGGTGATTGCGATGAAGCCGGACGCGTTGATCATGGCCGATCCCGGTCTGATCATGCTGGTACGTGAGAAATGGCCAGAGGTGCCGATTCATCTCTCAGTGCAGGCCAACACCGTTAATTTTCAGGCGGTAAAGTTCTGGAAATCGATGGGGCTGGAGCGTGTCATTCTGTCGCGCGAACTCTCTATCGATGAGATCGAGGATATCCGCCAGCGCTGCCCCGAGATGGAGCTGGAGGTGTTTGTGCACGGCGCGTTGTGCATCGCCTACTCCGGCCGCTGTCTGCTCTCCGGTTACTTCAACCACCGCGATCCGAATCAAGGCAGCTGCACCAACGCCTGCCGCTGGGAGTATGGCATCACAAACGCCAGCGAGAATGACGCCGGTGATATCCAGAAGATCGAATTTGATGGTTTTAAGGCGATGAACCAGAGCAGCCTCAGCAGTGGCATCTCCGATTGTGGCGACCTGCCACGCCACCCGCTGGCCGACCGCACCTATCTGATCGAAGAGAAAAACCGTCCCGGCGAGTTCATGCCAATTCTCGAAGATGAACACGGCACCTACATCATGAACTCCAAGGATCTGCGTGCCATCGAACATGTCGAGCGGCTGGCGAAGATCGGCATCGACTCACTCAAGATCGAAGGACGCACCAAATCACACTACTACGTCGCCCGCTCGACTCAAGCCTATCGTCAGGCGATCGATGATGCAGTGGCAGGCAAACCCTTCGACATGGGGCTGCTCGGCGTGCTGGAAAACCTCGCCAACCGCGGCTACACCAACGGCTTTTATGAGCGCCACCACACCGCCGAACACCAGAACTACCTGACCGGCTACTCCAAGAGCAATCAGCAGCAGTTCTGCGGCGAGATCATCGGCTACGACAAAACACGCGGCATGATGGAGATCGAGGTGAAAAACCGTTTTGCCGTGGGCGATACACTGGAGATCCTACTGCCCCAGGGCAACCACTACCTGACCCTGGAAACAATGGAAAACAGCAAAAACAGCCCCATAGAGGTGGCCCCCGGCAGTGGCCATCACGTCAAAATCCCCTGGAACGACGAACATGTCGCCCTGGGCCTGATCACTAAACAGCTCTAATCCGATGCACAACAGAGAGGCATCGCCCTACATCTCCTGCGTCGTTCCCGCCTACAACGAGGCAGACAACATTGCCGAGTTCATCAAAACCCTGCACCAGCAATTGGCACAGCTCAGCGACCGCTTTGAGATTATTGTGGTTGACGACTGCAGCAGCGACCAGACCGCCGCCACCGTGCTGGCGATTGCCGATCAGTACCGGGTCAAACTCATGAGCTTTTCACGCAATTTTGGCAAAGAGATTGCCCTGAGTGCGGGACTCGACCACGCCGCCGGTGATGTGGTGGTGATGATCGACGCCGACTTTCAACACCCGGTCGAAGTGATTCCTCAGTTTCTGGCACAGTGGCGCACCGGCTACGATATGGTCTACGGCGCACAAAAAAACCGTGCGTATATGTCACCGCTACGGCGCACCAGCTCGGAATCCTTTTACTACCTGATGTCCAAGCTCTCCAAAATCAAGCTTCAGGCAGATGCTGGCGACTTTCGACTGATGGATCGCAAGGTGGTCGATGCACTGAAGGCCATGCCGGAACGCAACCGGTTTATGAAAGGGCTATACGCCTGGGTGGGGTTTAAAACCATCGGTGTGCCCTACGATGTACATCCACGCCACGCCGGGACATCACGCTTTAACCTTCGCAGCCTTACCTCGCTGGCACTCTCCGGCATCGTCTCGTTCTCAACCATTCCATTGCGGATCTGGGGGCTGATCGGCTTTATTGTCGCCTCCATCTCGCTCTGTTACGCCCTGTTTATTGTCACCCGCACACTCATTTTTGGTACCGATCTGCCCGGCTGGGCCACCCTGGTTGTCGCCGTCACCTTTCTTGGCGGGCTGCAACTGCTCTCCGTCGGCATCCTCGGCGAATACATCGGCAACATCTTTAACGAGGTCAAACAGCGACCCCGCTACCTGATTGCACACAAACACGGCTTCAGCGATACCCCACCCTCACACTAGCCCATGAAACAGCAGCTACTGAAGTTTGGCACCATCGGCACCGCCGCTGCCGCTGTACACATGGGGGTCGTGGCGCTGCTGGTCCCGCTGGGGTTGCAGCCACTCCTGGCCAACATCATCGGTTTTATCAGCGCCTTTAATATCAGCTACATTGGCCACCGCTTCTGGACCTTTAACAACCGCGCCACCCTGACACACAGTCGCGCCATCACACGCTTCTGGGCCATTGCCGCCACCAGCTTTGCCATTAACGAGCTGCTCTTTTTCCTCTTTTTACACTACACAACACTGCCCTATCTGGTCGCGCTGTTTTTAGTATTGATACTCGTCACCCCCATCACCTTCCTGCTCAGCAGGGCATGGGCCTTTCGCTAAACGGCCAGCTGCGTGCACACTACACTGCCAAGCCTCACCCACATCCCCATAAGGCAACCATGAAACGGATCGTACTCTGTGCCGACGACTACGGCCAAAACTGCAACATCAGCCGAGCCATCCTGCAACTGGCAGGCAACGGACGGCTCAGCGCCACCAGCTGCATGAGCGCCGCCACCGGTTGGCCCACAGATGCACAGCAACTACGCAACAGCAGCGCCGATATCGATGTTGGACTGCACCTGACCCTGATCAACGAACCGTTTCTCGACCCCCACGCACTGGCGGGGGCCACCACCGCCACCACCCTGAATGGGCTGATAACCGCCGCCTACCTACGCAGGCTTAACCGAGACACCATCATCCAGGCCTTCAATATCCAGCTCGACCGTTTTTATGACGGCATGGGACGAGAACCCGACTTCATCGATGGCCACCAACACATCCATCAACTGCCCGTGGTCCGCTCCGCACTGCTGGCGGTCTATCAACAGCGGTTTCCCCACCGTCGCCCCTACATACGCAACCTGGCACACATTCAGGCCAGCGGCCACGCCGGACTCAAACCGCAGATCATCCGCCTGTTAGGTGCCCGGCCACTGCAACGGGCGCTTCACCACCACTCGTTGCCACACAACCAGGACTTTGGTGGCATCTACGACTTTTCACCACAACAAAACTATGCCGCGCTAATGCATTACTGGTTACAACAGGCCCAGGACGGCGCACTCTTCATGTGCCATCCAGGCACCCCCCACCACACCACAGATGACCCCATCGCCGCTGCCCGCACACACGAGTTTCACTATCTCAACAGCCATGCCTTTACTGATGCCTGCCACCATGCCAATGTGCAGCTGGTGCGCGGTCACCACGTCGGCTGGCACTAACCACTGCAAATTCCGTATACTAGCCGTCAACTTTAACCACCATCCAGACGAGGCCACCATGTTATCAAAACAGCAACCCGCTCCCGACTTCAACTCACCCAACCAATACAACACCCCTGTCACCCTGGGGCAGTTTCGCGGCAGAAAAAATGTAGTCCTCTACTTCTACCCCAAAGACGACACCCCCGGCTGCACCATCGAGGCCAACCAGTTTACCGCCCTGGCCACTGAGTTTTCCAAACACAACACCGTCATCCTCGGCGTCAGCCAGGACTCATGCACCAGCCACCTCGCCTTCATCGACAAATTTGGCCTAAAGGTAGACCTGCTCGCCGATACCAGCGGCGAACTCTGCAAGAGCTACGGCGTCTGGCAGGAAAAAGAGCGGAACGGTGAAAAAAAGATGGGCATCGTACGCTCAACCTTCATCATCGATAAAAATGGAGTACTGGCGGATGTAGAGTATGGCGTCAACCACGAAGGCCACGCCCAATCAGTGCTGGATAAAATCAAACAGCTCTAAGGAAGCCCTGAACAACTCCGTTCGTCCTGAGCCTGTCGAAGGAGTGGTGGTGTAACGTATTGATTGTTAAGTACCCTCCATTCATGGTTCGACAAGCTCACCACGAAGTGCTTTAGGCACGGAGGGCTTATTCCGAGGTTCCCGAGGTTAACCTCGGGTTAAACTTCACTTCGCCCTGGCCACAAGCGGGGGTGTATTAGCGTTACTGCTTAGCCCCCTTTTTGACGGCAGGCTGTTTGAGGTACTGATCAAGCCCTTGCAACAGATTGCCAGGTTTCGCCATCGTGCGCGTAAGGGCCTGCCCGGCCTCAACCTCCTGCGCCGACATCAATTCAGCCACCCGCTGGCGATTGTCCGCCGCCATGTTGGTGCTGGAAGGATCGTTGGCCGCTGACAGGTTGTAGAGCGCATATGCAGCCACACGCAACGGTGGCACACCCCTCCATACTCATACATCGCGCCGAGGATGTTTTGGGCTTTGGCATTGCCCTGCTCCGCCGCCTGGCGATACCAGACCACCGCCTCTTTGTAATCCTGCGGCACACCTTGGCCGATGTAGTACATGGTGCCGAGGCCAAATTGGGCCGAGGCATTACCCTGCCCCGCCGCTTGACGAAACCAGACCACCGCCTTTTTGTAATCCTGCGGCACACCTTGGCCATTTTTGTACATGAGGCCGAGGTTAAATTGGGCGTTGGCATCCCCCTGCTCCGCCAGTGGCAACCACTCTTCAAAGGCCTTCCTGAAATCTCCGGAGTTGGCGGCAGACACCCCTTCATCAAAACCAGCATGCGCCACCCAACTGATGGCCATCGCAATACCGAAAACAATATTTTTATATTTATAACGCCGCCATCGACATGATCTTGCACTTTACCTGAACCCAAGTGGCCGTATCACTTAAAAAAATGGATCAAACTCCGGTTCAGGAATCCGGTAGCCTTTCAACCATTGCTTGAGCTGCTGCACATCCTGGAACCGCCGCAGCTCCTCCTGAATGCGGGGGATCATCTCTCGCACCGTGCGGATATCCGCTTCAAGCATCCGGGCAATACGTTTGGGCGTCAGCACTTCGAAGGGGCTGACCTGCATCATGGTGCCGATCTGCATCTCCATCAGCATCACCTCTTCGCGCAGTTCATCGAACTGGTTTTGCAGCAGCTTGTTGTAGTGTTTGAGGCGATCTTCGGCGATGGTGTTGAGTCCGCCCTGATCGATCTGCTCGATGGCCAGTTGCAGTTCCAGCAGTTGCAGCAGATCCTTGTTGCCGTAGGCGACGGTCACCTTCTGCATCAGCCCGGTCTTGCGCTCGCGCTCAACAGGGTCCGGCTCGCGATCAGGGTGCAGGGCCGCCACCAGCTGGCGGTAGACGGCCTGGATCGACTTGCTGACATGGGTGGCCTCCTCCTGCTCACGCGCCTCTTTGGCCAGCTGTTTGGCGGTTTTCTTGCGTTTGGGACGGGCGGCCTCGGCTTGCTCCTGCTGCTGTCTGAATTTTTCAGCCAGCCTCTCAGCGGTACCGCGCGGGTCACGGGGGTCGAACTCCATTTCATCATCCAGCTCAATGCCAAACTCCTCTTGCACCTTCTTTTTCAGAAGCTCCGCCGCCATTTCGTCCATCTCCTGCGCCTGCTCATCGAAGCCGTTCCGGCTGTATCTATTGTAGAGCGGTTTCAGGTCGTCGCGCTGGTGCTGGCTGATGAGTTCATCGCAGGCTTCGCAGATCAGGTAGGCAAGTTTCTCTTGCTGGCCGCGGGTGAATTTATGCTGGGTGAACATCTGATCCAGCAGCAGCACCATCTCCGCCTGATGTTCACTCAGGATTTTGCGCACCGGCTCCAGTTTTGTCACCGCCTCCTGCTGGCAAAGCGAGAGGCTCTCCTGCCATTCGGCCAGCAACTTTTTCTGTACGTCAATTTTTTTGATCAGACCGTTGAACTTCTTCTGGGCGGGGGTCAGTGGTACCTGCGCCTGCTCGGCCTTGATCCAGATTATCTGGGTGTGAGACATGGTATTCCTCAAGTTAAGACTGCTGAAAGACGGGATTCTATATCAACCGGCTGCGCCACGGTCAATGTCCATGCTGGGGCATCTGTGCTGTTTTATTAGGCCACATCAAGGCTCAGGGCGAGCAAGGTTATTCAGCGGTTACCTAATATCCCCATCTATTTGTATTGCACCTACGCTACTCAAGCAACAGCGTCACAAACGCGACTGCATACGCCTCTTCATCGGAGATGCTGATATGACGTGCGCCGATGCCCAGTTCGCGGCAGAGTGTTTCGGCGCGGCCATTCACTTCGATCAGGGGTTTGCCTTTTTCGTCATGACCGACGGCGATGTGTTGCAGTGATAGCCCATCACGAAAACCGGTGCCCAGGGCTTTGGCCATCGCCTCTTTGGCGGCAAACCGTTTGGCAAGGTAGCTGACGGGTCTGGCCGCATTACGGTAGCCTTCCAGCTCCGATGCCGCCAGAATCCGCTCGGCAAATCTGTCGCCGTGGCGTTCCAGCCCTTGGGCGATTCTGGCGATGGCGACGATATCGGTACCGATACCAAAGATCATTTGCGTCGTGCATCCAGCATTAGCCGTTTCATTTCACTAACGGCGGGTTGCAGCCCGGTAAAAATAGCGCGGGCGATAATGGCGTGGCCAATGTTGAGTTCACGCAGCTGGGGGATGGCGGCGATGGTGGCGACGTTTTGATAGTTTAGGCCGTGACCGGCATTTACACAGAGCCCGGCGGCGGTGGCGTGTTCGGCGGCGGCAACGATACGCTGATACTCTTTTTCTTTGGCGTGGCGCTCTTCCAGGTTGGCAAAGTGGCCGGTGTGGATCTCTATGACGGGGGCACCGACCTCAATAGCAGCGTCAATCTGTGCCAGATCGGGGCCAATAAAAAGTGATACCCGCACACCCGCTTCCGCCAGCTGCTGGCAGGCATCACGAATCCGTGACTTTTGTCCCAGTACATCCAGTCCACCCTCTGTGGTTAGCTCTTCGCGCCGTTCGGGTACCAGGCAACAATCTTCAGGTTTGATTCGGGAGGCGATATGCAGCATCTCATCGGTCACCGCCATCTCCAGATTCATGCGTGTCAGCAGTATGCCTTTCAGCGCCTCTACGTCGCGTTCATTGATGTGGCGACGATCTTCGCGCAGGTGCAGGGTAATAAGATCTGCCCCGGCCTGTTCTGATTCGATGGCCGCCTGGATCGGATCGGGATAACGGGTACCACGCACCTGGCGCAGCGTGGCTACATGGTCGATATTTACACCCAGATACATCATTTTACTCCTCTGTTTTATGTAGATTGGCACTCTGCGCCGCAGCCGCGCCAGTGGTCCGTTGTAGATCTATCAGCAATTGCCGGCTGTGCAGGGGGCGCCCGCCCAGCTGCTGGTCCAGCGCGGCGCGCATCAACCGTTTGGCATCACGCAATACCTCAATCTCTGCCAGATCACCTGCAGCTAACGCCAGTAACGAACGCCCCCTGACCACAAGCAACCCCTCGGTGACGGCCACCGGTCCGGCCCCCAGCTGGTAGCTGTAGTTGATCTCTGTATTGATGGCAGCACCAGTGATGACGTCATGTTCCAATACTAACGCATAACCCATCTCTTCCAGCAGCCGCATTTCAAACAGCCGCAGCCACTGTTGCAACTGCTGGCCACCGCTATCCTCCAACGGGCTTAACCGCCGCAGCAACGCCTGATAGTAGTCAAACAGTTCGGGGTGGGGATCGTGGCGATGCAGTAGCCGTGTTAACAGTTCGTTGAGATAGAACCCACTCAATACCAGCGAACCTTTCAGTGGATAGGCAGCCCCTTCCATTTCAGCATCCACCAGTGTGCCCAACTCACCACGTCCCGACCAGGAGAGCAGCAGCGGCACAAACGGCTGTAACAGCGACTGCCAGCGCCCCTTGGGTTTTCGCACCCCCCGTGCCACCAACCCCACACGACCATGGTTAAGAGTGAACACCTCCAGCAGCAAGCCACTATCCTGATAGGGGCGCTGGTGCAGGACGTAGGCGGGTTCCAGAGAGATGCGTTGATACATAAGGGGAGTGACGGGTCCGATCCATTGCCGTGGTGTGGCGCTATTCTACCCTATGACCCCGTTAAAACCGACTCAGTCATGGTTGTAAAAAGGTGCGTTAAAGGAGACACCTCCCAATTAACGCACGGCTCGTCAACGGCTGATCTGGTACTGCCGCTGGCCGGTGCCCACGGTGACAGTTCTGCTGCTCATGGCGGGCAGATTGTCATACCCGGCGTTGTGAACAGCGGTCAAGGTGATTTCGCGGCCAATATTCCACTCTATCCGTTTGTCATAACGATGGGGGGTATAACCCACAACAGGTGCCCCACTGACAACATCAAGATCATTATCAACAACCAGCTCTGGGGTCTGCAATGTTTTGGTAATGGTGATGGTGTGGTTGGCGGGGATCAGGTACCAGCCCGCAATATCCACAATCGGCTGATCCGTGTCGTCGTTATGCACAATAAACTGTGTGCCAGAAAACCCCTTCTGTTCACTCTCACTGGCGTAAAAATTGGCGGGGGTCTGTATCTCATCAATTTTTAGTGACTCATACTCATACTGTTTTCGTTGCTGCAATACCGGGCCAAGTTCGGGGCAGTCGCCCGGAGAGTCGACCGATTTTGTCCAACTGGCAAGATAGAGCGGTGACAGTGGGGCCGTTACACTGTCACCCGCGACTAAATAGTCAAAGGTAAAGCTGTAGACGGCTTCATCAACGTTAATATCAGCCGTTGCAAACTCGCCATCAAAATGGGGCAGATTGCTCCAGACACCATGGTCGGTGGGCAGCGTTGGAGTGTCACTGCTCACCAACGCCTCAACCCCCAATACCACTGCTGGGGGTTGCTGCGCCTGCCAGCCACTGCTGGTATGGTTTTGAATCTCGGCCACGGCCTGATACTCCCCCAGCACGGGGCAGGTATTGGTAACCGTACTGACAACCGCACGTGCCTGCCACTCTGTGGCTGTTTTCAACCGGACGTTATGTTTACGTACCAGCGTCTCTACATGGCGGCTGGCGCTGTGGCTGGCAGCCTCGCTGGGACGAAGATAAAACGCCTTGCCGGTATTGTTGGTAAAGCTATAACTGTTGGCGGCAAAACGTCTGTCATGCAGTGCAGCCCGACTGTTAAAACCCGTGCTGCCAAAAAAGCTCTCGCCTAAATCAGCCACCGGTTTCAGGGTAAATGGCGAGACCACAAAACTGGTTTTAAAGCTAAACAGCTTTTCACTGCTATTGCCCACTTCGTCCGTCAGGCGTACCCGCACCCCCTGAGTGACAGCTGGTGTCGCCTCCAGCCATGCCGGTGCCAGGGTCTCTGTCGCCAGCGGCACCAGGTACTCCGTGCCAACGGCAGCAACCGTGCGCCAACCGTCGATTGCCACCCCCTCTTTTTCATAACGCGCTTCGACCTTTACCTTGCTGCCGGAACCCACTCCATCGAGCAGTGGATCACTGGCACTCAGGGCAAAATAGGGGATGGCACTGCTGTCGAGTACCGCACGATTGATCGCAGCCCCATCCAGATCGGCCCGCGCTGTTTCTATGCGCAGCGGTACCCCGTTGTCATCTTGCAGCGGGGCACGGGTAACACTGCCGGCCTGATCAAATTGCGCCTGACTGTGACCACCCCCCACCCCAAACTGCGGTGCGGTCTGGTCCAAGGCAACAACCATTTCGGTGTCGTGGCGGTTCCCGGCAACATCGATGATGGTGACCGGAATACTGTTTCTGCCAACACTCAGCGTCAGCGCCACCTGCCCCTTACCCTGTTGCAACGGTATCTGTTGGCCCTGAACCAGCAGACGCCAGACACCGGCGCTGGTATCCCCCACGGTAAAGGTGGCCAGATAGTCTTGCTGATTGGTGACCGGCACAGAGGTCAGGTTAATAAAGGGGACGCTGTTATCAATATTCAATGTAAAGCTGCGGACGACCTCATTACCCAACTGGCTTTTTGCCGTAACTTGCAACTGGTGTGGGCCATCGCGATAGGCGGTGGTATCAATACGAATTGTTGGCGTAGCGGGATTGGCGGCATCGCCGATCCAGAGACCATCCAGCTCAAAACGGACAGCAGCCACCGCACTGGGGTGGTCAACCAGCAGCGCAAACTCAATCGTACCGTTATGGTAAAAACTCTCCGGCTCCACCGAATAGATATTAAAACTGCCCACGCTGTTACTGGCAGGCACAGGCAGCAGCGCCGCACCTCTGGTAGCCATGCCCTGCGCCACCGGCAACAGATCACTGGCAGCGGCGGCGGTCCGGTTCAGTGGATGGGCCGCCATGGTCAGCAGCTGCTGCGCCAGCCCCACCCGATAGAAATCTGCATTCAGCGGCACAATACCAAACGCCAGATCCATCAAACCATCACCGTTTAGATTCAACCCCCGGCCATCAAGGCGACCATCGGCCCGCAGATCTGCCGCCATCAACTGACTTAAAGCAATAGTACTGAAAGTGGATTGTGCGGCTACCCCATTCTGGTCACTGGCCCACTGAGACCAACTGGCTAGCGCCGCCAGCTGAAACCCATACAGCTGTTCGCTGCTTAAGGGACTCCCCTGGCCAGACTC
The DNA here is from genome assembly GCA_031416075.1 of Tenderia sp. (SeqCode). GTDB lineage: Bacteria > Pseudomonadota > Gammaproteobacteria > Tenderiales > Tenderiaceae > JAKFXL01. The sequence goes on along the minus strand of JANOSY010000002.1, from coordinate 2,713 downwards.
GGCAATACTGCGCGGAAAGGTCGCCACCACGTCCACACCAAACAGCTGCGATACCTCACGATTGGCGGCAGTAATGGCCGCCTGTACCGTGCCCCCCTGAGCAATTTTGTATTGTGCCAACGCTGCCGCCAGATGGGTCAGCGGGGTGACCATGGTGGTCAACGGTTGGCCAGAACGATAGTCGCTCACCGCCGTCAGCTGCTGTGCACCACTCAGTTCGATACGCTGACCACTCAACAGTTCGTTGTAATAACCACCGCTGATCTCAACCAGTACCGGGCGGTCTTTGGAACGTAATTCAAGGGAATATGCACCCGTGCTATCAGTAATAGTGCTGGCCAGCAGCGCCCCTTTCACCCCGTCGTCAAAGGCAAACACCCGAACATTCGCAGCGGCGATGGGGTCATCCACCACAAAGCCACTGACTGTACCGGTGGGGCGCTGAGATGGAATCTCAACACCAGAGCTGCCGGGCACGCCATTACACGAAGAGAGCGCCACTGCTGCCGCCATCCACACCCCAGCTGTTAATCCCTTATGCAACATAGCAGTCACCCTAATAACGGTAGAGCAGTACGGCGGAGACGACAAACTCACTCACACCCTCAGTCAGTGGTAGCGCCTGCTCCAGCTTAAGCGCCCCCTCCCAATGGGGGGTGATACGCCGCTCCAGCACCATATTCAGCAACAGCGCGGCCTGAAGCCCATCACGATCAGGATAGGCACCAATCAGGTAACCATCACCATCAACAGTATGGCGTTTGTGGAATTGATCATAGGAGAGCTGTAACCCCGCCCCCAGCCACGGCACAATCGCCGGACTCAGCAGCACACTTTTTTGCAGAGAGAGCCGCGCCCCCAGCTGCCTGGACTCCTGACCGATCTTGCCCGGTGCCGCATCCAGCGCACTCTCCTGGTAGAACAGCTCGCTCCAGTAACGGGTGTCGTAACGCCAGGTGTCGGTATAGACAAGATTCAGCGGGCGTAACGCCCAGTCGTGACGAGTCGCGGCATCAGGATCATCAACCGTGGCGTAGGCCACACCGAGTGAATAGCCCCAACGCCCCGCTTGTTCAGGCATACCGATGGCGGCAGCAAAGGCGTTGCCACTGACCAGACAGACACTTAACAGCAGATATCTAAAATCCATTTTCAACATTGATTGAAAGCTCCCGTTTTCAACCGCCAGCCCTTTCACATCCAGGACCGCAACATAAATTAAGGTTAACCAACCTAACACTCTACAAAACCAAGTCTACACCCCTACCAAAATAACAGACAGGCCAACGCAAACTTCATAACTCAACGGTTGACCACATGAGTCAATTTGCGGATCAGCAACTGTTTATCCGCTTTAACGATATCAATATTGATTTTACCCTTGATCGTGGTGGGATTGTCATTGCCACGACGCCAAACCGCCACCTCAATATCACCACTGCCATGTACAACATCCCCATCAGGTCGCCAAATCAGAGCACCCACAGTCATCTTCCGCAGATCGGTCGCCTGAAACAGCTCACTGTAATCACGGGCAATCCTACTGCGGCCAATGCTGCCATCGGCGGTTGCATTATTAGTAAACAGACCCGTTAACCGGTCAATATCCCCACCCTCATAGGCAAAAACAAACTTGTATACCAGCTGCATCAGCTCAACATCGGAAAACGCGGGGATGGCGGGTTTGGGCGTGACCACTTCGGGCTGGCTCTTCGGGGTCACCGCAACAACCTCCGGCGCACGGGGGGGCGGTGCTACTGGCGCGGGTGGCGGCTCAACAACACGGACAGCGGCGGGTGGTACAACAGGCTGAAGCTCGGGGACCTGCACCGTTTTAGGTGGTACAGGGGTCGGTTTCACCACCACAGGCGGGACAACGGCGGCCACCGGTTCTGGGGCAGGTTTGACCGGTGCCTTCACAACCGCCGGGGTAACAACAACAGGTTCACGTTTCTGAGCTGCTGAAGGGGTTGCTGGCTGACTGGCACCAGTGGCATCAGGGGCGACAACAGTAGGGGCAACCACACCGCCAGCCTCAGCTACCAGCCCTGCCGACCCATCGGAGACCTCATCCGTGGTGGCCATCTCATCGCTAGCGATATCGAACACTTCGCCCTGTTCAGGGGAATCAGTTACCAAAGGCTCTGCCTCCAGCACCTCATTCTGGCTCTGCAGCAGCGATTCTGGTGGCTCAACCTGACTCACCTGCGGCTCATCGCCGGTCAACATTATGTAACCTATGCCGCCCGATAGCCCAAGCAGCAACAGCACAGCAGCAGCACCAAACCAGCCACGTCGCGACGACTGGGCATGGGCGTAACCGACGGTCTGCACTACATCAACACGTTGCGGGCGAGGACGTACCAACGGTACCGAAGACGGATCTGCTTGCGGCGCCTCTGCAGCCACCGTTTCACGCAGCGCTGGAGGCACCACAGGGACAGTCTCAACCGCCGCTGGCAACAGCGGGCCACTCTCGGAGAGTGGTAGAGCGGAGGGGGCTGCGCCCATGCCATCAACCACACCCTGCGTCGAGGTACGACGCTTGCCACTCAAAATTGGCACCACCACCGCCGACGAGGCCGCAGCCACAATACGCCGCTCTGGCTCTGGCTCTGGCTCTGGCTCTGGCTCTGGCTCTGGCTCTGGCTCTGGCTCTGGCTCTGGCTCTGGCTCTGGCTCTGGCTCTGGCTCTGGCTATGGCGCAGGCTCT
>JANOSY010000001.1:0-16594 GCA_031416075.1 Tenderia sp. (SeqCode) | reverse complement strand
ATTTACGGGTTGATCCCGAACATGCCAGAGAAATGGCTTGCGCCTATCATGCAAAAATTCTCGGAGATGCTGCGTGAGCAGCGTGCATGGAGTGCAATGCTTGGCTTTGTTTAAGCTAAAAAATGAGGGGATGACTGAGATCAGGATCTCAAAGGCTTCGCACGTCTCCCTCACCAGATCTCGAACGCGCTCCGCCACCTCAGCTCTCAATACTTTGTACCGGTACTTCGTCACCCATACAAAGTGGTACTCAATTTGATACACCGTATGACTGCCGTACCTGTAATCCATGCCGCACCTCCTTTCGTGCAGCCTATTTTCGCAGCTAAAGCTCACCGGCTAAAGTCGGTGGTTTAAACCTTATGATGGACAATTACATAACCTATTGATAATTAATGACTAAAAAAATTTTTAGTCATTAATACACCTTCATCATGGTGAGCATCAACCTTGGATGTGCCACTACTGATAATATTTTTGTCAGATACAGTGAACGTCTTACGATGTCAGTCGGGGGAGTATTAACCCCCTTTGTTCATGTAAGCGTGTCGAACCACGAACGAAAAAGGGCATCTATTTGATGCATGGGTCGTGCTGATATTAAAGGTTTCTCTATCCAGATATTGCCACAATATGTAATGTGATTACCGTTTAAACACTGAACTATCCCAAAATCATACCCAAACGGCATTTTAATGCAGTACTCAGTAAACCAATGTATGGCCAGTAGAGATTAGAAGAGGATCACAAAGTGTGGTGTTTTACTCATGCCCATTACCGTTTTCGCCATGGCCAGCACGATCATCCTGTTCCCTTTGGTCACGTTTGTCTATTTTAACCTGCTCTTTTTTTAGATAACTATCCAACACACTATCCAGTGCTTTTGATCTTCCCCGTTTTGATGACCAAAACTTTTTTTTATCCTCTAATATCACTTGCATCTTTTCTATTGTTGATTTTTGGCTGGTGATTGCTGCATCTATTTTTGCCATAAAACCATGGTATTCATTAAGTTGTTGGCCACTCATACCATGGACACCTGCCTGCTGTAAACGCTGCGTATATTCCTCTCGATAACTGTTAAGTTGATCAAGCTGCTCTTTACTTTCATTCAGTTTTTGCAGTGCCACACCTAGTGCACGTGCAGCCTGACGCTCTGAGTCATGAGCTAAATCAACAATTGGTTTAAATCTTTTTGAATTTTCCATTGGCATCTATTCAGGTAGTTGCCACTCTTTTATCAGGTTGATTTTTCTGTATCAACGCTTCTAATCCAGCAAGGCTTTCATCAAACTGCACTGATTCACTAAATTCTTGTGCAAGAAACTGCATTATTTTTGGATGGTAGGCAATTGCTTCATCTACGGCAGGGTTACTGCCTTTACTGTATGCACCTACGCTGATTAAGTCACGATTCTGTTGGTAACATGAATACAGTTGCTTGAGGCGGCGTGCGTGGGCTAAATGTTCTGGCGTAACTATTTCATTCATTACACGACTGATGGACGCTTCTATGTCGATGGCTGGGTAGTGCCCCATCTCTGCAAGATTCCGCGACAAAACAATATGCCCATCCAGAATAGCACGGGCAGAATCAGCAATAGGATCTTGCTGATCATCTCCCTCCGTTAATACTGTATAAAATGCTGTAATCGATCCACCACCCTCTGTTCCATTGCCGGCCCTTTCTACCAGCTGCGGCAATTTGGCAAATACTGAAGGTGGATATCCTTTAGTGGCCGGAGGTTCACCAATAGCCAGCGCAATTTCACGTTGCGCCTGTGCGTATCGGGTGAGGGAGTCCATCAGCAGCAGTACATGTAATCCTTTATCACGGAAATATTCAGCAATGCTCGTGGATAACATAGCGCCATGCATTCGCATTAATGGCGAGTTGTCAGCTGGAGTGGCAACTACGACGGCACGAGCACGCCCCTCTGGCCCTAAAATTTTATCAATAAACTCTTTCACTTCACGACCACGTTCACCAATCAACCCGACAACAATCACATCTGCAGTGGTATATTTTGTCATCATACCTAAGAGAACACTTTTACCTACACCACTACCAGCAAACAACCCCATACGTTGTCCACGCCCAACTGTTAGCAGTGCATTAATAGCTGCCACACCCACATCGAGCGGCTCTTCAATGGGGTGACGATTAAGTGGATTGATGAAGTTTCCAGTCAGAGAGACCTGGGCCTCTACTTCGATAGGCCCCTGGTTATCCAGCGGTTTCCCTGAACCATCCAGCACCCGTCCTAACAGCGCCATACCCACTGGTGCAGAACAGACACCATGGGTGGGGATTACAGCCGCATTTGGCATTAAGCCACGAATGTCACCAATTGGCATGAGATACGTTTTATCACCTGCAAATCCGACTACTTCTGCTTCAACCGGTTTTCCACCTTCGTTAACAATGATACAGCGGCTGCCAATGACTGCTCGTACACCTACCGCCTCCAATGTTAAACCTACCATACGGGTAAGCTTACCGGTAACCTGTAACGGCACACGTTCAGCAATGGAGTCTCCACGTTGAATAAGACGTTGCGCCATATCCTTGAAGAGCGCTGTTTCAGCTGTCATTGGTGCGCTCGCCCCCCATAATTCGAGCAGCAATCGCGGCAACTCGTGATTCAATGGTGGCATCTACATTGGAGGATTCTGTTTCAATACGGCAGCCACCACGTTGTATTACAGGATTATCAATTACGACCCACTTTCCCTCATTGGCATTTACCAACATTGTCTCTTCAATTAATTTTGCATCTTCTGGATGCAGGTGAAGCTTGATATTCTGGCCCGCAGCTGGCAATGCACTAAGAGCTTCTTTCACTACACCAATCACTTGGCCTGGTTCTGTTTTTAGCTCACGGCGAACAATCTGTTTAGCTATAGCAATGGAAAGTTTAACTAGTTCATCTTCGATATCATCAGCAAGTTGTTCAAGTGGCGAAGCTAGTGCGTCCATTAACACTTTCAATTTTTGAACACATATTTCTATCTCCTGTCGCGCTTGCTCAAGACCCTCAATATGGCCCTCTTTATATCCTTGAAGACGAGCGCTATCCTTTATCTCAGCCGCTTGTCTCTCCAATTCTATTTGATAGTCAACTGGTGATTCAACCGATATATTTTCCCATTTCTTTTTTTTAACATCATCACCAAGATCAGGTTTAGTCCATGCTGTAAATAGATTACTGGATGATATTAGTCTAGACAAAGGATTCTCCTTTTCCACCAATGACCAACTCTCCTGAATCCATCATGCGACGAGCAATGGCAAGAATCTCTTTCTGTGCTGCCTCCACTTCACTTAGACGTACAGGTCCACGAGATTCCAGGTCATCACGCAACATCTCACTGGCACGTTTTGACATGTTTTTAAATATTTTCTCACGTAAAGGCTCTTCCGCACCTTTAAGTGCCATCACCAGATTTTCAGAAGACACTTCACGGAGCAGTGACTGAATTCCACGATCGTCTATGTCAACCAGGTTATCAAAGACAAACATTAAATCTTCGAGTGCTTGTGCCAGCTCAGCATCGGCCTCTTTAACCTCTTCAATGATTTCACTTTCGATAGTGGTGTCCATAAAGTTAAGTATGTTAGCTGCAGTTTTCTTGCCACCAACATTAGAGGATTGAACGCCGCTATTTCCTGAGAACTGTTTATCCAGGATCATATCTAGCTCATTTAATGCGGCAGGCTGGATACCATCGAGTGAGGCAATCCTCATTATAGTATCTGAGCGTGTACGTTCTGGCATTAGTGCTAATACCTGTGCCGACTGATCGGCGTCTAGATATGAAAGAACAATAGCAATAATTTGTGGATGTTCACGCCGGATAACCTCTGCTACTGCTTTAGGTTCCATCCATTTAAGTGACTCCAATCCCTTTGAGTTATGACCAAAAAGAATTCTATCAATTACCTGACCAGCCTTCCCTTCACCTAATGCTGATATCAGTAGTTTTTTAATATAATCTTCTGATCCACCTAAAGATGCCTGACCGTCAACCATCTCAACAAATGAGTTTAAAACGTCAGCGACGTCCTGTTTACCAACATTAGCCAGATGTGCCATAGCACTGCCCACACGCTGCACCTCTTTTGGTCCAAGTTTTTTTAGAACCTCCGCTGCATCGGCCTCGCCTATGCTCATTAGCAAAATTGCAGCACGCTCAGCACCAGTCAATGGTTTGCTCTTTTCACCCTCTTCAGCCATCACTTTCTACCCAATCTTTTACAATATTAGCAACCCGATGTGGTTCCTGTTTAGCAACCGCTTTAACCATTTCAAGCTGTTGTGCATAGGTCACTCCTGACAACATAGGCATAGTATCTTCGACGGGGGCAGCTGTTTTAGAATAGCCTGATTTTTCGTCCCCTTCACTTGCAGGTGAATCTGTTCCCCCACCATGCGCTGCCAACATTTTTAATACTGGTTTGAGCACCACAAATATTATTAAAATCACCGCGATAATTCCCAGCAATAATTTACCTGCACCCCATACCCATGGCTGGCTTAATATAGATGGCTCGGCTGCCGGTTCCATTTCGGGCACAGGCAGAAACGGAACGTTAATAACATTAACGCTATCGCCACGACCCACATCAAAACCAATTGCCTCTTTTACCAATGCCGTGACTTTTCCCATTTCTTCATCTGTGAGGGGTTTTGAGGTTGTCTCTCCAGCTTCATTTTTGGTCACCCTTTCATCAACCACTATGGCAGCAGACAGGCGCTTTAATGTGCCTATTTGGTGGCGAGTATGGCTAATTGTTTTATCCAGCTCATAATTTATAACACTACGACGGGCACTGTTCTTTGCTTGGTTGTCTGAACCAGCCGCCGCGGATGGTGGCACAGTTGTCCCCGCCTGGGCTGGCTGATTGCTTAATGCACCAGGCACGCCATTACTACCTGCACCCAAGGTCTCTTCTTCTATTGTTTGTTCGCTTCTAATTGAAGGCAAGTCAGGATTGAAAGACTCTTGTGTCTGCTCACTTATTGTGAAATCCAAATCAACGGCTACCTGCGCCTTAACCTTACCGACACCTGTGATGGGTTCAATGATTTCTTGAATACGACGAATGTAATACTCTTCCAGTTTCTTGCGATATTCAAATTGAGTACTAGAGCGCCCCATCTCATCGGCCTCTTCTGCTTTAGTAAGCAAGCGCCCATTCTGGTCAACGACGGTGACATCCTCAACCTCTAAATTAGGAATGCTGGAAGCTACTAGGTGAGCGATAGATGAGGCCTGTTCAGGTGTCATTACGCGCCCCTGGTATAAATTTAACATTACTGAAGCCGTTGGTTTTTTCCGATCGCGCACAAATGCTGACTGTTTGGGTATGGCAAGGTGAATCCTGGTAGATTGAACATTGGTTAATGATGAAATTGTTTTAGCCAACTCTCCTTCAACGGCACGCTGATAGCGAGTGGTCTCTACAAACTGACTGGTGCCAAATCCTTGCTCTTTATCTAATAACTCATACCCTGTGCCACTCCCTTTTGGCAAACCAGCATTGGCGAGTTTCATACGAGCATCATGTATCTGAGGCGCATCAACCATAATAGCCCCGGTGGTATCATTCACCTGAAATTTAATACCCGCTTGATTTAATGCTGTGGAAATTTCCAGAACCTCCTGATCTGACAGGTTTCCGTAAAGCATGCGGTAACTAGGCTCTTGCGCCCATATCACTATCGCCACTGCCAGGGCGATACTGGCAGCAAACCCGACCATAAGGCCTAATTGCTTAACAAGTGGCAGGTTGTTTATGCCTGCCCCAACATCAGCTGCCTTAACTAGCGCCATGATAATTCCCGTCCTGTTTCATCAGACCGGCATGCTCATAACATCTTTATACGCTTCAACCAATTTATTACGAACCTCAGTCATCGCTGTAAACGATATTCTGGCCTTTTCTGAAGCCACTGCAATATCAACCATGCTGACGCCTTGATCACCCATCTCAAAACGACTTTTTAGATCGCCTGAAATTTTTTGGGCCTCATTGACAGCATTTACAGATTTACCCAGTAGTTCGGAAAAATTAACACCACTTGATGCAGCCGCTTCTTGGGCAGAAGGTACACCGCCTGCTTGCGCGGCCAATACACGCATCTGCATTAATACTTTATCTATGCTCATATCACTCATTACTGCATTCTCCATAAACATTCGTAGTGTCTAATGGTCACCCGGGATAAAGATTCCCTGCTCTCGCATCCGCGCCAATTTATAACGCAGCGTCCGGGGGCTGATAGCAAGATTCTCTGCTGCACTTTTTTTACTACCGCCACACTCATGCAAAGCATTCAATATCAAGTCGCTTTCCTTAGCTCTAAGACCTCCATTTAGCCCTGTATCGGTAATATCAGTCGCCTCCTGCGCCATTATTTCGTCATCCTTTTCACTCTCAAAGCAAAGATCGTACCGGGATATAGATTCTCCTGAACATAAAATCAACGCACGCTGAATAACATTTTCTAATTCACGCACGTTTCCTGGCCAATTATGCTGTTCGAGTGCCATTTTTGCATCATTACTGAGTGCTAATGGAACTCTTCCATCAGAGTATTTATGAATGAACATTTCAGCGATAGGGACTATATCCTTTATACGTAAACGTAGCGGTGGAAGAGTCAAGGGAAAAACATTAAGACGATAATAGAGATCCTCACGAAAACGTCCAGCGGACACCTCATTTTTCATATTTCGGTTGCTTGTTGCCAGCACCCTAACATTCAATGTAATGGGCTTTTTACCACCCAATCTCTCTACCTCACGCTCCTGCAAGACACGCAACAATTTCGCCTGAAGGCCAAGTTCCATCTCGGATATCTCATCCAGCAAGATAGTGCCGTCCTGAGCCTGCTCGAATTTTCCGGCACATGCCTGATAGGCACCTGTAAAAGCTCCCTTTTCATAACCAAACAGCATAGCCTCCAACATGTTTTCGGGTATTGCAGCGCAATTAATCGCAATAAATGGCCCTGTTCTACGATTCGAACTATTGTGAATATGCCGTGCAATCACCTCTTTCCCCGTGCCGCTCTCACCATTTATCATGACAGTAACATCCGTGACTGCAACTCTTTCAGACAGAGCCACGGTCTCCATCATGCGTTTATCCAGCACAATCAAATCACTACTCGGATGATCCTGATCAAGATAACGACTCACCATGTTGATCAAGACTTCTGCTTCGAAAGGTTTAACCAAATAGTCACTGGCACCATCACGCATCGCCGCCACTGCTTTCTCTATGCTGCCATAAGCAGTCATTAATACTACAGGGAGATTCGGAAACTTAATCTTTAATTGATGTAACAGTTCATTTCCTCCCATTGGTTGCATATGCACATCGCTGACCACCATTGAAAACTTCTCACTCTCAATCACTTTAAGTGCAGCTTGGGCATTGGCAACTGCTTTTACTTTGAATCCTGCTGATACCAATGTGTCACATAATGCATCACGCAACGAACTGTCATCCTCAACCACCAGAACGGCTGCTGAACTCATTTACACACCTCTTTTTGTAAGTTCTGTTCAGAAAGATCGTCTGCACTCAATAAATGAGGCAATATTACCCTGAACTCAGTACCACTCCCTGGTTGCGTATTAAATGTTATTTCACCACCAAATTTATCGATCACTGATTTTACAACCGCTAATCCAAGCCCAGTCCCTTGAGGGCTGCTGGTTATAAATGGTTCAAATATGTTGTTTTTAATCGTTTCCGGAATACCACAACCATTATCACGCACCGTAATCTGCAGGGTATTGGCGTCATGTTGACTAAAAATCACCTCTACAAATGGATTCTCTACACCGTTGTTTGCATTTATTGCATTCATTATCAGGTTAATAAGTGCTCCCAACAGAGCATCCTCATTTCCTTTTATCTTCCGCCTTGACACTTTATTCAAAACAATTAATTGACACCTTCTGGACTGCGCCTGTATCTGTGCTACTTCTGATAATTTTCTAATTAACGAGTCAATCTCAAATACATTTTTTTGTGTATTTTCAACACCTTTTACATAGACAAGCATGTCGCCTACCATACTTTCTATATGGCGTAATTGATCGCGAATTTTATCGCTGTATTTTTCAATGTCCTCCGGATTTTTTTTATGTCGACGTAAAGCAGAAAGATAGAGCAGTGCTGCTGATGTTGGTGTACGAATTTGGTGTGCTAATGAAGCCGCCATCTGCCCCATGGATGAAAGCCGTTGATAACGACTCAATTTCTCCTGCAGCTGGCGAGTCTCAGTAACATTTTTAATTAATAAGATCTGTCCCGGCTCATCTCCTAAGGAACTGGTAGCAATGCTGACACGCCGGCCATCACGCAAAGAAACTTCATGGCCATCATCAAATTGGGGGGCAAAGGCACGCTGAATAACATTGCGCCATAAAATTCCTTTTAAGGGTTGACCCAGCAACTCTACAGCGACTGGATTCACTTCACAGACAATACCCCGACCATCGATTACGACTACTCCACCAGGAAGGGCATTAATAAAATGCTCTAAACGATTAGCCAGCTTTTTTGTCTCATCAAGCTGCTGGAGGCGCTCATCACGGGCAATAGAAAGTTCCCTGTTAAGCTGTTCGACTTGGCACTCAAGGAGATGATATGAGGAGATCAACTCTTCAGACACTTGGTTAAATGTCTGAAAAGCGTTTTCGAGATGCTCTATATTGCGTGCATTCTGGCCGCTCATTAACTTACTATCCCTCTTATAACAGTCACACCATGGTGGTGAACTGTTATATTTAGACAGCAAATTACGGGCCAATCATTTATATTTCATGCTTTTCAATAGGTTGAAACTGAGCGTTAAAACAAACGTCAAAATCACATCATCTCCTCAATCCTTTGCATGCCATATTTACGCATCTTTTCAACCAGAGTTGTACGTCGTAATCTCAATCGGTTAGCCGCATGGGCTACTATGCCATCAGCATCATCCAGCGCCTGCTGAATAAAATGACGCTCCAGGTTGGCAAGATACTCTTTCAAATCCAAACCATCAGAGGGCAACCGTGGCATGCTGTCAGCCAGTGGATCCAGCGATGGCATTTCTCTTGTCACAATAGATGACATCATAGGAAGCTCAATTGCACCAGAATCAATTGACAGCTCATCAGTAAGCTCCCGAAACTTGGCTGGCAAATCTTGGAAATCCACCACACCCTGAGGGAACATAATCACTAAACGCTCAACCAGATTTGCCAATTCACGAACATTACCAGGCCAACTGTAACGGCATAAACCCATCATCGTGCCCTGCGTTAACCGCACAGAACCACGTGCATCATGCTCGAGGCGAGTAATCAATTCACTGACAAGTAATGGGATATCCTCAATACGCTCACGCAGAGGGGGCATTTCTATCGGAAAAACATTGAGTCGATAGTACAAATCCTCGCGGAACCGACCATCAGCAATAGCTTGCTCCAAATCACGATGTGTCGCCGCCACTATACGAACATTACTGGTGATACTTTTATTACTACCTACACGCTCAAAAGTTCTCTCCTGCAATACACGCAAGAGTTTTACTTGCATATGCAGACTCATATCACCAATCTCATCCAGGAATAACGTGCCACCTTCAGCCAGTTCAAAACGCCCTTGTCGCGTGCTGATCGCCCCCGTAAAGGCTCCCTTTTCATGACCAAACAGCTCACTTTCCAGTAAATCTGCTGGTATGGCGCCACAGTTAATTGGTACAAAAGGTTTTGCACGGCGAGTTGAGTAGTAATGCAGGTTGCGCGCAACAACCTCCTTACCTGTTCCTGACTCACCCAATATCAGTACATTGGCATCCGAGATGGCAACCTGCTCAATTAATTTCCGTACCTGACGAATACTGCGGCTATTACCCACTAAACTGCGAAATAGTTCAGGTGAAGAGCCACGCCCTGTTCCCGACTGAGTAATTTCACGATTTTCGCGGTAAATTTGCGCCTGCTGCATACCGTTAATCATCTGTTTATATTTTATAGGATGCTCAAGGTAGCCAATCGCTTCTCTGGCAACTTGGTCAGAATAACCCCCCTGATCCGAACACTCACGAAACAGCAGGATAGGAACAATGGGATCCTTTTTTTTGAGCGCTCGTAATAACCCATCTAACAGTTCGGGGGAAGAACACTCACCCAACATAACGGCCTGAAGCGGCTGGTCAATGCTGGTGATAACCTGCTCCCATGCACTGCAATTTGAGGCCCATACTTTTGGCACATCGATAAACTCAAGAATGGACTGAAGCTCATGACGCCGGGAGTCATTATCATCTATCAGCAAAACTGCCGAATCACGCGTAGGCACTTTGAATATCCTCCTCAAAAACACAGACTGGATACATTAAAAAACGCTGGTATTTTAATAACATAGATACCCCATCAATAATGTCAAAAAAATGTCATTAGAGCAAGGGGATTTAACTATATATACAAAGTTTTATAAAAAGTGCAGCTCAAATATTACTTTTTTTAAGCCTAGCAACATGACGACGATGGCAACGAAAAATATATTTTTCCAGTAATTCCTTAAATTCATCAGGAAAAACCTCCAGGACCACCTTAATTATAGAGATTTTATCAGTTTTACTCTCAATCGATTCAATCCGACCATTAAAAATCAGTGGCATTGGATAACGGACATCAAGGAATAGCTCAAATGTCAGCGCCATCCCGGATGACAACACATTCCTTTCCATCTCAAAATTCAACGTCCCTACCCCCAAAGAGAGTGACACCGACGTGGGAAACTCTGATCTGGCTGTAACAAGCTGTGCGACTAAACCTAATACAATGTTAATTTTAAAATCAAGCCGCTGAATTTCAGCAGTCAGCCCAGACTCCTCCTCATGAATATCACGGGAATAGTGATCATCCATCCCAAGAACAATTTGAAGACGATTAAAGTTCTCCTTATGTCTGGATGAGCAACCATCTTCACTTAAAGCACTCCGCTGAAACCAACCAAGAGGAACAATCAGATCGCAAAACAGACCACCCACTGTTGTATTTTCCACCCGATTCTCCCTAATCAATAATAGACAACACAATAACAGTGATTACTCGCCAAAACAGTACTATAGAGAGACGTTATCAAGGTAGGCGTTAACAGCCTTGCGCGAAGTATCCAGATCATTATACTCTTGAATAATATTCATCTTATGCAACTCTGCCAATCGCTCTATCTCCTGATCAGAATTAATAATAAAAGTTGCTGTTTCACGAAAAAAATTGCTTATTTCTACGTATTCATCTATTGAATTAAAGTAGTTTTCCAATAACAAAAGATGTGGACTCCTCTGATATTCAAGCTCCACAACCACATTCCATTGTCCATTTTTTGCCGCAGAAACCATATGGCAACTCAATTCTACTATCTCTTTCAATAAACATCTTAATTTAAGATAAGGATCCATTTTTTATTTTATATTAAAAAAAACATTAAACATCAAGAAATTGGAAGTGCCAAAGAGTTTTGTTGATTGATGATTCCTGGTATTGCATCCCATGCATATTTAATTTCCAACAGCAATCCTGTTACCTCTTTTAAAATAACCGGATCACTCTTTAAATTAGCCTCGACCAAACGTCTTCCCATATAATCATATAAGGCATCAAGATTATCAGCTATTTCACCACCGGACTCCTTATCCAGACTCATTCTCAAACCGTCAATAATTGAAATAGCCCAGGAAATGTGGGTTCCCTTTAGAGCAATCTCGCCTCTCTGCATATAACCATTTGCCAAATTTATCTTCTCAAGTGCACCTTCAAGCAGCATCTGAATAAGACGATGTGGGCTCGCTGATTCAACACCCGTCTGAGCGCCAACCTGCTTGTATTGTGATGCACCCTTCATACTCTGTGAATAACTCATACATCTCTCCAAAATCCGTGCAGCGGGCAAGTGAGAACCTAATAAAAGCAAAAATCCACAAACTTCTAACGAGGCAAACTGGCCAACTGCTGCGTCAATGAACTTCCAGTCGCCTGAAGTTTTGAAATAAGGCCATCCAATAAAGTGAACTGCGCTCTGAACATGCTTTCTTTTTGTGTAAGCCGATACTCAAAACTTGACCGGCGTTTACCTATATCTGTAATGCGCGAATTAAGGCCCTCTTTACGCGACTCAATCAACCCTGTCGTGGAGACCATATCTCTGGCGGTCGTCTCAAAACGTACTGCAAATCCCTGCGTACTGTGGGAAAAAAGCTCTGCCACTGCAGAATAGTTAGCGGCCAAGGCAGTATCAAGTTTAGCACTGTCCAGGGATATATCGCCCGTCTTTGGATCTGTTTTTACGCCAATCTCGGAGACATGGCTGTTAGTCAAACCAACAGCACTGGTATTAAATATACTCTGTATTTTTCGGTCTATGCCTTTAAGAACAGACTCACCCTCAAGGGTAGAGTCATTGCCGCCCAGTGTTTTTATCACCTTACGCATGTCGTTATAGGCATCAACAAATTTCTGCACAGAACCCTTAACAGCCGTAGTATCGCGAGCCACATCCAGCGTCCCCACAGCTCCGGTTTTTTTCAACGTCAGGGCCACGCCTTGTAAGGCCGTGCTAATCACATTGCTTGAACTGGCAATGGTGACACCATCTATTTTCACACTTGCATTGGCCGCAGAGTTACCTGCTAACGTTTCAAAGCCAAGGGCTGTCGAGACACTTGCGGCTGTATTTTCACCAATAGTAATTGCATTAGATAGGCCAGTATCATTAGAGCTAAGAACCAGCTTACTCTCCGTTCCGGTGTTGACTACTGAGGCACGCACACCAGTGTTGGTAGTGGCACTATTAATAGCATCTCTGATTCCGCCCAGCGTACCATTACTACCATCAATGGAGATTTGGAAGGTTCTAGGCGTACCGCCCGCATCCTGAGTAATCTCCAGAACACCGGCCGTGCCAATAGAGGTAGATGCATTGGCATAACTGGGTGATCCTGACTTGCCCGATGTCAGTTTATGGGCCTGCGCAAGAGAGATTACTTCTATCGAATGCTTGGCAACGGCAGCTGTTTTATCGGCGGTTGCCGTGAATACATCTGCATTGGTGGTGGCAGCAGAAAATACTTGAAATTTATCAGCGCTGCTCAGCCCCTTCATGGCGGACTGAAAAGTGGCAAGGCCGCTTTTAAGCTGACCGTAGGCACTTAACTGGGAGGTAAGTTTGGTACCAAGCGCATTAAGATTATCAAGAGGACGTCGCTCCAAACTCATGAGCTGAGAGACAATACCGTTCACATCCAGGCCAGAACCAATACCACTTGCTGTTAGTGACGCCATAACTCACCTCATTCAAAAACCATGCAGAACAAACAGCAGTTTTCATGCCATCAGCTCAGGCAGTAACATCGGAGAGCAAACCGCCTCCCTTTTCAAGCGAACGCACGACTCTCATCACATCCTCAGTTGGGATCTGACGCACAACCTCTTTTGTCTCAGGATCAATCACCTTCACAACGGTAACACCACTATCTTCATCAATACTGAAATGGAGATCACGATCAATCACCTGCATGTGATCCCGCATTTTATGCACCGCTTCCATAACATCATCTGAAGAGACATTCGAACCAGATTGCTGGGACACCGGCACACCCTTGCCATCTACGGCAACCGCTGTGCTTTTAGAACTTCCCTGCGGTAACGATATAACTTCACTAATGCCTGGATTCAAGGCCGTAGTAGCAACCAATTGTCTGGAAATTGAGGCCCCTGTTAATTCGCTTACCATGATCAATCGCCTCCGATCGATGGAGTCAACCTAACCTCCATGAACCAGAGGCTAGGTTGATCGTTAGCCCTTAGTGATACCTTATCTCAGAAGACTCAATACGTTCTGTGGAACCGAGTTTGCCTGGCTCAACATCGCCACACCGGCTTGTTGCAGGATCTGTGAACGGGTTAGTGCAGCAGTTTCAGTTGCAAAGTCAGCATCCATAATACGACTACGCGCAGCTGAAGTATTCTCTGACGAGTTTTCCACATTACGGATTACAGAGTCAAAACGATTCTGTACCGCACCCAATTTAGCACGCTCTAAGTTCAAGGTGTTCAGAAAAGCATCTGCCTTTGTAATCATAGAGGCAGCCGATGCCGCCGAGCTAATGCCTAGATTTGACATTGCAACTCTGGTGGAAACGGTTGAAAGGTTGGTAGTGGTAATACCGATGGTATCGCCCGTGTTAGCACCAATCTGGAAGTTAAAGGTGGTGGCGCTAGCGCCGATGATAGCCTTGCCATTGAACTTGGTGCCGGCGACACGCGCAATTTCCGCTTTTAACTGCGTGACTTCGATGTTCAACGCTGTGCGGTCAGAAGTACTGTTTGAGGCATTGGCAGACTGAACCGCCAGCTCGCGGATACGCTGTACGTTAGTGGACATCTCCTGCATGGCGCCTTCAGCAGTCTGTGCCAGAGAAATGCCGTCAGCCGCGTTACGAGAGGCTTGGTTCAAACCACGGATCTGCGAGGTAAAACGTTCCGAAATTGCCAAACCTGCAGCATCATCCTTGGCGCTGTTGATTCGCATACCAGAAGAGAGACGCTGTAACGCAGTTTGCATCGCTGAATTGGTACTATTCAGGTTACGCTGCGCATTAAGAGACATGATATTGGTGTTTACAACTTGTGCCATGATGACTACTCCTACGATACTTCAGGGCGATGTGTCAAAGTTGTGTCACATCAGCCCACTCACTTTCAGCGGATATACTTCTTAAGTAGAAATATTTACCGCTCCCGTAGAATCTATCGGCCCCTTGAACAGCTAACTTTAGTCAAATGCAGCTTTTCAGAGGTACTCAGCCATAACTCGATGGCACCAAACCTGCATCATCGAAGCAAATTGCGAAAGGACCGCCAGTCAATGACCACACAGTCTCCAGGATCAAACACCAATACAGCACGCATAAGCCCCTTGCTGACCACAGAAAACCGTTTTGGTGATTGTTACATCGAGGATTTTGTAGGCACAACTTTTGAATCCACCAATGCTACCATTGAATTCCAAAGACGTTTTGGCGACGCCCTGTTTCAGGAGAACACCCTCTACGTTGTGGTAGGCAGCGATTCCGGTCTGTTACCCCAGTTTATTATTGACCGTGGTCTGCCACGTGGTAGTCGCTATCTATTTATAGAGCCGGGTGAGATTGCCCCCCACATCGACAGTAAATTTATTTCTACCGAACTGGCCACCAGGATTGCCATCAGCAGTGCAACCCATTGGGTCGAATGCGCCCATGAACTGGCCCTGCTCAACTACACCTACTCCGGCAAGATCAGTTACGTCAGGTCGTGTGCAGCACAACAGGCCGCTCATCGAGCCTACCCGGCGCTGACCCAAGCGGTTAACCGAGAGCTACGCCATCTCTTCTGGCTCTTCACCGCCCAGTTTGACAGTCACATATTTTTTAACAGTCAACTGGCCAATTTGGCAGAAAATCGCGTCCCCTCAGCCCATCTGCGCGGTAGCTTCAAAGGAAAATGCGCGATTATTCTGGGCGCCGGACCATCGCTTGATGAACTGATCCCCTGGATCAAGCAACACCGCAACGACGCAGTCTTGATTGCGGTATCCAGAATCTCTGCACGACTGCTACAGGCCGGGATCGAACCCGATATCATCGTTTCCATTGATCCACAATTTGTCAGTTTCTCGGTCAGCAAGGAGATGCTCAACCTCGGCAACAGAACCATCTTCATCAATGGCTGCCACACCACACCGCTGTTACTCGGCCAATGGCCACATCAGAATCTGTTCCTCGGTCCGCGTCTGCCGTGGGACGATGATGATTTTGATAACATCGAAACCATACCGCCCACCGTCACTAATAATGCCATTCTGCTCGCTCAGGAGTTTGGCTGCTCGCAAATAGTCCTCACCGGCGTGGATCTATGCTACAGCGCCGCTGGCCATACCCACGCCCAGGGCACTGTTGAATACGCCGCCGGACCGATGTTAGGCCGAATCGACTACACAGTGACCACAAACGCGGGCATCGAGGCGGAGACCAACAAGGGCTATTACGAGGCAATCAAGGTTATATCAAGGCAGGCCGTGGCGGCCAGTAAGCATAATTGCAAGATAATCAATCTGGCTATTACTGCCGCAAAAATTGAAGGTGTGGAATACATCCATCCCGATGCGCTTATCATCGATGAGCCACTTATCCAATCCGCCTGGCAGACCCTCTCATCACTTCTCGACAAAGATAGCCGTGAAGATAGATGCAACTATTACAACACTATGATCGAGTTACTCGACAAGGCCATCAATGACTTAATATGGATTAAAAAACTCAGCACTATCGCCCTGAACTGCAATACAAAAATGGCGGCACTCATCAATACCTCAGAATACTCAAAACATAAAAGTCAGATGGAGAAGATCGAGAGACGACTCGAAATCCGTTTTAAAATGATGAGCAAAACAGTAAAGCGCTACAACTCTGTCGGTTTTGCAAAGATTATCACTGCCGATTCCGGTGATGACTGGTCGGCCGATGAACTCTTCAAC